>NZ_JAQQDU010000086.1:0-34128 GCF_046027825.1 Paraburkholderia sediminicola
CCTTCTTCTCCTGCTCAGCCATCAAACCGTGCGTGAAAAACGTTCAAGCGTCTGCTGGCCGAGATAGCGGTCGAACACCATCGCGATGTTACGCACGAGCATGCGCCCGGCCATCTGCACTTCGAGCTTGCGGCCACTCACCGACACCAGCCCGTCCTGCTCGAAGTCGCGCAAGCGCTCCAGTTCCGGCTCGAAGGTATTGGCAAAGCGGATGCCGTATGCGGCTTCGAATTCATCGAAGCGCAGTTCCAGATTGCACATCAATTGCGTGATCACATCGCGACGCAGACGGTCATCCGCGGTGAGGCGCACGCCGCGTGTGATCGCGAGCTTGCCCGCATCGATTGCAGCGGCATAGCCGGGCAGGTCCTTGATGTTCTGCGCGTACACGTCGCCGATTTTGCCGATCGACGACGCGCCGAAGCCGATCAGATCGCATTCCGCCCGCGTGCTGTACCCCTGGAAGTTCCGATGCAACGTGCGCTGTGCTTGCGCGCGCGCGAGTTCGTCGGTGGGCAACGCGAAGTGATCCATGCCGATGTAGACATACCCCGCGCCCGTGAGCCGCTCGACCACCCGTTGCATTATCGCGAGGCGCACGGCAGGCGAGGGCAGCGTGGCCTCGTCCATCTGCCGTTGCATCTTGAAGAGCTGCGGCATATGCGCATACGCGAACACCGAAAGACGATCGGGCGCGAGCTCGATCATCGTGTCGAGCGTGCGGCTGAAGCTATCGACCGTTTGATGCGGCAGCCCGTAAATCAGATCGAGGCCGATCGAGTGGAACCCTGTGCTACGTGCGGCTTGCATCACCGACACGGTCATATCGAGCGGCTGAATGCGATTGATCGCCCGCTGCACTAACGGATCGAAATCCTGCACACCGAGACTGAGCCGGTTGAAGCCGAGCGTGCGCAGATGCGCAATGGTCTCGGGCGAGGCTTCGCGCGGATCGACTTCGATGGAATATTCGCCGTCGATGTCGGGCAGCAACGTGAAGTGTTCGCGCGCTGCGGCCATCAGTTCCGCCATTTCATCGTGCGACAGGAACGTGGGCGTGCCGCCGCCCCAATGCAATTGCGACACGGGGCGCCGCGTGTCGAAACACGCCGCCTGCAGGGCCATTTCGCGCTTCAGGCGCTCGACATAGGGACGCGCGTGCGCGCGGTTTTTCGTGCCGACCTTGTTGCAACCGCAGTAGAAGCACGCGGTGTCGCAAAACGGGATGTGGAAGTACAGCGAGAGATCGGTGGCGTAAGCGCCAGGATCGGCGGCGGCGCGCAAATAGTCGGCGGGATCGAACGCGTCGCGGAACTGCAGGGCGGTTGGATAGGACGTATACCGTGGACCGTTTGCGTTGTACTTGGCGAGCAGGTCGGGGCGGAATAGCGTGTTGGCGGTGGTCATGGGGCGCTCGGGTTTGACAGCCACCATTGAAGAGGCACGAGCCGGCGGATTCTCGGGACCGGATCGAACAGCGCAGACGCCTCTTGAGCGTGGCCTTTCGTATGCGTCAAGTTTACGTGAGCGACCCGCTGCCGGATTGTGTAAAAAGGTCGCACGGGATGCGATGGCACAATGCGGGTCTGGTGTTGCGTTGTCTGTTTTCGAGTTCAGGAAAAATGTCGTGAGTGATGTGCCGAACCGCGTTGTGAAGCGCGAGTCCCCGTTCAATGTGGCCGGTCATGCGTGCCGCCCCGATTGCGGCGCGTGCTGTATCGCGCCGTCGATTTCGAGTCCGATCCCCGGTATGCCGGATGGCAAGCCGGCGGGCGTGCGCTGCGTGCAACTTGGCGACGATCTGCGCTGCGCGATCTTCGGCCAGCCAGAGCGGCCGGCGTGCTGCTCCGGTCTGCAACCGCAGGCGGAAATGTGCGGCTCAAGCCGCGGCGAAGCGCTCGCGTGGCTCACCGAGCTTGAAACGCAGACCCAACCGCAACCGGCGGTGCGCCAATAGCGCGCATGAACGATTCCGCCACGTCATCCACCCGGGCAAACAGCCCAACGTAACCGCATGTTCGACAAGGCTTCCACAGGAGATTTCGCATGACTCGACCCGCAGCGCCGACCCGGCGCCGCTTCCTGCTTGCCGCGCTGACAGGCACTACCGCGCTAGGCATCACCGTGTCGCTGGCGGCCTGCGCGACGTCCACTTTTCCGTTCATTCCTTCGCACTACACGTTCTCGCAGCAGCAGGTGCAGGAGGCGGTGCAGCGTAAATTCCCATATCTGCGCACGGTTTCGCAAGTGTTCGAGGTCGCGCTGACCAATCCGGTGGTCGGCTTCCTGCCGGACGCGAACCGCGTCTCGGTGAAGCTCGATGCGCGGCTCGTGAGCCCGTTCATGCAGCAACCAGTCGACGGTGTATTCACCCTGTCGAGCGAACTGGCCTACGACGCCGCCAGCAAGTCGGTCGTGTTGAAGTCGCCGAACGTCGACAACGTCAGCGTAAGCGGCCAGGCGCAGGCTTACACGCAGCAGATCAACGCCGCGGCGGCCGTGCTCGCCACGCAGTTGCTGACCAACTATCCGATCTACACCTTCAAGCCCGAACAGTTGCAATTTGCCGGCGTGAATTATGAACCCGGTACAATCACAATCCTTACAAACGGCATACGCGTACAAATCGTCGAGAAATGACGACGCGCGCGGCCGGCTGGGCCGCGCGCGCACCGTGCTGACCCTGTTCGTTTCGAATAACTACAGCGATGAGGGTCACGGATGGACTGGCTAATGGCTTGCAAGGCGCTGATTCTGGGCGTCGTCGAAGGGTTGACGGAGTTCTTGCCGGTGTCGAGCACCGGCCATTTGATCGTCGCGGGCAGCCTGCTCAATTTCACGGATGACCACGCGAAAACCTTTGATGTCGTGATCCAGCTCGGCGCGATTCTGGCCGTGTGCTGGGAGTTTCGCCGCCGCATTGGCAGTGTGGTGGTCGGCTTGCCCAGCCGGCCCGACGCAAGGCGTTTTACGCTGAACGTGATCATCGCGACCATTCCGGCGGTCGTGCTCGGCTTGCTGTTCGAAAAGGCTATCAAGGCGGCCCTGTTTTCGCCGGTGCCAGTCGCGTTCGCGCTGGTGGCGGGTGGGGTGGTGATCCTGTGGGCGGAAGCGCGCCAGCGCGCGCGAGGCGACGCGACGGCGCGCGTTCAGCACGTTGACGACTTGAGCCCGCTGGATGCCTTGAAAGTCGGCCTTGCTCAATGTTTCGCGCTGATACCGGGCATGTCGCGCTCGGGTTCGACGATCATCGGCGGGATGCTGGTTGGCCTCGAACGGCGTGTCGCTACGGAGTTTTCCTTCTTCCTCGCGATTCCGATCATTTTCGGCGCGACGGCTTACGAGCTCTATAAAGACTGGCATTTACTGTCTGTCGACGCGCTGAGCAGTTTCGCGCTTGGCTTCGTGGCAGCCTTTATCAGCGCCTTCGCCTGCGTGCGCTGGCTGCTGCGCTATATCTCCGCGCACGATTTCACCGTGTTCGCGTGGTACCGGATTGGGTTCGGTCTGTTGATCCTGCTGGTGGGTTATAGCGGTGCGTTGAGCTGGACGGACTGAGTCTGCGCTTGTCGTCCGAATCATGAAAAAAGGTCCGCGTTTGCGGACCTTTGTCTTATGGCGAGCGAGTTGCAGCGCAGTTTTACGTCGCGACGCGCTTCCTGAACACCAGATCCCACACCCCATGCCCGAGCCGTAGCCCACGGCGCTCGAACTTCGTCACAGGACGATATTCGGGACGCGGTGCGTAGCCGTCGGCGGTATTGTCCAGCGCGGGATCGGCACCTAGCACTTCAAGCATCTGCTCGGCGTAGTTCTGCCAGTCGGTCGCGCAATGCAGATAGGCGCCCGGCTTCAGACGCGAAACCAGCAACGCGACGAACTTCGGCTGGATCAGGCGGCGCTTGTGGTGGCGCGCCTTGTGCCAAGGGTCCGGAAAGAAGATGTGAACGCCGTCGAGGCTGTCTGGCGCGATCATCTGTTCGAGGACTTCAACCGCGTCGTGCTGAATGATGCGGATGTTCGATAGCTCCTGCTCGCCCATCAGCTTCAACAGCGCGCCTACGCCCGGCTCGTGCACCTCGACGCCGAGGAAGTCGTCATCGGGGCGGTGCGAGGCGATCTCGGCGGTGGTCGCACCCATCCCGAAGCCGATTTCCAGCACACGCGGCGCGGTACGGCCGAACACGCTATTCCAGTCGGGTTGCTGCGGGGTGAACGGCACGACGAAACGCGGACCGAGTTCGTCCATCGCGCGGCGCTGGCCGGTCGATACGCGACCCGCACGCGTGACAAAGCTACGGATGCGGCGTCGATGCAAGGCTTCTTCTTGCGGGGCGTCGGGGCCGGTATCGGCCGATTGGTCTTCGGCATCGTTGGAAACCGGCGGAAGTTCGTCCGGCAGGCCGGCGTCGTTTGGGTCGTGGATCATTGTCGATACGGCTACAAGGGTGAGGGCGTGGCGGCTTGCATGGCGTGCTGCGAGGCGCCGTTTGCGCTTGCGCGGCACGGGCCGTAGTTCGCAGGCGCGGTTCGCTCGAATCGCCATGCATGGCCGCTGCCACTACAAAAAAGCCGCCTTCATGGGAGGCGGCTCGTGCGGGGTTCTGCTGACGGCTCAGCAGGAAGGTGGAGCGGGCATTACGAGTGCGCGTAAGGTAGCACACCCGAAAAGGGTGCGTCCAGACGGTGGCAGGCCTGGAGGGGGCCTGAAACCGCCACCAAGATTACATTCTCATAACCGTGATTGCCATTCGTATGATTTAATCGCGCTGTAAGCCATCCCGTTGCAACGATTATCAAAACGAAAATCCACTATGGGCAAACACGCACACAATCATCGCCAGGCAAAAGCCGCCAAAACGGATTGGGTCGCTATCGATCCAACTGCGGTTCCGACTACCTCCCAGAATGCACTTCGCAAAGCCATGGGCATTGAAGGCGTTCCGCTCACGCAATTCAACGATTTATTGTGGCTCATGGCGCAGGAGTCGAGCGGCGTGGTGGACGTGCGTACTGGGAAGTCGTCCGCACGCGGGCTTTATCAGTTGTTGCGGCCTCAATATGAATTGAATCCGAATGGCGAAAAATCGTTCGGTAACGCCGTTGAAGAATGTCAGGGCGGGATTCGCTATATTCTCGGGCGGTATCACACCGCTGCATCAGCGCGTCTGGTATGGGAAGCAAATCACTGGTGCTGAGAATTGCAAAAGTTTCTGCTGATGGGCTTCGTCTCGGCCATGTGCTGAATGAGCGTCGCGCAAGCTGCTGATGCCGGTGTGCCGCGCTTTGAAGACTTCGCGGTGAATGACTCGCTGGTCAAGGCGGTTGAGAAGGCTGCGAAGAACTAGTGGCGGCTCGCGCACATGGCGTGTTGGCACCGCGCGGGCTCAAAGCGTCGTCGTGGCGACTTCTCGGATGACAGGCTGGGAGAGTTTGGCTAGCGGGAAATACGGCAGATTCAGATCCTTTCGCAAAGCCGCCTGATCAATCGTCAGGCGGGCTGAAAAGAATCTGGAGCGGGCGATGGGAATCGAACCCACGGCTCTAGCTTGGGAAGCTAGGGTATTACCATTATACGACGCCCGCAGAGCGCATGATTCTACTCGGGAAGGGGCGGTTAGCGCAAATCGCGCTGCCACCGCCCTTGCCAAAAGGCGCGCGCAGCGCCGTTCAGATCACGAAGTAGGTCAACTGAACAGCCGCACGCGTCACCACCATCAGCAGCACCTGCACGATCACGAACAGCAGAATCGGCGAGAGGTCGATGCCGCCGAGTTGCGGCACCACGCGGCGCAGCGGATTCAGAAACGGCGCAGTCAGCTGGTACAGAATCGGCATGGCTGCCGAGCGCGGATTGAGCCACGACAGCAGCGCCATCAGGATCGTCATCCAGATGATCAGATTCAGCGCCCACTTGATGACCGTCAGCACGGCGACAATCAGCAGGGTCGGCACGAGCGTGAGCGGATCGGCGCCTGTGAGCACCACCATCAGCACCACATAAATGATGGCCGCAATCAGGGCGCCGACAAGACTCGCCCAGTCGATGTTGCGCGTGCTGTGCAGGATGTGCCGCAACGGCAGGACGATCCAGTTGGTGGCTTGCAGCACGGCGTTCGAGACGGGGTTGTACGGCGGCAAACGCACGACCTGCAGCCATGCGCGCAGCAGCAACGCGGCGCCGAACAGCGTAAAGACGGTATTGAGTAGAAAGCGGGCGATATCGCCAAACATCTCGTGTCCTTATCCTTCGGATGGCGGCCGTCGACCGGCCGCGGGTGCCGGCACGGACCGATCGGTGCGCCGGCGGGTTTATTTGGATTGCCAGCGCCGTTCCCGCGGGAGGGCGCATGACGCGTCACAAATGGGGACGCGGTGGATCAATTTCCAGATGCTCGAGTCAGTCTAGTCGGCGAACGGCATGCCGGCCAGGCCGAACCCGGCCACGGGATGTCACACGGAAATCTTGATTTCGCTGATCAGAATCGTGCCGTTGCCGCCGTCGGTGTAGTTCGGGATGTCGGCAACCAACTGCTCCGAAGCCGGCTTGAAGACCTTGTAGAAGTCGTCCGCGCTCTCGAACAGGAAGTGACCTGCGGCGACATACGGCGGCGGCGTTCCCGGCGGCCCGGCGTTGATGCCGACGTCGACCGACCAGCCTTTCAGCGACGGCCCGAACAGCTTCGCCGCGAGCGGCATGTGCGTGACGCAGTAATAGTCCACGTCGAAGTGGCCGTTTTCCCGGTACGGATAAAGGATGCTGACCTTGATCATTGTGCGTTCTCGTCTGTTGGTCCCGAAGCGCGGCGCTGGCGGATTGCGCGCGGCGCCGGACGTCACATTATCACGGCTTACTTGACGCTTGCACCTGCTGCGGCCTGATTCAGCGATCGGTTGAGCGATTCTTCCACCGCCTCGGCAATCGCCTCGATCGCAGCGGGTGGTTTGGCGCGGCGTTCGGCCAGTCCGACCGCGCGCCGCGACAGCAAACCGTACAACGCGGCGTGGTCGCCGCCAAGGCCTTCCAGCAACGCCAACTGCTTTTCCACAACGCCCGTATCGCCACGTGACACGGGGCCGGCGAGCGCGTTGGGCAGACCTTTGTCGCGGGCGGTTTCGATGGTCCCGGAGAGCATGGGCAGCAGCGCGCGCAGCGCGTCGTCTTCGGCGAAACCCAACGTGCGCCATAGGGCGACGCACTCGGCGAGGCTGCACAGCGCGAAGCTGGCGGCGTAATGGGCAGCGGCGTGGTACAGCATGCGGCCGCCCGCCGGAATCGACAGCGGATGGCAGCGCAGGGCGACGGCCAGCGCCGTCAGCGCGTCTTTGAGCGCGCCGTCGGCCTCGATCGTCACCGAGCAACCGGCGATCCGGTCGAGATCGGCGAGATCGCCGCTAAAGAGGTACAGTGGGTGAAAGCCGCCGATCGAGGCGCCCTGGTCGCGTGCCGGGGCCAGCAATTCGACCGGCGAGGCGCCGCTGCAATGCACGAGCGCTTTGCCGTGTGGGCCGCTTGCCGCGTCTGCCGCGAACCGCAGAGTGTGCGCTGACGTACCGATACTGTCGTCGGGAACGGCTAAAAAGACGATGTCGGCGGCGTCGACGACCTGTTGTGGATCGTCGAATGCCGCGCAATACTCGATTTGACTGGCGAGCCGGCTGGCCGAGGCTGCCGTGCGGCTCGCCACCGCCGTGACGGGATAGCCGGCGCGTGAAAAGCTCAGCGCGAGACAGCGCGCGAGCCGGCCCGCACCGATGAAGCCGAGGCGCGGCAGAGAGGGCTGGGACATGGTTGCCTGCTCCAGACGGATACTTGAACGAGAAAGCAGAAGTATCGCGCATCCGTCTGGCAGTGGCGTGTCCTCGCGCCGGCATTCCTCTGATCAGTGCGCGCGCGATATGGCGCCTCCGGTCAGTCATCCGGTCGCGCGCGCCCCGCGGGTCCGAAAACTGCTCACAATTTCTTCTTGGGTTGGTTTGGCAGTCGCTGTTCCGGGTTTTTCGTCTCGCAGTCAGATTCGGGAGGTAACGATGAATATATTTTCTTACCGAAAGCACTTGCGGTTCCTGACGCACTCGCAGCGCCGTCGCTGGTGGGATCAGAAGAAGCGTCTGACGCCACGCGTGTGTATCAGCGGCGCGTATGTCCCGCCCAACGTGTCCCGAGAATTCGCCTATGTGAAGGTAGGCTGAAAACACCGTCTGCTCACGAGTAAGAGATGCCCGGCGCGATTGCGCCGGGCATTTTTTATTTGAGCCGTCAGGATTGAAGCTAATTTGTAATCAAAGATTACTGACAAGTGAGGGCCCGAAGCCGCAAGACCCGCAAAGCAGCAGATTCGCCGCCGCTCGACTGCTAGCAAACCCTTAGTTCTCAGCCGGTTGCGCAGCATGTCCGAATGGCGAGCCGCCGACGCAAATTCCCACCCATTGCCGCCAATTGCAATTTGCAACAAATGCGAACATCTCGGCGCGGTCTTTTTCGATACATTGATTTCATAGCATGCAACGCATGCGAAGTCGGCGACCTTAGTGGGCCGCGCCAGGAGAATAAAAGTGAAAAAGATCGTTCCGTTTGTCGTTGCCGCCGCACTCGGCGTGGGGTTCGCTACTGCTGCAGAAGCGCATGTCTCCGTCGGTATCGGTATTGGCATTCCAGTCGCACCGGCGTACCCGGTTTATGCCGCGCCGCCGCCGGTCTATTACGCGCCGCCGCCTCCGCCGGTGGTGTATGCACCGGGCTATTACGCGCCGCCGGCAGTCGTGGTGGGCGGGTATTACGGTGGCTATGGCCGTCCTTATTATCACCACGGCTATTACCGCGGTTATCACGGCGGTTACTACGGTCACGGCTACTATCGCCGCTAATCGCAAGAAACACACGGGACGTGTCGACGGCGTAACGCCGGCTTGATCGCCGGGTTACGCCGTTTGTGTTTTTACTGCGGCATACCAAAGCACAGGCGAAGCTGGGAGAATGGCTATTTCGCCACCGCTCTGGAGAGTTTCGCCGATGCAAGCGCTTCCCGCTCCCACTTTCGACGACGTACTCGACGCCGCTGCGCGTCTTGAAGGCGTCGCCCACCGTACCCCTGTTCTGACCTCGAGCACGTTCAACGAGCGCACGGGCGCGTCGGTGTTCTTCAAGTGCGAAAATTTTCAGCGCATGGGCGCCTTCAAGTTTCGCGGCGCCTACAACGCGATTTCGCACTTCAACGCGGAGCAGCGCAAAGCGGGTGTGCTGACGTACTCGTCGGGTAACCACGCGCAAGCGATCGCGCTATCGGCGCGCCTTGCAGGGATTCACGCGACGATCATCATGCCGCACGATGCGCCCGCCGCCAAAGTCGCGGCGACCAAGGGCTATGGCGGTGAAGTGATCAGCTACGACCGCTACACCGAGAATCGCGAAGAGATCGGCCGGCGGCTCGCTGAAGAGCGCGGCATGACGCTGATTCCGCCGTACGACCATCCGCACGTGGTCGCGGGGCAGGGCACGGCGGTGAAGGAGTTGATCGAAGAAACCGGCCCGCTCGACATGCTGTTCGTTTGCCTAGGCGGCGGTGGGCTGATTGGCGGCAGCGCATTGTCGGCGGCGGCATTGAGCCCGGCGTGCACCGTGATCGGCATCGAGCCCGAAGCCGGTAACGACGGCCAGCAATCGCTCGCGCGCGGCGAGATCGTGCATATCGATACGCCGCGAACGATTGCCGACGGCGCTGCTTCCACGCATCTCGGCGACTACACGTTCGCCATCATCCAGAAACTGGTCGCGCAAATCGAAACGGTTAGCGACGAGCAGTTGATCGAGACCATGCGCTTCTTTGCGCAACGTATGAAGATCGTGGTCGAGCCGACGGGTTGCCTCGCCGCGGCTGCCGTGCTCAACGGCATCGTGCCGGTGAAGGGTAAGCGCGTAGGTGTGGTGGTGAGTGGCGGCAACGTCGATCTGGCGAAGCTGGCGCAGTATCTCGCCTGATAGGGTGCTTGATCGTTGCTTGGCGTTGCTTGGCGTTGCTTGATCGCTTTTACGCCGCGCTGTGCGCATTGAAATAGATCGAAGACGGCTCGCCAGCGCGAGCCGTTTTTTCTAGCTTGCCACCTGAGCGGTCTGCACGATCAGATCGTGATACCCGTTCACGATCACGCTGTACGAGAAGTACGCGAACAGCAGTGCCGACAACACGTGACACGCGCGCAGCAAGCCGGTGCCGGCGCGTTTGCGTCCGTGGCTGCCGAGTCCGCAGATAAAGATCGTCCAGCACAAGCCACCCAGGAAGAAGCCGCCGAGGAACACCGGCGCCGTCGTCACACTGGTGGCGCCGGCTTTCGCGATTAGCGCGCCGCCGACGGCGGCGAACCACAGAATCGCTGAAGGCGACGACATCGCCAGCAGTACGCCGCGCAAGAAACCGCGCAACGGAGAAAGATGCGGGGCTTTGGCGTCCGCTTCTCCGGCAACGGCCGGCGCCGATGCGGGGAACAGCGCTTCACGCGCCATCTTCCACGTGAGAAACAGCAGGATGGCCGCACCGCCGATCCACACGACCCAGCGCACCGATTCGAACTGCAGCAACGCAGCCATTCCCGCGAGCGCGAGCGCCGCGTAAATCAGATCGCCGATACAGGAACCGAGCCCCAACCAGAAGCCCGGTTTGAAGCCGTGCGACAGCGTCAGCGAAATCATCGCGACGTTGACGAGACCGATATCCAGGCACAACGACAGCGACAGAAAAAATCCATCCGACATCATTGAAAAGGCATGCATCCGCGCAACCGCTCCATCAGTTTTGTTATTCAGACTTGTTCGCGCGCGAGAGATCCGGCAGGTAACGGGATCGCTTCGATGCCGACAGAATCCTAAAAATTCCAGGGCGTGATTCGAGGGCTGTTTTTACAGTCCCAACTCATTCCACAAGGTGTCGATGCGCTGTTTGACCGCCTTGTCCATCTCGATTGGGCGGCCCCATTCGCGATCGGTTTCGCCGGGCCATTTGTTGGTCGCGTCGAGTCCCATCTTCGATCCGAGACCGGCCACCGGCGAGGCGAAATCCAGATAGTCGATCGGCGTGCGATCGACCAGCACCGTGTCACGCGCAGGATCGATACGCGTGGTGATGGCCCAGATCACTTCTTTCCAGTCGCGGATATTCACGTCCTCGTCAACCACGACGATGAACTTCGTATACATAAATTGCCGCAGGAAGCTCCACACGCCGAACATCACGCGCTTGGCGTGACCGGGGTAGCTCTTCTTCATCTGCACGATCGCCATCCGGTAGCTGCATCCTTCGGGCGGCAGATAGAAATCGGTGATCTCGGTGAACTGCTTCTGCAACAGCGGCACGAACACTTCGTTGAGCGCGACGCCGAGCACGGCCGGCTCATCGGGCGGTTTGCCGGTGTAGGTGGAGTGATAGATCGCGTCGCGCCGCATCGTGATGCGCTCGACCGTGAAGACGGGAAACCACTCCTGCTCGTTGTAATAGCCGGTGTGGTCGCCATAGGGACCTTCCAGCGCATGTTCGTAAGCCGCCGACGCGCCCTTGGCCGGACGTGGCGGCGCACCTGCGGGGGCGGGCGAGGGCGTGCCTTCCTGCGGATAGATGAAGCCTTCCAGAACGATCTCCGCGCGCGCGGGCACCTGCAAGCCGTCCACGCCCGGCGTGATGCACTTCGCGAGTTCGGTGCGGCCGCCGCGCAGCAGTCCGGCGAACTGGTATTCGGAGAGCGTATCGGGGACCGGCGTGACTGCACCGAGGATGGTCGCCGGGTCGGCGCCCAGCACTACGGCCACGGGGTACGGTTTGCCCGGATTCTGCAGCGCGAACTCGCGGAAATCGAGTGCGCCGCCGCGATGGGCGAGCCATCGCATGATGAGTTTGTTACGCCCGATCAGTTGCTGGCGATATATGCCTAAATTTTGTCGGCTCTTATTCGGGCCTTTTGTGACGGTCAGACCCCATGTGATCAGCGGGCCCGCATCGCCCGGCCAGCAGGTCTGAATCGGCAGCTTTCCGAGGTCGACATCGTTGCCCTCCCAGACGATTTCCTGGCAGGGTGGGGCGCTCACCGTTTTGGGCGCCATGTCCCAAACCGCCTTCGCGAGCGAGAACAGTTTTCCTGCGTCCTTGAGCCCCTTGGGCGGCTCCGGTTCCTTCAAAGCGGAGAGCAGGCGGCCGACGTCGCGCAGCGACTCCAGCGCGGCGCCATCGCCTTCACCTGGTTGTGCGTCGATCCCCATGCCGAGCGCGACGCGGCGCGGTGTGCCGAACAGGTTACCGAGCACCGGAAACGCGTGCTGCTGCTGGCTCTCAAACAATAACGCCGGACCGCCCGCGCGCAGCACGCGGTCGCATAGTTCGGTCATTTCCAGGACGGGCGAGACGTTTTGCGAGATGCGGCGCAGTTCACCGATCGTTTCGAGACGGCCGACGAAATCGCGCAGGTCTTTGTATTTCATCTGGTGCGGTAGAGAGCCGCGCAAGCGGCAAAAAGGAAGGGCGCCGCGGGGTTTCGCGGGGCCAAAACAATTGTCGATTTTACCTGTGTTGGCGGGCGCACGTAGATTGGTCCAACGGCCAACTTTGGAAGGCGTAATTGAGATAGCTCAAGAAGCGCGCGCCGCGCGGTTTTCGGCGGACTGAACACTGTTCATTATTACAATTAGTTATAGATTTGCTTATTTATAGTGTTGACGATCTATAAAACCCTGCATAGAATCCGTCCACATTGGTTGCAGGGCGTGAACCTTTTTACCACCGCCCCCGGTCCCTTCAGACGCAACGCGTCACCGCTTACCGACCCCCTGCACGGTATCTGACGGTCTTACTGAAGTTCTTGCCAGCGCCTGTTGACGCTGGTTTTTCGCGTGGGAGCCTCCGCTTGCATGTTTTTTGGCATGCCGCGGGCCTCTTTTCAAGATGGCTCCCCACAAACGGTATATGCCGTTTTCCCGACGTCGCTGCTGCCCTAACCAGACAGAGCGCGCGATGTCTTGACTCTGCGAACGTGTGTTACCGCCTGTTCAACTGGCGGAGTTCGCGGATCATGCAACATGGGAGATCTGAATGAACGCCTGGTTATCGTGGCGTCCCGATGAGCGTATCGCGCAAGTTGTGCGTGGTGCGTTGCGTCGCGGGACGCGAATGAGTCATCACCTGTTCAGCATCGTCGGCGGTATCGCTGTTGTGCTGGCAGTCACGCTGTGGCTGATGCCAGCTTTGCGCGGCACCCTTGCCGCCAAGCTGATGCCTGTCATTTCCGCCGCTGTGCAGGCCGGTCCCGCCCGTCTGCTGCAGGGCAACCCGCTGCCGGCTTTCGGGCCGCCTGGCGCGTCCTCCTCTGACGAGGCGCTGTCCGCGAATTCGACCAGTAGCGACGCCGCTGGCGGTGCGAACAACCCCGCCACCGTCAGCAATACCAGCTACGACGGTGCCTTCGACGGCACCGGCACATCCGGTATGGGCGTGGCGGCGCTGAACGGCCTCGACCCGCGCACCATGCAGAGCGTGTCCGCACTGGCGCGGCTGATCCCGGCGCAGCGCGTCTCGGCCGACGCGCGTGACGATCGTGTGCTGGTCTCGGCCCGCGAGCAGGATCTGGTCTCGTCGTACCTGGCGCGGCGCTATCGCGTCGCTCAGGAGCCCGTTAGCGAGCTCGTGAAGGCAGCGTTCGACACCGGGCGCGAAGTTGGTCTCGACCCGCTTCTCCTGCTGTCCGTGATGGCAATTGAGTCGGGCTTCAACCCGTACGCCGAGAGCGGTGTGGGCGCACAGGGCCTGATGCAGGTCATGTCCAAGGTTCACTCGGACAAATTCCAGTATTTCGGTGGCCAGAGCGCTGCGCTCGAACCGGTGGCGAACATCAAGGTGGGTGCGCTGGTGCTGAAGGATTGCATCGCGCGCGGCGGTTCGCTGCCGGGCGGTTTGCGTCTCTATGTCGGCTCGACCTCGCAGGACGACGGCGGCTACGGCGCCAAGGTGATGGCCGAGCGTGGCCGTCTGCGCGATGTGGCGCGTGGCCGCAAGGTGCCGATCAATGCACCGCAGGCGCCGGTTCTGACGACGGCGTCGAATACGGCGCCGGCTGCGTCGACTAACGGCAAGCGCGTGCAGATGACGCTGGACGGCGGTCATCCGCTGAGCGCGGCAGCGCCGGTGAAGACGCCGGTGTCCGATCAGGACGACGCCAGTTCCAATGCCACCAAGCATGTGGCATCGGCCTCGGAGCTGGGCGCTTGAGGTTGATGTAACTCAGTTCGCCTGGCGTGAGAGCGGCAGGTACAAAAAAGGACACCCCGGGGTGTCCTTTTTGCTTATGTGGCTGGCACTTGCGGTGGCCTGCGCGGCTGTGAGGTCTGCGTAACGGGCATTGCAATCCGCCACGCCGGGCCGTTTGGGGGCTCAAGTCACAGCCGCTTATGCCTGTTCGGTCAATGCCTTCCGAAGAGCTTCGCCAGCCGGTCCACCGCTTCTTCCAGCTTCGGCAGGGCGGTGGCATACGATAGCCGGATGTAGTCCTTCGGCGCGTGCGTGCCGAAGTCCATACCCGGCACCAGCACCACGCCCGCTTCGTGCAGCATCGCTTTGGTCAGCGCCGCGCTGTCTCCGGCCGCCTGATGCGCGACCGTGCGGCAATCGGCGTACACATAGAACGCGCCGTCAGGCATCACGGGCACCGAGAAGCCCAGCGATTCGAGCGCCGGCGCAATGAAGTCGCGGCGGCGCTTGAATTCAAGGCGGCGCGCTTCATAGATGGCGATCGTTTCCGGTTCGAAGCAGGCCAGCGCTGCATGCTGCGCGAGCGCCGACGCGCAGATAAACAGGTTCTGCGCGAGCTTTTCGAAGGCGCCGACCATGCCGGGCGGCACCACCAGCCAGCCCAAACGCCAGCCGGTCATATTGAAGTACTTCGAGAAGCTATTGACTGTGATGACGTCGTCACCGAACGAGAGCGCCGAGACAGGCTTGGCATCGTAGCTCAGGCCCTGGTAGATCTCGTCGACGATCGTAAAGCCGCCACGCGCCCGTACAGATTTGACGATGCGCTCGAGTTCAGCCGGTTCGATCGACGTGCCGGTCGGGTTCGATGGCGATGCCAGCAGCACCCCGCGCGTGCGCTCGTTCCACAGGCGCTCGACGTCGGCGGCGGTCAACTGAAAGCGTTCGGCCGGCCCGCTCGGTACCATCACCGGCTTGCCTTCAGCCGCGATCACGAAATGACGGTTGCACGGGTAGCACGGGTCCGGCATCAGCACTTCATCGTCGCGATCGACCAGCGCCGCGCAAGCCAGCAGCAGCGCGGCAGACGCGCCTGCGGTGACGACGATCCGCGCCGGATCGACGTTCACGCCGTAGGCCTCGGCGTAATGCGCCGAGATCGCCTCGCGCAACGCGTGCAGGCCGAGCGCATTGGTGTATTGCGTGACGCCGCGGCGCAGGGCGCTCGCGGCCGCTTCGATGACCGGCTCGGGGGCGGTGAAATCGGGTTCGCCGATTCCCATGTGAATGATGTCGCGCCCGTCGCGCTCGAGCAGCGCGGCTTCCTTGGCCAGTTCCATCACATAAAAAGGCTGGATGGCGTCGACGCGGGCAGCAAGCCGCACCAAGGGTTCGGTCACGGAGTTCATACGATCAAATCCAGTTCAGAAGCAAAAGCGGGACAGCGCTGCGCGTATAGGTTCATGCGCGCAGCGCTGTCCTTGCAAGCGATCAGCAGTATGGGGTTAGCGCATGTAGCCAGGCGTACAACCGGCTGGCGATCCGTTGGCCACCGAAACCAGCCGTCACCGGAACCAGCCGTCACCGGAACCAGCGGTCGGCGTTCCGGTGGCACCGCACTTCACAGGCCGGCGCCCGCCAGGTCAACGTTTATCGCAAAGCGCATGACCAGGTTACGCCCCCCAAACGCTCAATGTTTGCGAGCTGCCTGCGTTTCAGCAGCGCGCAGTTGTGCCGACAGCTTGTCCAGCACACCGTTCACGTACTTGTAGCCGTCCGCGCCGCCAAACGTCTTGGCGAGTTCGACCGCTTCGTTGATGACCACGCGATAGGGGATATCGACGTGATTCTTCAACTCGAACGCGGCGACCAGCAGCACGGCGCGTTCGACCGGCGAAAGCTGCTCGATCGGGCGGTCGAGGCACGGTGCGATGTCCGCGGAAAGTGCTTCCGAATCGCGGATCACGCCGTGCAGGATGGCGTCCAGATGTTCGTGGTCGGCCTTGTCGAAACCTTGCGCGCCGCGCAGCTGCGCGTCGATTTCACCGCCGGGCGAACCCGACAGCAGCCACTGGTAAAGCCCCTGCGTGGCCAGTTCGCGGGAGCGTCGGCGTGCGCTCTTCATGCTTCTTCCTCTTCTTCGTCTTCTTCCTCGTCGTCACCGCCGAGTTGTTCGAGCGCGACGGCGAGGTTCGCCATTTCGACGGCCACGCGTGCTGCGTCACGACCCTTCTCGGTCATACGCGCGACGGCTTGCTCGTCGTTTTCCGTGGTCAGCACGGCGTTCGCGACCGGAATGCCGAAGTCGAGGCCGATACGCGTGATGCCCGCGCCGCTTTCGTTCGACACCAGTTCGAAGTGGTACGTCTCGCCGCGAATCACCGCGCCCAGCGCGATCAGTGCGTCGAATTGCGCGCTTTCGGCGAGCTTTTGCAGCGCCAGCGGGATTTCCAGCGCGCCCGGCACGGTGACCAGCAGCACGTCTTCGCCGGTCACGCCGAGGCGTTCGAGCTCTTCGATGCACGAATCTGCGAGACCGTTGCAGACGGGTTCGTTAAAACGCGCCTGGACGATGCCGATACGCAGTCCGTCGCCGTCGAGATTCGGTTGGTATTGTCCGATTTCCATGTGAATTCCGTAGTGTTTTGAGTGGGCGCTTAAGCGCGTGAATGGTCGGATCAGCCTTGTTGCGGAGCCTGTGCGGCGCTGCCCGGCATGGGGACGAAGCCAGTGACTTCGAGGCCGTAGCCCGACATGCTGCCCAGCTTACGGGGGTTCGACAACACCTGCATCTTGCCGACACCCAGCTCACGCAGGATCTGCGCGCCGATGCCGTAGGTCTTGAAGTCGACCGGCCGGCGTTTGAGCGCCTCGGCCTTCTCTTTCGAGTCGAACGCCTTGAAAACGTCGACCAGATGATCCTTCGAATCGCCGCAGTTCAGCAGCACGATCACACCGAGGTCGCGCTGGGCGATCTCTTTCATGGCCGCATCCAGCGTCCATGAGTGCGTCGACTTGCCGACTTCGAGCAGATCCAGCATTGAAAGCGGCTCGTGCACGCGCACCGGCGTGTCCTGCTCCGGGTTCGGCGTGCCGCGGACCAGCGCGATGTGCGGCTGGTTGCTCGGCTGGTCGAGATACATGACCGCGCGAAACGCGCCGTGCGCGGTTTGCATGGTGCGCTCGCAAATGCGCTCGACGATCGATTCGGTCTGGCTGCGGTAATGAATCAGATCCGCGATGGTGCCGATTTTCAGATCGTGCTCTTTGGCGAATTCCATCAGGTCCGGCAGGCGCGCCATCGTGCCGTCGTCCTTGATGACTTCGCAGATCACCGCGGCCGGCGTGAGGCCTGCCAGCGCGGTGAAGTCGCAGCCGGCCTCGGTGTGGCCTGCGCGCACCAGCACGCCGCCAGGCTGCGCCATGATCGGGAACACGTGGCCCGGCTGCACGATGTGCTCGGCTTTGGCGTCCGCCGCGACCGCCGTGGCGATGGTGCGGGCGCGGTCGGCTGCCGAAATGCCCGTGGTGACGCCTTCAGCGGCTTCGATGCTGACGGTGAACGCCGTGCCGTACTGCGTGCCGTTGCGATAGGTCATCAGCGGCAGGTTCAGCAGCTTGCAGCGTTCCTGCGTGAGCGTCAGGCAGATCAGGCCGCGGCCATAGCGGGCCATGAAGTTGATCGCTTCCGGTGTGACGAATTCGGCGGCGATCACGAGGTCGCCCTCGTTTTCGCGATCTTCTTCGTCGACGAGGATCACCATCCGGCCTGCTTTCAGTTCGGCAATGATCTCTTGAGTGGAGGCGAGCGTCATGTTGGCGGAGTTTTTCGAAGAAAGCGCGTATTTTACGCCACGCGCGCGCCCACGTCGCCTGCGCCGGATGGCATAGGCCGTTTGGCCAGGCGGTTGGCCTGCCTGGTGGAGGTTTGACAGGGCGACGTTGCTATAATTCGTCGCGCCCGCGAGGGCCGCTTCCAGACAACAATTTTCCCGCTAAACGTTCGAGACAGATCATGCCGCACTATCGCTCACGCACATCGACTCATGGCCGCAACATGGCCGGCGCCCGCGCCCTGTGGCGCGCTACCGGAATGAAAGACGACGATTTCGGCAAGCCGATTATCGCGGTGGTGAACTCGTTCACCCAGTTCGTGCCGGGCCATGTGCATTTGCGCGATCTGGGTGCGCTGGTCGCGAAGGAAATCGAAGCGGCGGGCGGTGTGGCCAAGGAATTCAACACCATCGCGGTGGACGACGGTATCGCCATGGGCCACGGCGGCATGCTCTATTCGCTGCCGTCGCGCGAGCTGATCGCCGACTCGGTGGAGTACATGGTCAACGCGCACTGCGCCGACGCCATGGTCTGCATTTCCAATTGCGACAAGATCACCCCGGGCATGCTGATGGCCGCCATGCGCCTGAACATCCCCGTCGTGTTCGTTTCCGGCGGTCCGATGGAAGCGGGCAAGGTCAAATCGCCGACGGACGGCCAGGTGATCGCCAAGATCGACCTGATCGACGCGATGATCAAGGCAGGCGACTCCAGGGTCAGCGACGCCGAAGTGGCGGAAATCGAGCGCAGCGCCTGCCCGACGTGCGGTTCGTGCTCGGGTATGTTCACGGCAAACTCGATGAACTGCCTGACCGAAGCGATCGGCCTGGCGCTGCCCGGCAACGGCACGATCGTCGCCACGCATGCATGGCGTAAGGGCCTGTTCGAACAGGCCGGCCGTCTCGTGGTGGACCTGTGCGGCCGCTACTATCAGGAAGAAGACGCGTCGGTCCTGCCGCGCAGCATCGCCAGCAAGCAGGCGTTCGAGAACGCGATGGCGCTCGACGTCGCCATGGGTGGTTCGACCAATACCGTGCTGCACCTGCTGGCCGCCGCGCAGGAAGGCGGCGTCGATTTCACGATGTCCGACATCGATCGCATCTCGCGCAAGGTGCCGTGCCTGTGCAAAGTGGCGCCCGCCACCGACAAGTTCCATATCGAAGACGTGCATCGTGCCGGCGGCATTCCCGGCATTCTTGGCGAACTGGCCCGCGCGGATCTGCTGGACCTGTCGTGTGGCAACGTGCATAGCGGCACGCTGGGCAATGCGATCGCCAGGTGGGACGTCGCAGGCGACGCGGGTGAAGAAGCGCAGAAACTTTTCCGCGCGGCGCCGGGCGGCATTCCGACCACGGTCGCGTTCAGCCAGGAAGCCACCTTCACTGCGCTGGATACCGACCGCAAGACCGGCTGTATCCGCAGCAAGGAGAACGCATATTCGAAAGACGGCGGTCTCGCCGTGCTCTACGGCAACCTCGCGGAGAAGGGCTGTATCGTCAAGACCGCGGGCGTCGACGAATCGCAATGGGTCTTCTCCGGGCGCGCGCGCGTCTTCGAGAGCCAGGACGACGCCGTCGAAGCCATTCTGGGCGACAAGGTCGTAGCGGGCGACGTGGTCGTGATCCGTTACGAAGGCCCCAAGGGCGGCCCCGGCATGCAGGAAATGCTTTACCCCACGTCGTATCTGAAATCCAAGGGCCTGGGTAAGAACTGCGCGTTGTTTACCGATGGCCGCTTCTCCGGCGGTTCGTCAGGGCTGGTGATCGGGCATGCGTCGCCGGAAGCAGCCGAAGGCGGCACGATCGGTCTGGTGGAAGAGGGCGATGTGATCGAGATCGACATTCCGAATCGCAAGATGCACCTGGTGGTGTCGGACGAGGAACTGGCACGCCGTCGCGAAGCCATGGAGGCACGTGGCGACAAGGCCTGGATGCCGGTGAATCGTGAACGCGTGGTGTCGCAAGCGTTGCAGGCCTATGCGGCGCTGGCGACTTCCGCCGACCGCGGCGCCGTGCGAGACCTCTCGCAATTGAAGCGCAAGTGAGACGGAACTGAAGCGTATCCGGCCGGCTCCTTGAAGCACGGGCCGTGAAGACGGGCGGCGTTCGCAACGGACGCCGCCCGTTTGCATCTGTTTTGATATTAAGGGATCGTCAGGCCGCCAGCGCTGACAGCAACTGATTCTTGACGATTGCGGTTGCCAGCGGCTGCCGGCCAAACTCGTACCAGCCAATATGCCGGCGCCACGTGGTGCCAGGAATCGGCTTCACGTACAACAGCGGATCGTCGTCCCACGCGGCATGCCGCAGGCGCGGCACAATCGAGACCCCTACGTTTTGCCGCACCAGATCGGCAATCGCGGCAATCGAGTTCATTTCCAGCACCAGGTTGACCTCCACGTGCAAGCGGCGCAGCAGGCTGGTGACATGTGCGCCGGTGAGCGATGTCGCTTCGAAGCCAATGAACGGGAAGCGCTTGAGCAGTGAGGCCACCGGCACGTCGGCCGGTGCAATCGCCGGATTGGCCAGCAGCACAAGGGGTTCGTCGTACAGGCGTTCCCATAATTCGGGCAGAGTGGTCGCCCTGGGCTCGCTGATGATCACCGCCGCGTCGATCTCTCCCGCACGCACCTGACGCTCCAGGTCCGGGGTGCTGCCATGCGTGAGGCGCACGTTCAGGCCAGGGTAAGACACCTTCAGGCGGATCACGTTTGCCGCGAGAAAGCCCATCGACGAAACGGTCGAGCCGATCGTGATCGAACCTTCGAAGCTGCGCTGGTCGGCCACGCCGCGCAGCAGCGAGTCGTAGGCGGCGACCACCGTGCGCGCCTGCTCGATGATCGAGCGGCCGGCATCGTTCAACTGGATGCTCCGCCCGCTGCGGTCGAACAACTGGCGCTGGCACACGCGTTCCAGCGTACGCATCTGCGCACCGACCGCTGCGTGCGTGAGCGCCATGCGATCGGCTGCGGCTGCCATTGTTCCGTGTTTCTCGATCGCCAGAAACGTCCGGAGCATACGAATTTCACTCATGCAAAACCTCCTGAAAGGCTGTCGGGAAGCGCGTAAACGGCGCCTTTTCCCAGTGCTGCCGTGCGTTGCATGATCGCATGATACGAAAAAAAATCTTTCCTTTGCGACAAGAAAATAACGCTTTTTATTTTATTTCTCTCGCCCGAGAATCGGTTCATCAAGTCGAGCCGATGCCAGCAGCGCCAACGCGTAGCGTGACCGGGCGGGGCGTGCCCGCAGTCAGGCCGTTCGCTAGCTTCGACGCGTTTGACTGGCTCGGTGCTTTCCAGCGTGAGGAATCCAAATATGTCGCAAATCCAGCAATTTCCCTTTGTCAGTGTGTCCGGCAAACCGTATGACCGCGGGGTGCAACACGGCCGCGCGGTCGCCGAGCGCGTGCGCCTGAGCGCCTCCCGATACGGGCAGACGCTGCGCAACATCGGTTACAGCGAAGCGTCGCAGATGGCGCTGATCCGCTCGCTCGAACAGGCTATCGGTGAGTTTCAGCCGGCCTATCTGGAAGAAATGCGGGGCATTGCCGTCGGCGCCGAGGTGTCTTACGAGGACATCGTGATGATTAACGCCCGTACCGAGGTGCTGGCGAAAGCGCGTGTGGAAAAGACGATGCCGGCCGACGCCGAGGACGAAGATGGCTGCACGGGCGTGCTGGTGCTGCCGTCTCGTTCGGCGACCGGGCAGTTGATCCACGCGCAGAACTGGGATTGGAAGGCCGATTGCGTCGATACCGGTGTGGTCTTGCGTGTGCGCAACGACGACGGCCCCGACTTTCTGACTTTCGTCGAGGCAGGCGGTTTGGCGCGCAGCGGGCTGAATGCCGCGGGCGTGTCGATCACAGCGAACTATCTCGAATCCGACCGCGACTTTACCCAGCTCGGCGTGCCGCTTTCGCTGTTGCGCCGACGCGTGCTCGAAGAGCCGGTGTTCTCCAACGCGCTGCGCGTGATCGCCACGACGCCGAAATCATGTTCGAACAACGTCATGCTCGGCATGGCCGAGGGCTTCGGCATTGATTTCGAGTGTGCCCCGGATGAGGCTTTCCCGATTTATCCCGGTGACGATCAGTTGATCGTGCATGCGAACCATTGGGTGAGTCCGGTCGCCCGCACCAAGCTGCGTGACACGGGCTGTGAGAACTCGCCGGATAGCTATTACCGTGACTGGCGCGTGCGTCAATTGCTGAACGCAGCACCGAAGGTGGATCGCAACGCGGTCAAGGCAGCCTTGTTCGATAAGTTTGGCACGCCGTACTCGGTATGCCGTCCGCCACGCATGGGCACGCGTCACACGATGACGGCGACGGTCGCGATGATCGTCATGCATCCGGGGGACGGCGAGATGGACGTCGCGCCGATGCCGGCACTCAATCGGATCTTCACCCGTTACAGCTTGCACCACGAGCCGCTGCACGAAGCGGCGTGAATGACCGTTGCCCGCGCGCCTTGCATCGGGCCACGCGCCCGCGGCATGTTTGAGTCCGTTTTGGAGAATTGACAGATGTTCGATATTGCCCAGAAGCCGTCCAGTTCCGGTCATGAGAAAGCAGAGGCGCTGTACGACCTGGATTCGACTACCGTCTATGCCAGCCGTCACGATCCTCGCTTTCCGTACGCGTTGTATGTGCCACGCGAAGTCCTGTTGCCCGACAACGATGTCGAGCTGGTGGTCGTGATGCACGGCACGGGGCGGCAATTCACGCAATACCGCGATGCGTTCGCTCCATTTGGCCGCTGGAACCGTTGCATCGTCCTGTGCCCGCTCTTTCCGGTGGGCGTGCGCGGCGATGGCGATCGCAACGGCTTCAAGCGCCTGATCGAAGGTGATATCCGTTACGACAAGGTGCTGCTGGACATGGTGAGCGAAGTCGGTGAGCGCTACGGCAAGCGTTTCGACAAATTCGCGCTGTTCGGCTACTCGGGGGGCGGACAGTACGTCAACCGCTTTGCCTATGTCCATCCCGAGCGTCTATGGGCCGCGTCCATCGGCGCGCCGGGCAACGTCACGGTGCTCGATCAAAAGAAGGACTGGTGGCTGGGTGTAGGCGGCTTCGAGCGCCACTTCGGCAAGCCGTTCGACGCGGCAGCGTTGCAGCGCGTTCCGGTGCAGATGGTGGTCGGCCGGGCAGATCTTGAAACCTGGGAAATCACGGTACGCGAGGACAGCCCGATGTATCTGCCGGGCATCAACGACGCCGGGGCAACGCGGCCGGACCGGCTCAGGACGCTCAAGGCATCGTTCGAAGCGGCCGGCATCCAGGTGCGCTTTGACGAGTTGAGCAATATTGCGCACAACGGTATGCAGGTCGTCGAGGTGGTTCAGGACTTCTTTGCGCAGGTACTGCACGCGATGCGCGTCGGAGAATAAAAACATGCATACCGACAGCGAGGGCACAAAGATCCGGAAAGTTATCTTTTCGACCGTGATTGGCGGCACGTTCGAATGGTTCGACTTCATGGTGTACGGCTATTTCTCGGGCATGATCGCGCGGGCGTTTTTCGCCGGCGCCGGTCGCGATGAGTCATTGCTGCTGACGTTCGCGACCTTTGCCGTCGGGTTTCTGGTGAGGCCGATCGGTGGCGTCGTGATGGGCATGTACGCCGACCGTGCAGGGCGCATCAAGGCGCTGTCCTGGATCATGGTGGCGATGTCGGTGGGTTCGCTGTTGCTAGCTCTGACGCCGGGCTCTGCGACGCTGGGGCTCGCTGCGCCGATCCTGGTGGTGATTGGCCGGCTCGTGCAAGGCTTCGCGGTCGGTGCGCAGTTTGCGCTGTCGTCGGTGACGATTTACGAGGTGGCGCCCCCGGACAAGAAGATGTTCTACGGCAGTTTCAACATGCTGTCGCTGGGCATCGCGGCGATGTTGTCCTCGGGGTGCAGCTATTTACTGTCGAAGCATCTGTCGCATGGCGAGATGGCGCAATGGGGGTGGCGCGTGCCGTTCATGATAGGCGCACTGGTCGGGCCGATTGGCTTTTACATCCGGCATCACGTTGCGGAGTCGGACGAGTTTCACCGGATGCAGGCGCGTCCGTCCGCCCGCGCGCCTTGGGTCAAACGCATGCGCGAATTCGTTCGCGAGAACGGCGACGCGCTCGTCTGTGCCATGGGCGTGATGATGGCCGGTACTTCGCTAAACTACGTATGGAATGCGTATTTGCCGAACTATGCGCAGTACCAGTTGCATCTATCGCTGAGCTCTTCGCTGCAAGCGGTGTTCGTCACAAGCATCATGGCGTGCGTGCTCTCGCCGGTATTCGGCAAGCTGGCGGACCGCATCGGCGCCTATCGGCTGTTCTGTTTCTTTATTGCCGGCTGGCTGACGTGCGTCTTTCCGCTCTTCTGGTATTTGCTGGCTTCGCCGACGGAAGGGCGGCTGATGGTAGTGCAGTTGATCGGCATGCTGTTCGTGACGCTGCAAGGGGCTGCGCATCCGGGGATGCTGGTAAAGATCTTTACGGTGCAGGGCCGTTCGACCGGTGTGGCGATCTCATACAACACCGCGGTGATGCTGTTTGGCGGGCTGGCGCCTTTGTATATTTCGGTAGTGTCGCGGTTCACGGATGCCCGTATCATCCCGCCGAGCTATCTGTTCGGCACCAGCGTGTTGGCGATCACGCTCGTCCTGGCGACGCGCACGGGGCGCCGGGTGTTGCGGGACGACCGCATGCTGCGGCAAAGCCGTGCTGCGTTGGCCCCGAATGGTTCCGGGTCGAGCGGAGCGGGTTGAACCTGAACGAATCGCGTGGCGGCGTAGTTGAATGGCCGCTGGGTGCGGCAGCGCAGGACTGCCGGATTCCGGCATTGTGACGGCATAGCGGTCGTGCAGATCGACGGCATACCGTCACCCAATCGCAGATTTAGCTGGTTTTGAAGAGACCATAGTAGACCGTGATCTCTTCAAAAGCCAAATTACTTCAACGATTGATGGCCGTCCTGAGACGTGCTCAACATCCGCTCGACATACCGCGCGATTATGTTGATTCTGGCCGCAAACGCTTGTCTCGCAAAGCGAATGAGTTGCCAGTGTGCGCGTATACCGTCAGAAATACCGTCGCCGTGCGGTGTCTGTGGCGAGACGTCGGTAGACGGCTACGCGCGGACGCAAGTGCACATCGGCGGCCAGAACTCGAACCACTCGGCACGTCTACCCGGCATGACATTCGCGGCGGCTTGCAAGGTACAACAGCCGTTCGCAGAGCATCGCTGCTCACGATAACGCACCATACCGATCGTTCGCTCGCCAGCGCCCGAACATTGCCGCGCCCAGTTCGTCACCCCTGTTTCCCGCCGATGTCATCGCTTGCGCCCGCATGGTCGGTGCGCTGGCACAACATCGTTGGTCGCGATTCGCGTCTCCATGCTTAATAATTTCTCCACTACCGCTGTTTCTCTCCGCTTCTCGCTGCAACGATAAAATCCTGCAGCGCTGGCAAGCCTGCAGTTACGTTGAGATGAACCAGCGAAATGATGCCGGCCGGCAACTTTAGACCGATTTTTAGGGGTTGCACGGCTTCCATGCGTTGATAAAGCTGCACCGCAGAGTGTGGAGCGATAGTCAGTGCGTTCATTGCTCCGGCTATCTGAAGGTTGGTATGGAAAGACATCGACTCCACCACCGGTCGTGGCGGCATCAGCCCGTGATTCAGGAAGAGTGAGTCGAACGTGCGGCGTGTTTCCGAGCCTGCTGCCGCCACGATCCAGTCTTCCTCATGCAACTGTTCTATCGTGACGCGCGACGCCTGTGCAAGCCGATGCCCGGGCGCGCAGGCGATGGAGAGCGGCTCAGACATCAGCGGCAGAACGGTCAGATCATAGCCCACTGACGCGGCGTGGATCTCGGAATTCAACCTTCCGATAATGCAATCGATTCGGCCTGCCGTCAGCGCGTCGAACAGTCCATCAACCGTCGATTCGTGTACTTCGAGCAACGGCCGCCGACTGGCGTCGAGTCGATGTAGTACGGTCGGTAGCAGCGAGACCGCGACGACAGGCAGCATCCCGATACGCAGAAGCGGTCGTCGGCCGTCGCCGTCTTCTCCGGCGATGGCGACGGCAGCGTCGAAATGCGCAAGAGCAAGCCGCAAGCGCTGCAACACAGCGGTCCCCTCATCAGTTAGTCGTCCACCGCGCGCTCCGCGCGTTACCAGATCCCTGCCAAAAGATATTTCCAGTTCGTGCAGCATTTTTGTTACTGCTGGCTGAGACAGGTGCAGTTCGCGTGCTGCTGCCGCGAGCGATCCTCCCTGAGAAATCAACTCGAGCAGTCGAAGGTGTCTCAGCCGCAGAAAATTGCCCGCATACCGGCGGCTTGAATCGGGGTCAGTATTCACGTTTTGGAAAGGCTCATTCACAAGTTTTCAATTTTCAAGTAATTATCTGTCGATGACAATGACTGACACAATTCAGGAGACGTGGTATGCCAACAGAATCCGCAGCAGCGATCAACCAATCCGCCGCAGTATCTTGCCGGCTTCGTCAAGTGGTCAAGGCGAGGTCCGCATCGTGATCGGGTTTAAACCGCTGAAAGGCATCCGTGTCCTGGACTTCACGCACGTGATCGCAGGGCCGCTCGCGACGCTCTATCTTTCCCAATTAGGCGCGGAAGTCGTCAAGGTGGAGAATCGCAGCGGCGGCGACGTCATGCGGCGCGGCAAAGGGCTGGCCGCCTTCGTCGCGCTGAATGCCGGAAAACGCTGCCTGTCGCTAGACCTGAACGAACCGGCCGATCGCGAGCAGGCGTTGGCACTTGCGCACGAAGCGGACGTGCTGGTGGACAGCCTGCGCCCCGGCGTGCTCGATCGCCACGGCTTTAGCGACGCCGAGCTGAGGGCGGCGAATCCGGGCCTCATCTACTGCTCGATCAGCGGCTGGGGGCGCGAGGGCGCGTGGCAGGATCGACCGGCCTACGACCACGTGATCCAGGCCGCCACCGGCATGATGCTGATGGGCGGCAACGAAGGCGAGCCGCCTATCAAGACCGGCTTTCCCGTGATCGATGCCGGCACCGGGATTATTGCTGCGCTGGCAGTGATCGCGGCGCTTCGCGAGCGGGACGTGAGCGGTCAGGGGCGCTTTCTTGACGTGTCGATGACTGGCGCAGCATTGCAACTGATGTATCCGTTCACCTGTCACGCGCTCACGGAAGGTGTGACGCCGCCGCGCGTCGGCAATCAGGGCTACTCGGGAAGCCCCGCGGCCGATCTGTTCGAAGCGCGGGACGGCTGGGTCGCTCTCGGTGCCAACACACCGTGTCAACTGATTGCACTGCTAGACGTCTTGGGGCGTGAAGACATTGCGCGCAACGGCGAGTATTTTGAGCAAGGGCTCGATGCCAGTGCACCGGCGGAGTTCTTGCGCTCTCGTAATCCGTCGGCATTGCGCGCCGAACTGGCGACGGCGATCGCGGACTGGCAGGCGGTCGAACTCGAAGATAGGTGCGCGGCGGCGGGTGTGTCCTGCGCGAAGGTGCGCACGATCGCGGAATTCGCCGCGCAGGCGCGCAGCAAGGGTGCGCTGGACCCCGTGACGTTGTCCGATCTGGGTTGCGAAGTCGAATCGCCCGGTCTGGGTTTCCGTACCCGGGTGTCGAGCCCGGACGGAGCGCGAACGGAATGAAGATAGACACCACCTTGCCGAGCGGGCCGAATACCGACGCATCCCGCTGCGCTAGCGACGCCGTCTACGGCAAGATCACTGCGAGGCTCGTCCCGCTGCTGTTCCTTTGCTATTTGACGGCATTCATCAACCGCAACAATATCGGCCTGGCGAAACTGCAGATGCAGACGTCGCTCGGGTTCAGCGACGCGGTCTACGGAATCGCAGCCTCGATGTTCTTTATCGGCATCCTGCTGTTCGAGGTGCCGAGCAATCTGCTGCTGCGCCGCATCGGCGCGCGCACGACCATTTTGCGCATCATGATGCTGTGGGGCATCACTGCGGCGGCGACGCTGTTTGTCACCAAGCCCTTGCACTTCTATGTGCTGCGCTTCCTGCTCGGCGCGTTCGAGGCGGGCTTTTTCCCCGGCGTCATTTTGTATCTGACGTTCTGGTATCCCGAAGAGCGCCGCGCCCGCGTGATTGCGCTCTTCATGACCGCTGCCGCTGCCGCAGGCCTCGTGACGGGGCCGGTCTCCGGCCTCATCCTTAAGTCGCTGAACGGCGCATGCGGGCTCGACGGCTGGCAGTGGTTGATGCTGCTGGAAGGCCTGCCGAGCATGCTGCTCGGTATCGCCGTGTTCTTCGTGCTGCCGGAACGGCCGGCTGACGCCCGATGGCTGTCGTTGCAGGAGCGGCGCATCGTGCAGGACGCCGTGCGTGGGGCAGCTACCCCGGCCGTCGCGAATCTGCCGCTCAGGCAGGTGCTGCGCGATCCGCACGTGTACCTGCTGGGATTCACGACATTCTCGCTGGGTTGCGCAACCAACCTGCTGATCTTCTGGATGCCGTCGATCATCGAGGCGACTGGTATCACCGATCTGCAGCATGTCGGCCTGTATGTATTGATTCCCAATCTGCTGGGCACCATTGCCATGGTGCTCTACGGCCGCCATTCAGACCGCCACCAGGAGCGCCGGTGGCATTTCATCGTCACGGCGAGCGTTGGGGCAGCGGGGGTGGCCGCTATCGCCGTCCTGCACGCCACGCTCGTCGGCGTATTGATTGCCTCCGTCGCGGCGACGTGCGGTGTCGCGTCCGCGTATCCGATTTTCTGGACGATCGCGACCCGCCACCTTTCCAGCGGGGCCGCTGCCGCAGGGATCGCGCTCATTTCGAGCATCGGCGCTCTTGCCGGCACCAGCTCGGCGCTGGTTGGCGCGATCAGGGCGCACACCGGCAGTCTCGACGCCGCCCTCTATCTGGTCGCTGCCCAACTGGTTGCCGGCATCCTCGTATTGGCGTTTTTCACCCGCGCTGACGCCAGCGACTCGAAGACACAAAATTTAAACAGGGAGACGCGATGAACCATCATGAGTCAATGGACACGGGCGATGTCGGACCGGCCCGCTTTTTCGACATGCAGGAGGTGTCCGACGAGCAAACGCTGGAGACCGCTGTAGCCAGCGACCGCGTCGTCGAGAGTCGGCACCGTGCTGGACGCAAGGTCCGGATTGTCGAATTGACGTTTACGAGCCAGCATTGGAAGGGCCTTGTCTGGCGGCATCCAGCGCGGATCTATGTGCCGGACAATTACGACGGCACGGGCGTCGCGGGCATCATTGGCACCGAGAGGCAATTTTTCGAAGCGGGCGACTGGGCTCGGCGCACGATCCCCGAAACGGATCTCGACACCGAGGCTGAGTATGCGGAAGGAACGGCGCTCGATCTCGGTATGCCGGTCATGATCTTCGCCAATCCCGCTGATTGTCCATTCGGTCTCGACGAATCGGACTTCACGGGCTATGCCCTGAAGAAAGTCCTGGAGACCCAGGACCTGACATGGAACGGTTTCTATCCGATCGCCAAAGCGTACTTGCGGGCAATCACGCTGCTGCATTCTCTCGATGGCATTCGCACCGCTCGCGCGGTGTTGCTTGGCAATTCCAAGCGTGGCCTGAGTGTTTGCATCGCGGCCGGCGCAGACCCGGAGCGTGTCGCTGGAGTGATGGCGTGCGGCTATCACGGCGGCAACAACCTGTATCACATATCAAGGAAGTTCGCCGAGTTCGGGGCGGACGTCGGTGGTCCATCGGAGCAGGAGTGGGGCAAGCGCGCAGGGCCAGGATTCCAGGGCGCCGATGCGCTGCTTCGCACGCTCAACAATCCCACCGGATTCAGGATGCTGATGCATTTCGATCCCTACATCTGGCGGTATCAGATTAAGTCTGCGTACCTCGTCGCGCTCGGTACCAACGACGAATTTTTCGCCCTCGGCACGCCCAATAGCATGATGACGGAGATGTCGGGGGATAAGGGTTATCTCGCTATCGATAACGTGCGGCACACGTGGGTATCAGAAAAGCACCTTTGCGCGTGGCGTATGTGGCTCGCACATACGTTTCTCGGGCGCAGCATTCCCGGAATCGAGGCGCGCAGCCAGGTGAGCAACGGAAAGCTCGAGGTTGAGGCGCAAATCAGCACCGATGCATCTCCACGGACAGTCAGCCTGTTTTACTCGCACAACAAGCCGACACTGGACTGGCGTGGTGCGCGATGGGACTCCGTGCCGATGGTGCAGTCGGGGGAGAAATTCGTCGCACAGACGAACTTGACGGATGGCAAGAAGACGGCCTGGTATGTCGAAGTCTGTGACGAAGGGGTTGGCGGGGCCGGATACGTCAGTTCTCTGGTCGAGATCCTGGGATAGGTGGTTCCCGGCGTAGGCGGCCTCGAAGCTGGCTACGCACAACAGCGCTTGTTTGCATCATTGCCATTCCAGGTTGTGGTGCGAACCAGAATTAATAATTAGATATACTAATAAATTATGGAGATAAAGTGAAAACATCGGGGCCCCGTTTGAGACAGGCCGCATTTGCGGCCATGCTGGCCGCGCTCTCCAGCGCGTCGTATGCACAGTCGAGCGTGACGCTCTATGGCGACATCGGTGGCGGCATCCGCTGGACGAACGGTGCGAAGGGGGGCGCAACGGTCGGCTTCGACAACACCATCATTGATGGCAACACATTCGGCATCACCGGCAAGGAGGACCTGGGTGGGGGGATTAAAGCCATCTTCAGGCTCGAAACGGCTTTCAGCAGCGGCACGGGTGCGCTGAAGACGCCGGGAACCCTGTTCTCGCAACAGGCTTTCGTTGGTTTGACGGGAGATTTTGGCCGTCTGACATTTGGCCGGCAACTCAATGCAAACACAGACTTTGGCATTCTCATCGACCCGAGCGGCGGGAACGGCCAGTCCCTCGCAATCGAGCCGGGCGTTGTGTTCGGAACGAACTATTTCACACTTGATTCCCGATTCAATAACACGATCAAGTATCTTGCGCAGGTTGGCGGGTTCCGCTTCGGCGTCAGCTATTCGCCGGGTGGCGTCGCCGGCGATACGCGCGCCGGTACCAACTTTTCTGGCGCGGCGATGTATCAGTGGGGGCCGGCGCTGGGTGGTGCTTCCTATCAGAAGACATGGAACGCGAGTGCCACGCAGTGGGCGCAGACTTTTCAGACTGGCGGCACGCTTCAGCTTGGAAGCGCGCGCCTCTTTCTGGCCTACAACGACCTGAGCGTGACGGGCAGTGCCTTGAACGCACCCATGCGTCGTGACAAGATTCCAAGCACTGGGATCGTATGGACTTTCACGCCAGCATTCCAGGTCACTGCGGCCGTCTATGACGATATTGCCAGCAACCTCGGCAACGTCAAAGGTGCAGGCGGTCACAAGCTCACGACCTACGCGATCGCCGAATACTACATCTCAAAGCGGACCGAACTCTACGCCGAGATCGATCGTAACGGATTCTCCGGCGCGTATCGCTACGATCCGGCCAACATTGCAGCCCTCGGATTGAATCCTGGCGGCCCCTCGATGCTCGGCGCATCGGTCGGTCTCATGACCCGGTTCTAGGTATGCGCGCGGCGTCATAAAACACCTGTGCTGGCCGCTCATTGACATTGACCGAAGGAATGACATGAATAATCACAATCGAATTATCCAGGGACTATTTCTCGCGACGCTTCTGACCGCCGCAGGTAGCGCTTGCGCTCAGTCCGCGGACAGTGCCACAGGCCGCGCGGCGGAAGCGGCCAGCGTATCTGCCGCGACGTCAGCCAAAGCGGCAAAGTCTGCGGACAGAAAGCTCGCTCATCGGGTTGCAACCGTGCTCGACCGAACCCGGGATTTGAACGCCACGCGCATCGTCGTCAGGGCGCACGACGGATACGTCACGCTTTCCGGCTCCGTGCCGGAAAGCGGACAGATTCCGCTCGCCGTCGGTGTCGCACAGCGGGTCGATGGAGTGAAGGCCGTCCAAAACGCTTTGCATATTTCAGAGCAGCCTCTGTAAAGGACTGAATACCGCTTTGTCCCTGTAGCCTGTGGACAGCCGACTTGGCCCGCGCGGTTGTCGACATTAGCTTCCCGACATGCGCATTCGAGTTATCGCATAGGAGCCTTTCGAGGTGACTCCGATTGACACCTCCTTTCAGACAGCGCAGAGACCTCCCGCAACGGAGCGGGATACTACCCACGATCCGAAAGAGGACATTATGCAAATCGGTAATCCCTTCAACGCTCCGAGCCGTCAAGGCATCATGGTCGGCTTCCCGCCGCCTCAGGACAAGCGCGTGACGGCGGATAAGAGCCATGGGACTGAGGGATAACGCGCGGAGAAGGTAGCAATACTGCCGAGTACGATTCGCCGCTTGTCGGCGGGAATCTCGTCGAGTCCATCAAATAGGAGAACAAGCAACCCCTGCTCCGCGAGACGATTCCAGTCCGCGCGTATGCTCATTTGTCGATTCACTTCATTATTGAGGTACTCGAGAACGTGCGCTTCTCGATCCGCAAATGACGGTAGCGGAACTATTGCCGGCACGTAGGGGGAAGTCGTCAATCGGGCAGCAATGGCTTGGAGCAGCGCTGATTTGCCATGTCCCGGTCCAGCAACGATTACGCAGCGGTCGAGGCCATAACAAGGAAAGTCCTGCAGATCAACCGTTGTCGCTCGCGTCAATACCGCCGCCCCCGGAATTTCATCTTCAAAATCAGCCAGCCCACTCATTTGGTATTCGCTAGCGCGCGGCCAAATGAAAAGCTCCTCGGACGAACCTGATCGCCCCGTCCCCGGTACGTCGAGTCTCGAAAGTCTTAACACTGTGGCACGGTACGCAGAGAGCCCCCAATCGGCCGGCTCGGAAATGTCGACGCCAAACTGCTTTTCCAGACGAAGTCTGAGCAATGGCGCAAGGAAGAGCTGCTTCCTTCTAGCACCACCGCCAGCGATATCCCTCAGATTTGATAGCAATTGCGTGGGAAGCGAAAAGGCACTCCCTAATCGCCTGACTGAGAACTCCCGCTCGACTTCAGAGAGTGGCTTAATCTCGACGGTGGCCCGACGCAGGACCTCAATTGGCAAAGCAATATCGCGAAGAGCATTCGACACGCTGGCTAACATGGTCTGCTGCCGTTCGGTGAGCCGGATTTGAAGCTCGGCCAAATCGACAGAAGTTGCAGCCCGCTCGCACATGTCCCGGAGCGCCAGTGCGGTCTCATCGGCCTCTCCGATCGTGATCATCAGACGGTCTTCGGCTCCAAACTGACGGCTGACTCGCTGCCTACCCAAGTTTTCCCACAACCGACGCCAAGCGTCACCTGATGAGCCGATTCGAGTCTTGACCTGTATCCAGTCGCAATGACCGTCGGCATAGCGAACGACGACATCGTCTACATCAGCAGGGGCCTCGACTCGAACCTCAACAACTCGGTCGCGTGGTGATTGCTGACTCAGTTCCAGCAGATCGGCCAAGTAGCGCGCTGCGATAGTGTTTTGATAGTAAATGCCCTCCTGCGTTGCTGCTCCACCCAGTTCTGCCACACCTGCCTCCATGGATTTAACCGTGTGACACGGCTGTCTTTAGCTTGCAAATGGCATGATACTGATTGCCACATCGTGTGGGGCTCGTGTTAGGCGAAAGAGTACACAAATCTGCACATCGAAATTGTATTCGCAGGCAGCCGTTCGCTTCGCTGAGGGCTGCGGTGGAGACGCCATCACCACGGGTACACGACCTGCCAATTGCCTACACTCCGTCCTCGACCTCCGATGATCGAAAGCCGCCGGCTAGCTGGACGAGATAGCGGCAGTTTTCCAATGGACTCGATACCGATGGTCAACAATCTGCGCACCCAATTCGAATGATCGAAAGCCGCCTTGGGTCAGATGTGCTTCTGCGGTTGCGATCAGTCTTTGGGTCTGCGGGAAACGCGCCGAGGTCAGAGAACCCGAACGTTCCGGATTCTCCCAATGGTCGGCACCGGCTCAGGATGAGATTCGTGATGTATTCGGGCAGCAGCGCGCGCGGAACATTGGCGGGGACGCCGTCTATTAGTTGTGACGGCACCTGAACGATGAACGCGTCAGGATTGCTTTTCAGGCT
>NZ_JAQQDU010000087.1:0-33998 GCF_046027825.1 Paraburkholderia sediminicola
CGTTGCCGACAAATATCTGACTACTCCGGACGAGAAAATGGCCCGTCCCCAACTGAAAGTTTCATCGCATCGCGCTGTAGTCCCCTGTGGCCGCGGGCGCCGAGAATGCCAGCGGCTTTCTGACTATCTCGCTCGCACCGCGCGACCGTTCAGCACAGAGTTTTTTTTCGCATTAGCATAGGAAGGGTGTTCAGTGCCGTTCGGTGGAGTGAATCACCGGACCATTGCCACTGAACCATCAACGTGTGCGGGTCGCGCAGTCGTCCCCACTTCATCCCATCGCAGGCTCACACTGCGAACCTGCCCTTCGACGTGTTGTTCGAACAGACGGCCGTCATCAATCCAATCGCATCGATTGAACGAATCGTTAGTTAATATGAGGAATGTACGTACATCATTGATAGTCGGAGTGCTTATCGTCGAGTTGGTATTCGGCGTCTTCTTACTGTCACACAGAAATCATCGCTCGACGGTCGACACCGACGTCACGACAAATAGCTCAGCGGAATGGGCCGCGACTTCTCCCCAATTGAATGACGCCCATGTGGCGGCGGGAAGTGTGGTCGGCGCCGTGCCTCTCTCGGGCAACACCGCGACCGGCGCCGGGCAGTCTACGAGCGGGATAGCGGTGGCACAATCCGACTCGTCAGCTAAAGTCGCCGCGCAAGGGGTACGACCGGACACGCGACCACGCGAGCCGGTCGCCGTCCGTGCTTACGTTGAGCCGAAGACCATCCCGGAGTCGCGATCCGAAAGCAGGCGTGACAGTCTGCGTCGTCATGGCTCGAATCCCGTTGCGTCCGCGATGACGGATGAGTTGGTCAAAGAGTCCGCGAAACTCGATCCGGCACTGCCGCCGCCGTCGGCGCTGCCGCAGTCGCCGCCACCGCCGGACCAACCCAGCCGTAACAACGCCTACCATCCTGGCTCGAACCCGGTTGCGGCTGCCATGACGGATCAGCTTGTCAGAGAGTCCGCGAAACTCGATCCGGCACTACCGCCGCCGGACCAGGCCAGCGTGAAGTAGGCGCGCGACGCGAAGCGTGAGGCTGTTACCGGTAGAACACGTAGTCCGCGAGATAGGGCGAGCTTCCGGTTTCATGTTCCGCCGAACACGGTGCCGTCGGCGCTAACCCGCCGACGGTATGCACGCGCTGTACATACCGCACCGCTGAAAGTGCGCCGCTACCGGACGTGCTATGCGCTTCGAGCAATAGCTGCGGAATGCTCGCACGTGTTTCGCTGGGCTGCTGTGCGATCACGCGGCCCGTGATCCGGCTGCCATCTTCCGCTTCCCAGGACGGCCCCGCGCCATGCCGGACCGCGGCGTGACCACTCGCGTCGTAGAGCGTCGCGAGTGGACTCTTGAACACCCATCCGAGACGCTGCTGTGCGTCGAACTCGCACGAGTAATTCTGTACGCCGGACGCGGTGAGCGTCATCACGCGCTCGGCTTGGGGTGGGTCGATGGATGCACTCGGGGGGCTTGCGGGCGGCGTTGCACACGCGGCTAGCATGGATAGGGCGATGGCTGCGAAGCTTGCTTGCGAAATAGTCCTGAGCATGAATATCACCTCGAGTGAAGCGCGGCGCGTGGTGGTTGCGGCTGTTGAGTATGGCCGGTAAAGCGGCTAGTCGGCATAGTACGCGTGATCATATGCGCGCCGGGAATCTGCATGTACGGCAGGTTGCAAACTCGTTCGCGCGGCTATCGCTCCCCTGCCACGCGGGCAATTCGGTCCCGGACTACGCCAATCGCCTGTTTGAGTGCGTAAACATCATGGAAGTATCGCTGCGGCATCCGGATCTGGTTGGCATGCGCATCGATGTACTCGATCTCATCCTGCCATTTCGCAATCTGGTCCGGGGTTGGCTGGTGGTTTTTCCATATTTCATCTTCCAGCGCTTTGATCTCGCGATACCAGACAACCAGGCGTTTTTTTATCCGCGCCTCGGCCATGCGCGGCAACGCCTGCAGCAGTCCCAGCAGTAAGGCCATGAAGGGGAGCAGGATCAGCAGACGCCTTTCGATAAAGCTGGCCAGCCAGAATGGCAGGTAGCGCTGCAGGAAGGGGCGCCCCGTTTTGAAATAGCGCTCGCTCTCTTCGGAAACAGGAAATTCCTCGGTGTTCAGATTGGGAAACACGCCCAGCGGCGTGAAGTAATCTTCGCCGCCGTGGACGGTTTTGGCCGCATCCAGCAACAGGTAGACCAGCGCGGGGTGCAGCGTGTCTTTGGCGACGAGCAAAGCGGTAGCGGCGAGTAGCGTGACATCGGTTTGCGGCAGATCGTTGACGATACTGGTCGCGGCGCGCGGAAAAATCACCTTGGATAGCGACGGGAATTTCTGCACCAGCGCATCGGCCTGCGCAAAACTCATCAGTTTGAGATCGCTGTTCAGCAGCGTGGTCTGCATGGCCGCATCGGGCCGGCCGATAAAGAAAGCAGCGTCCAGTTGACCATTTTCGAGGCCCTGATAGGCCTGGGTCGCGTCCATTTCAAGCAACGTCGTATTGTCCCGTGTGATGCCGCTATACCCGAGCAGGACTTGCGAGACGTTCAGCAGGCCGCTGCCAGCAACACCGATTGAAATCCTCTTGCCGCGTAGTTGTGCCAGCCGGGTGATGGTGGACTCACCACGGTAGAACACCCAGATCGGTTCATAGGAAACGGCGGCGATCGTCTGCAGGTGGTCGGTGTCTTTCGGGCTGGTGGTGCCGGACTGGATGAAGCCCACTTCGTATTCGCTGTCCGGATCTTTCAAGCGCTGATAGTTTTCGCTCGAACCCGATGAGCTGCGGATATCGAGCGTAATGCCATCGCGCTTCAGGATGGGGGCATAGCGATCCGCAAAGCCGCGATAGATCCCGTTGTCGGCGCCGGTTGTGATGACGATCGTGTGCCGGAAGGCGGGTTCGAGAATAACCGAGAGTCCCCAACCTAGCACGGCTATCAGCAGTATCACGCCAGCGATGAGAAGCCGCCGGCGACCCGGTGTCATGGGGGTCTTTTCATTGCGATGAAGCGCAGGGTCGTGCCTGGGCATTGTTTGCCTCTCTCGTTCGGCGCTGCTCGCCAGGTCTTTGCCGCGCGCGCTCGACGGGGAGAGGGCGTCGACGCTGCAGCGTTGTCAATAGTTGCAGGCGGCGCCGCGACGTTCGTCGCGTGAAGCGTTGGCCTTGCCGCGCTGCGGGGGGTGTCTGTCAGACAGCATGGATAATGCAGCGCCTTGAACGCCTTGTCCACATCGGCACTCAAGCTTGCGATCGTCGAGATGGGTGGGCAATCAATGCTGCGTGGCTTGTTGCGCGCCATCCGGCACGAACACATAACCATGGCTGCGGACGGTCTGGATGAACCTCGGCGCGGAAGGGTTGGTCTCGAGGATTCTGCGCAACCGCCACACCTGGACATCGATCCCGCGGCCGGTGTGATCGTCCTCCGGGCCGTGCAGCAACTCGAGCAAGTTCTCCCGGGTCAGCGTCCGCATGGGGTGATTGACGAAGACCTTAAGCAACGCGAATTCTCCCGCCGATAGCGTGAGCCGGCTGTTCTCCGTGTTGAGCGTCCGCAACTGAAGGTCGAGCGTGAATGGGCCGAATCCAACGACCTCGTGCTGTTTGCGTGCGGCGCTCGACGCAGACTGGGTCTGTCGCCGCAATACGGCGCGCATGCGCGCCAGGAGCTCGCGAGGATTGAATGGTTTGCCGATGCAGTCGTCCGCGCCCATTTCGAGTCCGACGATCCGATCCATGTCGTCGGCGCCTGAGGTCAGAATCACCGGGACCGTGTTGCCCGCAGCGCGTAGGGTGCTCAGCGCTGCAAGGCCATTCACGCCTTGCATGATCTGGTCGAGGACAATCAGATCGGGCGGCTCCCGTTTGATCTGTTCCCCGAGCGACTTCACCTCATGCAACACGGAGACCGTCATCCCCTCCCGTCCGAGGAAGTGGGCTAGCGATCCCAGTAGTTCGACATCGTCGTCAACGACCAGTATTTGAGTTGTCATGGCAGGGAAATCGAACGCGTGGGCCGGGAAACGGGTTGGCAATAGCGGTAGCTGTGGCATCAGGCTTGCCGGCTTTGTCGTGCAAGCTTTCAGCGCTGTCAGGATGCGATTGACCCGCGAATGTTGTGCTCCGACTTCTTTAACGGAGCAACCCGCAGGAATCCGTCGCCGAATGTCGATTTTTTGTTTTGGCGGCGCGCGTGCCCGAGAACAGGCCGGCTGGCGTGAAGGTCTGCAAGCGCCCAGACCTTGCTTTGGGTGTCTGGTTTGCGCGGCGTCACGCGACCTATGCGGCGACGGAGTTCAATCTTTACGATTTGCCTGATCCAGTCGATACTTGGGCGGTTTTGCATTCGGGATACCCTTCGACGGCCATCAGCGCTGCTGTTCGCTTGAAGCAGGCGTGAATGCCACGAGGTCGAAACCAGAATCGAGCCTGGACGATATGCGAATCGAATTGTTTTTGTCTGTGCGCGCATCCCGGTGTGCCGCTTCAGACCGCACTTCGCCGCCATTGGGACGTTGGCTGCGCGATTCCAACCAAGAAAAAGAATCTTCATGAAAACTTCACTGATCACTACCTGCGTTACAGGGCTTGTTCTCGCAGCCGTTGGCCATGCTCAAGCGCAAACTGCCGCGGCGCCGTCAGCGGGCGCGACGGTTCCCGTTACCGTCGATAATTTTGTTCGCGCCGAATCAGACATGTATGTCGGTGCGCTGGCAAAGCAAGGGGGACTGGGAAAACTGCTTCATCGACGCGAGCCCGCATCGATCGATCATCAGACCATCATCCGCCTGAATCGCGACACGCTCTATACATCGGGCGTCTTCGATCTCGACGCCGGGCCGGTGACGATCAAGATGCCTGATGCGGGCAAGCGGTACATGGCATTGCAGGTTATCAACGAGGACCACTACGTACCGAACGTGTTCTACGGTGCGGGTACGCATACCCTGACGCGGGAGAATGTTGGGACGCGTTACGTTGTCGTCGGGATACGAACGCTGGTCGACCCGAATAGCCCGGACGACATCAAGCAGGTCCACGCCCTGCAGGACGCGATCACCGTCAGCCAGAAGGCGCCTGGCAAGCTTGATTTGCCCAACTGGGATGCAGCGAGTCAGAAGAAGGTTCGTGATGCGCTGCTGGTGCTCGCTTCCACGATTCCGGATTTCAAGGGAGCGTTCGGCACCAAAGAGGAGGTCAACCCGGTACGACGCCTGGTGGGCAGCGCGGCGGCCTGGGGCGGCAATCCGGACAAGGACGCCACTTACCTCAACTTCACGCCGGCGAAGAACGACGGCAAGACCGTGTATCGACTCACGGTCAAGGACGTCCCCGTGGATGCGTTCTGGTCAGTGAGCGTCTACAACGCGCAAGGGTACTTTGAGAAGAACCCGTCAAACGCGTACTCGATCAACAACCTCACCGCGAAGAAGGGTGCCGACGGTTCAATTACCATGCAGTTCGGTGGTTGCGACGGACAGGTGGCCAATTGCCTGCCCGTTGTCGCCGGCTGGAATTACACCGTGCGACTGTACCGTCCGCGTGCCGAGATTCTCAGCGGCGCCTGGACTTTCCCGGCGCCTCAGCCCGTTAATTGACCTAAGGAGTTGACGGCTGTTGCGGATCGGATCTTCATCGGGTCCGAGAACGCAACAGCCGTACTCGTGCTCAACGCGCTCAACTCGCCGCGCTGCTCCGATCAGGGCGTACGCCACCTTCATGGGGTTGCACGCGGCGAATCGGTGGATAGCGAAAACGTTGCTCGAGATGGACCACGCTCGGGATGTAGATGCGAAGGATGATGTAAAACAGATCATCTGGCGCAGGCAGCCAGTTGGATCGCGTTGCGGCGTCGGCCGGTGGCGCGGCCGATAGACGCAATGTCAGGCCGTGCTCGTCGTAGTGCAGTTGCGGCGAGCGATCGCCGATCGAATACCGGTCGATCGCGTTATCCACCAGCATGCATGAGGCTTTGTCGTACATCGTGATCGACCAGAAGGCCTGCGCCTGCGGCAGACCATCGGGCGGGAACGAGAGTTCGTACGCGTAGCGCCCGTCGAGCGGACGCCCTTCGCTGTCGCAGTCGGCGGCGACGTACATGGCCTCCTCGATGCCGAGCGCACCGATGTAGTTCCGGCTAACGTGTGCACGCGTCAGGTAGTCATCGCCGAACGATGCGCGGACTTCCACTGGCAGGAACCATCCACCACCAAGCGCCGACGGTTGGGGCACACCCAGTTCACCGATCACCTGGTCGAGCGCGCGGCCGACGGCGTCCAGCGTGGGCGCCTCGAGCGTCGATGCGTCGATGTCCGCACCCATACCGACAGCAGCAAACTGAGCGACGAGCGCGGATTCCGCGGCAGGCGGAGGATTGCGCACGAGCGCCGCGTTGACCACGGCCGCATAGAGCCGCGGATCACCCACTGCCGCACGCCGCGGCACGCCGACGTCGAAGCGCCGCTTCGCGGGTTGACCACTGAGCGTCTTCAACACGAAGCGATCCTGCAGCGCATGCACGGCGGCCAGAGCGTCCTTGCCGTCGACCAGGATGCGGCCGATCATCCAGACGTCCCGCGTGGGGCAGGCGATCGGCGTGAGGTCGTCGTCGGCGGGCGGCGCGACCTTGCCGTGATGCAAAAGAAAGCGCCGCGCGCCGTTGCCGGTTGTGCGCGTGCCAATCGATTCGAACGGGTTGGTGTAGAAGTCCAGCAGACCGAGTACGTAGTAGCGGTCCGCTGTGTCGGGCACCTCCAGCACGAGCGGTTCGTCGCCAAGGTCCAGCCATGCGCTGAGGTAAAGCGTGTCGTTATTGGGCGTCACGACTTCGCGGTTGCGCGGGCCCAGCAACTGGCGTCCGCGCACCAGTTGATTGACCCAGCCGAGTGTCGAATCCGGACTGTCGCCGGCAAACTGGCCGCTGTCGTCACGGCGCGGGCACATCGCAGCGCGCGCTCGCGCCATTTCGAATAGCGGCAGCGTATAGAGCACTGCATCGCGGGCGAGTGCGGTGATGTTTTCAGTTGCAGAACAAGACATGGATGCCGCTCCGGCTATGGACGGGAAGGAGTCGGATCAAGCCTACCGGGACGGCTGGATAACGGAACTAGGGTTTCGCTATGTTAAACACTCGGGAGGCCTCCGCTGCCTATACTTTGGGCTCCTCACGCTTGCAAAGGGAGCGCGGTATCCCGCCTCCTGTGCGCTCCCGCGCATGCAGGCAGATCCTCATGGAGTTTCTCGCATGACCATTGGCAATGCACAGCAGGAATGGGCTTATGTAGCAGGCGTTCAGGCGTTCATATACGGTTATCCGCTCGTCGAGATCGTGCGCACCTGCGCGCTCATGACCGCCGTCGACGAGCCGCAGAACAACGGGCGCGCCCCGATCAACCAGTTCTCGCATTGCTCGCGGCCGTGGACCCACGAGGATCGTGATGTCGTCACGCCGGCCAATGACCTGCTTTACTCGATGGCCTGGCTGAATCTTGCTGACGGCCCCGTCATGCTCTCGACGCCGGCGCCGACCGGGCGTTACTTCGTGATGGAATTCATCGACGCGTACAGCGATAACTTCCACAACCTCGGCCCACGCGTAGTGGGTCCGTCGGCGGCGACCTTCGCCATCGTCGGGCCGGGCTGGTCGGGCTCGCTGCCGCCCGGTTCGATCGAAATCCGCTGCCCGACGAATCTCGTATGGGTGCTGGGCCGTGTGCTGATCGACGGTGTCGAAGACATGGAGGAAGCGCGTGCCTTCCAGGCAGGCTTCACCTTGCGCGCGACGGCGCCGGGCCGCTTGCCGCGCGCGGTCGCGGCCTACCAGTCCTGGGCTGAGTCAGGCGAGACGTTCTTCGCGAACCTGGCGAGAGCGATGGCCGACGATCCGCCGCCCGCGGTGGATACGGGACTCGTCGCGCAGTTCTCCCGCATCGGCATTGCACCGCATCGAACGTTCGACGCTGATGCGCTCGGTGACGCGCAGGTGGCGGCGTTGCGAAAGGCGGTTGCGGCCGGTGTCGAGATTGTCGAAGGTCATACCCGTAGCCGCCGCGCCCGCTCATGGTCGATCAACTACGCGGGCGGCAGGTTGGGCACGGACTATCTGGCGCGGGCCTGTACCGCGATGAAAGGGCTCGGCGCGCTCGCGAGCGAGGAGGCGCTCTATGCGCTGTGCGACTTCGACGGGCACGGCGAGCCACTCAACGGCGAGCAGGACTACGTTTTGCGCTTTCCTGCTGGAGAGCTGCCCCCCGTGGATGCCTTCTGGTCCGTATCGCTCTACGGCAGCGATTTCTGTTTCGTGGACAACCCGATCCGGCGCCATGCGATCGGCGATCGCACGCGTGATCTGCGCTACGGCCCGGATGGTTCGCTAGAGATTCTGATCCAGCACAATCAGCCGCAGCAGGGGTTGTCGAACTGGCTGCCTGCACCCGCGGGCCGCTTCTATCTCATCTTGCGCCTGTACCATCCGCGCGAGGCGATTCTGTCGAAGGCGTACACGATTCCGCCGGTCGAGCGGGTCGGCGAGATGGCGCAGCGGTGATCTGAAGCGCAGCCTGTCCGCTTACTGGCAGGCTGCGTTTTGGAGCTGCGCTTTGATACCGTTAAGCCGCTTCTTCCCGTCCGGATGACGTTGCAGCAAGATCATCGCGAACGTTATCGGCGCGTGCCTGGAAGTGCTGCAAACGGCGCACCGAGCGTTCGGGGTTCAGTAGGCAGATGCCGAGCAAGCCGCATGGCACCAGAACGCATCCCAGTACAGTGAAACCATGCCGGAAGCCTTCGGCGATCCCCTGCGTGTCACCCACGAAGTGCCCCATCAGCGCCGGCGCGATGAGACCCGCCAGCGTACCCAGCGAAGCATTGATGCCGAGCCAGGCGGCGCGCTGCCCGGTGGGCGTGACTTCGCCGATGATTAGCGGGGCGAAGAAAAAGATCAGCTGGCTCAGCACGCTCGTCGCGCTCAGGCACAGCACCTTGATGCCCGTATCGATCGGAAGCGTGGTGCCGAATAGCGCGAGACCTGCCAGTGCGACCGGCACGCTCGTCATGACGCCGCGCGACAGACGCGAACTCACACCCTTGCCGGCAAGCCACTGGGAAAGGACGGACACGGCGAGCGTGACGGGAATGCCCGCGCCGACGATCAGCGAGAACAGCCAGCCTGCGTCGGCCGCCGGATAGCCAAGCGCGAGCCGCAGGTAGGCCGGAAACCAGGTGAATCCGACCGACAGCACTGAATAGCCGACGAAGGTCAGCAGGACGCAACCCGCCAGCGTCGGATCGAGGAAAAGATGCCGGTAGGGAACACGCCGGGCCGCGAGCTGAGCTGCCGTATCCGGGACCGCCGGATCGGCTGCCTCGTCGACCGTACCTTCGGCACCCAGCAACAGCCACAGCACCGTCCACAGACAGCCGGCGATGCCGAGCACGAGGAACGCACTATGCCAGTCGTAGTGAATGATCAGAAAGGTCAGGCACGGGCCGGCCAGCAGCATCCCGGCGTTGGCGCCTTGCAGCACGATCGCGCTGGGTACGCTGCGCTTGCTGTTGTCGAACCATTTATAGGTCGCGTGAATGGCGAGCGGGTAGGCCGGACCCTCGCCCGCGCCGAGCAGAATCCGGCAGAGGATCAGCAAGGGAAACGACACCGTGCCGACGAGCGGAAACTGCACTAGCGCCCACGTGAGCGCAAGCACCGCTAGCAGCCATTTCGTCTTGATGCGGTTGGCGGCAAAGCCGAACAGCACACCGGCCGTCGAAAACAGTAGAAAGAAGCTGCTGCCGACGAGGCCCAGTTGCTGCGGCGTCAGTCCGAGATCGTGCATCATCGGCACCGCCGCGAGACCGATGACGGCCTTGTCGGCGAAATTGATCAACATGAACAGGAACATCATGGCGACGACGATCCATGCGCGCCATCGAGTGCTTATGTGGAACATGTCTTCTCCGTGGATCTGATTGCGGGAACGCGCGGCACAAGTGCCGCGTGTCCAGGCGGTGACCGGTGATCGGCGCTCTGATTCAGGCGTAACCCGCCGGACTCAGAATCGTTCTTGCAACGCGAGACGAACACCGATCTGATGGTTCGTCGCGGACGGACTGAAACCGCTGATCGATGCGACCGCGGGTTGTCCGAGCGAGTCGCGGCCGCTGGCCCGCTGCAGCACGGTCAGCAGATAGACGCTGGTTCGTTTCGACAGGTTGTAGATCGTGCCGAGATCCAGTTGCAGGTATTTGGCGCCGCCGTCGCCGTTCACCGAGTTGCGATCGGTGTAATGGAATGCGCTAGCGAGCAGAAGCGCAGGCGTGACCTGCGATTTCACGCTGAACTCCAGACTCGTGAATGCTGCTGTGCCCGTATATTTCAACGGATCGGGGCCGGCCGCGGAGCCCAGGCCTTCGAAACGGGTATTCGTTATCACGAAGCCGAGCGTGACGAGGTCGAACGCGTACTGCACGGCCGCGCCGGCGAGCTGGGTCGTGCTGGCCGATGCATAGCCGGCGTCGACCGGATAGGACTCAGGCGCGGTGGGCGAACCGAACGAGCCGATATTGTTCGAGGTGGCAGGTCCTTTATTGGGCGTCGTGCCATACAAGGACAGATTCGGATCGCGGGCATTCAGATAGCCGGCTGCCAGCGACATGGCGCCGACGCTGTAGCTTGCGCCGAGTGACCACAACTGATTCTGGGTGACGCTTCCGGCAACGCCGCCAAGGCTGTACAGACCGGCTGCCGCGAAACCACGATAATCCGGAGTCCGGAATTTGATGGCGTTGTTGATCCGGCTGGTGTTCGACAGGCTATCGACGTCGTCGGGTTGTGCGCCCATATAGCCCGCCCATTGCCCCGTGGCGGTCAACGGCTGCACGAAATCGGTGTACGTGTCGTATTGCCGGCCCAGCGTCAGCTTGCCGAAGCCACCGGACAGGCCGACGTAAGCCTGTCGCCCGAACTCGGCGCCGCCTTGTGCGAGTGCGCCGTTATTCAGCGTGAAGCCGTTTTCGAGCACGGCGAGCGCTTGCAGACCACCGCCGAGGTCCTCGACAACGCGCATGCCCCAGCGGCTTCCGGCCACGCCGGTCGCACTGCCGTCGGTCAGCGCGAACTGGGATGCCCCATGTGGGCCCGCTGCGGTTCGAGCGGTTTGCGCGCTGTTCACGTAGGTGAGTCCGTAGTCGATCAGGCCGTACAGCGTGACGCTGCTTTGTGCATGCGCGCTGAAGGCGAGGGTGCCCAGCGCCCAGGCGAGATAGCGAGTTTTCATTGACGAGTCTCCATGGTTCTATTTTGTGTTTGTGCGGGTGAAACGAAGATCAACTGGACGGGGCCTAATGCGCCTCCGGATCACGCGGCGCGCAAGCCCGCCTGACCACGAGCGCATCGACGGCGTACGAAGCCTGGCCTTTGGGCCGCACGATGAACGGATTGATGTCGATCGACTCGATGCTGCCGGCGTTGGCCGTGGCGAAGCGGGACAGCGTGGCCAGCGTTTCGGCGAGCGTGTCGACGTCTACGGGTGCCTGGCCACGCACGCCAGTCAGCACCGGCCATGCGCGAATCTCGCGAATCATCCGGTGCGCTTCCGCGACGTCGAAGGGGGCCTGCCGGAACGTCACGTCCTTGAGGACTTCGACGAGAATGCCGCCGAGTCCGAACATAACGACCGGGCCGAACACCGGATCGCGTGTCACGCCGAGAATGCATTCGACGCCGCCCTGGACCATCGGCGCGACGAGCACGCCTTCGATCTGCGCGTCAGGCACGGCGCGCGCGGCGCTCTCCGTGATCCGCGCGAAGGCGCCCCGCACCGCCTGCGAATCGGCCAGCCCCAGCGCAACCCCGCCCACATCCGATTTATGCGCGATGTCGGCGGACAGCACCTTCAGCAACACCGGAAAGCCGAGCGCGGCGGCCTCGCTGGCCGCCTCGTCCGCGCTTCTCGCCACCCGGCTCGACACCACCGGGATGCTGGCGTCGGCCAGCAGGCGGAGCGCATCGGCTTCGTCGAAACGCGGACGGTCGATGGCGACCGGTTCAGGGAGCGCAATCGGTGCCGCCTGCCGCTCGAAATGCTGGCTAAACGCGTGCAGCGCGGCGATCGCCCGCACGGCGGCAGCGGGCTCCTCGAACGTCAGACAGCGCTGCGACTCGAGAACATCGCGGTTCTGCTCGTCGAAGAGGGAGACGACGGCGATGGTCAGTGCCGGATGGGCGGCGCGCACGCGCGCCCACAACTCGGTGACGAGCGGTCTGTGCTCCGGTGAGATGCCGGTGACGGCCTGGAACGACACCATCGCGCCGTACTGACCGTGCTCCAGCATCGTGTCGATGGCGTCGCCTAGCAGCGCGGGCTCGTTGAGTATCTGGCCGGTGATATCGACCGGATTGACCGCGGACGCGAACGGCACGCGCTTGAGAATCGCCTGCCGTCCTGCCTCCGCCAGCGGAGGCACGGAGAGCCCAAGCCGGTCGGCTTCATCGACCATCAAGACGCCGGCGCCACCGGAAATCGACACGATGCCGAGCGCATCGGAGGCCGGTAACGGCGCGACCGAACACGCATAGCCGATGTCGAATAGCTCGTGAATGTCTTGCGCACGGTACACGCCGTACTGGCGCAGCACGGCGTCGTAGATCTCGTCGCAACCGGCCAGCGACGCGGTGTGCGACGCGGCGGCCGCGGCGCCCTGCGCGGTGCGGCCGACCTTGCACATCACGACGGGTTTGCGCTGGGCGCGCGCCAGTTCGAGCGCCGCGCACAGTTTCTCGCCGTCGCGCGCGCCTTCGAGGTAGCACAGGATCACGGAAGTCGCGGGGTCGAGCGCTTGCCACGCGAGCGCGTCGGCGAGTTCGATGTCCGCTTCATTGCCCGTCGAGACGAAATGGCTGATGCCGAGGCCGCGACGTTGCGCAAGCATCAACGCGAAGATCCCGAACGCGCCGCTTTGACTGATCAGCCCGATGTTGCCGCGCAGCGGCGCGGCGATTTTCAGCGCCGGGGTGAACGTCGCGTACACGCCTTGATGATTGTTGACGAAGCCAAGGCAGTTCGGTCCGAGTAAGCGGATCGCACTTTCCTTGACGAGCGCGCGCAGATCGTTCTGCGCGCGTACACCTTCGGCTCCCGTTTCAGCAAAACCGGACGAGAACATCACGATCGAACGGACACCGGCGGCTGCCGCGTCCTCGACAGCAGACATGACACCCGATGCGGGCACCGCGCAGATGGCCATGTCGATCGGCGCACCGATGTCGCGAAGGCTCGGGTAGGCCTGCAGGCCCAGGATGCGCTCCTGCTTCGGGTTGACCGGATAAATCGCGCCGGGATAACGCTGGTTCAGCAGATAGTCGACCGGCAGGCCACCGATCTTCGCGGGATTCGACGAGGCACCGACAACGGCGATCGATTGGGGATTGAACAGCGGGCCGAGCGCCGCCTGCTGACGGGATGGTAAAGGCATGGATACCACTCCGCGTAGAACTGTAGGGGTGGGTCGAGCCTAACAATCTGACAGGATGCCGATACTAGGGTTTCGCTATGTTAAACACGCATGGAAGCGGGATAGCGAATGTGCTTCAATGGACAGAAGCACGCGCCAAGCGCTTTTTCCGCACGAGACGATGGCTCCGAATCCACTCCGTAATCCCCAGTTCGCCACCACGCTCGCGCATGGTCTCGCGTTGTTGAACTGTTTCAAGGTCGGCGACCCGATTCTCAGCAACAAGGACTTCGCTGAGCGCACTGGCCTGTCGAAAGCGACCGTGTCGCGGCTGACGTATACGCTCGCCATGCTCGGCTTTCTGCGCTATGACAACACCCTGCGTAAATATCGGCTGGGCTCGGCGGTCGTGTCGGTGGGCTATCCGCTTCTGCAAGGTCTGCGTATCCGCGAACTGGCGCGACCGTTGATGAGGGAGCTTGCCGATGCGGCGCGCGGGTCGGTGTCGCTCGGTATTCGTGACCGCTCGCAGATGGTGTATGTCGAGACGGCGCGTGGTCATGACTTGCTGGCGTTTCGTCCGGATACGGGTGCTTCGCTGCCCATTCTCGCTTCCGCGATAGGCCGGGCCTGGCTGGGCTGTGCCGAACCCGCGCAACGCGCTGCCGTGCTCGAGCAGGTTCGCGTTTGCGATCCTGTGCAATGGGACGCGTATCACACCGACCTCGCGGCCGCCCTACGCGCGTTTGCAGAACGCGGCTTTGCGCTGAGCGAAGGCGATGTGGAGCGTGAAATTCATGCGGTCGCCGTGCCGATGCGCGAACCGATCAATTCGGAAACCTTCGTTTTCAATTGTGGCGTGCCGCGCTTGCAACTGGCCGACCGGACACTCGTCGACGTGATCGCGCCGCGCCTCGTGGCGATGGTGGAGTCACTCGAACGGCAGCTTGGTTCGCAGCATGCCTCGCAGCAGGTGGCCGCCGACAACGCGCGAAACTCGCCCGGCCTGCCGCCTGTTGAGCGGCCATCCGTGGACTCATTTCCCGAAGAGGACGATCGTCAGTTTGCCTTCACGCTCGCGCGCGGTCTGGAAATCCTGCGCTGTTTCCAGCCCGGAGAAGTTGCGCTGGGCAATAAGGATTTTGTGGCGCGTACGGGGTTGTCGAAGGCCACGGTCTCCCGGCTTGCCTACACGTTGACGGAACTCGGCTACCTGCGTCATGACGAAGCGGCGCGCAACTACCGGCTCGGCGGCGGTGTGCTGTCGATGGGCTACCCGCTGCTGGCCGGCATGCGTATCCGGCAGATCGCGCGGCCGTTCATGCGCGAGCTTGCGCTTCAGGTGCGCGGGTCCGTCTCGCTTGGCATGCGGGATCAGTCGAATATGGTCTACATCGAATGTTGTCCGCGCGATAAGCGAATTCGTGCGCGGCCCGACGTCGGCGCGGTGCGTCCGATTCTGCGCATGGCAATGGGACGGGCGTGGCTCGCGGCGGTGGCGCCGCAGGAACGTGAGGTGGCGCTGAACCGGCTACGCATTGCCGTGCCCGACCAGTGGCAACAGTACGGGGCGCAGGTGCAGCAGGCGCTTCACGACTACCAGCAAACCGGCGCCTGCTTCTCCTATGGCGATGCGCTGAAGAACGCCTACGGCGTCGGTGTGCCGTTGTGCGCACCGGTCGACGCGGAGACGCTGGTGTTCAATTGCGCGGTGCCGGCACAATCGTCGCAGGGACGCCGGTTGATCGACGAAATTGCGCCACGACTCATCGCGATGGTCTCGAACGTCGAGATTGCGGCTGGCTTGCGGTAGCGCGTGCAGCGGTCGTCCCGCTCGTTCGTTCATGCGCTTTCGCGCCAGGCTGTCTCCGGCCGGCGCGCTGCCCTACCAAGTGGCGTAGCATGGCAAACTCCTCGCGCCTATCGCTCATGCCCGATGCATCCTGCCCGTCCATTACCGCCTCTTCTGTCGTTACGCGCTTTTGAAGCCGCCGCGAGGCGTCTGAGTTTCAGTCTTGCGGCTCAGGAACTCTTCGTGACACAAAGCGCCGTCAGTCACCAGATTCAGAAGCTCGAAGCTGACCTGGGCGTTCCGTTGTTCGAACGACGCACACGCGCCATCGAACTCACTCCGGAGGGACGGGCGTACTACGACAAGGTGCACGCGGCATTCGAGCTTTTGCGGGCCGGCACCCGCGAGATTCGCGTCCACGTCGACGAACGGGCCACGTTGAAGGTGGGGATATTGGCTTCGTTTGCGACGCGCTGGCTGGCGCCGCGATTGCATGAATTTTCGGCCGCCCGTCCCGGCATCGATCTGCAACTGCGACCCGAGATTGCGCTGGCCGATGTGTCCGGCGGCGAGGTCGACGTGGCGATCCGATACGGTCGCGGCGGCTGGCCGGGCGTGCGTTCCCAGCAGCTCATGTCCGAACGTCTGTCGCTGGTTTGCGTGCCATCTCTTCTCGAGGGAAAGCGCCGTCCGCGCAAGCCCCAGGACCTGTTGCGCTTCCCGTTTCTGGCTTCGTATTCGACGCATTCGTTCGAGTGGGAAGTCTGGGCGCATCGTTTCGGGCTGGACCTGGCCAGGGTGCAACGCGTGCAACTGCATGACTACAACATCGTCGTGGAAGCGGCCCTCGCCGGACAGGGCATCGCCATGGGCCGCCATCGGCTGATTGCCCAGCAACTGGCGAGCAAGGCACTGGTCGAGGCGCTGCCCGATGCCGTGCTCGACGACCCGCGCATCGGTTGGTGGCTCGTGACACCCAAGGGGACCTTGGGTGACCCGGCGTCTGCCTTCCGCTCCTGGCTCATGCAGACAGCCGGGCAGGAAGCGTTAGACGGTACGCATTAGTTTCGCTCATGCATGACGTGCAAAAATTGATTGGTCACGCGAAGGTCGAGCCAATAGGATCGGAACTCCCTTACGATCGGACGCACCTGACATGACCTCTTCAATCTCCGCACGCGTCGCCGAACTCGGCCTGACGCTCGAATCCGCCGCCGCCCCGGCCGCCAACTACGTGCCTTTTGTGCAGGAAGGCAATCTTCTCTTTATATCCGGTCAGATATCACGCAAGGGTGGCCAGCCGGCCTGCCCCGGCCGGCTCGGCGACACGCTCACGGAGGAGGACGGCGTAGAGGCAGCACGCCTTTCGGCGCTGGGCATTCTGTCGCAGATTGTGGTTGCCACAGGGGACCGGCTGGACCGTGTGGCGCGCGTCGTTCGTCTGGGCGTGTTTGTCGCCAGCACGCCGGACTTCAATCGTCAGGGCGTGGTTGCCAACGGCGCGTCCGACCTGATCGTGCAGGTATTGGGCGAGGCCGGCCGCCACGCACGCAGTGCTGTCGGCGTCGCGTCGCTGCCCTCCGGTGTGGCCGTTGAAGTGGAAGCCGTTATCTCCCTTACACCAGCGTGAACCCCACGCGCGTCTTTGGAACAACCATGTCTTCTCCTCTCTCGCTTGCTGCCGTGGATGCGTTGCGCGCCCGCACACCTGGTGCTCAACGCACCACCCATTTCAATCACGCGGGGGCCTCGCTGGCGTCCTCCGCCACGTTGGAAGCGATCCACGCTTACCTTTGGCTCGAAGCCACCACGGGGCCGATGGAAGCCGGCGTAGCCGGACGTGAGCAGACTGAGCGCGCGCGCTCGCTTGCGGCGCGCCTGCTGAATGCCCGGCCGGCCGAGATCGCTTTGACCACCGGCAACTCGGCCGGCTGGGGCGCCGCATTCGCCGCGTTGGGACCTTGGGCGTCCGGCGAGCGGATCCTGGTCGGGCGTCACGAATGGGGCGGGAATCTGGCAGCCATGCGCCTGTCGGCGCAGCGCGCAGGCGCGACAATCGAAGTGATTCCGTCCGATGCCAGCGGTGCCGTGGATCCGTCGGTGCTGGAGGCCATGCTTGACGACCGTGTGCGCCTGATCGCGCTGACGTGGATGCCGGCGAACGGCGGACTGATCAATCCGGCCGCGGCGATCGGGCAGGTCGCCCGCCGCCACGGCATTCCCTACTTCGTCGATGCTGCCCAGGCGGTTGGGCAACTTCCTGTCGATGTCGTCGAGGTGGGTTGCGACGTCCTGACCGGTGTGTGCCGCAAGGCGCTGCGTGGTCCGAGAGGCACCGGCCTGCTGTATGTGCGAGACGATTTTCTATCCCGTTTGACGCCCGCATTCGTCGACATGCGATCCGCGCCGCCGGGTGCCGACGGCGAACCCGTCTTGCGGGACGACGCGGTGCGTTTCGAGCCGGCGGAAGCGTCGCTGGCGCTGCATTGCGGACTGGCTAACGCGTTGGAAGAGGCATTGGAGATTGGCATCGAGAATATTCGCGCGCGGATCGACGGCATTGCACAAGGTTTGCGTGTGCAACTCGCCGGGATTCCCGGCGTGACGGTGCTGGACCAGGGCCGGGAGCAGTCCGGGCTGGTGGCGTTCAACATAGCGGGTCTGGAGGCGGCATCGGTACAGCGCAAGCTGGCGGATCAGGGGGTTGTGATCGGCAGTAACGGTGTCACCTACACGCCGCTCGATATGGAGTCCAGAGGACTTAAGCAGATCGCGCGTGCGTCGGTCAGCTATCTGACGACGGAGTCGGAGATCGACAAGTTGCTGGATGGCGTACGCGGGTTGGCAAGCCAGTGACCCGCTACGTTTTCCGTTTGGGCAACGTTTTTGCCGGGTCGATTCTGGCGCGAATCATCTAAGCTCGACCGAAACAAAACTGCGCGCGTGGTTGCGCTGGATCAGCACGGCGACCTGTTTCCCTGCCTTTGCTTCCAGCGCGGTCACGTCCGCCGACGTTTCGACCAGCGTGTCATTGAGCGACAGGACGATATCGCCTGGCTGGATGCCGGCGCTGGCCGCCGGCCCATCAACGCCGTCCACCATCAGACCCACGGCTAAATCGCTCGCACGCCGCTCGTCCTCATTCAGCGGATGCATGCTCAAGCCCAGACGATCCCCTGTACTGCCTTCGGCTGGTCGAGCTTTGGGGCTTTCCGCGGACGCGCTGACCATGACCGTCATGGTCATCGGCCGGTGATTGCGGATCAGCCTGAGTGTGGTTTTCGTCCCTGGCGGCAAAGCAGCCGCATCGTCGCCGAGTTCGGCCGAGTGATCGATCGGCTTGTCGCCGATCCGGATGATCACGTCGCCAGGCTTGACGCCGCTCGCGGCAGCCGATGTGCCCGGCTGCACGGCGTTGACCAGCGCACCTGCCGGCCGTGGCAGGCCAAAAGCCGCGGCGAGACCCGGGCCAACGTCCTGTACGTCCACGCCAAGGCCGCCCGGAGAGGGCGCTTGGGTGGCTTGCATCTGCGAGCGCACCTTGGCCGCCAGGTTGATCGGGATGGCAAAGGCGAGGTTGGGAGATCGGTCTGAGTCCGCGTAAGTCTGCACGTCGATGCCGACCACCTCGCCGGCACGGTTGAACAGGGGGCCGCCCGAATTGTCCGGGCTGGCGGCGAGATCGGTTTGAAAAAAGGGAGAACTGCTGCCGTCCTGAAGCGTGCGAGTCGTGGCGCTGACAATGCCGGCCGCAACGGTATTCTCGAAGCTGTCGGGCGAGCCGATCGCGAGTACCGGTTCACCGACGCGCACGCGCGCCGAGTCACCCAGTTTGACCGTCGGGAGCTTCGTGGCATCGACCTGAATGATCGCGATGTCGCTCTGGATGTCGACCGCCACGACCTTTGCCTTGAACTCGCGTCGATCGGTCAGCCTGACCGTCACTTCGTCGGCTTGATCCACTACATGAGCGGTGGTCAGAATGAGGCCGTCGGGACTCACGATAAAGCCGGAGCCCATCCCGGTGATGACGCGTGCCGAACTGCCTTGAGACGCCTGCGATAGCGGCACCACATGCTTGACGAGGGCGAGAAGGGGATCGTCAGCATCCATGGCCGCGGGGGCGGGTGGCGACGCTGGCTGCGCAGGGGCAGTCGCGCTGATATTTACGACGGCGGGCCCGTATCGTTCCACGATCGTAGGGAAGTCGACCGACGCTGAAGCGTTGACGGGTGAAACCCGCTTCGCCTTCACCGGTGGTGGCGCCACGGCGTCGGCATTCGCCGCCGGCAGCAGGCACGGGTAGCCAGAGAGACATGCTGCTATCAGGGCAGCGGGAAGCCAGGTGCGTGCAAGAGTTGGGTGCAACACAGTGCACCTCCATGGCGGTCAGAGTGCCAGGGCCAGGCGCGCGTTTAGTGGGCCGATCGATACATGAATGCATCGATAGCACGGTACGACAATGCACGGTCCTCCCCTACATGATTTATAGAAGAGCGGTGGGAAAACTGCACCGAGTGCTAATCCTGGGGTGCGGTTTTCGAGCGGCGTGGATCGCTACTATCGCAAGCAGGTCGCGCAAAACGCGGCCAAGCCTGGCGCCTGAGCGCCGAAGAACGACCTCATGCCGCGCGGTAGCATGCCTCACTCGTGCTGGCGGGAATCAGCCGTTCGCGTTGCATCGCGACCGCCTCGCCAAGCCGCTTGCCGAGCTGGTCTGCGTTCCGGATGCCTGGCAAACGCCGCACGGGATGCGCGGCGTCGTTGGTCGTCAGGATGATCGTGCCGGTGCCGAATAGACGCAGCCACCAGGGATGGATCGAGGTGATGTGTTGAATCCGGGAAAGATCGAGACTCGATGTACGGCGATGCAGAATGCCTTGCGTCCAGGTAATGCGCGTAGTGTCGATGACGATTCGGGTGAACGCGGTTTTGACGAACGGCAAAGCGACACCGATCAGGACCGCGCAGGCTTGTGCCAGCAGCACAGGCCACTGAAGCGGGAAAGCGTTCAACGCAAAGACATGAATAGCGCCAATCATCGCCATGACCGCGCCGCCCTTCAGGAGCGCCGGAAGGTTGCAGGCCTGCGACGGCGCGCCGCTGAAAATCACCTGATTGGCCATCGCTCATACTCCTCTTTCTGATCCACGGCCCTACTCGTTCTTCGAAAAAGGCAGTGCTGCCTGTTTCGGTCCTCGTGCCGGTGGTGGGCCCAGTATAGCCCTCACGACGAAGATCGTCCGCAACGCCTACGCACAGGGCGTTGAGCGCGGCAGACGGGTCGGGGCGAGGCTTTACGCGTCTTGGGTTTACGCGTCTTTCAGCCAGGGCATTTCCACGGGCGACACCACCAGACGCCGGGACTCCCGCTTCAGTTCGAAGATGAACCCGACCAGGATCATGGAGTCGGCATAGGGGATCGGGAATACGTGCGGATTGTCCACGCTGCGCAGCGGGTGCGCCGGGGTATCCGCCGTGGTCGCGGCGTTCGCGCGGACGCTCTCGAGTTCGTCGGCCATTGCCGGCCCACTGACTTTCAGGACGCGGCTACGCAGGTCGCTGAAGGGTTCGATGCGCGCCCCGTCTTCGTTGTATTCGGGCACTTCATAGATGAACCAGGACATGTGCGTCTCCACGGAAAAGGGCATCTATTCTAGCAGTGGGCGTAACGGGCGGTGTCCGGACGCTCATCCGGCGCCTGCCCTGCTATGCTGGCACCCACTATCATTTCGCTACCCAGCACGTGATACAGGCGGTGCCTTTTCTGGCCTGTTTGTCGCCCATACTTCGATTTCGTATGGGCGGAAATCGTCCATCGCCGTCATGAAACGCGCGTTCCAATCGCTCTGATCCACTATGTGTCCATCAACCACCGGCGAGTCCTCCAACGCTGACAGAGACGAGCCGGTCGCGCAGCCGGACTCAACGGCCAGGTTCACCGACGCGCTGGAGAAGGTGACGCCGCTGTTCGAGTTGCAGCCGCCTTTAGAGGACAACGTGTTGGCCGAGGCGTTGCAGCTTGCGGCGGTCAGCTCGCTTGGCTTGGGCCGTCTCAGCGATGCCGAGTCCTATTGGCGCCGATCGATCGAAGCGAATCCGCGATTCGTCGACGCATACCTGAACCTCGCCACCTTGCTGAAAGGACTCAACCGCCTGCCCGACATGGAAGCGCTGTTTCGGCAATTGCTGGAGGTGAGTCCGGATCTCGCGGACGTACACAACCAGCTTGGGTCTTTGCTCCAGGATCAGGGGCGAATGTCCGAAGCAGAGGCGGCTTACCGGCAAGCGGCACGCATTCACCCTGATCGCCTCGAATTTCATTACAACCTCGGCACCGTACTCAGACCGCTCGGCCGTTGGCACGAAGCGGCAGAGGCGTATCAGCGGGCAGTCGCGCTACGCCCTGACTTCGTCATGGGTTACAGCAACCTCGGCAACATCCTGAAGGAACTCGGACGCCTGCCGGAAGCCGAGGCCGCCTACCGGCAGGCGCTCGCCATTCGCGGCGACTATCACATGGCGAAGTACGCGCTGGCGATACTGCTGCTCAGCATGGGGCGCTTCGAGGAAGGATGGCGGCTCTATGAGGCGCGTCACGCGGATCCTAAATCCATGCAGCATAAGACGCAGAAAGTCATAGGTCGTCCCCGCTGGCGGGGCGAAGCACTGGCAGGAAAAAAGCTGCTGGTCTGGCAGGAGGGCGGGCTCGGCGATGCGATTCACTTTGCCCGCTACTTTCAGTGGCTCAAGGCGCAAGGCGCGGCCCAGATCGCCTTCGCCTGCGCGCCGACGCTGCACCGGCTGTTCGCCGCGGTCGAGGGCGTCGACGTGGTGCTGGCTCACGAGGCGGGATGGGCTGCAGCGGCGAATTACGATTACTGGATGAGTCCATTGAGCGCGCCGCTGTATCAGCGCACGACGACGGACACCATTCCGTTGCCTGTCCGGCTGACGCTGGATCCGTCTCTCCTCGAATCCTGGCGCGTGCGCCTTGCAACGCTTCCTGCGGGGCGCAGGATCGGGCTCGTGTGGAAAGGTAATGCCCTACACCAGAACGATGCGAACCGGTCGCTGCGATCCCTCGCGATGCTGGCGCCACTCTGGAGCGTGCCCGGACTGCGCTTCGTGAGTCTGCAAAAGGGGGAGGGCGAGGACGAAGCCCAATCGCCGGCCGCCAACCAGCCGCTGCTGGATCTCGGGTCCGATGTAACGGACATGGCCGACAGCGCGGCCATCATCGCGCAGCTCGATCTTGTCATCTGCGTGGATACAGCGATTGCGCATCTCGCCGCCTCCGTCGGTACGCAGTGCTGGGTGATGCTGCCCGGAGAGGCGATCGACTGGCGCTGGATGCACGAACGCACGGACTCCCCCTGGTATCCGGATACGGTTCGCCTGTTCCGTCAACCGTTGGGCGCGCAGTGGGCGACGGTGATCGAACAGGTCCGACAGGCGTGTGCCGAGGCATTTCCGGAGTAAAGCACGACGGACTCCCGGCGCGTGCCAGGTATCGGGAGAAGGGAGAAAAGACCGCTGCGCCGACGGGGCTTGGATCAGGGTTTGCAGTCAGGCACCTACGTGTGCGGGAATGCTACGCTGCGCCGGCACGATAGTTTCGTATTGCCCGAATTACTATCCGATAGCCGCTTGAAAAAAGCATACAGGAGCTAAACGTGGGTGACTTTTCCGCTGACTCTCTCGTTCCAGCCGCGTCCCAAACCATGCAAACCGTGATCGCGGGGGCCGCGTGATGCGCATCGAGACCGGAGACTTTGCCACCAACGGGATCGAGCTACGCGCCGACATTGCCGGCAGCGGGTTGCCGGTCCTGCTCTGCCACGGATTCCCGGAATCGCGGCATTCCTGGCGCCATCAGGTGCCGGCGCTCGCCGAAGCGGGCTATCGTGTGATCGCACCCGATATGCGGGGCTATGGCGGCAGCAGCGCGCCGGAAACGATCGAAGATTTTACGATTCTGCATCTGGTGGGCGACATGGTCGGGTTGCTCGATACGCTCGGGCATCCGAAAGCCGTGATCGTCGGTCATGATTGGGGCGCGCTCGTCGCCTGGGCGGCGGCCCTGTTGCGACCTGACCGGTTTATCGGCGTCGCTGGACTGTCGGTTCCGTTCATCCCTCGCACCGCCTCGGCTCCGCTCGCGACCCTGCGCCGCCGGGGGCGGCACCGCTTCTACTGGGTCTGGTTCGAACCGCGCGGTCGCGCCGAGGCAGAACTTGACGCTGATCCGGCGGAAAGCCTTCGCCGCATGTACTGGGGGCTCTCTGGCGCCGCGCCCGATCCGCTCTGGAACGGGATGGTCGCCGAGAGCGGATTTCTTGCGACCTTCCCGGCGCCCGCAGGGCTGCCGGATTGGCTGACGCCGGAGGACCTCAGGCTGCAAACAGCGGCGTTCGCCCGTGGCTTTCGTGCGCCGCTCGACTGGTATCGCAATCTTGATCGGAACTGGGGGTTGCTCGGCGCCTTTGCCGGCGCGCGCATCACACAACCGGCGATGTTTCTAGCGGGCGCGCGGGACCCTGTGTTGAACTGGCGACGTGACGCCTATGCTGCCCATTCGGAGAACTTGCCAGGCCTGGTCTCCAGCACACTGCTCCCCGGCGTCGGCCATTGGATACAGCAGGAGGCGCCGGAAGCGGTCACAGCGGCGCTCCTCGATTTCCTGCGGACATTCAAGGCCCAGGACTACTGGCCAATGGGTTCGCGATAAGAAGGCATTTTTGCAAACGGGGTACCCAGTTCCAGTGGGTACCCACGGCGATTAACCCATTTCCAGCCGGGCGTTACATGATTCGGCGCAACCGTGCGCCAATCCATTGCGGCCGATGGCGGCGCGAGTTGGACTTATGAACGGACGTTTCAGCGTCCGTGCGGATGATTGAATCCACGATCGAAACTGGCCGATGCGCCGCCGCGATGTACACTCCCTCAAAACCAGAACGGGGGCGCCATGGCGAGGGCATCAGCACGGCTGAACGGACGAGTGGGGCACCAACGCCTCGCGCTCTATGCTTCGGCGGCGCTGGCGATTCAAGGCGCCGTGCTGTTCGCAGTGATCATCCGATATTATTTTTTCTGGGATGATTCGAGCGCCCTTGTCGGCGTTGACTTTACCGTTTTCTGGTCCGCCGCCAAGGTCGCGATTGATCACGGCGCTCCCGCCGTATTTTCACCGCAATGGATGACCCCGCTGGAGGCGACCCTAAGGCCCCTTGCTACCGTCGCACCATGGCCATATCCGCCGACATTCCTGGCGGTGCTGTTACCGCTTGGGCTGCTTTCATTCCGCGCCGCATTCGGCTGTTACGCCGTATTGTGTCTCACGGCATACGTCATGGCTATCGGGCGTCTCGCGAGGGGGCTTGACGTTGCAGCCATGCTTGCGCTTGCATCGTTCCCGGGGGTGGTGGTTTGCATCTATACCGGGCAGAACTCACTAATCACGATAGCTGCGGCCGGCGGCGCGCTTGGGTTGCTCGCATCCAATCCGATAATGGCCGGCGCATGCGTCGCGGTGCTTGCGATAAAGCCCCAGTTCGGGGTGCTTTTCCCGCTCGCGCTGATCTGTGGACATCATTGGAAGGCGCTCATTGCTTCCGGGTTGTGCGCTGCGGCTTTTGTGGCGGCCAGTGCGGCATTGCTCGGCAGCGCGGCATGGTCCGCGTTCGTCTCATACCTGCCGGAATTTAATCGCCTTGCGGTTTTGCACGGCGGACACCTTTGGGGCGCCACGCCGACCGTGTTCGCGTCGGCAAGGCTGCTCGGCTTGTCGGTTGGAGGAGCGTATGCCGTTCATGCGCTGATCGCGGTGCCGGCCGTCGCTGCGATGTCATATCTGTGGATCGTGCGCGCCCGGTTCGAACTGAAGGCATCGGCTTTGTGTATCGCGACACTGCTCGTGCAGCCCTATCTCCTCTATTACGATCTTGCCTGGCTTGTTTTGCCTATCGTGCTCTTGATGCGCGAGGCAAAGACGAGAAAACTGAATCGCACCGAATGGCTAGTTCTCGGCATGGCTTGGCTGATGCCTGCCCAAGGAATTTTCGCGGTGCTGATGGATGTTCCATTGCAGCTCGCGCCGGTCGTGCTGGTTGCGCTGCTGGCGGTTGTCATGCACCGGCACATCGCTTACGCGTCTGGCACCGCGCTATATAGCTAGTCGTCGCCCAGCCCTTTGGCGCGCGGTGATGTCAAATGTCAGCTACAGCGGAGTAACGGTCGAAAGGCCTTGTTCCTCAACGCCGCCCGCACCTATACGTCGCGCCTACTTCGTGGGCGGTTCATTTCGTATCACCAGCTCCATGAAACCTGAACTTGAGTCCTGCTCGCGGGAGAAGCGATGTTCGGGAAGAAGCGCCAGCAATATCTCCGCGGTTGTACGGACCGTGCAGCCGCGTGCCACATGACCACCGAACACTCGACCGCGTGGGTCGGCAACTGACATGTGCAGATGCGCGCCGTCAGGTGATAGGGACCCGGCCAGCGTCAGGATTTCCAGATCGTCGCGCAGCTCGGTGGGATCCTCGTCGCCGGCAAATCGCAATTGGGCAACGCTGAGGCTCCCGATGCCCTGGATCACGAAGGCCGCCTGCAATTTGACCTGACGCAGTACGTCTTCGAGGGCGGTACGCAGATCGTCGCCGGGAAAGAGGCGCAAAGGATGGGCTTGCATCGCGAGGTTCCAGGTTAGGCGCTAGGGGTTCACAGTCGCTTCGCAGAACGTAACACTGAGACGGCTACGCTCGAACATGAAGGACGGGGCAATGCCGAACGTGGCGCGAAAAGTTCGCGACAGATGGGCGGAGTCCGAGAAGCCCGCCACATGAGCCGCTTCGGTCAAGCTCGATCCGCGCATGGCCGCCTCCGCCGCCGTGCGCAGACGGCACCATAAAACATAGCGTCGCAACGGTACGCCGGTCGCTTCGCGAAAGCGGTGCGCCAGCCGGCTGGGAGAGCGGTGCACGGCCGCCGCCAGCGCCGCCAATGTGATCGGTCCGTCGAGACGCTGGCGCACGAGCGCGCAAACCTGCGAGACCAGCGCATCATCGCTCGAGTTGCTGTTCGCGGCCTGTCCGATCAAATTGTCCACCAACGACTGCGCCGCAAAGGCGTCCCCGGCTGCCGCGCGGCGAGCGAAGGCACGTAGCTGCGGGTTGAATGGCAAGGAGACCAGGCCAGCGCTTTCGCGGCCGGGAAAGCGTGCCCACTCACTGCTTTCGGGTTCCAGATAGAGCACCGCCGAGGTCCCGAACGCCGGATGTGCATGCGGGGTATCCGGCGGGACGAGGATCAGATCGGCGCGGTGCAGACCGGTTTGCGGAGACTCATAGACGACCGGCCCATCCAGGCCGAACGCTATTTGCGCAAGATGGTGCCGATGCTGGGCCGACGCGTAAGCGGGCGCCAGCATCAGTAGACGCTGCGGCCAGACATAGAGATGAAACGGAGTCGGAGACATATCAGCCAGTTTATTCAAGTCCGGGGAGCATTGCCGCGCGCATGCTGGTGTCTCGACTCCTAACCTGCGTGACTTGAGGCGCATTCATGTCTGCCAACACCGGCTACATCCACGCTCTGCGCTTTTCTTCCCTGAGCGCGCTCTACGACCCCGTCGTTGCCTTGACCTCCCGCGAGCAGACGTTCAAGTCGGCCCTGCTCGATGGCGTCGCGCTGGAACCCGGGCAACGCGTGCTCGACATCGGTTGCGGCACCGGGACGCCAGCGTGCATGGTAGCGCAGCGCGAACCGGGGGTGGAGATGCACGGGCTGGACGGCGACCCGGCGATTCTGGCGCGCGCCCGGCGCAAGGCGGCGGAACGCGGGGCCTCAATCAGGTTCTCGCACGGGATGTCGTTCCAGTTACCGTTTCCGGACAACCATTTCGACAGCGTGCTGTCGAGCCTCTTCTTCCACCACCTGAACCCCAGTTCCAAGCGGCGCACGCTGGCGGAAATTCTGCGGGTCCTGAAGCCGGCCGGACACCTGCATCTCGCCGACTGGGGCGCCGCGCAGGATCCGCTGATGCGTGCGGCCTTTCTCGTCATTCAACTGGTCGATGGATTTGGGACGACCCAGGACAACGTCCGCGGCAAGCTGCCCGGAATGATGACGCAAGCCGGGTTCGAGGGTGCCCATGTCGACGGGCGATTCCGCACGATGCTTGGAACCATGGAGATTGTTCGCGCCAAAAGGCGTTCCTGGAGAGATCCGGAGCAGTGAAGTCGTGATCGCAAACGACATGACGTTGAGCTCGAGGTTTAACACACACGGAGAAGATCACGATGGCGATCAAGGAATATGCCGACTACGACGGCCTGGGCCTTGCCGAATTGGTGCGTAACAAGGACGTCAAGCCTTCCGAGCTGGTCGGGGAGGCGATCGGGCGCGCGGAAAAACTCAACCCCACGCTCAACTGCGTGGTGTTCCGGGACTACGACCGGGCACGTGCCACCGCACAGGGCGATTTGCCCAAAGGCGTGTTTTCGGGCGTTCCGTTCTTCCTCAAGGACATCTTTGCCAACGCCGAGGGCATGCCTACGAGGATGGCCGCGCGCTTCATGCCGCCGGTTCCCGGGGCGCACGATTGCTTGCTGACAGCGCGTTACAAGGCAGCGGGGCTCGTCCTTCTCGGCAAGACCAACGTTTCCGAGTTCGGCCTCGTGCCGACGACGGAATCCAGGCTTTATGGGCCCGCGCGCAATCCCTGGCATCTCGACTACTCGCCGGGTGGCTCGTCGGGCGGGTCGGCGGCTGCCGTCGCCGCGCGTATCGTGCCGCTCGCCCATGCCAATGACGGCGGTGGTTCGATCCGCACACCGGCGTCGTGTTGCGGGCTTGTCCGTCTCAAGCCGACCCGCGCGCGGATGAGCTACGCGCCGGATTTCGGTGACATGCTCGACGGCCTCGCCAACGATCACGTTGTGTCGCGCAGCGTGCGCGACACGGCGGCGGCACTCGATGCGACGGCCGGGTGCATCGAAGGCGATCCCTATTGGGCGCCCGATCCTCCGCGATCGTATCTCGCCGCAATGGCCGTGAAACCGAAACAACTGCGCATCGCCTTTTCGACGAAACGAACCGACGGAGGCACGCTGCATCCCGATTGCGTCGCGGCGGTCGAACAGGCGGCCAGGCTTTGCGAACGCCTCGGCCATATCGTCGAAGAAGCGACACCGGACCTGAACCAGACGGCGCTCATTCCGGCCTTCATGGCGTTCTGGGCGAGCCATCTCGCCGCGGGCATCGATCACATTGCGCACCTCACCGGACAGACGCCGTCCGACGACAAATTCGAAGGACTGACGTGGGGGCTCTATGAAGCAGGCAAGCGCATCACGGCCAGCGACTATCTCCTCGCCAGGGGCGCCATGCAGGTCGCGGCGCGCAAGGCCGCGGCATTCCACAAGGATTACGACGTCTGGCTGACTTCGACTTTGGGTTCGCCTCCGGTGAGGCTTGGCACCTTCGACCTGGACGAGCGCGATCCCCAGAAATCATTCGCACCGCTGATCGATTACGTGCAGTACACCGCGATGCAGAACGTGACGGGACAGCCCGCGATCACGCTGCCGCTTCACTGGAACGCGGTGGGTCTGCCGATCGGCGCGCACTTTGTCGGGCGCTACGGCGACGAGACGACGCTTCTGCAACTCGCCGCGCAACTTGAACACGTTGCACCCTGGGCGCAGCGTCGCCCCAACCTCGAGGGGTGAGCCGTGGAAGTCAGGAATGAAACCCGGCTCGATCAACCGGCAAGGCCCACCATGCCCGCATCGCCATCCGCTCCTCCTTCCGCCATGCGCAGCCAGGCCGCGGTGATCTTCATCTTCATCACCGTGCTCATCGACGTACTTGGCTTCGGCATCATCATCCCGGTGTTGCCTGAACTGGTGCAGCAGATGATGGGCGGCGATGCCGCCCACGGCGCGGCTGTGTATGGGGTGTTCGGCGCGGCGTGGGCGCTGATGCAGTTCATCTTCTCGCCGCTGCTGGGCTCGATCTCGGACCGCTTCGGGCGGCGGCCGGTGGTTCTGATCTCCTGCTTCGGCTTGGGACTGGATTACATCGTGATGGCGCTGGCGCCGAACCTTGGCTGGCTGCTGTTCGGGCGCATTGTTTCCGGTATCTGCTCGTCCAGCGTCTCCGTCGCCGGCGCCTACATCGCCGACGTGTCGCCGCCCGACAAGCGCGCCGCCGGCTACGGCATGATCGGCGCAGCCTTTGGCCTAGGCTTTGTGGTGGGGCCGGCGCTGGGCGGCTGGCTCGGCCATGTCGATCCGCGCCTGCCATTCTGGGGCGCGGCTGCCATGGCCCTGATCAACGCCGGCTATGGCCTGTTCGTGCTGCCGGAATCGCTGCCGCCCGAGAGACGCGACGTATTCCGCTGGAGCAGTGCTAATCCGGTCGCCTCGCTTGCCCTGCTGCGCACCCATCGCGAGTTGCGGGGTCTTGCCTGGATCAGCTTTCTCTACCAGTTGGCGCACTGCGTGCTGCCGAGCATGTACGTGCTTTATACCGCTTACCGCTATGGCTGGAGCGGCGAGACGATCGGCTGGACGCTGACGGCAGTCGGCGGGTTCAGCATCATCGTGCAGGGTGGTCTCGTGAAGCCCGCAGCGAAATGGCTGGGCGAGCGGCGCATGCTCTACGCCGGATTGCTGTTCGGCATGGCAGGCTTCGCCGGCTTTGCGCTGGCCCCGGACGGATTCTGGATGTGGGCCGCGCTGCCGGTGTTCGCGCTCTGGGGGCTGATCAATCCCGGGCTGCAAACGCTGATGTCGCACCGTGTGTCGGTCCACGAGCAGGGCAAGCTGCAGGGCGCCATCAGCAGCATCACCGGCATCGCCGGGATGGTCGGGCCGTTCCTGTTCACCCAGACTTTCGTCTACTTCATCGACAAAGGCCGTGCGTGGCCCCTGCCTGGCGCACCGTTCCTGCTCGCGTCCGGATTGCTGCTGCTGGCCCTGCTGCTGGCGAAAAACCAGCGTGGCGACGGTAGCAGTCGACCAGGCCGTGCCAACGTGCCGAGTTGAGCATCACCTGTCCAGTGCCTCAAGCTTGCCCGGGATACGTTCGCGAAGAAACTGCCAGACCGATTTCTATGGCGCCTGCCTGCGAGCAACCCAGCCATGAACGTACGCGGCAAGCGACGGGCGGCCGTGCTGGATCGTCAAGCCGTTCAAGGGCGATGCGCCGCTGGAATCGTCCCGCAACCTGGTGGGGTCGTCAGTACGGCCTCATCTCCTTCCAGAATATTTCCAGGCGTTACTTCCATGACAGCGGTGACAGTGCAAGGCTGTCCACACCGCCTTCCCGGTTACGCCGGAAATATTGCCCAACAATCGTTCAATTGCCGCGTGCAGACCCCCCTGCTGTAATACGCCGCTGACAAGGCATGGCGGGTGCGAGATGGGCGAGGAGGGCAGCAACAGCGATGCGGCGATCGCGCAATGCATGGCGGACGTGCTGCGCGAACGGCCGTTGCGGCTCGAACGCCAGGCGTTAGCCCATAGCGGCAACACGGTGTACCGCGCGCACATGGCCGGCGGTCGTTCGCTGGCGGTGCGCGTCGGCCCCAAAGCGCACCCGTTTTTGCACACTCGTTCGAATCTCGCGATGCTGCGCGGCGCCGGCCTGCCGGTGCAGACAGTGCTCGCGCAAGGGGCCATGCCCGCGGGTGGCGATTTTGTTGTGCTCGACTGGCTTCCCGGCCGCGATCTCCTCTATGCCTTCGACTCGCTCGATGCCAGGCAGGCCGAACGGATTGCCGAAGCCGTGGTCGCGTTCCAGTGCAGGGTGGCGCAACGGCTGCCCGCCCCCGCGCAGGGCGGTTTCGGCTGGGCCGCGATCGGCGCTCGCGCGCCTCGAGGGCGCTGGACGGAAATCTTTGACGAACCTGTGCCGGCTGCGTGTCACGTCGCGACGCTCGCGCGCACGGATGCCACGCTGCTCGAACGCTTTCGCGCGCGCCTTGGCCTCGTGCGTGCCTCGCTCGAGGACTACTTCGACACGCTGCGCCCCGTCTGCTTTCTCCACGACCTGACCATCAAGAACGTGCTGGTGGACGGTGGCGAATTAAGCGGGCTGATCGATTTCGATACGGTGTGCTATGGCGATCCGCTGCTCGTGCTGGGCACGACACTCGCGCATATCGACACGTTGGTGGGGGAGCGCGGCCGCCCCTATGCCGAGGCGCTCCTGCGCTGTTGGGCGCCGCAGGGTGAGCGCAGGCGCGCGACGGGCTTCTACGCGTCCCTGTGGGTCATCGGCTCGCTGTCGGTCGCCATCGACCAGGGCAACGCCGCGAGCGTGCGCTTTCTCACGCAGGTTCTCGACCAGATGCTGAGCGTGGCGGAACGTGCGTGAGCGACGATCGAAACTGTCCAGAGGAGCGGAAATGGCGCCCTCCCGGACGCTCACGCTGTCGGGAGGCAGCATGTGTTTCCTAGAACGTATAAGCCAGCTTGCCGAATGCCGTACGGCCCAGCGTGTTGTAACCGTACGCGGTGAAGTACTGCCGGTTAAACAGGTTCGACAGATTGGCGGACACGGTGAGATGCGAATTGACCTTGTAGGCGGCACGCAGCGCCACCGTCGTATACGACGGCAGATAGGTCGTGTTGAACTGGTCGTCGAAGGTCGATCCGCCGTAAAGCAGCGAGACCCCGGTGCTGAGGGCGTGCAACTGGAACTCGTCCCACGTGTGATCGACACTCAGGCTGACCGTCTGGCGCGGGCGGCGGTTAAGCCACGTCTGATCGGTGACGTCCTGCGGATTCAGAATGCCGATCGCCAGACTGACCGGCGTCGATTGGCCGATTGTGCCCTTGTACGACAGATCGATACCCTGGATGTGCGCCCGCCCAATGTTCACGGGTAGAAAGGTCGCCGAGTTGTAAGAGATGAGGTCATGGACCCGGGTGTCATAAACGGCCGCCGTGAAGGTGCCGAACGACGTCGAGGCATCCAGCGCGGCCTCGATCGTGTCGCTGCGCTCAGGCAACAGGTTCGGGTTCGCGTAGCCCGGATAGTACAGATCGTTGAAGGTCGGCAGGCGGAATGCATTGCCATACGAGAGTCGCGCCGTATAAACCGGCGTGATCGCATACGCCACGGCGACATTGCCGGTATTGACCGTCTGGCCCTGAACGATCTCGTGGCGCCCCGCAAGGAACACGGTCAGTGCGCCGAGCGTGGCTGACTGATGGAGCGAGACAGACGAATCGTTGCGCGCCGGCAAGCCTTGAGGGATATCGACCGGCAGGAACGCTAGCTGACGGCTAAAGTCGTAGGCGAGCTTCGTCTCTCCGGACAGCGGCAGATTGAACAGCGTGAGTCCGCGTTCCTGGTGCGTGAGCGAGGTCGACGTGCTGAAGCGCGTCGAATTGAACTCATCGGTCGAAATGGTCGGATCGTTCGCGTAGATGAATTGGCGGTCCGTGGCGTAGCCCACCGATTGGTCAAACTGCGTGGACGGCGTAATGTCCAGATGAAACGCGACGCCCGTCGTCAACTGATAATCGGCCTGCCGGTCGGTGCCCCCTGCATTGTCGTAAGACAGATCGGACCGGTGGTACAGGGCGAAGGTGGAAAGCGACCAGTTGTCGTGCGTATAGCCGAGGCGGGCATCCACATCCTGCGCATGGTACGGATTGCGGCCGTCCTCGTGGCCATAGCCATACGGCTGGGTCGCATCGATCCCCGCGGTGTTGTAGTCGTGCAGACCGAGCGAGTAGGTCACGCCCGACAGTGCCGAGAGCGGACCCGTGGACGGGATACTGCCCGATGTGCGGATTTGCGTATCGAAGGTCTTGTTCGAGCCGCCGCCTACGGAGACCGTAGTCTTGTTCGGCTGATTGGCTGCATGGTTGGTGAACAACTGCACGACGCCGCCCATCGCATCCGCACCGAACGACGCGGCCGCCGGGCCCGAGATGACTTCGACGCGGTCGAACGCAGAGGTCGGCAGATCCGCCCACTCGGCGATCCCGGTGGTCGCGGAACCGACCCGGATACCGTCGATAAACACGGCGACCTGACTGGCTGATGAACCCCGGATACTGACCGAGGCGGACGAGCCTGGGCCGCCGTTTTGTGAAATGGTGACGCCGGGCAGCGTGGCAAGGGCTTGCGTGATACTCGGGTCGGCCGGCGACAGTCGCTCGAGATCGGTGCGCGTCAGGACCTGAGTCGTGGCGTAGCGTTGATCGAACGATTGCGGCAGGTGTTGCGTGTCGCCGGTGACGAGAATATTCGGCAGCGTGGTGTCGGCCGGGGCTTGCTCGGGCGGCGGCAACGACGTGTCGTCCGCGGCCTGTGCGCCAATACTGAAGACGGCGAGCGCGCTATAAATGCCAATGACGAGTCGGCGCAAGGTTCCTTGTGGGGAACCGATTTGAACAGCAGTGGACATGACAGATCCTGAGGTTTGGGCTGTCGTTGCAACGAGCGGCCGCATAGGCGGCGCTTGCACATCGGGACACCCCGCCCCGGTGCGGCTGCGCAGACCCCGGTTTGATGGCAGGTCTCCTGGCTCGCGGGTCAACGTCACGTGCCGACCTTCCCGGTATTCCAGTGGTCATGAGTGGCACGGACTCGCCGCTTACAGTTGCGGGGGCAGCCGCAGACTCGGAGCATTGCTGCTCGTACTGCGTTCCCTTTTGATCCCGGTGACGGGAACCATCAGCGCGAAGCGTACCGATGCGTAGTGGTTGCCGTCAACC
>NZ_JAQQDU010000088.1:0-33785 GCF_046027825.1 Paraburkholderia sediminicola
CTCGCCGGCTGATATTGGTGTAACGCGGAGATAGTGCATGAAAGGGAATTGTCAGGTTGTTGGGTCGGTCACGTAAGATGGCGCGATGAAGAAATCGAAATCGCTTTATCACGGTCACCGTTTCCCGGCGAGTGTCATCGGCTGTGCTGTTCGATGGTATTCCGCTTCCAGTTGAGTCTGCGCGACATCGAGGAACTGCTTTTCGAGCGCCGAGTGATCGTGACATACGAGACAATTCGATGCTGGTGCGACAAGTTCGGCAAGGGCTTTGCTCATCGAGTGAAAGCAGCGCGACGCAAGCCGGGTAGCACGTGGCACCTCGACGAGATGTTCGTCACGCTGCGTGGCGAACCGTACCTGCTATGGCGTGCGGTCGACGAGCATGGCGCCGAACTCGACATCCTGCTGCAAAAGCGGCGCGACAAAGCCGCTGCCAAACGCTTCTTCAAGCGTGTGCTGCGTTCGAGCCCGTTGCCCAGCAAGATCGTCACCGATCAGTTGCGCAGCTATCCGGCGGCAAAAGCCGGGATCCCCGAACTAGCGAACGTGAAGCACGTGTTCGTCAAAGCGGCGGCCCGACTGAACAACCGCGCAGAGAACAGTCATCAACCGACGCGCGAACGCGAGCGGCGCATGCGAGGCTTTCGCGACCCGAAACGCACACAGAAATTACTCTCGTGCTTTGGGCTGATCCGGCAACATTTCGCGCTCAAGCGGCATCTGCCGTGCGCTTCACTCTATCGCAAACAACTCGCGGCGCGATTCGTTGCGTGGTGCGACATCACCGAAGTCGCCCAAAATCCGTCCCACGCCTTCTGATGACGCTCTTCCCGCCGTCTTTTCTCCTCAGCCTCGACAAGTTGACAAAGCCTTGCAATCCGATCCAAACCCACTCATGGTTGCATAGGTGATATTGAGCGATGGCAAGACAGGTTGGACCGCGCAGAGGTAAGCCTGAGACATTATTCGGACTTCGAGTCCGCTATTTGGATTAGGACCTTTGCGGCGAAATCCATCGGGGCCGGCGGGCATGTCCCGCGATTCGAGTCCGGATATAAGTCCGAAACCGCCCTCCTCGCCAAACACAATATCTCCTTGCAAATGGGAGGCGACCATATAAGCAATGCCTGGTTCTGGCTCATAAGAAATGTCGCAGTCGGGCCTCTCCGGGCCCATGCTGGAGCTCCACTGGCGATGGCTGGAGCCGATCATGGACCATAGCGGGATGATCACATGAGCTTGCGCAAGGTTGACCGGGCGGACCATTATTGACAGGGACTGGCCGACGGGGGATCAACTGGTGCCCTCGGGACTGCCAATCCTTCCTGGAAGGTAAGATTAACCGAGAAACCACCCGAGCCTGGAAATTCGAAACTGACCCGGCCCCCGTGCGCGCGCATCACTTCGCTGACAATTGCCAGTCCAAGCCCGGAGCCCGAGCGTAATCCGTCGAGCCTGACGAACGGTTCCAATGCGCGCCCCCAGTCCTTCGGTGCGATCCCGGCCCCATTGTCAATAACGGAAAGAACCACGTTTCCTGCACCGGAAGTCACCGTGACGCGGATTTCATCGGCCCGTCCATGTAATAACGCATTGTGGATAACGTTCGATATGGCCTCCTGAAGGCTTACGCTGTCGCCCGAGATATAAACGTGCGGAACGTCGCTCTGAAAGGAGACACTCGTATCCTTGTCACCTGCCATCGGAATTGTCCTGCCGAGAACCTCCCGCGCGAGTCCGTTCAGTTCGACGGGCTGCAGCGATACGACTTCGGAGCGGTGAATAACCATCGCGTGATTCAAGAGCTGGCCAGTGAGGCGTCCAACGTCGGCACAGGAGGAACGCAGTGTCGCGATCCGCTCGCTGCGACGCTGCGGGTCAAGTTCTGCCGACAACAGTTCGATCTGCGCGTCAAGGCCTGCGAGAGGCGTGCGTATCTGATGGGCGGCGTCCGCGATAAAGCGCTGCATGATTCCGAGGCGACTGGAGAGGCGAAGCATCAGGATATTGATAGCGCCAATGATTGCATCAATTTCGGTCGGTGTTCTAACGGCGAGCGGCTTGAGATCGCTGGGATCCCGTTGGACGATGATCTGCTCGATGTATGCGAGGGGACGCAACCCGCGTTTGATCGCCAGTCCACTCGCACCGATAGCCAGTATGCTCATGATCAAGATCAGCATCCAGACCTTGAGTGTCATGGCGTCCGTCAATTTTTGGCGGGCGTGCACCGTTTGCGCGATTGTGACAATTGCCCAGCCCGGAACGGTGGTGTTGGGCATGTAGCGGGCAATCGTAGCGATCCTGACCCGCTGGTTCTGGTACGTCCCGTTTTCGAACGTGGGCCCATGTTCTGCCGATTCGGCACTTGAGCGCGCGGCGAGGTCAGGATATCCCGCGATCACAACGCCACGCGAATCCGCCACTTTGTAGTAAACCAGATCGTAGTCGGACAGGGTTGAAAATGCCGCGAGCGGCGGGCTTAGTGCGAGTACGCCGCCTTGCGCATACAGGTTCTCGGCAACCTGTATGGCAGCGCCTGATAGCAACTGGTCGTAAGCCTTCTCTGCTGCGACGCCGGCATAGTACCGTGCGACGCATGCCAACGTAACCGCTCCGGAGATCACGACAAGCGCAATGAACAGCAGCGTGCGCCCAAACAGAGTTTTGCGGATGGAATCAAACGCTTGCAATTTGATACCCCATACCGCGCGTAGTCCGGATCTCGACGCTACTTCCATCGATCTTTTTGCGCAGGCGGGTTATGTATTGTTCGACGGCGTTGAGGCTCGGCTCCTTCTCATAGCTGAACAGTAAATTGAGCAACTCCTCTTTCGAAAACGTACGCTGCGGGCGACTCAGCAGAATTTCAAGTAAAGCGAATTCCTTGCGCGACAGCGGGAGCGAGTGGCCCTTCAGTTCGGCCAGGCGATTGTTTCGGTCGATAATCAGGTCTCCTAGCTGAATAATGTCGGATGCCTGGCCGCTTTTGCGTCTCAATAGCGCCTGCACTCTCGCCTCCAGCTCGCGGTAGTCGAACGGTTTGATGAGGTAGTCGTCTGCGCCGAAGCCAAGTCCGCTCACGCGATCATCCACCGCCGAGCGCGCCGTCAGGAGTAGTACGGGCGTATCGCTGCGCGAGCGAAGTTCACGCAGGATCGCGAAGCCGTCCATTGAGGGAAGCATTACATCAAGGACCACAAGGTCGTAATTTTGCGTACCAAGCAAGACATTGGCTGCCCGACCGTCTGCCTCAAGGTCTACAGCGTGTCCCAGCCGCGACAGACGGCTGCGGATCGCATTGCCGATGTCTACGCCATCCTCTACCACCAGAATTCTCATGATTGGCTTCCACGGATCAGGTGTTAACCCTGAGCCCGACTGTCAGTGTTATCTCAGGTTCGGACGATAATCTCTTTACAAATAATTGGTCAAGCCCGCATATCAGCATAAGGAAACTGGAGACAGTATGGCAAGCGACCATCAGTCTGGCGGCTCGCTATTGCGACGCATACGTCTGAGAAAAGCATCCGGAACCGCGAAACCACTCACACAGAGGGGGGGCGCGAACCATCTCGATTACCGTGTCCAAAGAGAGAACGTCGCGGTTCAGTTCGTCAGCCGCAACCGTAGACGCCGGGCACTGCTCCTCGGGGCGCTCGCGCTGGGCGCTCTTCGTCAGCGAACCTTTGCAGCTGGGACGCGTGAAGTTCGCATCTCGAAAGGTTTCGGAATCCTCTACTTGCCCCTGCTTGTTATGGAGAAAATGCAGCTTCTGGAGAAACACGCAGTCCGGCACAATGCCGGCGATGTCGTTGTGAGATGGGTGCTGCTCGATGGCGGAAGCTCCATCAACGATGCCATGATGGCCAATACCCTGGATTTTGCGGGAACAGGCGCACCGGGGTTCATTGATCTCTGGTCAAAGGCGAGAGGCATTCCAAATGTCGAAGTCGTGGGCGTGAGCGGCTTGAGTGCCACATCGCTCTGGCTCAATTCGAATCGCAAGGAGATCCGGTCGCTGCACGACTTTACAGCCGCCGATCGAATTGCGGTTCCCGGAATCAAGACGTCGTTGTCGGCCGTCGTATTGCAGATGGCTTCAGCGAAGATCCTCGGTGCCTCGCGGTTTGCAGACTTGGATGCGATCACCGTCAACTATCCACATCCGGAAGCGATGCGAGCGCTGATTGCTCGCGAGCAGGGTATTACCGCGCATTTTACTTCCCCACCATTTTCGTATCTTGAGGTCCAGTACAAGAACGTTCACCGGGTTCTCAGCTCGGTCGATGTCCTGGGAAACATCACGCTGGACGTTGTGTTTGCCCCGAAAAAATTTACCGATAGCAACCCCGAACTGGTTAGTGCCTTTCTCGATGCCCTGGATGAGGCAAACCATTTCATAGCGACAAACGTGGAGGCTGCAGCAGCAATGTTTGTCGCCGCGTCCAAAGTAACGGTCTCGGTCGGCGCGGTCACTGAGATGCTTCGCGACCCGGATACGCGATATTCGACGATACCGCATCAGGTAATGGACTATATGGACTTCCTGTATTCAATTGGCACGATCAAGAACAAGGCTCAGGCGCTGAACGAACTCTTCGTCCCGCAGTTGTGGGCGCGACACCGTACCTGAGCGCAGGCATGCTACGCCAAGGTTGACGGGGAGAGGAGATACATGAGTGACAAGAGGTGGGACGCCATGAGACATGGCGGTTCAGATGCGAAAAACCAGGAGAAATCAGTGGAAAGTTTTGTGGCATCCCAGGATGAAAGACGCGTTATGTCAAAGATGGCCAGGCGGCTAATGCCGATTCTGGTGGTCATGTTCCTGATTTCGTTCATCGATCGGCAGAACGTGGGTTTTGCCAAATTGCAAATGCTGCACGATCTGGGATCGACCGAGGCCAAGTTCGGATTGGCATCGTCGCTGTTTTTCATCGGCTACCTTATATTCGAGGTACCAAGCACGCTGGCGTTACATCGGTTCGGCGCCCGCCTCTGGCTCGCGCGCATCATGCTGACCTGGGGTGCGATCACGGTACTAATGGGATTCACGACGTCGATGGGCGTGTTCTGCGGACTGCGCTTTGTACTGGGCGTTGCTGAGGCCGGCTTTTATCCTGGTGTGATCTATTATCTGACATTGTGGTTTCCGCAATCCTATCGCGCGCGCGTGCTTGGCATTTTTACCCTGGGCAGCGCGCTCGCCAATGCTTTGGGCTCGCTGGTCGGCGGACTGCTGCTAAGTCTGAATGGCGTTTGGGGGCTTGCTGGCTGGCAATGGGTGTTCGTTGCAACGGGTGTTCCCGCCATCCTTGTTGCATTGGCGGTGTTTAGACTGCTGCCCGCCTCGGTGCAGGAGGCGCGGTTTCTCAGCCAGAAAGAAAAAGCCCTCGTATTGAACGCCCTTGAGCGCGAAAAGCCCTCCGATGCAACGCACGAGCATCCCTGGAAGGCACTGATCGACCGTCGCGTACTGCTGTTTGCATTCACCTACATGTTAATGTCGACGTCCTTGTACGGCGTGACCTACTGGTTGCCTACGCTCGTGCGGACGTTCGGTGTTTCAAATGCCGCAAACGGATTTCTGAACATGATTCCATGGGGGATCGCCGCGCTCCTGTTGCTGTGGCTGCCCGCCAGACTCAAGCGCGCCGACGGTGTGCTCAAGGCAATGGCAATAATCTCGGGGATCGGGGTCGTGGGTTTCATTTGCAGCTTCGTGCTTCCATCGACGGCATTACGTTTCGCCGCACTCGTCGTCGGCGGTGCCTGCATCCCGCTGCTCTACCCTTGCTTCTGGTCAATGCCCCCTCGCCTTTTTGCGGGCGCGCGCGCAGCTTCGAGCGTTGCTGCCATTAACTCGATAGGCAATCTAGGGGGATTTTTCAGCCAAAACCTGATGCCGTATGTCGGAAAAATCAGCAACACGGCCACCGCCCCCTTGCTGGTCCCGACCGCGTGCCTTGCGCTTCTGGTTCTTGGAGCCGTTTTTGTGCAAATAACGCCAAAGCTCCGTCCCTCCGCGGCCTGACCTGAATGCCTGCGTTTTAAAAGGTGTCTCCCAGTCGCCAGTTGAATCAAACAAATATTCATTCCGTCAGGCGTTGTTCTGAACTCAAAGCCGCAAGGCGGCGATCTTCCTGCTTAAGCGTAGTAGTCAGTGAATTGGAGGCAGTTTTTTTCTTAACAGTGTTTAGTAATACATATTATATAAGTTTCAGGTTTACACGGAGAAGACATGAGTTTGCTCAAAAACAAATCCAGGTTGAACAAGAAGGAACGGTCTCTATCGATGGGGACGATCCTACGGAAAATCAGCATTGCGCTCGTGATACCGTTGACGTTCGCCGGATGCGGAGGAAGTACCACGAAGTCATCGTCATCGTTACCGGTGATTCAGGGAACGATCCCAGCCGACCAGGTCGGCAGCGCGGATCACAATTACCCGTTTGCCGCTGGCGAAGCAGTTCCGGATGGCACGTTCGAGAAATATGGCTACGTCGAGCAGGAATTCTTCATGCAAGGCACGGCAAACGTCTACAACCTGCCTGCACCGACAGGTATCGCAGATGCCATACAGGCGCCTACGGCGACCGTCGTGACAAGCGGACATCCGTACAAGACAAGGCTCATCGTTCGCCGGCCGACGGATCCGTCGAAGTTTAACGGCACGGTGATCGTTGAATGGGCGAACGTCACGTCAGGCTATGAGAATGCAGACATCTGGCAAGGCGCTCATGCATATTTGATCAATAACGGATATGCCTTTGTGGAGGTCTCTGCGCAAAACGCAGGTATCACTGCTACCCCGAATGGACTTAAATCGTGGAGTGCCGCTCGCTACGGCTCACTTGACGTTACCGACGGCGGGAAAGTGACGGCAGACGGACTTTCATTCGACATTTTTTCCCAAGCCGGCGCCGCGATAAAGGCCAATAATGGCAACCTGATGGGAGGGTTGCCTGTGAAGCTGGTGCTCGCGACTGGCGAGTCCCAGTCTGCCGAATATGTGAGTATGTACCTTAATGCAGTTCACCCGTTAGCGAACGTTTTCGATGGGGGAATTTTGACAAAGGGAGGCGAGATTATTCGTCCGGATCTCAACATTCCGGTGATGAAAATCCTTTCGGAGTCCGAGTTTCAGGATGTGTCAGGAGGGACACTGGATCAACAGACCATCATTCGGCCGGATCGGGAATCGACCGGACCCAGGGGCGCAGGAGGCTATCGCACCTGGGAGGTCGCGGGAACGTCACACGCTGACGCATATTCACTTCTCACGCGTGCACCTTCGCTTCTTCGAGACCTCAGCATTTCAGCCGAGCTAGGCTGCACTCTTCCCGGATATAGTCAAATTCCGTTTCACTACGTTCTGGACAAGGGCATTGACGCTATCGTGAGCTGGATTGTTTCCGGCACTGCGCCCGCCCATGCGCCAAGCCTCACGATCCAGTCGGTGTCGCCACTGACGCTTGCAAGAGATAGCAATGGCAATGCGCTGGGAGGCATCCGACTGCCACAGTTCGCCGTTCCGGTTGCAACCAACACGGGAATCAATTCGGGACCGGGGCTTTGCGTTCTTAGGGGTTCGCATGTTCCCTTTGTGGCTGCGGCCGCTGACAATGACGGCAACTATCTTGGCAATCCAGCGTTGCCGGGCAGTCTGTACCCCAGCTTGAGCGCATATGTCAGCGCCATTCAGGCGGCTGGAACAGCACTTTATAACCAGGGCTTCATGCTGCAAGACTCGGTCACTGAGAGCGTTTCGGATGCACAAAATGGGATATCGCCAAACGCAGCGAACGGAACCACTCCGTAACAGGTTGTTAATCCGCCCGGTGACGGGCGGATTAACAACCTGAAAGTCTGGCCGGCCGCGTCAGCGGACGGCTCAGCACTCCTGGGGCGGGTCTGACCGACGGCCCGGAAACTGCAACCCGGAGGCGATCGGAAATATCCCACCAGTCAAGCAAAAGCTGACTGGTAGAAAGACCGCCGTTCAAATTCCCGACAGGAACGTGCCATACAGGGCCTTGCCCACCGATTGCAGCGCGACGGCCGGGATGGTGAGGCCTGGGCCTGACATCACGCGACCAGGCTCTCTTCGGTTGCAACAGAGTCAAGGGCATATAGCTCGCCCGCCGACTCCCATTCGCGGAACTGCCTGAGGTCCGCCTCGATCTGTTTCGAGTCGTCGTGGAGGCTCTGTCAGGTTGACGAGGCTGTGGCGTAAGATTGAGCAATGAAGAAAGAAAAATCGCTTTATCATGGTCATCGGTTCCCGGCAACGATCATCAGTCACGCAGTTCGCTGGTATTCCGCTTCCAGTTAAGTTTGCGCGACATTGAGGAACTCCTCTTCGAGCGCAGTGTCACCGTTACATACGAGACGATCCGCTGCTGGTGCGACGAGTTTGGTCAGGGCTTTGCGCACCGGGTAAAAGCGACGAGACGCAAGCCGGGTAACACGTGGCACCTCGACGAGATGTTCGTCACGCTGCGTGGCGAGCCGTATCTGCTGTGGCGTGCGGTCGACGAGCATGGTACCGAACTCGACATCCTGCTACAAAAGCGGCGCGACAAAACCGCGGCCAAACGTTTTTTCAAGCGTGTGCTGTGCTCCAGCCCGGTGCCGCGCAAGATCGTCACCGATCAACTGCGCAGTTATCCGGCCGCAAAGGCCGAAATTCCGGAGTTGGTGAGCGTAAAGCACGTGTTCGTAAAAGCGGCTGCCCAGCTGAACAACCGGGCGGAGAACAGCCACCAACCGACGCGCGAACGCGAGCGTCGCATGCGCGGCTTTCGCGACCCGAAACGCACACAAAAATTTCTCTCGTCCTTCGGGCCGATACGGCAACACTTCGCACTGAAGCGGCACGTGATCGGAGCCTCACTTTTTCGCAAACAACTCGCAGCCCGGTTCGTTGTATGGCGCGAATTCGCCGAACTCGCCCAAAATCCTTCGACTGCCTTCTGACCGGTCGTCACATCTGCCGCAGTGCCGTCTCGCTCTCGACAAGTTGACAATGCCCATCGAATTGATGCACATGATCAAGAAAGGACAGGTGAAATGTTCGGGCAGAACTTCGCTATCTGTCGCCCAGCAATTTTACTCGTTGGTTTCGTAAACCAGCCTTCGCGTATCATCTTTGCTTGGCCCGCTGTCCTTACCGCGACAGAACCGAGGCATGCCCCCCCCCTATGGGGCCGAGATCGAATGGCAAATCCGCGCGCCAACCGCACGTAATCTGCCAATCATGGTCGGCATATCCCGGCCATCAAAATCCCTATCCAACATGACGTAGCTAAGACTGCCGAGAACTTTCTTCGGCTTGCCGTCTTGGAGCAGCGGAACGGCGACGCCTGTGAGACCGCGGTCGACTTCACCGCGCGCGACAGCGTATCCATCCTTGCGCAGCTTTCGCAGATTGTCCTTGAATTCGTCCCACGTTTCGCCCAATCCCGCCTCACGAATCTGCTCTGGATAGTTCTGAAGCGCCGCTCGGAGTTGATACGCCGGCAGATAGGCGAGAATGATCTTGGATGTTGCGCCACGAAAAAGAGGCATTGGACGGCCCCTGACGTAGCTTGTCGGAACATTCGATTCGCCAAAGCTCTGAGAATGAATGCACAGAACCTTGCGCCCGTACGACACTGCAAGCAGAGACAAGCCGGGAGGCAGACCATCGAGGCCAGGAATGAATCGCTGACCGGCCATCAACAGCTGGTCAGAGCGCTGCGCGACCCGATCAAGCTCAAGAATGCGCGGCCCAAGGGTAAAACTCCTGCCCGGCCCGTCCGCAACCAGGCCCGCTTTAGTGAGCGATTGAAGGTAGCGGTAAACTGTGGCAGACGACACAGTGCTCAAATATGCCTGCGCCTCTTCCAGACTACACGTCGCATGGTCCTCATCAAACAAATCTAGTAAGCTCAGCATACTATCAAGGCTCTTCATATCGGGCTCGCTCGATGAAGACGAATTGGCTTTTCCGTAATTCTGTCCCAGTGGCCTAACCCACAGAACCACCGCTGTCACGGCCCCTTGGCCTGCCTGCATCCTACTCCGAATCACCCCTCATAGCCGTGACCAAAGGGGGCGCGATACGCCCCCCTTCGACGCTGATCCAAGGCAAGATCAGTCGATCGAGGCGAACCGGAAAGCACCACCATCGACGACCGGTAAGATCAGTTTGGACGGCCAAGGAAGACCAAAGTGAACCGTATCAGAGCCGACCATGTCGGGCGTGAACGCGTGGGCGAACTGCGAGTCGGTGAATGTAGTGTCCCCGCAGGAAAGCTCCAGCCGGATCCGCGAACCTTTCTGGAAACGGTGACCGCATCCTACCAGAGCGACCCGCAATGCCACCACCTGACCGGGAACGAGGGGTTCGGGGGTCGTATGCAGATGAACGGGCGCTCCCAGGACGCTCTGGGCCTCATCAAGCGCCCGATGGGAGGCCTTCAGCCAGCCCTTGCTCACCAGCTTTGACGCCGGCTGCCGCCCCGCTGCCCGGTCGGCGGGTTCCTGCGGTAACTGTTCTGCCAGACGCGAGACCACGTTCATATCCGTACGCGTCGAAGACACATGGATCTCGAGCTCGATCGGCCCAACGACGTCCACATCCGCTTCCAGTGGCGCAGATGTAAAGGTGAGTACCGCCTGAACGGTGTCGGGCCCCTGACGGGTCATGACGACAGGCCCGAAGACCCAATTCGCTCCAGGATAGGAGTAGGTGGTGGATTGGGCCTCTTCAAGTGGCTCGGCGGCGAGAGCGCCATCATTCAATGAGGTTACGCTTCCGGTCGGTCCGCCGGCCAGATACAGCGGCAGATAGCTCACCTCAGTTGGGGGCCATGTCGTCGTCTGGTAAGTCCGATTGGCACCCACCAACGCGCACTCGACGTCGGGGCGATCCGTGTAGCCGGTCGGCAGGCCCTTGAGCCAATGATCATAGAAGGGAAGCATCACCTCGCTATGAAACGCCACCGTCTCAAACACCTTCAACGCCTCGGCGCCACTGACATGGTCGAACACCTTCAGCTTCTTCGGTCCGCTGACCAACTGGTAGGCACGCAGATTTCCACCGAGATGGCGCTCACGCTTGATCCAGGTCCCAATCGAATAAACCGGGATATCGACTTCCCTCAGTTTGTCGCTGAAGTCGCGCTCCTCCCAGTAAGCGTCGAAGGTGGGATGCTGCAGCGTGATGGCGGGCATGTCGACGGGTATGTCGCGTGGCTCCGAACCATTGGCTGGGAATTTGTTCGCAATCCGTACCGAATTGTTCCACCAGCCTGAGATGTAATTCGATCGCATGCCGCCTTGATAATTCCAACCCCGGTAGAGATCGAAGTGACCGTCAAACGGCGCCACACAGGCCAGGTGCGGCGGACGCTCGGAGGCCATCGCCCACTGTGAAGCCGCGTAGTATGACTGACCAATACCACCAACCTTTCCATTTGACCAGGGTTGAGCGGCGATCCACTCGATCACCTCGTAGAGATCCCGGCGCTCCCTGCGATCAAAGTAGCCAAATTCACCGCCTGACTTACCCGTACCGCGGACATCAAGGTGAACGTACGCGTACCCTTGTTGCACGTAAAAATGGATGGGGCCGGTCTCAAACCAGAAAAAGACCATACTCGGCGGCAGATCGTCGTTGTCGTACCGGTATGGCGATGCTGCAAAAAGCGTCGGAAACGGACCTGGACCGTCTGGACGATAAATTCTGACGGCGACATCAACGCCGTCACTCATTGGAACCATAACGTCGGGTTGATCGATGGACATTGAATTTCCTCTTGTATCTCACGGCCTGACGTTGGCGGGATCTGGCGGCGCATCTGCCGCCAGGTCTGCGATAGCCCGCAACGCCGCTAGAATTTGAAGTAAGGATCAAACGAAAGGCGCGGCAACACCCGGTTCGAGCTTAGCCAGCAGCGCGTCCCGCAATGTCATGGCCACCTGCTTCTGAGCCATGCGCGCCGCCGCCAGCGTCTGGCGCTGGTGGAAAAACATGTGAACCATACCCTCATAGGTCACGTGGACGGCTTCGACCCCTGCGCCTTGAAGCTTCAGCGCATAGGCTGCGGCGTCGTCGAACATACCGTCGCAACGCGCGCTCAGGATCAAGGCGGGGGGTAATCCGGCATGGGATTGCGCGTGCAGCGGCGAAGCGCGCCAGTCATCTGGTCCGAACAATTCACCCAGCCCATAGCCCCTCCATGCGCTAGCGAAATCCGCCCTGGTCAAGCCGCACCCCTGGTCGAATTCATCGAGCGTGTCGGCGACAAGGCGCGCGTCAGTGGCGGGATAGACCAAGCTCTGGAACCGTATGGACAGTCCCCCATGATCGCGGGCGTACAGGCAAACGGCCGCGGCGAGGTTGCCGCCCGCCGACTCGCCGTGCACCGCCAGACGGCCAGCCTCCAGACCGAAATCTTCAGCATGATCAGCGATCCAGGTCGTTGCGTCCAGGGCGTCTTCGAACTGCACCGGAAAGCGGTTTTCCGGCGCCAGCCGGTAGTCGACGGTGAAGACCGCCTGGCCCGAGTCATTTGCGAGGTTTCGCGCCGTGGCGTCGTATGAGTCACGGCTTCCGATCCGCCAACCGCCGCCATGAAGCGCAACGATCGCCCCCCTCGCCCCATTGGGCTGGTGAAGCCGAACGGGAATCGCACCGTTCCGCCCGGGTATCTCAAAGTCGCGGACAGTATCAATCGCCGGCCCTGGCGCCCGCGGCGGCATGCCGCCCCGAGCAAGCTGGGCCGCCACTACTGGATGTAAAATCGCCTTCATCGAGTCTCAAATCCTTCTTTACGTTGCGCACCGGGGGGCGCCTTGTGGAGTACCCCGCCCTTCATGATCATCCGTAGATTGCCGGGTTCGGTGATGGCCTCAATGTTCTCAAGCGGATCACCCGCCACCAGCAGAAGGTCGGCCAGCCAGCCTTCACGAACAAGCCCGAGCTTCGGGATAGCCATGAGTTCACCGCCCCACTGCGTCGCGGCAACAAGCGCCTGTGCCGGCGTCAGGCCCATGTAGCGGACCAGGTAGACGAGGTCGTCGGCGTTACGCCCCTGCGGCGCGTTGTCAAAACCATAGTCGCCACCGATAACGAAGCGTATGCCGCGCTTCAACATCTCCTCGATATTCAACCGATAGCGCTCGACCAGCGAGGTCGAACCAGTGCCGGCCGCGCCCGTCTGCATAGTCCTGGAGAAGAGGATAGGCAGGGCCACCGACGGTCCGATGAATATTTCGTCCTTGCGGGCCTCCATCAGGTCCCAGCATTCCTCGTCAGGGAAGTCGCAGTGATAGAGGACGCGGAAGCCGTTCCTCACGCCCAGTTTGATGGCCTCCGTGGGGCGGGCGTGGCCGCTCAGCCAGACGCCCGATTCCTTCGCCTGCTCGTGAACGGCAGCGAGTTCCACGTCGGAGTACATGGCCTGGTTGTCCGTCGGCCCCGCGAAACCAGGACCGGACAGGATAAATTTGGCGATCGAGGCGCCGCTGTCCGCGGTGTCCTTTACGAACGTCTTGAGCCATTCAATATCGTGGACGCGCGAAATGCCGCTGAGCGCGAAGGTCTCGTCGCCCGGCATGACAGCACCTTCGGTCCCCGACGCGCGCAGCCGCGGCCCCGACACCCAGCCGCCGTCAATCTCGTCGCGAAGCGACACCTCCATAGTGCGCGTGGCACCGCCGGCGGAATAGGCGCTAGTAAATCCCGCATCCAGCACCCGGCGAGCGTTGTGGGCGGCAAAGAAGGCGTGGTGCTCGGTGGCGACCTTTCCACTGAGGTAATCGAAGAAGGACACCCCATCCGGCGGCCTGCGGTCCACGGCGTTCGGGTAAGTCAAGTGCGCGTGGCCTTCGACCAGGCCCGGCATCAGCGTCGCGCCGCCGCCGTCAATGTGTCGGGCGCCGGGCGCTTCCAGTGCGTCGCCGTCTCTCGCAACGGCCTTGATCCGGTCACCCTCTACCAGGACCTTGCCTGGGAATGGCGGCGTTCCCGAGCCGTCGAATATACGTACGTTAGTGATAAAGATAGCGAACATTTCAAACTCCGGCGGACGCGACGCGCCCCAGAGCGCCATTGAAGGCGCGGTGGTGGGAAAGATCGGGCAACGCGAAGATAAAGACGCGGGCGCCGACTAGGATCAAGGCCTGGAGACAGACGCGGTCGGTGGCAATCTGCGGAATCGTTTTCATGGGGTCGTTTGCGACAAACCTGATACCGCACGGATCGGCGACTTTCTCAACAGGAAGCAGGCCAGCGCCGGCAGCAGCACCAAGGCGCCCAGCATGTTCCACAGGAACATGAACGCCAGCAGCAAGCCCATGTCCGCCTGGAACCTGATCGGAGAGAAGATCCACGTCGCCACCCCTGCGGCAAGCGTAAAGCCGGTGAACATCACCACCTTGCCGGTGAACTGCAGTGCCGCAGCGTAGGCCTGGGAAAGAGAAGCGCCCGCGCGCATGCGCGCCAACACAATCGTCATCACATACAGCGCATAATCTACGCCGATGCCCACTCCCAGCGCGATTACCGGCAGCGTCGCCACCTTCACTCCCATGTTCAGCCATACCATCAACGCCTCAGCGAGAATCGAAGTCAGCATCAGCGGCACTACCGCACAGACGACTGCCCGCCAGGACCGGAATGCGATCAGGCACAGCACGACGACCGCCGCATACACCCACAGCAGCATCTCGTGACTCGCCTGTCTAACCACCTGGTTGGTCGCCGCATCAATGCCCGCGCTGCCCGCCGCCAACAGCAGCGTCACGTCCTTGCTTGGGTGCGTGTCGATAAACGACTGGGCAACTTCGCTCACATGCGCCAGGGTGTCGGCCTTGTGATCCTTCAGGTAGACGAACATACCCAGCATGTCGCACTGCGAGTTGAACACCTCAGGCGGCACGCGCAACGTAATCGCATTGAGCATGCTTTGCGTACGCACCAGTTCATACCATTTCGGATTGCCTTCGTTCATCCCCACACTCAGCGAGCGAGCCTGACTCGCCAGCGACACGGTCGACGCAACCCCCGGCTGCTGTCGCAGTTCCCATTCGAGAGCATCCAGTGTCCTGAGCGCACCATAATTCGAGCACCGTCCCGCAGGGGTCGTCGCCATGACGACGAACACGTCGCTACTTGCAGCATAGTGCGCGTTCATGAAGGCGCTGTCACGGTTGTAGCGGGAGTTGGCGCGCAACTCCGGCGCCCCCCGGTCGAGGTCACCGATCTTCAGGTTCAGACTGGCCACGTAACCCACCGCCCCGAATGCCGCGAACGCGACAATCGCAATCCCCGCCCCCGCCGGTCTCGTGAACCGGTCGAGCAGGCGCCCCACGGTTCCTGGCGGCGCTGCTTCCAGGCCGTCCTGCGGCGCATCGTTCTTCAGCGCGCGCAACGCGGCCTGACGGTTCACACCGAAGTAGCTCAGCAATATGGGCAACAGGATCAGGTTCGTAAAGATCAGAACTCCTACCCCCAGGCTCGCGATTAGCGCCAGATCCTGAATCGTCTTGATGCGCACCACGATCAGCACCGCAAAGCCGATCGCGTCACACAGCAACGCAGTCAGTCCTGCGAGAAAGAGCCGGCGATACGTATAGCGTGCAGCGACTAGCTTGTGTGTGCCACGGCCGACATCCTGCATGATGCCGTTCATCTTCTGTGCGCCATGACTCATGCCGATCGCGAAGACCAGGAAAGGCACCAGGATCGAATAGGGATCGAGTTGGAAGTGCAACATGGTTACAAGCCCAAGCTGCCAAACCACCGCAACCAGTGAGCAAAGCACAACCAGGGCCGTGCTGCGCGCACACCGCGTGTACCAGTACAGCATGGCCGTCGCAATGGCGATCGCCACGCAAAAGAACGCCAGGACCTGATGCAATCCAGCGATCATATCCCCGGCGATTTTTGCAAACCCCGTGACGTGAATCGAAATCCCGGCGTCCTGGTATTTCGCCCGGATCTTCTCCAGTCCCTGCGACAGCGTGGCGTAGTCGAGCTGCTTGCCCGTCTGCGGGTCGATCTCCTGCAGCGGCACGTAGATGACGCTCGACCTGAAATCCGGAGCGACGAGCTGCCCGACTTCACTCGTCCGGTCGATGTTCGAGCGCACCTGCGCCAGGCTCGCCGCCGAACCGTCGTAGCTGTCGGGCATCACCGCACCGCCGTCGAGCCCCTGCTCCGTCACCGCGAGCCAGCGCGTGCTTGGCGTCCACAGCGACTTCATGAACGGCCGGTCGACGCCGGGCAGCAGGAACACCTCGTCGTTGATCTTGCGAACCGTGTCCAAGTAATGCGCGTCGTAAATCGTGCCCTTTCTGTTCTCGACCGCGATGCGGATGACGTTCCCGAGACCACGCAACTCACCCTTGTGCTCGAGGTAATTGATGATGTACGGATGACTTGTCGGAATCATCCGCTCGAAGCTGGCATTGACCGGTATCCTGGCCGCCTGGTAGCCGAAGATCGCCGTCAGGATGGCACAAATGACGATGACGATCAGGCGGTTGTTGAACAGGATCCGCTCGGCCCACGAGCCTGACTGCCGGTCGAATTCGCGCAGGTCGCGAATGACACGGGTCTCGGATTGCTGAGTCGTTGGTTTCATCGATAATCCGCAAGCGTGAAATGGTTGATGCCGCGTACTCCGACCGTCACGATCGACCCGTCCGCCGCCTCGACCAGCGCGGCGGTCGGCAAGCGGACGTATTTCGCATTCACGGCCTCGAAGCTGTGCCCCTCATCGCGGCTCGCGAGCAACTCGCCGCGCTGGTTAGCGAGCAGCAGCGTGCCGCCGGTCAGGGTCGTGATGGCGTCGAACGACACAGTGCCCGCGTGAGCGACGGCTTGCCACGTCGTGCCGCCGTCGCTGGAGGCAAGGATGTTGCCGCGCAGCCCCGCCACCACGAGCGCCTCGGGCGGGCTGCTGCCCAGGGTGAAATAGCTGCCCTGGTAGGGCGTGGCGAGACGCTGGAAGTGCTGGCCGTTGTCCAGCGAGCGCGCGAAGTAGCCCTGTTCGCCCGCGAGATAAAGGGCATCACCGGAACGCTTCATCGCGTAGAGGTTGAGACCCTCGGGGTTGTCGACGTGGTCCAGCCAGGGTTGCCAGGTGCGGCCATGATCGCGGCTCGCAAAGATAAGGCCATATGCCCCCGCCACGTACGTCGTACCGTCCTTTGCAAAACAGATGTCGAGAAACGGCTTGTCGGGACCGTCGTCGACGAACTGCTGTGCCAGGCGGCGCTTCGCCACAACAGCGCTCGCCCCTGCCCCTGCCGCCGCGGCTGCCGGCGGCGCGGCCGCCAGCAGCAGGCTGGCCGCTTCGACACCATCGAGCTGCTTGCTCCATGTGCGGCCGCCATCGCCTGAGTGCAACACGATGCCGGAATGGCCCACGGCCCAGCCTTCCTGCGCGGTGATAAAGCGCACCGCCGTCAGCGTGACGCTGACGGGAGCCGGGACCTGATGCCAGCTCCCGCCGTTATCGTCGCTTAGCAGGATTACCCCGCGCTCGCCTACCGCGACCAGCCGGTTGCCCGCACGGGTCACGTCGACAAGCGTCACGGCGGCCGGATCGGCAACCGCCCGCGACGGCATCTGCATGACGTCCGCCAGAGCGTCGGCATGCGCTGGGTACGGGCGAAGTACTGCGAGCACCACGCCCAGCACCATCGAGATCAGAAACTGTCGATATTGCATGGTGATAGATCCGTTCCGATTCATTGATCCTTCCGGCGCACGCTACCGGACTCCTTCAGCGGAGAGCGATTCTGCCGTGAAGTGATTCTCAGGCCAGCGCGGCGGAAAAGTCATTTGCGCCGATTTCTCGTTCATCACGTTATTGGCGATCCACTCGCCGTTTAGCAGGTTGTAACTGCCAAACATCCCAAGCATTACGCCCGGCACGTCCGGACAGTCGAAGCTGAGAGCCCAGTAGGTCTTCCACAGTTGCCCCTTGGCATCCCAGCTGTCCGCCAGCACCGCACGCCAGGTATCCTCATCCAGATAGAAACGGCGCCTGGGCATCACGTGGCGCTTGCCGTCGCGCAGCGTCGCCTCGACCACCCAGACGCGATGCAATTCCCAGCGAACGTGCTCCGGGTTCAGGAAGCGTTCACTCATGATGTCGCTGTCCTTGTCCGGACCAAAAATCTTGTTGCTGTTATAGGGGACGAGCATTTCGCGCTTACCGACAATCTTCCAGTCGTACCGGTCCATCGGTCCGTTGAACACATAGATCTCGTCGTTATTGCTGACACCCGACGTAAACAGGCTTGGCGTGTCGTAGGCCAGGTCCGGCAATTTGCGCACGCGGCGCTGGCCGGTGAGGTAGACCCACGCCTGGCGCCCCTCGCCGATCGGGTCAAGGGTGTCCCAGGTGATCACCGCTTCGCCGACGTGCTCTGGCGGTCCCTCGGTGGTGATACGCACTTTATTGAAGAATGTTCCCTTGACTGTCTCAAGCGATCCATCCTTGTAGTAGTACGGATTTTGCGTATCGTCGATGTTGTCCGACACCATGAAGCTCTTGCCATCGGTTGGTGTCACGTAGACCCGGAAGTCGTATTTTGTCGTTTCACCTTTCCAGCTCAGGATGTGATTCCACATCGCCTGCACGCCATCTTTTGGAATCGGAAAAGGAATGCCGCCGTAGGCCCCTTCAATCGAGTAACCGCCTTTCGTTTCCTTCGCTCGCGTGGCGTTCCTGAACGTGTTGTCGTACACCCATTGCGGCGCAGCCGCCGTACGATGAGTTGGATACACATCGATGCGGTAGGTTGGGTACTTCCTGAACATCGCCTGCTGGCCGTCGGTCAGCTTGTCCGCGTATTGCGCGACGTTTTTGGCGGTAATCGAATACAGCGGCTTCTCGCTCGCGAATGGGTCTGGTCGCCGGCCGCCCGGTTTAAAGCCCGGCGAGATCGTCGTGTCGCCCCCTGTCCAGGCAGGGATCGTGCCGTCCTTGTTGCCAGCCTTCTCCGCACCAAACGGTGTCAAGGTCGTCTTAAGTTGAGCGGCTTCTTCCGGAGAAACCTCTGCATAAGCCGATGCTGCGCCGAGAGCGGCACACAGCATCAGCATGGGAACCGTATTGCGAAATTTCATCTCGAACATCCTTAGAAAGTGCCAGAGAAGGTCAATGAAACGAAGTCACGATCCTTCATGTATTGCCCATACGTATACGCATTCGTTTGATTCACCACCGGCGCTAGTGCACCGTAGTAATGGACATAGTTGAGCCCTACGTGATAGCGGTGTTCATAGGTCGCCGTGACGCCGATGCTCATGTCCCCGCCGTGGTACACGCCGAAACCCGGGTTGATCACCGACGAGCGGCCACTGATGCCATAGCTGATGCCGATCGGCACCGTAAGGTCGACGCCGGAAAGAACCTGAAGATAGCTTGGAGTAAACACAAGCCGCATCGCGCTTGCATCGCGTGTCGAGTTGGGATCGAGGTCCGCCGCATTCTGCTGAATGCTTAGACGCCGGTTCCACGCCACTTCGCCTAGAAACTCGGCGCTGTCGAAGATCGGCGTACGGGGCAAACTCCAGATCCAGTTGAAGTTCGCGTGAGCGGTGCGCCCGACCGGGTATGCCGGATTGTTGCTGTTGTTTGCCCCGCTACCCGGCAGCACAGTCGCCGATCCACCGTTCGGAACAAGCGGCATATTGGTTCGCATCGACACTTCGCCACCCAGGCTCACGTCGCCGATTGCCGTTGAGGCGCTCGCGCCGTACGCCTGGATGCCCTGCGGGAACACCAACTGATAATTGCCCAATCGGGGATAGCCGCCGGTCGGCGTGACATAGACAACCGGGTCGGGTGAATGAAACTGAACGACGTACAATCCATAGTCGACCGGGTGGTTCACTGGGCTAATCCGCAACGCGATGCCGCCCTCACCCGAGTTCTTCGGCGTCATATCGCCAACGCGCCCAAAGTAGAGCGGTGAGCCAGGCGGCCCGGCCAGAATCCGTTCGCCGCCCACGTCCATGAAGTCGACCGTCGAGAAATAGCTGCCCGCTGCCGGAAGCTGATCGCGCTCCCATTCAAGCTTGTAGTACCCCGCAATCGACACGGAACTGTTCAGTTGGACTTCGCCCGATAGCTGGTTGGTAGGAAGGATGACTTCCTTGAACGGCGTGCCCGGTACCGACTCCAGTTTGACGTAGTCAATCGGCGCCATCGCGCCCGCGATACCGTTTGCGCCGAAAAAGAGCGATTCGCCCCAGATCAACGCGTGGCGGCCCGCGCGGAAGCTCAACGTCGTATTACCGATGTCCGTATGTCCATAGACAAACGCGTCCATCAACCGGACGTCCTGGCCCATATACGTCGTCGTCGCCGAGGTGAACTGGTTGTACGGCACCGACGAGGCATTTGCCGTTCCGGGCGAATTGTTATCGTTCGTTCCGTGATACGCGGTGTCGTACCACGCCTCCGCGCTGACGCGCGCGCCGAAATTCTTGTACGCCAGATCGAACTCCGAGAACAGGTCGACGCGATTGCTCACGATGCCTTTGTTGAAGTTGCGGTCCCCGTCGTCAAGATTCGGGTTCGCAATCAGTGTCGGTGACTGGCTATCGACGCGATCGAGCACCGTGTACTGAATGGTGTTGTCCCACTCGACTGTGAGGTCTGGAATGCCAGTCTGGAACCGGTAGGCCGAGGCATCGTCAGTGGCTAGCATCGCAAGAAAGGCTGCACCAGCCAATGCGCTGCGCCTGAATGCCGACCTCGGGACAACGGCCGCGCCGCGTCTCTGCGCCGACCTCTTCGCACGTGAAATTGAGTACATCTAATCTCCTCCAATATCGGTTCTAACTACCCATTTTTTTATGTGCTTGTCGCTATCGCCATGGCCAAACCAACGCTTACGACCTTTGACGAAAGAACCTTCAAACTGAAGACGTGCAGCACCCAAAGCCGAACCTCCGGGCGCGGCCAGTGATCAAGGATCGTCGTTTGGATTAAACCGCCAGTTTTTTCACAACCCGGTCATTTCCGCCGAATTGGTTTTAGCACTTGAGAGAAAAGAAGGTTCAAGCCGCAGGGCAATGAACTGTGCGCGCGACCGGACTATGCAGGACCGACGCTCGTCGTTGGCCGTTGCGCCCAGCGGCTGGAAGCGGAAGAGGCAGCGTAGTGACAACGCCTTTGCGACGGCACCCGCCAACTCGACTTCCATCTGCGTCCCCTCCTTTTTTACCCATGTTTGAAAGTAAGATACCGCAAAGGACACACGTGTGCAATAAATTTGCGGCCCGTAATTCTCATCGTTAACACTAATTAATCCGAGTATTTCGCATATATAGCGAATTGATGATCAGATATCCGGACTTGTCTAATATTAAAAAGCACACGTGTGCTCTAATCGGCAAGTCTTCCCCGAGGCAAATCTGAAAAGATGGAATTCTGTGGGGAGGCTCTGTGAGAGCCGTTCCGGATGATTATCGATGTCAGGCTGACACGCCCGATGCGTCTATGCCCACGGGTCGAGTACGATTCGCCCCGAAACATCACCGCTGTCCAACAGCGTCTGGGCAGCACGCACTTCAGACAGTGGCATAACTGTCTGAATGGCCGGACTGATAACCCCCTGCTCCAGGAGCTTGAGTACCGTACGCTGATCGTGCACAGTCGACGCCCGCGCTCCGCGAATATTGACTTCAAGACGAACGCAGTCGAAAGCGGTAATCGGCAAATTAGGCGTGTTGCCAACATGGGCCGCGATCACCAACGTTCCTGCCGGGCGAAGGACGTCCAACCCCAGCCTCAACATGGTCGAGTCCCCACTGAAATCGACCGCGCCGTCGAGTCCGAGTTCGCCGCCAACCGAACGGATTTCACTTGCAATATCGTCGCCGGGCAGGAGGAACGTATGCGATGCGCCGAGGAACTTGAGGAAGTCGATCTTCCGGGGCGATCGTGTAACGGCGACAGTGCGAATACCCATCGCTCTCGCCAGATCAAGCGTCGCCGAGCCCATTCCACCTGAGCCCCCAACCACAAGCAGCGTATCGCCGACCCGCGCGTTCAGCCGCTCCGTCAAGATGCGATGAGATGTCGCATACGACCACATCGCCGCAGCCGCCAGTTGCGGTGACACACTCTCCGGCAGAGGCAGCCAATACGACTCCGGGCGCGCAACAAACTGCGCGTTTCCACCGAACATGGTATGGCCCGGGTAATCGATGTCAGTCGATAGATTGCTGAGACCGCGCACCGTCATCGGCGACATTGGATTGGCCGGATGCACGAGGCCGACGACCCGGTCGCCCGGTCGAAACGTGCGTACAGCAGACCCGACTGCTTCGACAACGCCTGCAGCATCGCGTCCTGGCTGCATCGGCAACGGGAATTTCTTGCGTCCTGGCAAGCCGCCTATGCCCTTCATTTCCCCTTCGCGGTATTTGATATCCCAGCGCGAAACAGTCGTTGCCAGGACGCGAACCAGCACATCATGTTCGCCTACTTCGGGCATGGGGAAATCGTCATACACCAGCGTATCGACACTGCCATGCTGGATCATACGTACTGCTTTCATCATTCAAATACTCCTGACGTTGATTTGAAAGGCGTTCGCCACTTGCTTACTTCAAGTCGCACACGACTTTAGACATGTGCATAACATTCTTCACCACGACGCTCAGGTGCGAACCCAGGCCCTACCCCACGAGTTGAGCGTACGCTCCGCATGCGGCCAGACTCCCGGCGGCGTGCGCGCGTCCACATGCTGCAATTCGGCCGAAAACTCCAGCCGATTGCCGTCCGGATCAGTGACCATGAAGAAGAGGTTGTTCCCGGGTCCGTGCCGGCCAGGGCCGAAAAAAATGGGTACCTGTGCGGCGGCAAACCGGTCGCCCCAATCGCGGATGTCGTTCCACTCAGAGGTTTCGTAGCAGTGGTGATCCCATTCGTTGCCGCTGCCGCGAAAAAAAGCGAGCGTGTGATGCTCGTCGTCCGAGCGCATGAATACCGTCATCACCGTTCCGTCGTCGTCAACCACTTCGTCCGAGACCGTGAAGCCAACTTTCTCGACGTAGAACCGCACGACGCGATCCAGCTCGGTCGTCTGGAATACCGTATGCTGCAAACGCGCCGGGACGCCTTTGCCGGCATGCGCTTGGACAGGCAGGCCGAAGACAAGCCGGCGCCCCTGGGGATCGGCAATCAGGAATGCACCGCATTCGAACAACGGATCGTCGAGCATCGTGCAACGCACGTTGTGCGTCGACAAATTCGCACGCAAGCGCTCAAGCGCGTCACCATGTGATAGTGCGTAGCCATAGTGCGGTTCGACGTGCTGCCCGGACGGGCTGATTGTCATGGCACGCTCAGGACCCGCCAGGACGAGTGTTGGTCCTTCGCCCGGGAGCTGCTCGAGGTCCAACTGGCGGCAGTAGAACTCGGCAAGACGCGCGGGATCGTCACTGACGACGTGCAGATGATGCAGCCGCGCCGGAGTTTGCTGTTGCAACGTAAACATTATCGAGTCACTCCTTGATGGCTCACTTCAGCGTTTCGCCTATGCTTCACCGGCAATCGTGTTGCACAACGTGCCGACTCCGGATATCTCGACCTCAACCACATCGCCCGGCTTCATCCACAGCGGCGGATTCCGGAACGCACCAACCCCACCCGGCGTACCTGAAATGATTACGTCTCCGGGGTTCAACTCGGTGAATGTGCTGCAGTACTCAATAAGCGAAGGCACATCGAAAACCATATCGTCGGTGCGGGCCTCCTGGACGACGACGTCGTTCAGGCGCGTGGACAACGTCAGCCGTGATGGATCCCCGAGTTCATCGGCCGTCACGAGCCAGGGGCCGAAAGCCCCAGTGGCCGGAAAATTCTTGCCCGGGACAAACTGGATCGTGTGCTTCTGCCAGTCGCGCACACTGCCGTCGTTGTAGCAGGAATAGCCCGCCACGTACCCCAATGCGTCGGCCGCCTTCACGTGACGGGCGGTGCGGCCAATCACAACGGCCAGCTCACCCTCGAAATCCAGTTGCTCTGACGCGCCAGGACACACGATCGGCGCGCCGTGCGCGGTCTGCGAGTCCGCAAAGCGCGTGAATATCATCGGATATCGGGGCACCTCGCGCCCGGTCTCCTTAACGTGCGTCAGATAGTTGATGCCGACGCACAGGATCTTTTGCGGGTCGGGGATGACCGGCAGTAACGCCACCTCGTCCAATGCAAGCCGAGTTTTCGCTCCGTTCGCGAACTCGGCGAGACGGACGAGACTGCCGCGCTCCAGGGCCTGCCTAAGCGTATGCCCTGCCTCGACCGCAATAGGGGCAGCGTCGACAATCTCATCATTGACCACCACGCCATACGACTGGCGTCCATCGTGACTAAAGCTGACCAACTTCATGTATTTTCTCCATCATGGAACAACCGCAACTTTTTGCTTCGTATGCCTATCAATTTGTTCAACAACGACGCCAGATAGAAGTGCGGTAACAACCCGCGTGCAGGAGGCCGCGGCACAACCGCCACCCACCGCGCCACGCGTCTGCGCAGTACTTGTCAGTCATTGCCATTCGCGAGAACGCGGACGACGAGTCGCCCGATCACATCGCCGGTTACGGCCACCGTGTCGCCGTGGTGAATCCGCTCCCCTCTTGGGCGTCCCACGCCGGCCGGCGTACCGGTGAACAGCAAATCGCCCGGTTCGATTGCGATGCGTCTGGATATCTCCGCGATCTGCTCCTGGAGTGTGTACAGCATCATCCGTGTCGAGGACGATTGCTTCTGTACGCCGTTCACGGCGAGAGAAAACGGAAGATCCGTACCGTCGACACTACTGGACGGAGCGATCCAGGGCCCGACTGGAGCCGTGTTGTCCTGGCATTTACCTAAAGCAAAGTTGAACCGGAACAACAATTCGGGGGCCTCGAATTGATCCCTTGCGGTGAAATCGATGCCGAGTGTGTAGCCTGCGATATGCTCCAGCGCCTTATCGGGACTGATATTCTTGCCGCCCTTGCCGAATACCACGACAACCTCGCCTTCCCAGTCGAAGTTTTCGCAGCCATCTGGAATGCGAACCGTATCGCCGGGGCCGCAAATCGCCGTTGAAGCGGGCTTCATGAAGAAGAACGGTGGCTGCCCAGGCTTATGCGCGTCTGAAGCGCCCATTTCCAGCAAATGGTCGGCATAATTCGCGCCGACGCAATAGACCTTCCGGGAGCGCACAGGCTGAGCCAGCTTGACGTCCGCAAGGTCCCTGCCGGCGACGTGCACCTTCCCCTTGCCGATCGCCGCCGCAGCACCTTCCAGACGGGGCAGAACATCGCTCCAATGGTTCAGCAAACCCAAAACCGTATCAGGCAGATCAATCTTCAACGCCTGTGCGATGTCACGGATGGTGTACGCCTGGGCGCCAATTCTGAGGGCGGCTTCCTCTCGTTCGCCGAGAACGATTGTTCCAAGTGCAAAACTCATTTAGGTTCCTTCAGTTCGTAGCGATCGCCAAAATCGAAAATGTCGTCATGCAGGAAGTCCGGGTAGTACTCCACTTCCCACCAGTTGTAATCCAGATCCTCGAAATAGAACCCGTATACGCCGTGCCGATCGACCAGCGGCTTGATTTCCCGGATGCCGTACTTTTCCCTGTTGGCGAAGCAGGCCTCGTACGCGCGATCGACTTCCTCCCGCGTGCGCATATCGATCCCCCAGTGGTTCAGGATCCGGTTCGGCGCGATCTCGTCACCGATCTCCACGACCACAATGTGGAATTTGAAGCCGCGCCGAATTGCCATCGATGTCGGTGAGTGCACCGCGCACTCGAAGCCAAGAAACTCCTCATAGAATTTCCGGGAAAGGTAGAGGCTTCGGCACTCCAGCGTGCCATGCGACAAAACATAGGGGTTGAGCACCGAACCCTCAGCCTTCGGGTCAGCAATCGGGTCAGCAACTAGCTCTCGAATCGCACTCATGTTTCCTCCTGTCTGTTCAATAGCGGTCCAACTTCAGGCGTCAGCAGCCGACAGGAACTCGTCCGCGTAAAAGTCCTTCGGGTCGGCATTGCATTGCGCCACGAAATCATTGCGTGCCGCCCGGACCATCACCGGCGCGCCGCACGCGTAGATCTGGTGCGAACTCAGGTCAGGATGGTCGGAGATGACCTGCTGGTGCACGAAGCCCACCGCTCCGTCCCATGCGCATTCCGAGGTCGGCTCTGACAGTACTGGAATGAACCGGATATTGGTGTGATCACGCGCCCACTGTTGCGCCAGGTCGTACATGTACAGGTCGCGCCGGTTCCTCGCGCCCCAATAGAAATCTACCTTCCGGTCCTTATTGATGCCCTTGTTGATAACGTCTTCCATCATCGCCTTGATCGGGGCGAAGCCAGTCCCGCTGGCGAGGAAGATCATCGGCTTGGCGCTGTGCTCCCGGATGAAGAACGTGCCGAGGGGCCCTTCGAACCGGCTCAGCATCCTGACCTTGAACTCGTTGAACAGCCTGTCCGTGAATGCGCCGCCGGGAAGATGCCGGATGTGCAACTCAAGTTCGGTTACCCCTTCGGGACGGCAGGCATTCGCGATCGAATACATGCGTTCGACTTTTTCGTTCAAGATCATGCTGATATGCTGGCCCGCCATGTACAGCATGTTTTCGTTCATCGGCAGGCGCAGCTTGACGATCATCACGTCCGGGGCCGCCTTATCCAGGCCCACGATGCGGCACGGAACCATTCGCGAGCGCACCGATTGCAGATCCACGAGTTCGTCCGCATCGATCACGAGATCCGACAGCGCGTGTGCCTGGCATAGCAAGGCAAACCCCTCAGCCCTGTCCTTTTCCGAAAGATACGAGTCGAGCGGTTTGTCGCCATAAGCGATTTCACCCTCAAGTACACGCGTCTTGCACATCCGGCAAAGTCCTGAGCGGCAGTTGTATGGAAGCATATAGCCCGCGTTCAAACCGGATTGCAGGACGCTGGCACCTGGTGCTGTGGTATAGCTATGCCCAGAACATTTGATTGTGACGTTGAACGACATACCTGTTCCTAATTTCGTGAGGGGGTCAAAATACTCAGCTAACGATCGTTGCCATCAAGTTCCCTGAACTTTTCCGTGATTCAATTCGCCCGGATAAGTCGTGTCTCCTTCCACGCCAGCGGAGAAGCGATACGGTTTCAATCGCGAGAACAGCACCGCCGCGATGAAAACCGCGACAGCGAGGACCGCAAGTGGAATGGCATAGGAACCGAGCATCGCGCGAGATATCCCGACGATCGCAATCGAGACGGCCGCGCCAATCTGAAAACCGGAGAAGATGACGCCGTAGATCATGCTGAACGCACGCAGTCCGAAGTATCGCCGCACGAGAAAGCCGAGAACGTCGAGCTCCGCCCCAAGGACAAAACCGATCACCGTCGCGCTGACTGCAGCAGATCCATAGGGCGAGCCGGCTGCGAAGAGAGCGAGAGCACCCGAAGCCGCCAGGCAAAGCATGCACATGATCGTCTGCGCCCTGAAGCGGTCAAGGAGCCACCCGGTGCAGACACGACCGACGATCAACGCGATTCCCAGGACCGATTGCAGCACCCCCGCGTCCTTGGCCGACATTCCGGAATCGACCAGCAGGTGAACCTGGTGGATAACTATCGTGCCGCTGGTAGCGCCAAATATCGCAAAGCCGGCGAAGATTGCCCAGAACTCGGAGGTTCTGCTTGCCTCGCGCATGCTCAGGCCGTCGGGCGCTTCCAGCACAACTGAAGATCGGTCGTCGCGCGCCGGGGCGGCATCTTTCAATGCAAACAGAGCAATCGGCCAAGGAACCAGCGCCAGGATACCGAGGACCCCGTAGGCGGTGCGCCAGCCATAACCAGCAATCACGACCGCGACCAGCGCGGGCAGAACCGCGGCGCCGATCCCAATGCCGGCATTTGCGAAACCGAGGCTGAGCCCCAAGCGTCTATCGAACCAGCCAGCCGTAATCTTGTTATACGATATGTGCCATACGCCCAATCCGAGCGACGAGACAAGGACCAGTGCCGCGTAAAATACGAGGATATTCGAGTTCAGGTGTGACAGGCCCGACACACCGGCCGCGAAGAGCGGCATGGAGCCGAGCACCAGTTTGCGGCAGCCTACCCGGTCGACCAGGTAACCCGCGATCAGCGAGGTCACCACAATCATCGCGGAAATCAACGTCGCGCCCAATGAAATCGCGCCCAGTCCCCATCCAAATTCGCGCTCTAACGGCATAACAAAAGAGCCGAAGCAGAACGCGAGAATACAGTTGGGCCCAAGCGCCATTCCGATCATCGACGCGAACGTCGCAAGCCATCCGCCGTAGATGCGGCCATTCGCGTCGAGGAATGCCTCAGACCGGAGCGCGGCAACGGCATGATTCGGAACCGATGATTCTGGAATGGTTTTCAAAGTGACTGTCTCCTTGATTCGTTCGCAATTGGCCGTTCCCGGCAATGCTTCCTTTTTTCCTGCTCGGACCTTGCTCACGACATCCAGACCCGCAAGCACATAGAATCGCTTACGTGTTCTGGTCGCGACATCGTCGCTATACGCGATGCAGCAAGGGCTCACCTTCCTTTAGTCGGCGGCAATTCTCCATAATCACCTTGATGCTCCGCTCCAGCGTCTGCGGCGTAAGCCACGCGATGTGAGGCGTGACGACCACGTTCGGCAGCGAAAGCAGGGGGTTGTCCGGACGCACCGGCTCTGCCGCGAACACGTCAAGCCCTGCTGCGGCGAGCCTGCCTGAGCGCAACGCCTCGACGAGGGCGTGCTCGTCGACCAGTTCGCCTCGCGCCGTATTGACCAAGACACTCCCCGCCTTCATCAGACCGAAGGTTTTCGCATCGAGCAGCGAGGCCGTTTCTGCTGTCAGGGGGACATGCAGTGAGACGATGTCGGATTGCTCCAGAAGCGCTTCGAGCGTCGGCAACCGGCGTGCCGGGCCATCCGGCGAGTCGCCCTGCGTGTAAAAAACGACTTGAGCGCCGAGTGCGGTCAAGGCGGTTGCCAACCGTTGCGGTACCGCGCCATATCCGACGAAGCCAACTACCCGGCCCGAGATCTCGCTGACCGTATCGAACGTGTCGGGCGGGATATTCCATCCATCACCCTGCCGGAAAATGCCGTCGAAATAGACGATCCGCCTGAGCGCCCCAAGCATGAGCGCGAGCGTATGCTCCGCCACCGCCTGGCTGTTGGTACCGGGCATATTGGCCACCGCAATACCGAGGGACTTCGCCGTCTCCACGTCGATGGTATTGATCCCGACACCGATTTTCTGCACCAGCTTGAGCCTGGGCGCGGACCGGAGCACGTCCGTAGTCACCGGAGCCAGCACGTGAAGCAGCACGTCCGCATCTTCGAGTTGAGCGCGAGCCTGACGCGCGTCGGCGCCGTCCAGCACGACGATGTCAAGCCACTCGGGTTGAGTCTCGATCAGGCGCCGGCGGAAGCCCTCGCTCGCCGCATATTGAAGAACTGCCTTCATGTCAGGCTCCGTACCGGCAGCGCCGACCATCCTGCAAAACGCGCGCTGGCGCCAATCGTCTCTTCGATGCGCAGGCCTTCATTCCACTTCGCCATGCGCTCCGAACGGGCGAACGAACCGACCTTCAGTTGCCCCGCGTCCCAGCCGACGGCGAGATGAGTAATCGTTGCATCCTCGCTCTCCCCCGAGCGAGCCGAGACGATCGTGCCCCAGCCGAGTTCCTTGGCCACCCTCAGGGTGCGTTGTGTTTCGGTGATCGTGCCGGCCTGGTTCGGCTTAACCAGCACGGCGTTGCATTGACCCGCCGCCGCGGCCGCGCTGACGCGCTCGGCCGCCGTCACTAGGAAATCGTCGCCGATGACCTGCACGCTATCGCCAACGGCCTCGGTGAAGATGCGCATCCCCTCCGGATCGTCTTCCGCGACGGGGTCCTCCACCGACACAATGGGGTAGCGCTTCAACCAGCCGAGCACGACGTCGATCCACGCTGACGTATCGTATTCGCAGTCGTCGAGCGCCGGCTTGTAGAGCCCATTGCGGCCGAACTCGGAGGCCGCAATGTCCAGCGAAATCGCCACCTGGTCGTGCCGGTATCCCGCCCGTTCGATCGAGCGGGCCAAAACCTGAAGCGCTTCTTCGTTCGAAGTGAAATTGGGCCACCATCCGCCTTCGTCCGCTACGCCGGAACGTCGCCCGAGCGAGGCCATCAAGTCGCCAGCCGCACGGTAAACTTCGGCTGCCATGAACAGCGCCTCGTCGAAGCTCTGCGCGCCGAGCGGCATGATCAGAAAATCCTGGATGTCAGTGCGACGACCCGCGTGCGCTCCGCCACCGAAAATCTGGATCTCCGGCAAGGGCATTCTGACGGACTGATCCCCAGCTAGGTATCGCCACAGCGGCCGGCCCGCAGCACCAGCAGCTGCGCTCAACACCGCCATCGAAGTCGCGATCGTCGCGTTGCCGCCAAGTCGCGATTTGTTTGGCGTGCCGTCGAGCTCGATCAGCGCCGCATCCACGCCCTCCTGATCCTCGGCGTTCATGCCGACGAGCGCCGGCGCGATAAGATCGTTGACGTTCGACAGCGCGTCCTGCACGCCGTAGCCGCCAAGCAGGCTACCGCCATCCCGCAGGTCGATCGCCTCGTTGCTGCCGCGCGACGCGCCGGACGGCGCAATACCCCGGCCGCGGCGGCCGCCCGACAGTTCGACGTCGACCTCGATCGTCGGCCTGCCGCGCGAATCCCAAATACGTCGTCCGATGATGCTCTTGATGATAGTTTTCATGCGAATTCCTGAGTCCAACGATTTCTGATGGCATCGAGCGTCTTCGGCGCTTCGATAACGAAAGGCTTGGCAAAGCCACGGACACGCTCGCGATCTTCGCGCTGCGTCACGTATTCGACCGGCGATTTCCCGTCTATCCGCGCGAGAAGGATGGCGGGTAACAGCATCGCTGCACGCGCTTCCAACTCGTCCGCGCGTTCCCACACGGCAACAGCGAAATAGGCCTGCCTGAGCGCGTCGAAGCAATGCAGGAATTGATGTGCAGCATCCGGCCGCCAGACAGATTTCAGTAGCAAGTGCGTCAGGCAGAATGCGACGTCGAACGCGGGGTCGCCATACCACGCGCATTCGGCATCGAGGAAGACGGGACCGGCTGGGCCAACAAGGATGTTTTTCGGACTCACGTCCCCGTGCACAAGCGCGCGCTTGGTCCGGGACGTGATGTCGACCAGACGCATCAGCGCTGCAGAGCAGTCCGGGTTGACCGCTGCACTCGCGACAAAATAAGGTTCGAGGCGCAGCGCAAAGAAACTCGCGTCAGTAGCAAACGTGCGCGCCACGGCCTCATCGCCGGCTGTCGCCCCATGGATCGTGGCGAGAATTGTCCCGACTGCGCTGGCAACACTCGCATCGGCCGTACCGGCAAGTAGATCGTCCTTCCATACGCGAAAGACATTGGGATCGAGGTAAGCCATGGCAAATGCGCGGGCCTCGCCGTCCTCGCCCAAGATAGCCGGCACGCAGCCGGGAACCAACTTGGATGCGAGCTTCATCCACGCCACTTCGGCTGCATTGCGCTCCAAAGGCGCAAACCAGTCCGCCGCGACTCGCAGTCGGGACAATGCACGCTTAACGCACAACTGCCCTCCCGAGATATCGACGCATACGATCTGTGACGACACCCCGCCCGTGAGCGGCGTCAATATCGGGTTCTCCCCCGGTCTGACGAGCTGCATGCGGCGCAGCGATTCGCACAGTGCACGCACGTCGTCATCGGCCAATTCGAGTCCCATCCTGCGCCCCCTCCCTTTTTCGACTGTGTTCGAGAGAAGATACATCAAAGGACACACGTGTGCAATAAAATTGTCCGCACGCAATCCAACTTCCCAAGTCGAGCGTTAAAATGCGATATCAACCTAGGAAAACAAGGGTTTTCTCTTATATCCGATGTACTTCCAACCTTTATGATTCCCCAAAAAAGGGAACACACGTGTGCTTTATTCCGCGCAAATGTCTACGGAACGAATCCATGAAGGTCGTCTTCCAGACATGCCGGGACCGGGCGGCGAACAATGCTGCGGGCAACGCGGAATTGCATTTACCCGGTGCCCATGCACCGGGCACGAGAAAGCGCCGGGAGCACGCACGCGTCCTTAGCAAGACCGCCGACCGGGCGGCAGCGCTATGGTTTCGGATTGCGCGGCCATTAGAGAATCCGCACGGTGAACACCGTGTTAGCTGTACCTCCGGGACTGCCGTGTTATAAGTCGTGTTGTCTGGAATACAGGTGATCAATATGTTGAGTGGTGACGCGTCGGACCCGAAGTCGCGATTCCGGGAAAGCGCAGAGATAACGATCAGGGATATTGCGCGAGCGTTGAACGTCTCGCATACCACGGTCTCCCGTGCATTGGCCGACAGTCCGAGAATCAGCGACAAGACGAAGTTACGCGTACGCATGGCTGTGGAGCAGATGGGCTATGTGCCGTCGGCATCGGCAAGAACCATGCGTGGCATGCGCAGTTCGCTTGTGGGGCTGGTCATCCCTGATGTGCAAAATGATTTTTATGCAACCGTTGCAAAGGTCCTTGCCGATGCGCTCGCCGCGCGTTCCATGCACCTGTTGCTATCGGTCACCGACGACAACGGCGACCGCGAACTGAGCGAGGTGCGCACCATCCTGGAAACGCGCCCAGCCGGCATCATCATTGTCCCCAGCGCATCCCCACGTCCTGAAACGGAGGCGCTGCTGCGTAACATCGAAGTGGTCCAGTTGATACGCGTCCACCCGAGATTCGCCGGCAACGCGGTGCTGATTGACGATCGCGAAGGCATCCTGGCCGCGACGCGGCACCTGCTCAGCTACGGACACAAGCGTCTCGGATATATAGGTGGCGACGAATCGCGGAGCACCGGACGCAGCCGTTTGGCGGGCTTCCAGGATGCCTTGGCAGAACACTCGCTGACCCCGGCGGCCGTATGGCTGGGCCCACCTCGCCCGGAATTCGCCCGCCATGCCGTGACGTCGATGATGTCCGCGAAGAATCGGCCGACCGGACTGATACTCGGTAGTGCGGAACTGACACTGGGTGCATTGCAAGCGTTGCGGGCGATGCGTCTTAGTTGGCCGCGCGACTTCTCGGTCGTTGGCTACCATGACCCAGCCTGGTTCGAGCTGGCAGAGGGCGGCATCACAACCGTCCGCCTGCCTGTCGAGGACATTGCGACGAGCGCGGCAAGTGTTCTGCTCTCGCACGCACTGTCACATCACGCAGATACCAGCGACCCTCCTGCGCCCACCGAGGTGCTGTTTGCGCCCACGCTCGTCTTGCGTGGCTCGACCGCGCCATGGGTTGAATGAGTTTGGCGTCGGTAACCGGGTGCGCATGCGGGAGCGTTATCATACTCGAGGCGGGCAGCCCCAACGGATCGGCGGCCGATCGGTGGGGCGGTGAGTAAGCAGTACATATCGTACGACCGAGTCAGAAGCAGCCGTGCCCGGAACTGTGTGGCCAGTTCATCATGCGGCACGGCCGCAGGGAACTGCATGCAGATATGACGCTTTCCAGACAAACAGAATGCTGCCTTGGGTGCTAGTAATGTCCAATTCCGCCATCGCGCGCTGCGTGACCAGGTTCGACATCACCGATTCAGCGCGCGAAATCAGATGACCAACACTTTCGCCTAGTCGTTGCTCGCTGACTTCTGAAGAAAGCGCAGAAGGTCGGTCTGTCATAATTTAAGTGCGTAGACAATTATT
>NZ_JAQQDU010000089.1:0-33340 GCF_046027825.1 Paraburkholderia sediminicola
GCAGGCTGCGGAAATACCCGAAGCAATCACGAGCGGCTTTCCTCCCGAAGGGGAAGCTGTAGTCGTTTTTTCACCATCCGGGAATTGATTGCCCGATTCCCGTCTCTGGTGGCTAGTCGGTGCCGCTTTTAGCCCCGATTTAGCTTATTGCGCCACCTGCGTACGGATTTGTCCCAAGGTGCGCATACGAACCAGGTTGTACGCCGCCATCGTCAGCACAAACATCTGGTCCACTTTCTTCAGGCCGCGCACCATCACCTGACGCATGCCCCCAACCGTCTTGGCCCAGCCGAATCCCTGCTCAATCAGCTTGCGCTTTTGCTGCGAGATGGCGTAGCCCGCGCTTTGGGCAATCGCATCCGGCACCGCCGAATGGCGTCCCGACTTGTTCTGCGCCACATGCGGCGCGACCTTCATGTCCACACAGGCCTCCACGAATTCCTGGGCGTCATAGCCCTTGTCAGCTCCGAGCGTGATCTCGCGCGCCGGGTCATCGAGCGCCTGTCTGGCATCATTAATCATGATCCTGGCGGCTTCGCGCTCGGCATAACCATCAGCGATCGTCACCACGGCATTGGCCACCAGACCGTGGCGGTTGTCGCTCAGGGTATGGCCCATGTAGCGCAATTCACTGGCTGCGCCGCCCTTACGATAGAGTCGTGCATCAGCATCGGTCTTCGACTCATGGGTGTCGTTGCTGCGCTTCTCGCCTTTGAAGTTGCCCCCATCGCCGTTGCCCCCATCGCCGTTGCCCCCATCGCCGTTGCCCTGGTCGTCATCGTCGCGGCGCACAAAACTTTTGTGGCCGGCCCACGCTTGAATCAATGTGCCATCCACACTGAAGTGCTCGCCTGAGAGCCAGTGCCTGTTCTCGGCGATGCCCACAACCTCGTTAAAGAATTCGATGACCGCGTCGTGTTTAATCAGCCGCTCGCGGTTCTTGGTGAAGACGGTGGGCACCCACACGGCATCGTCCATCGACAGCCCAATGAACCAACGAAACAGCAGGTTATATTGAACCTGCTCCATCAACTGCCGCTCCGAGCGAACGCTATAGAGCACCTGCAACAGCATCGCGCGCAGCAGCTTCTCCGGGGCAATGCTGGGGCGCCCACCTTTGATCTCAGCCTCGTACATCCCGGCAAACAAGCGGTCCATCCTGGCCAGCGCTGCGTTGGCCATCTTGCGAATCGAGCGCAACGGGTGATCGGCTGGAACAAAGTCCTCGAGCTTACGCAAGGTGAACAAATTCTCGGTAAAGGTATCGGCGCCGCGCATCATCTCTCGGGGTTAGGGCTTCATCACAATAACGTTTCAGCCGCCTCATCCGCTGACTCATCAGCATCGGTATTTCCGCAGCCTGTTAGGCGATGGGAAGCGCTCACGCGCTACCTGGTTGATGGGCAGGTGCCCATCGATAACAATTGGCTGGAAAACCAGATTCGTCCCTGGGCCCTGGGACGCTCGAACTGGCTGTTCGCTGGTTCACTGCGAGCGGGACAACGCGCCGCCGCGATCATGAGCCTGATCCGTAGCGCGCAGCTCAACGGTCACGACCCGTACGTCTACCTGAAAGACGTCCTTACCCGATTGCCAACTCACCGGGCCGATCACATCGCTCAATTACTGCCGCATCACTGGCGTCTGCTTCCGGCCTGAACAGGCTACACCGTGCCTTTGCCGGGCGCTTACCTTCATTCTCGCTGCGTTGCCGTCGATGTGATGGCGTGACGTCGGCCGCTTGGTAAACTAATTGTTCAGGGTAGACTAACTAAAATCATTCTATGGGCACGCCAATACCAGCGGCACACTCCGCAATATCCTGGTAATTGTCAATCGTACCTTTGATGTTTTCAATCATTACGGAATATGAGGACGGCCTCGGCAGTTCGATAGGCAAATCCAGAAAATCGAATATTCGATTAAAAAATGCAGTGCGATTTCCCAAGAACTGCTCATAATAAATTTCGATAAAGTTAAATCCAGACTCAGTTAAAAAGCAAATATCATTACTTCTGGCCTCCGTCTCCACTTTCACCAGATATCTAAACTCATCGACATCAAGCGCCCACCTTCCATCGCTTTTGTATTGATTCTTGGTATTGTATATGCCACGTTTTTTTGCGACCATCCCTGAAATCACCTGCCGCGCGGCGTTACGGGTCAAGTAAAGTGCACGATATTCCCGACTCAATAAAACCTTGCTCAACTGAGGAGTCTCATCAAAGTGATGACTCAGCACTTTAAAGCCAAACGCCTGTGATCCGTCGCGCGACGCCAAATATTCCTCGCGCTTCAGATAACGATTGATTAAACGCCTGTCGTTGAGAAAATACTTGGCAACAAATTTCACCCACAATTTGTTAACCCATAGTTCGAATGGCATCATCATTTCTATCTGATCAAGAACTTCTGGCTGCTTTTTGATGAATTGCTCAAAATCAATCCTCAGAAATGGCTCGAGGGAGGGGCTTTTTATGTGACTAACATTATTCAATTCATCAATTATCGCAGAGGAGCCAGTGCGTCCCCGGGTCATAAGAAAGAACTTTTTCATACAAATTACTCGTCGTCAGTAAATATCAAAGCAAATAAATTTGCCGTGGACTGTGCGGCTCGCAGAAGCAAACCTTCACACCGGTGGCAGTAGTAAGTTCGCGGTGGCGGGTGCATCGCCGCACCTTGGTCGTAGAGGGGGCTTTGGCGCAGCGCTGCACCAATTGAGCTGAACTTGACAGTAAAGTTGACCAGCGCTGAAACGGCGCGGACCTCTCCCATCTTGGCGAGCAACATCAAGCGATTGGTGCATTCGATGAGCACGCCCACGGACACGTTGTTGCTGGCCCCTTTCATGCACCTGCCTCGCCGCTGGACACGCATGACCCGGTCCTCCACATTAGGCGGACGCACTTGGATGCTCACTATGTCGGGAATTTGCCGGCAGAGGTCGGTACCTCGCCTGCGCGATAGTCGTGCGTTGTGGCCGCGACACTGATGGGCGATCAGTTGGTGGCGCAGTTCACCGTATACATTTGTCCGACGCATGCACGATTGGATCTTTGGGGCAACAAACGATCAGCGTCCCCGAAAGTTGCTGGGGCGACTACCTCCACTCCGGCGGCGTGAGTGTCACGCGCCAAGCGACGTTTTGCACATGCAGCTTAGCACGTGGTCGGTGCGGCTTACATCTACGTGCGTGCGCAAGCGCCGACGCATAGCCGATGGCGGGACCAGTGTTGCACTTCGGATTTGATGCCGCCATAAAAAGGCCGATCATGCCGCGGCAGCACGCGCTGTTGCCTCACAACATTTCAAAACCAATGTCAATAAAATTGGATACGTGCGCGATTAACTGTCGGACTCGGGCAGCCACAACCCGCGGATAATTCTCGGGAAGCTGCGGCTGCTTTGCGTCTTCGGGTTCGCTGCTCTGGTTAGCCGCAGCATTCCCGCTGACGTGGTGCTGTAACGCCAGCGGTATGCGAAACGAATTGTTCAGGTCCCACTACCAAGCTGAGGCTCGATTCGGTTGGCCTGCCCGATTTGCGGCACCGCGGTATCGCCGACGCCGGTTTTCCCGCGCGGCGCACATTCTTTCGAAGCCTGCGGCGACGAACGCGGCGTAGCGCTACGCTGGGCGTTCATCTACGGCGTCTCAAAACGAATAGCCGCGCGCTTTGCCATGCCCCTCATCCGCAACCTTATCGGTTCCTCGATGAGATGGTGAGCCGCTGCGGATGCCGCAATCAGTAGTGCAAGCGAAACCAGCAACAGTACTCGGTTGTCCACGAGTGCCGGCCACATGCTGACAATCTGGTCATGGTGATGGATGAGTGGCAGGATGATCAGAGCCTGCAACGAATAGATGCAGTAGCTGATCTTTCCAAGCCATACGACCACATCACTTCCCATCAGAGTGGCCACTACGCCATTGCTCTTCGATAGAAAATAGATGGCCATCGCGACGGCCGGCAAGACCAGCCAATTGTGCGTTACGTAGAGCGATCCAACGGGGCTTTGCGTGCCTAGATATACAATCAGTCCGACGACGAGCGCAGCCGCGACAATCGCGGTTGTGCTTCTGGGAGCAGAGCCGCGTCGCGCGACGATGCAAACGCACACGCCTAGAACGAACTCCGCCAGTCGAAAAATTGGCATCGAATAGAAGATGCTTGGCGAGTTGTCGAACAGCAGAAAGGTGAGACCCGGCAAAACGGCTGCGGCGTAGGCCGAGACCATGACCACATACAGATGGTGCCCCTTGATCTTGTACAGGCCGGCAAGAATCAACGGCAAAAGCACGTAGCAGAATGCTTCCACGCTGATTGACCAACTCGCCCCGTCGTTCCAAAGGGGGAAAAACTGCGGAAACCAAGCCTGAATGACAAACACGTTCGCCAACACCAGCGTGACCAACTGTCCCGCGCCACGCAGGAACGCGCCATCGTGCAAATTGATGCCAATCCACGGCAGCGTCAGGACAGCGGAGAGCGCATAAATCGGGTAGATGCGCGCTACTCGATTACCAAGGTACTCGCGATAGGAGATGGCTCTCTCCGAATATTGATAGGCAAGAACGAATCCGGAAAGAACGAAGAAAACACTCATGCCTATAGCTCCCTGGCCGATCAAGTTGGCAAGAAAGTCCGAATGAGCGAATGGCCACCTTATCTGAATGTGGAAAAAAAAGACAAACAGTGCGGCGACGGCGCGCAATCCGGTGAGGGAGCGCACCTCGAGTCTTTGATGCATGCTTGAAGTTCTGCTGTATTTGATTGGCGAATGTTATCACTCTCACCTTTCAGCAGATCCGCCCCTCCATTTGACGCCCGCCATCATCGTGCCATCCCATGCTCGTGGGACGGCACAGCAGCTTTTGCCTCGGCTCCACCTACTGGTAGGCAAGGAGAAATCGCTGGCAGCTAACCTACGACGCTGACGGTCTTCGACGAGGCAGCGAATGCAAAGCCATCCCTGTCCCCGTTGCACTCATCCGAGACTTGATCCCCGGGTACCGGGCAAGGCGGACTGCGGCACCGGGTTCACCCCCAAATCCTCAAGCGCGGCTATCAGCGCGCGCGGCGAGATAGCGAAGCTCTCGTGCATCAACTCGACATCTCGCACCGTGTATTCATCTCCGGCCTGATACATAGGATGTTCACCCCCGAGAATCTTGTACTCACAGCCCGCGAACGCCGCGAGATTCCCCTGCATGCAAAATCGCTTTCCATACGGCGACGCCAGACCAACGATTTTGCAACCCGGGTTGCAGAAAATCGCGTTGCTAAATGCCGCCCCCAATGGTCCGACGATTACAGCCGCATCGGCAAAGAGTCTCACCTGCGCCTCAAACGTGAGTGAACCCGTGTCGACGCATTCGAAACCATAATCCGTCAGCACTGCCTCAATTTCGCTCATGTTTGTGATATTTCTCGCACCCATACGGGCAAGAAATATTTTCCTCGTCGACCGAGTATTTTCTATAGCAAAACTTCCAAAAACTGCGTTACGGAGAAATGTTAGCGTCGAATGACAGAGCGCACTCGCCTTCCAGAACGGAATTTCAAGGGTATCCGGCAGAAATGTAGGAATCGACGGGATATGAAGTTTCTCGACTTCCAGCAAGGTGCCCTTCTTGAAAGCATAGACAGGCCAGTTCGGGCAAACTGCAGCCAGCGATTCAAACTCCTGAGGGTACATACTCGCGTCGACAATCAACGGCACCTTGTGTAGATCTGATAGTGGCAGCACCGAATAGATTCGCGCAAGATACTCTATCAACCAGTGATAGTAGTTTGGGCTGCATCGACCGCTAATCAGTATCCCCTCAGGTATCGTCGCTCGATTTTCGTATTCATACCATACCACCGCCGCGTCGGTATTCTTGATTCCGGCGACGAACGGCCAACTTCCTGCAACGAAATCATTACGCGGGTCCCCTGCCGGTTCGTACAAAACGAAGTGGCCTTGCGCAATAACCTGAAAACCGCCGATGATCAATGCATTCGATATTGATGCGACCCACTTCTTTGGTAGCTCGACAGTTCGAGGAGTACAAGACGCATCTTCGCCGATTATCTCCGGTTCGCAAAAGCGAAATGGTTTTGCCGGTTCTATGGGCGTAACGGATGCCCAATCGAATTCTTCATTGGCAAGATTCGCAATCGGCAGACGTTTCACGTATATCTTTGCTTGTCGGCGCCGCACCAGATACTGCTCGATCAAGATAACAACCCGCACGAGGCGACGGCGGCCACCTTTAGCGAATCCGAAAATTACCTCATGACCGAAATGCGTCTGCGCGATTAACTGTCGCCGAGTCAGAGTTGACAGAAAAGCAACGACGATTTTCAGCGATCTCTTATGCTTCGCAAATTTTCGGTTTGGCGATCGCCCTTCCCAAAATCCATTCCGCATATAATGGGTGACCGGATCGAGGCCGGCCGATGCCACGTCCGGATATTGCATCAAATAGTAATCGGCATCGAATGCTATCAGGCGTCGGATAATGCTACGCAACACCAACGTTACTCCATCCTTGCAGGATGCAAGCCAACGATTTGGTGATCTGCCTTCGCGAAAACCATAGATGACGTAATGTTCGACTGGATCTAATTTTGCAGTCGCGACATCCGGATAGCGCTTCAGGTAGTAATCTTTGTCGATTAGATGTAGTAAAGAGACAAATTTAACCAATAATATTTTGACAGGACTCGATAGGGATTTCATAGTATCGGAAGGCAGCCTTGACAGATCCGGAAAGGCCTCTAGGCACTGAAGCGAACGAGTAAGCCGGCGTGTGGTGATGAGGAGTTATGGCCCACACAGGCCGGCGCGTGAGCCTCAGGAGGCAGCATGTTGCAAGGGCAGGAACTTACGATATTTTGTCCGAACGCGCTCGTACGCGTCCCTTCCGTAGATAAAGAAGTGATCCAGATCATCCGAATGGGTAATTTGCGCGCCAAATCGTTGATGAAAAGCAACTACACGCTCGTTTGCTCGCCGCACGTCAAAATGCGATTGCTTGAATCCAAGTGAATAGAAAGCGAATTCATAAACGTTGAGTGCCGACTCGATCGCGACGTGGCTCGGCGCGTCCGATCGGATTAACCAACTGCCCCAGCAGAAAGAATCGCCGCGATAGTCGTAAATTCGAACCGTTCCAACCGGGGTGCCATCACGCAATTCGATAATGAAATAATGTTCACTGCCTGCCCGCTCGCGCTCCTTGTATCCCGCAAGCCACGCGACCTGGTTGTCTATATCGGCCGTTGTCTTGGAAATAAAGCGGTTGAGTTGTTCGTCACTCCGTAGCGACAAAATAAATTCGGCGTCAGATGGCTCCGCATATCTGAGGCAGATACTCTTGCCAACAACAGGTGTCGACGGCCGAATGACGTGTCGATGGGACATAAATTACTCTCCGATGACGAAACAACGTTACTACGCACTGCACGCCACTTCGCCCTTCGCCGACTGGCACTGGGCGCTCAATTGCGCTGAAATCGAATTGGACGGCACGCGCCTGCCCGCTCAACTGCCGAGCCCAACACGAAGCAGGGCTGACTCTCGACACACACGGCGGCAGCAATTAGTATACTACGCTACCCCGGCCTCTGGCCAAGGGCCGATGCCACTCCCAGGCTGAGCGCCGTCCCGGAAAGTACGCGCACGACCGGCGTTTTCAGCAACATGCGGTGACAATGGCCTTCGTCTATTTCCAGTCCGAGTTTCCTACATGATCAGCGTCAACGACTGCCAAATACTGGAATTTCCCCGAATTCTCGACCCTAGAGGTTCTCTGACCCCTATCGAAGGCGAGGTCCAGGTTCCTTTCGATATCAAACGCGTCTATTACATCTACGACGTCCCGGCGGGAGCTAACCGCGCAGGCCATAGTCACCGCGAGTTGCAGCAGGTGCTGATTGCGATTTCCGGAAGCTTTGACGTGCATGTTGACGATGGCGTGCAGCGGAAAACCTTTCACATGAATCGCCCGTACCTTGGGCTATATGTCCCTAAGATGATCTGGCGGGAAATCGACAATTTTTCAGCGGGTTCGGTCTGCGTTTCTCTTGCTTCGGCTCGCTACGAGGAATCGGACTACTACCGGAACTACGAGGATTTCTTGCGCGCTGTGAAGGAAAACCCATGACCGTCCCGTTCCTTGATTTATCTGCTGCGTACCAGGAACTGAAGAGCGAACTCGACGGCGCCTATCGACGTGTCATGGACTCCTCGTGGTACATCCTCGGCTCTGAAGTCACCACCTTTGAAAAGGAGTTCGCGCAATTCTGCGGCGCGCAGCATTGTATCGGGGCCGGGAATGGCCTCGATGCGTTGCACCTGATCCTGCGCGGACTGGGAATTGGCCCTGGGGACGAGGTCCTGGTTCCATCAAACACGTTCATCGCAACGTGGCTAGCCGTGACACATGCAGGGGCGACCCCGATTGCGGTCGAACCGGACTCCGCAACGCACAATATGGATCCTGCGCGCGTCGCGAAAGCCATTACTGCTCGCACAAAAGCGATCATCCCGGTGCATTTGTATGGGCAGCCAGCTGACATGGACCCCATTCTGTCCATCGCTCGCGAACATGGCCTGAAGGTGGTCGAAGATGCTGCGCAGGCGCATGGTGCTCGCTACCATGGCCGCCGCACCGGCGTTCTCGGATGTGCTGCCGCGTTCAGCTTTTATCCCGGCAAGAATCTCGGCGCACTTGGCGATGCCGGGTGTGTCGTGACTGACGACGCTGAGCTTGCCCAGAGAATTCGCGAACTCGGCAATTACGGCTCCGCGCAGAAGTACCACCATGAGGCTGTCGGATTCAATACGCGTCTCGATGAATTGCAGGCTGCTTTTTTGCGCGCCAAACTTGCAAGGTGCGATGAATGGAACAGTCGGCGGCAAGCGATTGCAGCGCACTACCAGACCCGCCTTAAAGGCGCCGATCTGATCTTGCCACACGTTATTAGCGCGGCCGTGCCCGTGTGGCATCTTTTCGTGATTCGCGTACAGCAGCGCGAAGCAATCGCCAGGAGCCTCAGCGAGCAGGGCGTTGCAACACAGATCCACTACCCGATTCCGCCATCGCGTTCCGGCGCGTACGCATCTCTGGGCCTCGAAGCCGGCAGCCTTCCGATCGCGGAAACACTGAGCCGCGAGGTCCTCAGCTTGCCGATCGGCCCGCATATGTCGATCGAAACGGCAGACAGAGTGTGTGACGCGCTCCTTACAGCCCTGGATGGGCATGGATAATTCGACAGGGCGAAGCGGTCTCTATCCGTCGGTCGGGCATCTGTTGAGCGATGCAAATGCGTGCGTGGCCGCCAATGATATTAACGGCGCGCTACAACGGGTTCTGCAATTCGTGCAAGCGGTCATGCGAAATCCGCGCACGATCGCGAAAATCTTTGCCGACCATTCACTGGACCGCTTCTGCCAGAGCGTCGGCGCACGCGTCCTTGCTGCCTTACCGTCTGCAGATATCGCTCCTGCGAACGCCACGATGGCAGCCGGCCCCGTCTATCTGGCGACCGAATTGTACGCAACCGGTGGCCACACGGCCGTCCTTGAGGACTTGCTCAAAAGCGGATGCTTCCCGGGGCCGCCAACCATCCTGCTCACAAACGCGCGCGGAAGCGCCGACCTTGAAGCGATCAGGCACCGGTTTGCGTCACACGGAGTCAACATCGAGTGCGCTCCAGATGGCAATCTCGAAAGCCGGCTGGTATGGACGCTTAAGCGCCTGCAGATGTTGCGACCGACGCATTTGCTGCTGTTCAATCATCACGAGGACAGTGTCGCGGTGGCTGCGGCACAACCTGGCCTGGCGGGGCAGATCATCTTCCACCACCACGCCGACCACCACCTGTGCCTCGGCGTGACATTGGACTACGATCTCCACGTCGACCCATCGCCGATGGGATACCACAACTGCCGCGATCAACTCGGCGTGCAAGACAACGTATACTGGCCGTTGACGGTGGAAGATCGAGGTGCTCCCGCCCTGCACCATCGCACGCTGACAGCGGGCGGCGCACTGCGCACATGCTCGTCGGGCACGCGCAACAAGTTTGAGCAACCGTATCAATTCGACTACGGCAGCATCGTGCCGCGCATACTCGAAGTCACGAAAGGCACACACGTGCACATCGGGCTCTTGTCGGAATCAACGCTGGACCGCATGGCCGAAGGCATGCGGCGCGCTGGCGTGCCTGCGGAACGACTCACCTACATCGAGTGGGTCCCGAGCCTCTGGCAGACAATGCAGGATCAGCATGTCGACGTGTACCTTGGCTCTTTTCCGGTGAGCGGTGCGCGAGCTACGGTCGAAGTATTGGGATCCGGCACACCCGTGATCGCCCACCAGAGCTACCTTTCCCGATTCCATGGCGGCGAGGACATGCTGTATCCCGAGGCGTTCTCGTGGACAACGCCAGACGAACTGCTGACCCACCTGGCAAACCTCGGGCCGGAGCGTGTTCGAGAAGAAGCACTTTGGGCGCGAAGGCGTTATGAGCAATCCCATACGCTAGACGCGTTACGCACCGCGATACACGCAGGACTTGACGCGCCGCCCCCTCCACCCTTGCGCGCGTATACTGCGGATCCACTGCAAACTTTTCTCGACGACATGGAAATCGTCGAACGCGAGCTCGTATCGGTCAACAGTCTTCACGCTGAAATCGGTGAGTTGAGGACTGAACTGCGTCACTCCCGGGAAGCTCTCTCGGAAATTCACGCTTCGCGCTCGTGGAAATTGGCGACCACAATCTGCAGACTCGCCAATAAAATCCGGTCCTATCAAGTGCCCCTGTAACGGCAACTCCTTAGCGATCCGCTCGTCCATGGGCTCCATCTGTTCGATATCGCACGCCGGACATGCTTCCCCGGCCCAGTCGTTCCAGCGCTCCTGTTGCACGCGCGCTCATGTTATGACGGGCGGACCCGCTCTCGACCTCTCTTTTTGACGCTATGTTCGACTCCTCTGAACTCCCTCCGATCGATCTTTCGATCGTTACCTTTAACTCCGAGCGGTGGCTCGACGAGTTCTGGAAGAGTCTTTCTGCCCAGCGCTATCCACTCGAAAAGATATCGCTGCTGATTCGCGACAACGGATCGAGCGACGGAACGATCGCGGCGTTGCGTGAATTCATCGGGGAACACGAGCACCAGTTCGCATCCATTTCGCTCGTCTGCGGCGAAAACGTAGGATTCGGCCGAGGCCACAATGCGAATCTTGCACGCGGCAACTCGCCGTTGTTTCTCGTAACAAATGTCGATCTGACTTTTGAAGAATCGGCGATCGTACGCGCAGTGCGAACGGCGGCCACGGACGGCGGGAACGTGGCTGCATGGGAATTTCGGCAAAAACCTTATGAACATCCGAAGTACTACGACCCGATAACGCTCGAAGTCAATTGGGCATCGAGCGCCTGCATATTGTTCCGACGCTCAGCGCTCGAGCAAGTAGGCGGCTATGAACCACGGCTATTCCTGTACGGCGAGGATGTCGAGCTCTCGTATCGACTGCGCGATCACGGGTACGTGCTTCGATATTGCGTCGACGCGGTGTGCTGGCACTACACCTATGAAACCGCCAACGAGTTGAAGCCCGCCCAGTTTTTTGGCAGCACGGTGGCCAACGTACTCTTAAGGCTGCGTTACGGAACACCGAGCGAGATTATCGCCGGTTTGTCAATGTATTTTGGACTTCTATTGATCCCACTGCCGATATCGGGGCGCTTGAAAGGATTGTTGGCGGGATTTCGCAAAATTGCGCGTGATGGCTTTTACTTTTTGCGCACGCGGAAGAAATCGGACATCAAGTTTTCGTTCCGGGGGTGGGACTACGAACTGTCGCGCGAAGGCCCGTTTTTTGTCTTCGGCTCACTTCCAGAAGACGTTCCCCTCGTGAGCATCGTCGTCCGCACGTGTGCCGGACGTTTGGGTAAGCTCAAGGAAGCCGTGCGCTCGGTGCAGAACCAGACCTACCCAAGAATCGAACTCGTCGTCGTCGAAGATGGCTCAACGCAAGCCCAGGCATTCGTCGAAGAAGTCGAGGCAAGTCACTCGCTGACGGCCGTACAGTACCACTCCATACCGAAAGGCGGGCGGTGCGTGGCAGGGAACGCCGGACTCGCCGCGACAACCGGCACCTATGCGTGCTTTCTCGACGACGACGATCTGCTGTTCGCGGATCACATAGAGGTGCTTGCGCCCCGGCTGTTTGAACGACCAGATCTCGCCGCAGTATATTCACTCGCCTTCCAGATCGAAACCGAGGTGGTGAACCACGAACCTTGGCAATATCGCGACCTGAATCGATATGTTGCCTATCGAGAGCGCTTTTCCCGAGCGGCGATCTGGCACCACAATTTCATACCTATTCAGGCTATCCTTTTTCGGCGCGAGCTGTTTGACCGATACGGCGGCTTCAACGTGGACCTCGATCGACTCGAAGATTGGGATCTTTGGGTGCGGTACTGCCAGAGCCAGGACTTTGAATTGATCGAAAAGGTAACATCTGCCTATCGCGTGCCGGCCCGAGACGCGATGGCAACGGCAAGACAACAGGAACTCGACGACTACTATCAGAAGGCGGTCAGTGCGCGCGACAACATGGTCGTGCAAATGACCCCGAACCAGGTGATGGAGTACGCGACCGAGCTTGCGAAGATTATGTATCCGATTGCTGTCTCGAGAAGCCGCCTTCGCTCCATTGCCATGCGGGTTCCCGGAATCTGGACGCTTCGCCGACTGTACCTGACAGGACGCGGCGTCGCGGGGCGCATCAAGCGCAAGGTCCGCGGCGAGCGTGCCGAACGCTAAGTACTGCTAGGCCAAAGAAGCCGTATTGAACGTGGAGCGCGGTATAATTATCGGCCTGTCGATCACTGGAGGCACCGGAGTCGAGCTCTTAGCACATTGGGGCGCGTGCTTCGCGTAGCCAGTTCCTGCGACCGAATCAATGCGTAGAATGACTCCGATCTTGCGATTGACTGACGGATCGAACCGGAGCGTGTCTTGTCGGAGACTGGGCATGCTTCGGCTCTTGCTTGGACTTAACTCGCCTGTGCATAACTGGAAATCCATGGTGTTTGCATCCGTTTGCCCTTGCCGGGCCCATCCTATCTGCCGAATTGCCGGTATCACGTCGGTCTAAACAATGCTAGCAAAAGAGTTGTATGACTATCGACATGTGCTGTATCAGCTAGTAACGCAGCAATTGCTGGCACGCTACCGCAAGACGATTTTCGGGTATCTGTGGACCATACTGAACCCGCTGATGATGATGACCGTCTCGGCGGTAGTCTTCTCACACATATTTCGCTTCGGCTTGCGCGATTACGCCATTTTCCTCTTTGCGGCTACAGTGCCGTGGAATTTCTTCAACAGTTGCTTGACTCAGGCCGGTAGTGCAATCGTCACTAACGAGAATCTGATTAAGAAGGTCTATATTCCGAAACTCATTTTCCCAATATCGACCGCCACTGGAAATTTGCTGGACTCGCTCTTTGGCCTTGTTGCCTTGTTCGTTATCGCCTTGATTATCGGAGCGCACGCCAGTTGGGCACTGTTTTTTTTGCCGCTCTCGTTTTTGATTCTGTATGGCTTTGCACTCGGACTGGCCCTCATTGTCGCCGTTATGATGGTGTACTTCAGAGACTTACAACACCTTATCGGTGTGCTACTGCAGGCACTATTCTTTTTAACGCCGATTATGTATCAGACTGATGCACTCTCCCCAAGACTGCAAAACGTCATACGATTCAACCCGCTAGTCTACTTCGTAGATCTGTTTCGAGCTCCCATTTACCGCTCCGTACTGCCGTCGACCACCACAATCGGCATTACGATTGGATTGGCAGCCATAAGTCTCTTGATCGGGCTTAAGGTATTCCGGTCGTACGAGCACAAACTCATCTTTAGGCTTTGATTATGTCCCGTATCGAGGTAGCGAATGTTTCGCTAAGATTTCGCCTCTATCATGACAAAACACCGAGCTTGAAAGATTATATTACGCATTTCTTTCAGCCGAAGTCCCACGCCAAGTTTACCGATTTCTGGGCGCTGAAGGACGTGAGCCTCACCATGGAGCGCGGTGATCGTGTGGGTATAGTTGGTCACAATGGTGCCGGCAAGAGCACTTTGCTGAAGACTATTTGCCGCATCTATACAGCACAGTCCGGCAACGTAAAAATCAGCGGGCGCGTTGCTCCGTTGATTGAGATCGGTGCCGGATTTAATCCAGAGTTCAGCGGCCGCGACAACATTTATTTTAGCGGCAGCATTCTCGGCTATTCGAAAGATGAGCTGAAACGGCTTGAAGGAGAAATCATCGCCTTCACTGAACTGGAAGAATTTATCGACACGCCGGTAAAATATTATTCGACAGGCATGTACATGAAACTGGCGTTCGCGATTGCTACCGCCGTACACCCTGAAATACTCATCCTCGATGAAGTATTTGCCGGCGGCGACGCGTCATTCGTTCAGAAGGCCAAGAGTCGGATGACTGAATTCATCGACAATGCGAGCATCATGGTTTGCGTGTCCCACGACATGGATCTTCTGAGGACGTTATGCAATCGGGTCGTTTGGCTTGATCATGGCCAGGTAAAAGCCGACGGCAACCCGGATGAAATCATTGCGCAGTACCTTGCGGCGCGCTGACCAGCGTTGGCACACGGCGGCATTATTGAAAAGCGAAGTTTCTGCGGTTCCGTGCTGCAGTTTGGCCGCAGCAGGGTTGGTGTTGGCAGGCTGACTGGATCGAGAGGCACCTCATTCGTTGGCGGCTCAGAGTAGACGGCCTGAAATTAGTCTGGTGCTACAGGCACCCTAACCAGGAGCGTCACATGTCCGCCCAAAAGCGTGTGGGATTCTGGTTGGATGGGTTGATACGCTGTGCTGCCTGCCACCACCGGCGCAAGCCGTAATCCATTCTGAACACGTTACTGTGAGAGCGACGCGACGCAAAGCCGCAATGCTTCGCGCCAGTCAGGCTGACGAACCTTGAAGGTTGTAGCCAACTTGGCATTCGAAAGGCGAGAATTTTTCGGGCGCCGTGCGGGCGTAGGGTATTCACCCGACGTAATCGGTGTGACCTTAGTCTGTGCAGCCAGCGTCGCGAGTTCGAAAATCGCTTCGGCGAACCCTGCCCACGACGTGAATCCAGACGATGTCAGGTGATAAATCCCTGAGCGCTCGGCCCACCAGTCGGCGTCGCCAGCATGCTCCAGGAGCCCCAATGCTGCAATGTGGGCACTTACCGTTGCAATTGTGCGCGACCACGTTGGCGCTCCCACCTGATCCGACACAATCCGCAGTTCAGGCTGGTTTCCAGCAAGCCGCAGCATTGTGCGCAGAAAATTGTGACCGCGCGTGCCATAGACCCAACTCGTGCGGAACACCAGATGCATCCCGCCTACTTGTTCAAGCGCTCGCTCGCCAGCCAGCTTGCTCGCACCATATACGTTGAGCGGCCCTACCGGATCACTTTCTGCGTAAGCACCATCTTTAGTGCCATCGAAAACATAGTCCGTTGAGTAGTGAAAGACAACTGCTCCGATCCGTTTAGCCTCTTCGGCCAGCACACCGGGCGCCGCACCATTCAACCGCATCGCGGCATCCACGTCAATTTCAGCCTGATCGACCGCCGTGAATGCAGCGGGATTCACAATAAGCGCTGGGCGGACGTCCCGCACGACGCGCTGGATCTGGTCGAAATTCGCCAGGTCCAGCGTGTGTCGATCTGGCGCGACCACCCGTCCGAGTCCCTGCAGGCTGCGCAGCAATTCGAAACCGACTTGACCAGTCGCCCCGGTGACAAGAATGATGGGTTCTGAGGTGTCAGACATAGGGTAAAGAGCTTGAAAACATATGTCGCCGCGTGCCCGTGCGTTTCGCCAGATTGCGCGGTTAAGCACCGGAACACGCAACTATAGGAGCCGTGGTTGAGCGGCCGAGATCAGCTATAAAGCGAGCGCACACGGCCGACTATCTCAAAAATCAACGCACTACTTTCGATTCGGGCACTAACTTGAACATCCTTCAACCATGCGTTCATTCATAGGTCTCGGCATCCACAAAACGCCGCCCCGCCGCATCCTTTGCCGCTAGAATCGGAGCGCCATCGATCGGCCATTCGATACCGATGTCAGCATCGTTCCACAACAGACAACGCTCATGTTCTGGGAACCAGTAGTCGGTGGTCTTGTAGAGGAATTCGGCTACCTCCGACAGCACGACGAAACCGTGCGCGAATCCGGGCGGAACCCACACCTGCCGATGATTCTGAGCACTCAAGTGCACGCCAGCCCACTTACCGAAATTCGGCGAACTCTTGCGCAGATCGACCACGACATCAAACACCTCGCCTTCAACCACACGTACAAGCTTTCCCTGCGCGTGCTGAATCTGATAGTGCAGGCCGCGCAACACGCCCTTCGCGGACCGGGAATGGTTATCCTGCACAAACTCAACGCCAGCTTCTACATGCTCGGCGAACTCCTGCGCATTGAAGCTTTCGAAGAAAAAGCCACGTTCGTCGCCAAAGACCTTCGGTTCGATGATCTTGACTTCGGGGAGCACGGTAGCGGTTACCTGGATGGCCATGCGACTTGGTCCGTAAGAAGGTTTTGCAGATATTTTCCGTAGGCGTTCTTCGCGAGCGGTCTGGCTAGCGCGGACAGCTGCTCTCCATCGATCCACCGCTGACGGTACGCAATCTCTTCCGGACACGCGACAACAAGGCCCTGACGCTTTTGCAGCGTCGCGATAAACGTCGCTGCTTCGATCAGCGAGTCGTGCGTACCCGTGTCGAGCCACGCATAGCCACGCCCCATGATCTCGACATTGAGTGCGCCGTTGGACAGGTAGCGGGAATTGACGTCGGTAATTTCAAGTTCGCCGCGCGGCGAAGGCTTGATGTCCGCGGCGATATCGCAAACCTGATTGTCGTAGAAGTACAGCCCAGTGACCGCGTAGTTGGAACGCGCCTTGACCGGCTTCTCTTCGATCGACACCGCCCGGAACCGCTTGTCGAATTCGACAACACCGTACCGCTCCGGATCCTGCACGTGATACGCGAACACGGTAGCGCCTTGATCCTGCTTATCGGCACGTTCCAACTGTTTTGCCAGATCGTGTCCGTAAAAAATGTTGTCGCCGAGAATCAGCGCCGACGGATCGTTGCCCACAAAATCACGGCCGATGATGAACGCCTGTGCGAGACCGTCCGGCGAAGGCTGAACCGCGTACTGAATGTTCATGCCCCACTGGCTGCCGTCACCGAGCATCGCCTCGAAACGCGGCGTGTCCTGCGGCGTGGAGATGATCAGCACGTCACGAATACCCGCCACCATCAGCGTGGACAGCGGGTAGTAGATCATCGGTTTGTCGTAGACCGGCAGCAACTGCTTGGAGACGACATGCGTAATCGGATACAGGCGCGTGCCCGATCCACCCGCGAGAATAATGCCTTTGCGCGCCATTGCCGTGCCCTTACGCGCGCTGCGCGTAGTTGGTCTCAACCCAGTTCCGATACTCGCCCGAAGCGACTTCGTCAGACCACGCCTGATTGTCCAGATACCACTGAACCGTCTTCGCGAGACCTGTTTCGAACGTCTCAGCCGGCTTCCAGCCGAGTTCGCGCTCGAGCTTGCGCGCGTCGATCGCATAACGGCGGTCGTGGCCGGGACGATCCTTCACGTACGTGATCTGGTCGCGGTACGAAGCACCCGCCTTCGGACGCAATTGATCGAGCAGGTCGCACAGCGTATGCACGACGTCGAGGTTCTTCTTTTCGTTCCAGCCGCCGATGTTGTACGTCTCGCCTGGCGTGCCGCGCGCGAGCACTTCGCGGATCGCGCTGCAATGGTCGCCGACATACAACCAGTCGCGCACGTTCTGACCGTCGCCGTAGACCGGCAGCGCCTTGCCGCTGAGCGCGTTGGCGATCATCAGCGGAATCAGCTTCTCGGGGAACTGGTACGGGCCGTAATTGTTCGAGCAGTTCGTTGTGAGCACCGGCAGGCCATACGTGTGATGGTAGGCGCGCACCAGATGGTCGGAACCCGCCTTGGTGGCCGAATAGGGGCTATTCGGCGCATACGGCGTGGTTTCGGAGAATTGCGGATCGGTAGCGGACAGCGAGCCGAACACTTCGTCGGTCGAGACGTGCAGGAAACGGAACGCGGCCTTGTCGGCCTCGCCGAGCGTATTCCAGTACTGGCGGGCGGCTTCCAGCAACGTGAAGGTGCCGACCACGTTGGTCTGCACGAAATCCGCCGGGCCGTGAATCGAACGATCCACATGGCTTTCAGCGGCGAAGTGCAGCACGGCACGCGGCTTGTGCTCGGCAAACAGCGCGTCGAGCGCGGCGCGATCGCAGATGTCGGCGCGTACAAAGACATGCTTGGGATTGGCCTGTTGCGACTTGAGCGTACCCAGATTGCCGGCGTAGGTCAGCTTGTCTACATTCAGCACCGCTTCGTCCGACGTATCAAGCCAGTCGAGCACGAAATTGGCGCCGATAAAGCCGGCACCGCCCGTTACCAGGATCATGAAATTCCCTTCTAGATGTTGGTGGCAGATCGGAATCAGTTCGCCGATCTGCATACCCCGCGTTGTGGTGTTCGATTCTTGTCAACGCCCGTCGCCGCCCCTCGCGCAGCGGGCAGGCGCTCAAACGCCAATCTTATGAAGCCCTGATTATAAAGCCGCTCGGGGCAAAACCTAACACCCTAACAACTTGAAACAGCTCGACAAGTTTGGTTTCTACTGTCCCTGGATGCATTATTTGCCTCGACGCCACAAAGACAAAATAACAGATGATGGCCGCAGATGCCGTCGGTTGCGCGAGTTAAGCCGCCAACATCCAGCGCAGCGTATCCATGAATGGAATCGCCTCGACCTTCGGCACCAGCGAGCGCAGCTTGACCGGCGACCCGGCCAGCATCTTCACGTCGGTTTGTCGCACGAAAGCAGGATTGATCTGGATTTCGAGCTCATGCCCGCTCAGTTCGCTCGCCGCCGAGAGAATGTTCCGCAGCGTGTACGGCGTGCCGGTACAGACATTGACCGTCTCCGCAGCAGCCTCCGAGTCGAGCAAAGCCTCATAAGCGCTCGCCACATAGCGCACGTCCGAGAAATCACGCGCCACGTCGATATTGCCGAGCTCGATAGCCGGTTCGCGCCGCGCAAAATGCTCGACGATCTTCGGCACGAGGAAGTTCGATGCCTGCCCGCGACCGGTGTAGTTGAACGGCCGCACGATCAGAATCGGCAGCCGGTCGAACCAGGTCCGCACCATCGTTTCCATGGCCGCCTTGCTGGCGGCATAGTGATTCACCGGCGTGACCGGGAAGGTTTCGTCAATGGCGTCGCTCGTAACATTGCCATACACATTCGCGCTGCTCGCGATCAACAGCTTGCGGGGCGTATGGCCAACGGCCGCACAGGCTTCCAGCAGATTCAGCGTGCCGATCACGTTGACACGGTAAAAGTCGAGCGGATCGTTATGGCCCACGAAGCTGATCGCCGCCAGATGCACAATGTAGTCGGGCCGCGCGGTTTCGATCACCCGCCGGCATGCGTCAGGCGACGTAATGTCGAGCCTGAGGCGCGTTGGTGTTTCAGGCTCGTTGCGCCCGGCCACCGTTTCGATCACGGTATGGCCGCGGCCGAGCAGGTTGTCGACCAGATAGCGGCCGGTGAAGCCGCTCGCCCCGGTGACGAGCGTGCGGATAGGTTCGTTCGCATGAAAAGACGACATGCTTTCTCCGTTCACGAGGGTCATCCTGTTGTGTTGCAATATTGCGCGTGCCGCCTGCCGTACCGCTTACCAACGGCGCATACCGCGATATCCGTGCATCAAACGGGCTATTATGTCACGCTAACTTGCTGCACCGCCCAACGCGGCACGCCTCGTTCGTAACCGCGTGTATCGAACTGCACCGATCTCTCGATGACATCCTCCACCGCTTCCACCGTCGCATCTACTGCCGTCACGCCGTTGCATCCGCTACCGCTTGCCTTCGGCGACCTGCAGGGTTGCCGCACGCCGTTCCAGCAACTGCTGGCCAAAGCCGCGCCGCCAGAAGGCACGCCGCTGTGGTTCGCGGGCGACCTGATCAACCGCGGCTCCGAATCGCTCGCCACGCTGCGCGACATCATTGCGCTGGGAGATCGCGCGGTGCCGGTGCTGGGCAACCACGACCTGCATCTGCTGTCGGTGTCGGCGGGGATTCGCAAATCGAAAAAAGGCGACACGATCGACGATATTCTCGCCGCGCCGGATGCCGCCGACCTGCTCGAATGGGTCCGCCACCGTCCGCTCGCCCATTTCGAACACGGCATGTTGATGGTGCATGCGGGCGTACTGCCGCAATGGGACGCCGCCCTGACGATGGAACTCGCCGACGAATTGCAGCGGGCACTGCGCGCGCCGAACTGGAAGGAAACGCTTGCGGGACTCTACGGCAACGAGCCGAATCGCTGGACGCCGGGCATCAAGGGCATCGACCGGCTGCGCCTGACGTGCAGCGCATTGACGCGCATCCGCTTCTGTAATGCCGAAGGCGCGATGGATTTCAGCACCAGCGGCGGCTTGAATTCCGCGCCGCCGGGCAGCATGCCGTGGTTCAACGTGCCGTCGCGCAAGACTGCGGATGTCACGGTGGTGTTCGGCCATTGGGCCGCGCTCGGCTTGACCTTGCGCGACAACCTGATCGGCCTGGATTCCGGCTGCGTATGGGGCGAGAAACTGTCCGCCGTACGTCTTGCGCAAAACCCCGTGGACCGCACGCTGACCCAGGTCGACTGCGAGGCTTGCCGCGTGCCAGGCGGCGGCAACTAGGCAGCCTCGCTAAGCCGACCGGCTGGACTGATCGACGGGTTCGATCAGCACCGGCGAGGTGTTGGAGGCGTCTGACGCGTTGGGCGATGCGATCGGAGCTGCAATGGCAGCACCGGACCTCGCCATGCCGCCCTGCATCTCCCGCAACGCCATCCCAATCACCCCTTCCGCCTCCGCCGCCAGCGTGCGCCGATCCGCACCCGGCGCAAGCGGCACGCCGACATACACGTGCGCGGTCAATGGGCCGCCGCGCAACAGCATGTTCAGCGAATCCGCCAGCGTCAGGTCGTCGATATACGCAGGCGCGGTCGATTGCCGGCCTTGCGCGTCTTCATACATGATGCAAAGCGGCTGCACCGGCGCCGAGGCCGACACGGCCGCCTGGAACATATTCGCGTGAAACGGCAACAGCGCCAGACCGTCTGACGTCGTCCCTTCCGGAAACACGCACATCAGCTCGCCCGCGCTCAGGCGGTCGGACAGTTCGTGCATGATCCGTTTCGCGTCGCTGCGCTTCTCGCGCTGGATGAACACCGTATCCAGTTGCTGCGCCAGCCAGCCGACCACCGGCCACTGCCGGATCTCGGCCTTCGAGACGAACGGCGTGGGCCGCCACGCGTTGATCACGTAGATGTCGATCCACGAGATGTGATTGGCGACCACCAGCGCGCCGCGGTCGAGCCGCGCGCTGTCGTTATGCACGACGAGCTGCATGCCGCATAGACGCAGCATTTTGAGCGACCATTCACGATTGAGCGTCTGCCGCCCCTCTGCGCCGGCCTTGGGGAAGCGGGTGGCGACGACCCACATGCCGTGCAGCAGATGCGCGATGAGACGGGCCTTGCGTAACGCGAGCTTCATTTGTCGGAGCTTTCCGTAACTGGGCAATGACGCGGATATTAACGCTGTTCGAACGCGACGTGACCGGACACGATGGTCGCCCGCACGCGCGCCGGCAGTTCATAGCCGAGGAACGGCGTGTTGTGCCCCTGGCTCTTCAATGCGCGCGGCTCGACGCGCCAATACGCGTTGCGGTCGAACACGCAGAGATCGGCGACGCTGCCCACGGCGATGCGGCCGGCCGCCTCCAGCTTCAGCACATCGGCCGGCGCCGTGGTGATGCGGTTCAGCGCCTTGGCCAACGGCACGCGCGCTTCGTCGGCCCATTTGACTGTGAGCGACAGAAACAGCTCCAGACCCGTTGCGCCCGGCGTGGCTTCGGCGAACGGCAGAAGCTTTTCGTCGTCGTCGACCGGCGTGTGGTCGGAGCAGATCGCGTCGATCGTACCGTCGACGAGACCCGCGCGGATCGCTTCGCGATCGCGCTGCTGGCGCAGCGGCGGATCGAGCCGGAACTGCGCGTCGAAGTAGCCGATGTCGAGGTCGATCAGGTGCACGTGGTTCACGGTGACGTCGCACGACACCGGCAAGCCCTCGGCCTTGGCCGCGCGCATCAACTCGATGCCCGCCGCCGACGACACGTGCGACAGATGCACCCGTGCCCCCGTTACGCGGACCAGTTCGAAGATGGTGTGCAGCGCGATCGTCTCAGCCGACACCGGCACGCCCGAAAGCCCAAGCCGAGACGCCAGCGCGCCGCTCGCGGCCACGCCGCCACGGCCAAGATACGCATCGACCGGACGCAGCCACACGGTGTAGCCGTAGGTCCTCGCGTACTGCAACGCACGCATCAATACCTGCGTGTCGACGACCGGCACGTCGGCCTGCGAAAAACCGATACAGCCCGCTTCGGTGAGTTCGACCATCTCGGTGATGACCTGGCCTTTCAGACCGACGGTCAACGCGCCGAGCGGATACACATGCGCCTGGTTCAGATTGCGCGCGCGGAACTTGAGCATCTCGACGAGGCCCGGTTCATCGAGCGTCGGATCAGTGTCCGGCGGACACACGAGACTCGTCACGCCGCCCGCGAGCGCCGCGGCCATTTCGGATTCGAGCGTCGCCTTGTGTTCGTAACCCGGTTCGCGCAAACGTGCGGACAGGTCGACCAGGCCAGGCACGACCGACAAACCTTTGGCGTCGATCGTCTTCTCTGCCTGGAAATCTGCGGGTGCGTTGCCGATGGCGACGATCTTGCCCGCCGCGATAAAAATGTCCTGCTGCTGTTCGGTGCCCGCTGCCGGATCGATCAGTGTGCCACCCTGAATATGAATCTTCATGCGCTGCCTTAATGTTTAGCCAAGCGTTCAGCTAAGTTCTGCGTGACTTGTCGCGTCTGTTGGTGCGTCTGTTCGTGCATACCGCGGCGAGATCAATCGTGATTACCCGCGACGATCCCCATCACCGCCATACGCACCGCGATGCCGAACGTGACCTGATTCAGAATCACCGATTGCGGACCGTCGGCCACCTGCGAATCGATTTCGACGCCGCGATTCATCGGACCCGGGTGCATCACGATCGCATCGGGCTTGGCGAGCGCGAGGCGCTCCGGCGTCAAACCCCAACTCTTGAAGTACTCCTGCGCCGACGGCAGCAACGCGCCGCTCATCCGCTCATTCTGCAGACGCAGCATGATGATCACGTCGACGTCTTTCAGGCCTTCGTCGAGGTTGTGGAATACACGCACGCCCATCTGCTCGAGACCACCCGGCAGCAGCGTGCGCGGACCGATTGCGCGCACTTCCGGCACGCCAAGCGTGGTCAGAGCATGAATGTCCGAGCGCGCGACCCGCGAATGCAGAATGTCGCCGACGATCGCCACACGCAGATTCGTGAAGTCTTTCTTGTAGTGCCGGATCGTGTACATGTCGAGCAGACCCTGGGTCGGGTGTGCGTGACGGCCGTCGCCGGCATTGATCACATGCACGTGCGGCGCGCAGTGCTGGGCGATCAGGTACGGCGCGCCGCTCGATGCATGGCGCACGACAAACATATCGGCGTGCATCGCCGAGAGGTTGTTGATCGTGTCGAGCAGTGACTCACCCTTGCTCGTCGACGAGGCGTTGATGTTCAGATTCAGCACGTCCGCCGACAGGCGCGTCGCGGCGATCTCGAAGGTCGTGCGGGTGCGCGTCGAGTTCTCGAAGAACAGGTTGAACACCGACTTGCCGCGCAACAGCGGCACCTTCTTCACTTCGCGATCGGTCACGCTGACGAACTGGTCAGCGGTATCGAGAATGTGATTAACGATCGCCTTCGGCAATCCTTCAATCGACAACAGATGTTTGAGCTCGCCGTTTTTCGTGAGCTGCGGATTGCCCTTCAGGAAGCCATAACGGAAGCGCTCGGTGGCGCTGTCGGCTGAATCCTGGGAGGCCTGGGTGGCGGTGTTCATGGTGTACCTGCTTCAAATACGGGCTTCAACGTGTTCGGTGTCGATGCTGACTGCGTGTGAGTGTTCCGGGCAGGCGTGGCGCGCAACACTGCGCGCGGCCGGTTCGAAACTCTCTTGCTTAATGGGTGCACGATGCGGAGTGCACAAATGCGGGCTGTACAGATGCGACGCGCTGGATGCGGTCTCGCTCAAGGCGCCTAACCGCGTTCAATCCAAGCGCGCTTCAGTGTGAAAGGTGAAACGCTGATTGCCGTCGGCGGCACCCGCTTCGCGGGCCAGCACCAGCGTCGCATCGGCAGGCACCTGCACCACGCCGCCAACAAACCGCGCCGCCACCGGCAGCTCGCGTCCACCGCGATCGGCCAGCACGGCCAGTTCGACCGATGCCGGGCGGCCGTAGTCGTACAACTCGTTCAGCGCCGCGCGAATCGTGCGACCGGTGTACAGCACGTCGTCCACCAGCACGATGCGGCGCTTGTCCACGGAAAACGGCAGCGAGGTCGGGCTCGCCTGCGAGTGCAGGCCTTTTTTCGCGTAGTCGTCGCGATGCAATGCGACATTCACCACCCCGAAGCTCGGCACGTGCAAGTCGCGCGCCAGGCGCTCAGCAAGCCACGCGCCGCCGCTGTAGATACCGGCCAGCACGGCGCCTTCAGCACCGTCTTGTCCGGTGCCCAACCTGTCACCATAAGCGGCACGAATCTGCTCGAGCAAAGCGCTGTAGAGCGCTTCGGCGTCAATGGAACTCATGGTCGTCGGAAAGTCCGTCTAGATATTGCTGGAGGATGATGCTGGCGGCTTCGGCGTCGAGCATGTCGGCGCGGCCGTTGCCGGCGCGGATTTCCGCCTTCGCCTCGACCGACGAATAGCGTTCGTCGATCCACGTCACCGGCAGATTGAAGCGGCCATTCAGCTGATTACCGAAGCGCTTCGCGAGTTGGGTCATTTCGTGCGGCGTACCGTCCGGGTGCATCGGCAAGCCGACCACCAGTGCGTCCGGTTTCCATTCGGCGATCAGCTTGCCGACGGCCTCGAAACGATATTCGCGGCTGCGATTCTGCACGATCACGAGCGGCCGTGCGCTGCGGGTGAGCGAATTGCCCACCGCCACGCCGATCCGCTTTTCACCATAGTCGAACGCAAGCAGCGTCGCCTCACGTCCGGCCGACAGGCTCATGCGTGCCCCGCCTCGCCCGACAGCATCGACAGCGAGATGCCGAGCAGCGCGAGCGCCGCTTCCAGACGCTCTTCGGCGGGCACGTCGAAAACGATTTTCGGGTCGGCTTCGACCGTGAGCCAGCCGTTCTTGGAAATCTCTTCTTCGAGCTGACCCGCACCCCAGCCGGCATGGCCGAGCGTGAGCAGGAAGCGCGCCGGACCGGTGCCGCTCGCGACGGCTTCGAGCACGTCTTTCGAGGTGGTCATCTCGAGCCCGCCTGGCACCGACATTGACGATGTATAGGCATTGCCGTCTTTCGGATCGTGCAGCACGAAGCCGCGCTCGGTTTGCACCGGGCCGCCGAAATACACGGGCACGTGAAGAAGGGGTTCGATCTCGAGCTTGAGATCGATGCGACTGAAGAGCGCTTCCAGATCGATGTCGGTCGGCCGGTTGATCACGAGGCCGAGCGCACCGCGCTCACTGTGATCGCAAAGGTAGACCACCGTTCCTGAAAACGTGGGATCGGCCATGTTCGGCATGGCGATCAGGAACTGGTTGGTCAGATTGATGCGATCGGTACTCTTGGACATAGTTCGAATTTTAGCAAAGACGATGCAGGATGGCGGGCTTTAAGCGCGGAACCGCGATGTGCGCGATGAAGGGCGCCGCGAGCCATCGACGGCGAATCAAGTTGCACTCTATCACGCACGCAGGCCTTGTCCACGGTGCGGCTTGGCGGTGTTTTATGACACGCACACCGCGTGCCTCCCGGTTCGAACCTGACGCCTCGCTACGCCAGGCCGAGGATGCTTACCGGCGCACAGGGCACGTAGCGGGATACCGCAGCGGATCAGGCGCCGCCCTGCTCGATCGAACGCGTCAATGCGGCCAGCGCGGCGTTGCTTCCTGCCGGCGCGACACCCGCAGCTACTTTGTGCAGCATCGCGCGCAACGCTTCAGCGGTCTGCTCGAGCGTGCTCGCCGCCGGCGCGCCGACAATGACGTGGGCGCGCACTGCCGGCGTCGATACGCCGGCGTGCGCGCGGCGGCGCCACGCCAGCCCGAGGGCATCGGCAACCAGCGCCACGTGGCCAAGGCCCAGCGCGCACGCGGCGGCGCCGAGCCGGTAGGCGGCGTCGCCCGCCTGCAGCGCTTCGCTCGGGTCGGCCTTCTCGGGCTGATCGGCCGCGCGGGCATGCTCGGTCAGCGCTGAAATCGCAGCATCCGCGGATTGCAGGAAGTCTTCGTAGGCGTGCGCGTTGACGGTCAACACCCCCAGCTCGCGCGTCAGTGTGCTGCGGGTCGCGCTGATCGCCTGCGCCTGCACGGCGCCCGCTTCCCAGAGCATTTCGGATGCCTGGGTGCCCGCGACGTGCCAATCGACCGTCAAACCATAGTCGTGCAGCACCTCGACCTGATCGGCGTCTTCCGCCGCAGCGCCGAATAGCGCGTAGTCGCGCCACAGCAGCGCCAGCGTCGCGCGCACTAACGAACGCGGCGCGCGCTCGATCCCCCTTGCGTGATCGGCCAGCGTGAGATTGCAGCGCGCATAGAAGCGGCGCGCGTCGGCTTCTCCGGTGGCGCGGCCGCTGACGCGCAACGCCTTGGCGCAAGCTTTGGCGAGGCGCCAGAAATCGTACGGGTCTGGGCCGGTGAGTTCGGTCAGGACGGCGTCCAGCTCGTCGAGCGCCGCGTTCGTGAACGCCAGCGCGGCACCGCTGCTATCGGGCTGCGAGCGCAACACCGGCAGCAGCGCGCGCTCGTAGCGCGCCCGCAAATGGGCCAATTGATCCGAGGACTGGGCATGCAGCGACACCGGCGGCACCGGGCGGGCGCAGAGCGCGAGATCTTCGAAAGCGACGGTCGAACCGGGCGTGTGCTCCGACAGATGGGTACAGAGCGCGCGATAGTGATTGAACAGTACGGGCGAGCTGGACAGCTCGCGCAGATTGTGGCGCTCGAGCGCCGCGCGGAAATCGTGCAATGCCGCGCCGAACACCGGTCGCGCGCTATCCACGTCAGCCGGATCGCCTTCGGCCAAAGGCGAGAGCCGCACCAGCGCGTCCGCGAAGCGCTGTGCGCTCAGCCAGCCGGCCTCGCGCAATGCGTGCGACGCACGCAGCAGCGCCGAGGTGCTCTCGCTGTGTTGCTCGAACGCCAGCAGCGCCTCGGCCAGCGCCAGCTCCGCCGGACGGACAGCGCCGCCGCGCGGATTCGGCAAAGCATCGAAGGAATCAGGTGCAGCGGATCGAAGAGTCATGGGCAGGCGACAGGAAGCTGACGGGCCGCCGCTTTGCGCCACGCGAGAGACTGATCGGCTAACGCGCGAACTGGCGACAGGACATTGACAGACTACCGCTGCGACACGGCGCAACCGGGGCCGTTCCGCGTCGATACGTTGGGGCTGCGTTCCGAGCGCGTGAACCGCGTTCGATCCGGCCGACGCCGTCTGCAAAACGCCGCGCCGCAGGTACTCAGCATGACGCTCGGCCTGACACCGCCGCTTGCCCCGCGGACTTCAGATCTGGACCATCTCGAAGTCTTCCTTGCGCGCTCCGCATTCCGGGCAGGTCCAGTTAATGGGAACGTCCTCCCAGCGGGTGCCCGGCGCAATGCCTTCGTCCGGCAAACCGGCTTCTTCGTCGTAAATCCAGCCGCAAATCAGGCACATCCAGCTTTGATATTCCATTCTTGTGTCGCGTCGTAGAGTCCGTGGAAACGGGAGCCATGATGGTACCGTGTTGCCGCCCCAATGCCTAGCAAACAGAAACGCACAATCGTAGCGTGCGGCGGCCTTTAGCTAGAGGGTTGCGTCGGTTTGCCGAAGAATGCGAAAAAACGCCTTCACAACAGTTTAGGCCGCATAATTGAGCCGATTGCGCACCCTCTGCGCCTAAAAACAGCTCCTTTTTGTAAATCTTCATGCCCAGCGACACGCCTCCGATCGTCCTCACCTTCGGCCTTTCCGATCCCACCGGTGGCTCCGGCCTGCAAGCCGACCTGATGACCCTAGCCAGCATGGGCTGCCATGGCGTCTCCGTGCTCACGGGCTATACCGTGCGCGACTCGGCGAGCTGCGACGAAGTCACGGGACTCGACCCTGAAGTGGTCGCGACCCAGGCCCGGATGCTGCTCGAAGACATGCCGATTGCCGCGTTCAAGGTCGGCGCCTGCACGCGCGCGGAAGTGGTCAGCGCGATTGCGGAAGTGGTCGCCGATTACGACGACATCCCACTGATCCTCGCCCCCGACTTCACGCTCGACGACGAACACGTGCTCGCCGCCGACGAACTACGCGAAGCGATCGCCGACCTGCTGGCGCCGCAAACCACCTTGCTGGTCGCCGATTCGGCCACGCTGCTCGCCCTCGCCCAGCCCGACGGCGACGCCGAAGCGCCGAGCCTCGACGCGGCGATCTCGCATCTGCTGTCGCAAGGCTGTGAATACATTCTGTCGACGGAAACCGGCACGCACCGGCTCGTCAACACACTGTTCAGCGAAGACGGCCAACTGCGTCAGGATATGTGGGACCGCGGCAGCCACCGGATCATCGGCATTACGGATACCCTCGGCGCCGCGATTGCCGCCTTGCTGGCCAATGGCCAGGAGCCGGCGGAAGCGGTACGCGAGGCGCAGGAGTATCTGTATCAGGCGATGCGCAATGCGTTCCGGCCGGGAATGGGCGCGTATCTGCCGGACCGCTTTTTCTGGGCCCGCAGCAGCGATGACGACGCGCCGCCCGCGGCCGGCAAGGATGTGGCGCCGGGCGAGGCACGACATTAAGGTTCGGCGTTGAGCGTCGACCGCATGAGCGGCAGGCGCATGGCAAGCATTACAGCCGTAATCGAATGGCAGCCCCAAAAACCCGCATTTCTGCGGGTTTTTTCTTTTCAAACAGTCTTCTACATTCCACTTCACGGTGTAACTACACTTTCGAATTTGTAATAAGACGTTACAACGCGCCCCTTGTCGTCAGGATAGACTTTACGATTCGTAATCCTGCCACGTAAGCCTATGTCTTCGCCGATTCCAGTTCCCCTGCCCATGGGGGCTTCGGACGAGCCCTGCACCTTCCTGCAACGCGTCCACGGCGAAGTCACTATCCGCGACAGAATGCAAATGTTCCGCCACAAGCCGGTGACGATCTGGCTGACCGGGTTATCCGGGGCGGGCAAGTCAACCATCGCTTTCGAACTTGAACAGCGACTCGTATCGCTAGGCCACGCGTGCTATGTCCTCGACGGAGACAATATCCGTCACGGTTTGGCATGCGATCTCGGTTTTGGCGAAAAAGACCGGCGTGAAAATATTCGCCGAGTGGCGCACGTGGCTCAATTGATGAATGACGCGGGTCTGATCGTCATCACGGCGCTTATCTCTCCCATGCGCGAAGACAGAGCGATGGCGCGCGAGATCGTCGGGCCTGGCAATTTCATCGAGACCTACCTCTCAGCCTCCGTCGACGCTTGCGCCCGTCGTGATCCGAAAGGTCTCTATGCGAAAGCCCGGGCTGGCGAGATTGCCTCGTTTACTGGGGTATCCGCACCCTATGAAGCCCCGGCCGACCCTGAGCTGAAAATTGACACCGCCATGCAAACGCCGGCCGAAAGCGTAGGGAAACTATTCACCTACTTGCGCGATGGCTGCCTGGCAGATCCCTGCTGCGAAGAGCGCATGCAATATTGAGCGTTCAACGGAATGCTTCGCCGCTAGCCCAAAACAAAAAACCCGCATTTCTGCGGGTTTTTTGTTTTGGGAAGCACGCCTCGCGGCGCACTTCCCCATGCGTTTCGAACTGAACCTCTCGCGAGAGAGGCCCAACCGAAATTACATGTCCATGCCCATGCCGCCCATGCCGCCGGGCATACCGCCGCCCATCGGAGCATCTTCCTTCGGCAGTTCGCAAACAGCTGCGTCGGTGGTCAACAGCAGGCCAGCGACCGAAGCTGCGTTTTGCAGCGCCGTGCGCGTCACCTTCGTCGGGTCCACAACACCTGCGTCAACCAGGTCGACGTACTCGCCGGTTGCAGCGTTGTAGCCGTAGTTGCCCGTACCAGCAGCAACAGCCGCCACCACGACGCTGGCTTCTTCGCCACCGTTCGTGACGATCTGACGCAGCGGCTCTTCCATCGCGCGCAGCACGATCTTGATACCTGCGTCCTGATCGGCGTTAGCGCCCTTCAGGCCAGCGATTGCCGTACGTGCACGGATCAGTGCGACGCCGCCGCCAGCAACGATGCCTTCTTCCACAGCTGCGCGCGTTGCGTGCAGTGCGTCTTCGACACGTGCCTTCTTTTCCTTCATTTCGACTTCGGTCGCAGCACCGACCTTGATCACTGCAACACCGCCGGCCAGCTTGGCCACGCGCTCTTGCAGCTTTTCACGGTCGTAGTCCGACGTTGCTTCTTCGATTTGCGTGCGAACTTGCTTCACGCGCGCTTCGATCGTTGCAGCTTCGCCAGCGCCGTCGATGATCGTCGTGTTTTCCTTGCCCACTTCGATACGCTTCGCTTGGCCCAGTTCAGCCAGCGTTGCCTTTTCGAGCGTGAGGCCGGTTTCTTCAGCGATGACTTGACCGCCGGTCAGGATCGCGATGTCTTCCAGCATGGCCTTACGACGATCGCCGAAGCCCGGAGCCTTGACAGCAACAGTCTTCAGGATGCCGCGGATGTTGTTCACAACCAGCGTAGCCAGCGCTTCGCCTTCGACGTCTTCTGCGATGATCAGCAGCGGACGGCCAGCCTTGGCGACTTGTTCCAGTACCGGCAGCAGATCACGGATGTTCGAGACCTTCTTGTCGTGCAGCAGCACGAACGGGTTCTCGAGCACAGCAACCTGCTTGTCCGGGTTGTTGATGAAGTACGGCGACAGGTAGCCGCGGTCGAATTGCATACCTTCGACAACGTCCAGCTCGTCTTGCAACGACTTGCCGTCTTCAACCGTGATGACGCCTTCCTTGCCAACCTTGTCCATCGCTTCAGCGATACGGTCGCCGATCGACGTGTCGCTGTTAGCCGAAATCGCGCCAACTTGAGCGATTTCCTTGTTGGTCGTGCACGGCTTGCTGATCTTGCGCAGTTCTTCGATCGCGGCCGTCACAGCCTTGTCGATACCGCGCTTCAGGTCCATCGGGTTCATGCCCGATGCAACGTACTTCATGCCTTCGCGGACGATCGACTGAGCCAGAACCGTTGCGGTCGTGGTGCCGTCACCTGCGTTGTCGCTGGTCTTGGAAGCAACTTCCTTGACCATTTGCGCGCCCATGTTCTGGAGCTTGTCCTTCAGTTCGATCTCTTTCGCGACCGAAACACCATCCTTGGTGACCGTCGGGCCGCCGAAGCTGCGTTCCAGGACAACGTTGCGACCCTTCGGGCCCAGCGTGACCTTCACAGCGTTCGCGAGGATGTTCACGCCTTCAACCATCTTGGCACGGGCGGAATCACCGAATACGACGTCTTTAGCTGCCATCTTCTAACTCCTTGAATTCTTTGGGATATGACCGGGAAAAGTAGCGACCAGCGCTTACTTCTGCACCACGGCCATGATGTCTTCTTCGCGCATCACGAGCAGTTCGTTGCCGTCGACCTTTACGGTCTGGCCTGCGTACTTGCCGAACAGGACGCGGTCACCAACCTTCACGTCGAGTGCGATTTGTGCACCCTTGTCGTCACGCTTGCCCGGGCCAACTGCCAGGATCTCGCCTTGATCCGGCTTTTCCGCTGCGGCTTCGGGGATCACGATGCCCGACGCAGTCTTGGTTTCTTGATCCAGACGTTTGACGATCACGCGATCATGCAAAGGACGAAGGTTCATACATACTCCTCTCTTGATTGAGACTGAAGAACGCTGAGAAAATCCGGCTGGCTGAGCCAGCCGGCGATGTTGTTAGCACTCTCGTGCAGCGAGTGCTAATTATATGGACGGGTGGTGACAAATTCAAGAAGGGATGTCGCTTTGGCCAGTTGTCGAGATTCGCTTAACTTTGAACTTTGTTCACTTAAGTCTGAACTCTTGATGCGCGCTTGACCGTTGTCATCTCAAGAAATTTTGTGCAAAAACAATAACTTAATGTCTCACCAACGGTCCTCTGCGCCACGTGCCAAATCCGACGCGTGGCCCTTTTCCTGACCGCATCAGACCGCACGACCGAGTGGTCGTTGCCAAAAAAGGGTAAACCCCTAGCTCCGCAACAATCTTTAGTCAGGCTCGTCCAGATCGAAAAATATGCTGCATCCGACAGCCCCCACCATATTTTTCGCTCGCGAGTAGCGGCTCTGGGGGGCGGACTGCTCAATTGTTCCTCGCAATCACAATTGCATGGAGGCAGTTGACCTCGAAAGCCACGGCCCCACACTGCGGACAGCGATGCATCAACAAAATCATTGATGCCATTGCGCGGCTTGTCCCGACCCTCGCGCATCTCGCCGGCAAGCACAAGGAGTGCCAATGAAATGGCGGTATCACTCTCCAAAATAAGTACTCTCGTGGAGGCAAACCGTTTGCCGCTGCGCTGGTTTCGCCCGCGAGATCCGGAGCGCTCTGCTGCCGTCCACGCACGTTCCCGGAACGCTTCGCGCAAGAAAACTTCGCCGACATGGCATACCCAGCCATTTTCTTGCCGTCAGGCGCAAAGCAACTTCGGCGAAATACTGCTCCGCCCACAACGCAAATCTCAGTCGCGCTTTCTGATCGCTTGCGCCGCGTTTTGAGTTTATCCCCCGGGGCTGGCTGGTATGCTTCTTTCGGGGATATAACAACCTCGCCCGCTCGTCTAGAGCGGGACTAATAGCGAGAGACCGAGCCTTGACGACGACTAATCCAATATCGCAGTTTCCGGCCCATCAACTAACTGGAATTGAAATCGACGGCGGATGGCGTGTCGTCAAACGCTTGACCGGTGAAGGCAACCAAGAAGGACACACACCGGGCTTCTTTAGTGTTGGATACTTGGTTGAGCGAGGCGCCGAGCAGGCATTTCTAAAAGCGTTCGACCTCCAGGCTGTGATGACTG
>NZ_JAQQDU010000009.1:0-147581 GCF_046027825.1 Paraburkholderia sediminicola
AGGCCCGGCGTTGACGCCGGTCGCTGCGGCGCCAGTACCGACGGCTCAAATTCCGTCTGCCGCGCGCACTCCTAGGACGACATACGACGGAATCGGATGTGCGCGCGGTTTCGATCGAGATTTTTGGGCCTATAAAGAACTACGGGTAGCGCGCTCGCTAAGATTTCACGCTGGATGCGCGATGAGGCAAAACTGTTCGTGCACAGATGCGAATGGGTGAGGCGTGGGACACTATCGGTTGGCGTCCTGTTTTACCCACCACAATCTGAATCCTGATCCGCGCCATGGTATGACCGTAAGGAAACCCATCTTACTGAACACGTTATTGCGTGACATTCGCGCCTGCACGGTGTGTGCGGCGGTGCTGCCGCATGCGCCGCGCCCGGTCGTTGTGGCATCCACTGATTCGCGCGTTCTGATCATCGGCCAGGCGCCCGGTGCGCGTGTGCATGCTTCGGGTATTCCATGGAGCGATGCGAGTGGTGCACGTTTGCGCAACTGGCTAGCGGTCTCCGACGAGACCTTCTACGACGCCTCGAAATTTGCGCTCGTGCCGATGGGATTTTGCTTTCCGGGCAGAGGGGCGAGTGGCGACTTGCCACCGAGGCCCGAATGCGCCGCGCATTGGCATCAGGCCTTGCTGGCCCAGTTGCGCGAAGTGCGGCTTACCTTACTGATCGGTCAATACGCACAGCGTTTTGGCCTCGGCGACGCGTTCGGGCCGACGCTAACCGATACACTGCTGCGCTGGCGGGAATTTGGCCCCAACGTGGTGCCGCTTCCGCATCCTTCGCCGCGCAATATTGCCTGGTTCAAGCGCAACCCCTGGTTCGAAGCGGAGGTGTTGCCGACGCTGCGGACTCGGGTCGCCGCGGCGCTTCAGGCATGACTCGCCGCGCGCGGTCGAAATAATCTGAAACACATCGCTAAGCGCCTGGTGGAATAAAACGTCACACTTATGCGTTTGCCTAATGCCGACGGCGGCAGACGGCGCGACCAGACCTCCCCCGGTATGGCCGAATTTTCAAACAGCTTTCGCAAGAACACCATTTGCAGACGGAACGACCTATGAACACCCACGCCGATCCCCTGACCGATTCGACCCGCACGCCGCTGCCGTCGCGCTACACCCGCACGGCGATGACGCTGCACTGGCTGATCGCGCTGCTGATGATCGGCAATGTCGTGCTCGGCCTGACCGCCGAATCGTGGCCCGACGACTGGGTGCGTCCGGTCGTCGATACTCATAAGTCGATCGGTATCACAGTGCTCGGTCTCGCGCTGCTGCGTATCTTGTGGCGCGTGTCGCACAGACCGCCGCCGTTGCCGCGCGAGTTTCCGTCGTGGGAGAAGATCGCCGCGCATGTCGCCCATTTCCTGCTGTATTTCCTGATGATTGCGCTGCCGCTGTCCGGCTGGCTGCACGATTCCGCGTGGAAAGATGCGGCCACCCATCCGCTGCGCCTGTTCAACCTGTTCCCCTGGCCGCGCATCGGCTATGTGATGCATCTCGACCCGGCGCTCAAGGAGACCTTGCACGACCGCTTCGGCGCCTTGCATACGTGGCTCGGCTACGCGCTGTATGCGCTGCTGGCGATGCATATCGGCGGCGCGCTGAAGCATCAATGGATCGATCGCAAGTCGGTTCTGAAACGCATGGTGCCGTAAGCACTGTCACGCTACTTGCTATCTAACAACCGCACCAACGACGGACTCAGTAGTCATTTTGAAGAAAACTCTGGAACAGGCGCTCGCCCTTGCCTCCCCGCGCATTCTGCCGCGTCCCACTACGCTGCTGAGCACGCTGATTCATTTCAGCGTCGTCGTGTTGTGGCTGCTGTTGTTCGCGCGCGCGTTCTTTCTGCAAGGCGTGGTGGCGTGGTCGACGGGGATTGCGTACGTCGTGTACGACACGCTGCTGCTCGCGTTCGTCACATGGAAAACGCTGCCGCTCATGCGACCCATGCCGCCGCTCGAGCCTGATTTCGACGCGCGCAACTTGCCGAGCATGGGGGTGATCGTCGCGTCGCATAACGAGGCGACGGTGTTGCCGGTCACGCTCGCTGCGCTGCTGCGCCAGACGCATGGCCCGGCGCAGATCGTGATCGCCGACGACGGTTCCACCGATGCCACCCAGGCGCTGCTCACCGAACGCTTCGGCCTGGCTGCGGTAGCCGACGGTGTACTGAGCGCACCGAGTTCGCTTTACCCGAATCTTTACTGGCTGCGCGTGCCGCACGGCGGCAAGGCCCGTGCGCTGAACGCCGCTATCACGCTCATGACTACCGACACCGTCATGACCGTCGACGCTGACACGCTGCTCGACGACGACGCCACCTACGCGATGCGCGTCGCTTTTGCGAGCGAGCCGAAGCTGGTCGCGGCGGCCGGCATTCTGGTGCCGGTCTGCGGCAAATCGGTTTCGGGCCGGGTGTTCCAGTGGTTCCAGACCTATGAGTACATGCGCAACTTCATCGCCCGCTTTGCGTGGATGCGCGCCGACAGTCTGCTGCTGATTTCAGGCGCCTTCGCGTCGTTCAAGCGCGACGCGCTGGTCGACGTGGGTGGCTTCGATCCGCAGTGCCTGGTCGAAGACTACGAACTGATTCATCGGCTGCGCCGCTACTCCGTGGATCATGGTCTTGGCTGGGACGTGCGCGTGGTCGGCGACGCCCATGCGCATACCGATGCCCCGGACAACCTCGGCAGTTTCCTGCGGCAGCGCCGGCGCTGGTTTGCGGGTTTCCTCCAAACGCAATACTGGAACCGCGATATGACCGGCAACCCGCGCTACGGCACGATGGGCATGCTGATGCTGCCGGTCAAGGCCATCGATACGATGCAGCCGATCTACGGGCTGACCGCCTTCGCGCTGCTGCTCGGCTTTCTGTTCGGCGGGCATGGCGCGATCGTCGTGTCGATTTTCAGCGTGATCGGCCTCAAAACGGCAATCGATCTCGCGTTCTATCTGTGGTGTATCCATCTGTACCGCGGCTGGACCGGCAAGCGCAGCAGCTCCAGTCTGTGGATGGCGGTACTCGCGGCGATCGCCGAGCCGTTCACGTTCCAGTTGGTGCGGCATGTCGGCGCACTGCTGGGCTGGCTGCATTTCCTGCGTGGCGGCCGCTCGTGGGGCGTGCAGCGCCGCTCCGGCCTCGTGACGCACGACGAAAGTTAGCAGCCGATCGCCTGATTTGACGCATGTAGGGTGGCGGACCAGCGCGGTTAGGCCGATGCGCAGCGCGGCGGGGCATGGCGTGCCAACGGCGGAACCATGTGGGTCCGGGTTCGAGTAGACTGTACGACGATGTCGGCCCGCGAATTGCAGGGCGACCACCTTCTATCCGCTCGTGCACGGAGGCTCCACCTATGCATGCTGTTCCCCCGCTCGAACAAGACACCGTCGATGCGCCGGTCGATGCGTCGCCTGCTCAGGCAGCCGCGCAGACCCATGTCCCAACCGCCGCGAATGCACACACGCCAGATCAGGCCGCCAACGGCGCGCCGGTGCGCGATCTGCGCCGCGTCGGCATTCATCCCGACTACTGGTATCCGCTCGCGTGGTCGCATGAAGTGAAGCGGGGCAAGACGCATGGTGTGACGTTCGCGGGTGAGCCAATCGTGCTGGCGCGTACGGAGTCAGGCAAGGTGTTCGCGCTCGAAGATCGTTGCGCGCATCGTCAGGTGCCGTTGCATCAGGGCGTGGTGGACGGCGAATCGATCCGCTGCGGCTATCACGGCTGGACCTACGACTGTTCGGGCAAGTGTATCGATGTGCCGTATCTGGGCCGGGATCGTCTGCCGAATGGCGTGCGGTCTTATCCGTGCCGCGAAGTCGAAGGCCTGATTTTCGTGTTTCCCGGCAATGCCGCTTTGGCCGAAGAACGGCCGCTACCCGCGTTCGGCTCCGTCTCCGACAAGAAGTACAAGACGCGCCGTTTTGGCCGTCCGGTGAATTGCCACTATTCGTTCATGCACGAGAACCTGATGGACATGAACCATCAGTTCCTGCATCGCCGTCAGATGGGTCAGATGCGCGCGCGTTCGCTGGGCCGGCGGCGCGGCGAAGGCTGGGTCGAAGTCGATTACACGTTTGCGCGCATGGCCGGCCAGCAGCCGATCGGCGAAGCGATCGTGTTCGGCCAGAGCCGCAAGGCAGGCGGCGACAACGACAAGGACGTGATGACGATCCGCACCGAGTATCCGTATCAGACGCTGCAGATCCGCACGTCCGAACAGACGCTGGTGATGGATTTGTGGATCGTCTACGTGCCGCTCGATCGCGAGCAACGCACGAACCGCACGTTCGGGCTGCTGTCGATTCGCAAACCGGGTATTCCCGGCGTGCTCAATCTCGCGTGGCCGCTCCTCGTGTGGTTCACCGAGCGCATCTTCAAGGAAGACCGCGAAATCGTGGAAGCCGAACAACGCGCGCACGACTCGCAGGGCGCGGACTGGAATCACGAGGTGTTTCCGGTTATCAATGAACTACGTGCGTTGCTGCGTGAGAGTGGTGCGCCGGATCAGGTGGTGGGCGCGGGTACCGGCGACGGCCAGGTGATCCGTTTCTGGGATTCACGTCACGGCAACCCGTTGTCGAATACCTGATATTCGAGTTTTTTGGCGCCGCGCAGGACCGTAAAATCGTCGGCGACGATGAGCGGCGAGCCGGCGGCGCCGGCTATAACAAGACGCATAAAACGCATAAGCGGCACCAGGCGCAGGCTCATCGATCGGGAAGTCCAAAACCACAACGAATCGCGTGAGGGGTCCAGTCGATGAGTACCGAACTGCATGCAGTGATGCCGGTTGTCGTGTTCCTTGTGGGCCTCGCCATCATGGCGGTGGCGCTTGTGAAGGGCGGCCCCAAACAGCCGCCGCCGCTCGCGTCGATCAACGAGCCTTTCAAGTCGGTCGATACTTCCGATTTACCTCCCATTGAACGCTACACCGCACGCGACAAGGCGGCGCTCGCGTATCGGCGCTATGCGAGCCGACTACCGGGGGGGCGCGGCAGCGCAGTGCTGATTCACGGTTCGTCGGCGAGTGGCGTGAGCCTGCATACCCTCGCGAAGGCGCTTGCCGCGGCCGGATACGACGTCTACGTGCCCGACATGCGCGGGCATGGCGACTCAGGCAAGAAAGGCACGATCGCGTATATCGGCCAGCTCGAAGACGATCTGAGCGACTTTCTCGACGCGGTACAACCGGCCGGACCGCGCACGCTGGTCGGCTTCTCGGCGGGTGGCGGCTTCGCGCTGCGGTTCGCGGGGGATGCGCGTCAACTGGCATTCGATCGCTATGTGCTGCTCGCGCCGTTCATTCATCAGAGCGCGCCGACTACGCGGGCTTCCGTCGGCGGGTGGGTGAGTATCGGGCTGCCACGCATGTTCGTGCTGGTGTTCCTCAACAAGCTGCGCATCACGCTGTTCAATCACCTGCCGACCGTGGCCTACGCCCTGTCGCCTGAGGCGGCGGCCATGCTTACGCCGCAGTACTCGTACAACCTGATGCTGAACTTTCGTCCGCACGAGGATTACCGCGCGGATATCCGCGCGATGCGGCAGCCGGTTGAAGCGCTGGTTGGCGCGGATGACGAGGCGTTTCACGCCGGGAAATATGCCGGGGTCTTTGCGGAAGCGGGGCGCGTGGTGCCGGTCACGATTGTGCCTGGCGTGGGGCATATCGCGTTGACGCTCGATGCTGCTGCCGTCGCCGCGATTGTGGCGGCGGTGTCTGAGCATGCCGGCGAGGTGGCTTTGTCGTAGGCTGGTTTTCCGCCCGGTGGGGAATGAGTCCATCTCCACCCGGTAGGGAATCCAGGCCGGTCGAGCAGCGATAATGGCATCTAACACACACAGGTTTGCGCCATTCGAGATGCGCCGGCCTCCGACCCGTGTACCATTTCGCTTTTTCCGATATTTAAGAACGCCCCGTGACTACGCAACAAATCCCCACCGCATCCCGTAAATCCCTCACCCTGCTGCAACTGCTGGGCCTCATCGGCGCCGCTGGACTGATCGCAGCCATCGTGCTGAATCAGTTCGTCTAACCCCCCGCCACGAAGCCCTCGCTTCAAGCATCCGACCCTATTCCGGCGCTCGCCGCCGGCTTCATCGACATTCCGATTTGCCATGTACAAGAAGGGCGTAGCCGTAGAAATCCAGTTTTCCCCCGAACGGCTCAACGACGGCGCCGGCGATCCGTACTGGATCGATTTGACGCAGGTTGAAGCGCAACGGCTGCTGGAAAGTCTGCAGGCACGGCTGGCTGAAAGCAGCGCAGGCACCGCCGCGCCCTTGGTGGTGAGCCTCGACGAGACGCCGGTGTCGCAAGCGGTTGCTGCGCCGCGGGCGGCCGTAGAAAGCGCAGCGTCTGCGGACGACTTCAAACAATGGGTCTGCGTGATCTGCGGCTGGATCTACGATGAAGCCGCCGGCTTGCCGGAAGAGGGTATTGCGCCGGGCACCTGCTGGGCAGATGTCCCGGCCGACTGGCGTTGCCCACTGTGCGATGTGGGCAAGGAAGATTTTGCGCTGGTCGAGTTTTAAGCCCGGCTGAACGCCGGATTACTTGCCGGTCTTAGCCCGCCCCTTCCGGGAAATCCGCGCCGACCGTGGTGGCCTCCCAGGCATCGAAGTCGCCGCGCATGAAGTCCAGCTTCTTGCGCGCCAGCTCGAGCGCCACTTTGCCGAGCAGCAAACGCAGCGGCGGTTTGTCCGATAGAGCGGCGTCGATGATGGCTTGAGCGGCGCGCACCGGATCGCCCGCCTGTTTGCCACTACGCGCTTCGGTCTGTTTGCGGCGCTCGCCGGCCGTGGCCGCGTAGTCGTCGATCACCGTCGCCGATTGCTTGATCGACGGACCTGCCCAGTTCGTGCGGAACGGACCGGGCTCGACGATCAATACGTCGATGCCGAGCGGTTTGACCTCTGCCGCGAGCGATTCGGACAGACCTTCCACCGCATATTTGGTGGCGTGGTAATAGCCGGTCGCGGCAAAACTCGCGATGCCGCCAATCGACGAGACATTCACGATCAGGCCGCTGTGCTGCTCACGCATGATCGGCAGCACCGCTTTCGTCATATCGACCAGACCGAACACGTTGGTCTCGAACATCGCGCGGACTTCGTCGTCTTCGCCTTCTTCGATCGCGGCCAGATAGCCGTAACCCGCGTTATTGACGAGCGCGTCAATGCGCCCGAAACGCTGCCTGGCTTGCGTGACCACGTCGTCGATCTGTTGACGGTTCGTCACGTCGAGCGGCAGAACCAGCGCGCGATCGCCATGTGCTTCGGCAATATCTTTCACTTTCGACGCGTCGCGTGCCGTGACCACCGCGCGCCAGCCGCGCTCCAGCACCAGCTTCGCCAACTCCCGGCCGAAGCCGGTGGAACAGCCTGTAATTAGCCAGACGGGATCGTCTCGATTCATCATTTGGGAAACTCCGGTTGATGGGCCAACGTGGCGCGCTTGATCGTCGAACAGCGCCCGTATTGCTGCTTACCTCTTGTGTGGGTTTTTAATTGTAGTCGTAGCGCGGCGGCCTCGCTTTGCAGCGCTTCGACGAACACGCCGGCCAGCGGATGGCTCGGGCGATGCTCCGGATGAACCACGCTCACGCGAAACGGCAACGACACGGCGAGCGGCCGGATATGCATACTGTGGCCCGCGAAATCCAATGCGGTAAGCGGATTGACGATGGCCACGCCGAGCCCTTGTCGCACGAAGCTGCAAACGGAGACGGCGGTTGGCGTCTCGATCATCTGGCGGCGCGCGATACCCGCTTGCGCGAAGGCTTCGTCGATCTGAATCCGATACGGATCGTTTGACGACAGGCTGATGAACGGCTGATTCGCGAAGTCCTTCCACTCGATCACACGCTTTGCGAGCAATGGATGCCCATCCGGCAGCACGCAGACTTCGTCCACTTCGAGCAACGGCGTCAGGCGTGTTCCAGCGGGCGGCGCGCCGTGTTCGGTCAAGCCGAGGTCGTAGCGCTGCGCGGTCAACCATTCTTCGAGGAACGGCGATTCCTGCGTCGCGATCGAGAGGCTTACACCGGGCTGGGCATCGTGGAAACGTTTTGATGCACCGGGCAGGATCGAGTGCGAAAACGCGGGCAACGCAATGATGGCAAGCTGGCCGCCCTGAAATTCGCGCAGGCTTGCTGCTGTGGACGCTACCCGTTCGAGTCCGACATATGCGCGCTTGATTTCATCGAACAGCGTCAACGCGGACATCGTTGGACGCAATCGGCCGTGCACGCGTTCGAACAAGGTAAAGCCGATGCTCTTTTCCATACGTGCGAGTTCGCGGCTGACCGTGGGCTGCGAGGTGAAGAGCATCTCGGCCGCTTTGGTGACGCTGCCTGCCGTCATCAACGCACGGAAGACTTCGATATGTCGATGAGTGAGTGCCATGGTGGCTATATCAGGAATGAATGGGATGGAGATATATAGGTATTTTACTGAATGATCGATTCTCAGCATTATGTGGCTCACACCCATGCTTCGACATCGAGAGCCGAAACCCGTGACCACTTTCAATCCACCGCAACTCGTTGAACTCGCGCGTCAGTACGGCACGCCTCTGTGGGTCTACGACGCCGACGTGATCCGCCAACGCATCGCCGAATTGCGCAGCTTCGACGTGATCCGTTATGCGCAGAAGGCGTGTTCCAACGTACATATCCTGAAGCTGATGCGAGACGAAGGGACGATGGTCGATGCGGTGTCTCTGGGCGAAATCACGCGCAGTCTCGCGGCGGGCTTTACACCGGATGGCGATCCTGAGGGCGTAGTTTTTACCGCCGATCTCGTCGACCACGCGACGCTGGCCACCGTGATCGAGCACCGCATCACGGTCAACGCCGGGTCGCTCGATATGCTTGAACGTGTTGGACAGCAGGCGCCTGAAGACCACCGTGTGTGGCTGCGGATCAATCCCGGTTTCGGGCACGGACACAGCAACAAGACCAACACGGGCGGCGAGCATAGCAAGCACGGTATCTGGCTCGACGACGTGCCGCTCGCGATTGCCATGGTGCGCCGTTACGGTCTGAAGCTGGTCGGATTGCACATGCATATTGGCTCCGGCGTCGACTACACGCATTTATCGCGCGTGTGCGATGCGATGGTCGAAGCGGTGCAAAGCTTGGGGCACGATATCGAAGCGATTTCGGCGGGGGGCGGTTTGTCGGTGCCGTATAGCGAAGGCGAACCGCGGATCGACGTCGAACATTATTACCGTCTCTGGGACGCGGCGCGGGGGCAGATCGAAGCGCATCTCGGGCATCGTGTGAGACTGGAAATCGAGCCAGGGCGCTTTCTGGTCGCCGAAGCGGGTGTGCTGGTCGCCGAGGTGCACGCGCTGAACCGGCGGCCGAACCGGCAATTCGCCTTGGTCGATGCGGGCTTCAACGATCTGGTGAGGCCGTCGTTTTACGGCAGCCATCATGAGATGACGGTGGTGAAAGGCAATGGCTTGCCGAGCGAGGCGTCGGTTGGCGCTTTCGCGGTGGCGGGGCCGTTGTGCGAAGCGGGCGATGTATTCACGCAGGAGGCGGGTGGTGTCGTCACGAGCCGCTCCATGCAGACGCCGGACGTGGGGGACTTCATCGTGTTTCATGACGCCGGGGCATATGGTGCGTCGATGTCATCGAACTACAACAGCCGACCGCTGGCTGCTGAAGTGTTGATCGACAATGGCGTGCCGCGTTTGATCCGGCGTCGACAAACCATCGAGGAGTTGATCGCGCTCGAAACGCTGGGTTGAGCACGCCGATAGCCATGTAGCTGGAATGACGGGATCAAGCTGACAGTTGCATCAACTCGATCGTCACGCCATCCGGCCCTTCCGCGCACATGACCAGGGCGCTTACGCGCGGGCGCGCGCTCATGGTCTGCGGGGAGCTTTGCGCATGTCAGCGCGTACCGCGCCACATGGGGTAGTGCGGCGTGTGGTTCGCAGCCGTGCAGTCCGATATGCATCGAACTGGAGACCTACGTTCGCCACGCGGCGTGAACCCGGTTTCATCGTGCCCGCACCGTACGCGTGTACGACGCAATCATCGTCGCGAGCTCCTGCGCGGCGGGCGTGACGGGAATCGCCGCGCGCTGCAACAGGCACACGTTCTGTTCGACCGCTCGCTCGCCCACATTGACCGTCGTCAGTGTGCTCGCAAAGGGCCCGCGTTTGACGACGACCGACGACTCCAGCGACAGGCAGTCCGTTGCGCCGACCAGATGCAGCGTCTCGTATAGACCTTCCACCGTTGCAATGATTTTCGGCGGCGGCAAACCGTGGCGCTCGAACAGATCGCTCAGGCGGTTGATTTGCGGATCGTCGGTGAGATTCGGCGAAGGCGTCGCCACCCATTTGCAATCGACGAGCTCGGCGAGCGAGGTCGCGCCTGCTTTCGGATGGCCGCGTCGGCAGACGACCACGGGATCGGACGGATAGAGCGGCGTCACGGACAGATCGGCCGTATCGGTATGCTTCGACACCAGCGCGACGGCGAAATCGAGCCTGCCTTCACGAATCCACGAAATCATCATCCGTGACGTGCCGGTGCGCAAATGCACCGCGACCCGCTCGAAGCGCGCACGGAATTCCATCAGCACTGGCGCGAAGGCGTCGACGAGCGGCTCGGTCGTCATGCCGAACGTGACCTCGCCCGCGTAGTCGCCGCGCAATTGCTGCACTTCCTGCTCGGCCCGCTCGCATTCCCCGAGAATCGCGCCGGCGCGCTGCAACAGCCGCTGGCCAAGTGCGGTCAGCGCAATCCCGCGGTTCGTGCGGGTGAACAAGGTCGCGCCCAGCATCGACTCGAGGTTCTGCAACTGCTGCGTGATGCCGCTCTGGGCCATGCCCAGCGCCCGCGACGCCGCGCGGATGCTGCCGTGCTCGGCCACGGCGGTGAACGCGCGCAACTGGGAGATCGTCAACGCCATGAAGAATCTCAGTGATCGGTAAAAGTGATCATGATATTACTTTCGGGACTTCTTTGAGGCGCGCCAGCGGCATAGGATGGGCCTGTACCCTGTAGCAATCCGCCCACCTCACACCCGCCTCCCATGAAAATCTCGCTGATGATCTTGAGCGCCGCGCTGGCTTTCAGCAGCGGTGCGTTTGCCGCCGACTCCACCACGCTGCGCCTCGGTATCGATCCGACCTATCCGCCGATGGACGCCAAGGCGCCCGACGGCAGTTTTAAGGGTTTCGACGTCGATCTTGGCAACGAAATCTGCAAGCGCATTCATGCGCGTTGCCAATGGGTCGAACTCGAGTTTTCGGGGATGATTCCCGCGCTGCAGGCGCGCAAGATCGACGCGATCATGTCGTCAATGGCGATCACGGAGAAACGCGAGCAACAGATTCTGTTTTCGTCGAAGCTGTTCCAGTTCAAGTCGCGGCTGATCGCGCGGCAAGGTTCGCCGCTCGCGGGTGGCACGAACGCGTTGGCTGGTAAGCAGATCGGCGTGCAGTCGGGGACGCAGTTCGAAGGCTATGCGTTGAAGAATTGGGCGCCGCTTGGCGTGCATGTGGTTGCGTACAAGAGTCAGGATGAAGTGTTCGCCGACCTCGAGAACGGTCGTCTCGATGGAGCGCTGCTCGGTACGGTCGAAGCCGACTACGGCTTTTTGCGCACGCCGGCGGGCAAGGGCTTTGCGTTTGTCGGCGAGCCGCTTTCGATGGGTGATCGTGGTGTAGGCATCGGCCTGCGCAAGGACGAGACGGCGGTGCAGGCGTCCATCAATGCGGCGATTGCCTCGATGCTCAAGGACGGTACGTACGCGCAGATCGCGAAGAAGTACTTCGACTTCGATCCGTACGGCAACTGATTCTTTTATTTCCCATTTTTCGTATCCAAACCTTCCGCTCATGAACAAGCAATCGATTCCGCTTCTATCGCCGGCTATCGGCACGCACCGCGAACTGGTGTCGTTTCACTTTGGTCCCGCGGATAGCGGACAGAAGATTTACATCCAGTCGTCCCTGCATGCCGATGAAACCCCGGCGATGCTGACGACGGCTTTACTGAAGCGTCGTTTGCTCGAACTGGAGAAGCAGGGCGCGTTGAGTGCGGAAATCGTGCTGGTGCCGGTGGCGAATCCGGTTGGGCTCGGGCAGTACGTGCTGGGGCAGTTTATTGGGCGCTTCGATCTGGGCAATGGTAAGAACTTCAATCGACACTTCCTGCAGTTTTCGAAGCTGGTGGCGCGGGCGAAGGAGGCGTTGGGTTCGGATGCTTCGGAGAATCGGCGGATTGTTCGCGAACTGATCGCTGCGGAGTTGGCTGAACAGAAACCGTTGACTGAATTCGAGTCGCTGCAATTGGCGCTGCTGAAGCTTTCCTTCGATGCGGATGTGGTGATCGATTTGCACTGCTCGTTGGAAGCGGCGATGCATCTCTACACCAGTGAGGCGGCGTGGCCTGAGTTTGAGCCTCTGTCACGGTATCTGGGGGCGCAGGCTTCGTTGCTGGCGACTAACTCGGGCGGTGAGTCGTTTGATGAGACGCATAGCTTGTTGTGGTGGAAGTTGCAGCAGGAAATGCCTGCTGATAAGCCGGTGCCCAATGGGGCGATTGCTGTGACGGTGGAGTGCCGGGGGCAGCGGGATGTGTCTTATGAGGTCGCGCAGGAGGATGCTGACGCGTTGATCGATTATCTGGTCTGGCGCAAGGCTATCAAGCTTGATGTGAAGCCTTTGCCTGAGTTGCTGTCGCCCGCGACGCCGCTTGCTGGCAGCGAGCAGTTCTACGCACCTGTGAGCGGGATTCTGATTCATCGCGCGGAGATCGGGGACACGATTCGTGTCGGGCAGCCGTTGTTCGATATCGTCGATCCGTTGACTGATGAGACGACTACGCTGTCTAGTAACACCGAGGGTGTGTTTTATATGCGGCGCGCGATTCGGTTTGTGACGGCTGGGGCGCCGCTGGGGCGGGTCACTGGCACGCGGGCCTTTAGGACTGGGGTTTTGTTGGGGGCTTGACGGTTTTTGATTGCCGGCGTAGTGCCGAAGCATGCCAAGCCTCCGGCTGCATAGACTCGTTGGTCCAAGGTGCCCGCTCTGCAGTTAGCACCGCGGCGCGCCTCGACGACCGACAACTTGAACCTGCTTGGCCCTGACGTTCGAGCCAATATTCTGCGTCGCGTCGAGGACAACGAACCGTCGCCCGTGACGTATGCCAAAGCCCGCGTGCGACCGACGATCGCGCGGCATTAACGGTCATTAGCGGCTGCCACGCCGTGGCAATGAGAAAGGCACGAGAGGTTTCGTGCCTTTCTCATTTCAGGTTTGAGACGATTCCGGATCTCTCGCAATCATCGCCAGTTCAATTAGCTTTTGATCCCGTCGAGCGTCTCCCCTTCGGGTATCAGGTCCGGGTGTTGTCTGCAAATAGGAACGATCGCTTTCTCAAAGAGCTCATAGATGACGTCCGCCATTCCGCGCCGGAAAGTGGCGAAAACCTCTGGCGAGCAGTTCGCTTGCACGATCTTGATTGCATCATTGACGGACTTGTTTGCATCGTACAGTCGCGCAATTACTTCAGTAGCTGTTTCCTTATTTTCGATCATTTTGTTCGACTCCTTATGGTCTGTATCTGGCATTAAATCCGGGGGCATCCGTGCAATTCTGCGCAATTGTTCACACAATTCCAGTATTTGAATCTGACGTCTACACCTGTCGGTAATACAGCATCACACTTTTGACGACACATGGTTCGCACCTGCACGCAATCTCCAGTGTCCTTGCATTTGACAAATCCTGATGAATTATTTGTATCGCTTGCGAATATCTTCGCATAGAGCATTGTCCGCTTTGACAGGTCCGGAGTAAGCACGGGAAATGGCAACTGGTTCTGCGCCGCAACCTGAATTTCAACAGGATTGTCTTCGATCGGTTTGCCTGTCTGCGCATCGAAATAGATGTCGTGAAGGAACAACGGCCAAGCAAGACGTGCTTGAATGAACCCGCAGTCCACGCACACTGCGCTGATGACTGGTGATGTGTCGGACGTGAGCGACCGCAACCAGCCAAGACGGGTGGCAGGGGGGGCCTACGGGATCAAGACCAGCCTGGTAGTTATCTAACCATTTGTCGGTATCGTCGCTACTGATTGCTACAGCAGCCCCGCCGCTGGTTGCGATCGTACCGTTTCGGGACACCACGCGACCATCGGGTGAGTAACCATAATCTACGGTCAGTAGACGACGAACCCGGCCGATTTGAGCTATCGGTTGCTCATCGTATGTGAACCGGGTAACCCGCCCTCTGAGGTCGTATGCGATACGGGCCCCGCGATAGTTGCCAGTTTGCCAGGTAACGCGGTGGGCCGCATCGCGATCCTGATTGCCAAAGAGCCACTTTGAGACGATGTTTTGCGCGGTGTTGAGATTGCCGGTTTCGTCGTAGAAGTAGAACCAGTCGGCAACCTTGACATTGTTTACGTAAGTGATCGCCTCGATCAACCGGTTGAACTGGTCGTGATGCGCTCGCTATATCCTGTGACATTGCCATTGGCGTCATAGGCGAATGACGTCAACTTTCCCGGCATGGCGACGGACGACGGACGAAGACTCGTTGCGTCGGCATACTGCACCGAAGTAACCGAGACGCCAGAGGATGTCCTCACTGTTGCTTTCACGGGGCGACCGGAGCCGTCGCATGTGTAGACAGCATTGCGTGCTGGTGTAGAAGTTGCCAGAAGAGACTGCCCGCCGCCTCCCACGTCAATCCGCTCGACATTGAACCGGTGCTACCGGTTGGGCGAACCGTGCCAGCTACGGTCGAAAAAGAAAGTGTCCTTGCGCCATTGCTATCCGTGACAGTGGTTGCCCCCGATCCATAGGCAAACTGCACGTTCCTGGTTGTGTCGGGATGGCTAACAGCAGTCGCTCTGCCCTGTGCGTCGTATGTCCACGTTGCGGTGCGCGAGCCGGTTTCGTCAATGATTCCAGTCAGCGCGCGTTCCGAGTAGGGATCAGCATAGACATACTGGCGCGCGTTCCCATCAGGCCAGGTGACGGAAATTAGATTGCCCCACAGACCGTACTTATATTGTGTGATACCACCCGCAGGATCTGTCAGTCGTGCGAGGTGGCCACTCTGGTCATATTCGAGTCGCAGGACCAGGTCGTAGGCAGCTTGGGTTCCGGGGCCGTGTTGGGTGATCGTAGAAAGCCGCCCCAATCCATCGTAAGTCAACGTCCTGACGAACCCGGTCTTGGTTTTTTCTGATAGAAAAACGCCTTGTGCGGAATAGGTTTCCACCATCTCGGTGACAAGATCAGTAAGCGACCAGCCCGCGCCATTTCGGGCAAGTGTCAAGCCGCTAAAGGTCGCGGTTCGCCATGTGCCGTTCGCCAGGGTAAATGTTATTGGTTCGCCGTTTTCGCGGTACGCATTGACCTTTTCGGCGCTGTCTCCAATACCAACGATTCCCAGTTTTCGCTGCCAGTTGTGAACCCAGTTTGCTCCGACAGCATTCGTGTTTAATGGATACGGTACAGAGCGGTAAGTGCGTGTGAACGCGACGGGAATCTCATCGCCGCTCACAAAGTCATTCTCCGCTGTCGTGACAATACCGCTAGTGGCGAATACAGGATCGTTTACCGGACAGGTATCGTCTGTCGGAGAACCTCCTGTCGCACCAGCACAGTAGTCCGATATATAGTGTCCGCAGTTGTAGTAATTTATTGGGTTGTAGATATCGTCTGGTCCGTCGGATGGCGGCATAGTGCCCGCGACCTGCGCCGCGCAGTCCGGGGTGCCTGGAACCCCAGAGGACTTTAAAAATAGGCGCATGCATTGATCTTCTGTCGCCGCATTGGTATAGGCAACGGACATCAGCAAGCCAGACGCAACAATCAGGCGGGCAAGTGTGCCTGCTAACCCGCTACGGAGTTTCCACGCTTTCATGTTTCTCCTTTAAGTTTCTGCCAGCCAAGGGCGGCGTAACAACTCTTAAGGAGATGGAAATATTTTGAAATGCGACAATTCCGAAAAATCCGATTGCGTTGAGGCAGGTCATGCTATCCATGTGCTGACATAGGTAATGCGATCAATGAGCAGATTCCGAAGCCTTGCGGGCGCAACGGTCGAACTCGATGCGCTAGGGGCATCATCGATCCGCGCGAACTGGAGGCGGGCGCGGGCGAAGGCACGTAGTGCGGTCGCAAAAAAACACCCGCTCGACGGCGGGTTTCCTTTGATGCACGAAACGGTGAGCCTTACTTGTATTTGTCAGAACCGGACCTGACAGGTAGTCGGAGAGGAGAGGTAAGAAAGGCGATCTGGTGGTGAATCAGCCTCTCGCTGGCGGACTCGAGTGAATCGCGGGTGGTATGCATAGGCGTTTTGTCATAGCACTATCGCCCTCGATGTTCACGCTCATTGTTGTACTGGCCAATCTATGCTTCCAGATCGGTCTGCAGGGTTGCGATCGGGTCGTAGATCTTCCTGCGGCAATCCGCACGGGGCGCCCACGCGCCTACTTCCGCCCTACCAGATACGTCACACCATTCGAACCATAACGCTCTGAATGCGGTTTGTTCGCAGGCAAGTGGAAGACGTCGCCGGCTTTATACGTCTGCTCCGTCTCGCCCACTCGGATGTGCAACTCGCCGTCCAGAATCAGGGCCTTCGCTTCGAACGGATGCTCGTGAACGTCCATCGAGGTGTTCGCCTCGCGCGTTACGACGACAGTCTCAGCGAAACCTTCTTTCGTCAGGTTTTCAGTAAATGTTTCGCGGTCCATGGCGTCTCCATCGTCAAGCAGTGGGGGACATTTAATGTAACCCCAGCCGCCGGTTCGTGCAGAGCGCAGTCGTGTTTTGCGCCGATGCAGTGACGCCTGAGTCGACCTTCCTGCGGGCTCGCGCGCGCGGCGCTGCCGATTCGCCCAGCCCTTTCCTGCGGCGCGCAGCGTTCGATTCCGTTTCCTCCGCGTCGTCCATCACAACCAACATCTTTCCCCGCTCGATGTTCGCCTCGGTTTCGTACTGATGAGCCGTGCGTTCCAAAAGCTCCGCTAGCATCATCTGATCGCGGCGGTCGCAATGGTTCATTGCAATACCTTTGCGCAACGTCCTGGCGAGCATGGCCAGCGACGAGAGCCGCTCGACGTAAATGCGGGTTGCCTCCACTGCCTCAGCCGCAAGACGCTTGTACTCAGCGGGCTTTACGGATAGGCGAGGGTACATGTAAGTAGCTTCAGCGGGTTTGCTCATGGCGCGATTTCCGGTTGATTCTCGAAATCGCCCGACACTCGCTGAAAACGGGTGGGCGGGCACGTAGCGAGGTTGACAGGCCGGTGCCAGCCCAAACCGGCGAGCCTTGCGGCTCCCTCGCCGCGGCCCGCCCGTTGAACGGACGCGCAGAGGCAAACGACCTGCGTGGCAGGTTGATTAGGCAATGGCATTCGAGCTCTCACACCCGGTCATCATTGTTTTGACGACCGCCAAATTATAAGTGCGCCCTTCTCTTAAAATTCACTTTGCTAAGCTAACTATCTAACTTTGGCCAATCGGCCTAAGACAGTCTCAAACCTTCCCTCAGCGCAACGACATCGCACTGCTGAGCGTCGGTCAAGCGCCCCCAACCAAGCGGCCGCTCAACCGAAGCCCATCCACCTTCACCCGCCCTTAGCTCACCACCAACACCGGCGCCACCGCCGCCGGATCGCTAATACTCGGTCGCCCATTCTCAACGTGCCCAGCCACGCGACGCGCGAAGCTCGCGTCATCGTTGCTCGTCACCGTCAAGTCATACCAGTGATGGCTCGACGCCAGCACCCACGCCTCTTCGATATGCGCCCCTGCCGGCACCAGCACCGGACGCGTCCGCGCACCATATGCATTGTCGGTCACCGTCAAGCGCGCAATCCCGCCGCCCTTGTTGCTGAACTTGATAAACACATTCCCGTTCGCCACATCGTATTGCACCTTGATCTCTGGCTCTGCCGGCTTGCCGTTGCCCCGCAGTCCCGATGCCACCGCCGCCGTCTGCGCCGCCTGCTGCGTATTACCCGCAAACTTACGCACGAAGCCATTCGGCCCAAACACCTCGAACGTGTACACACCGTTCGTCGTCATCAGATCGAAGGTCTCGCTGAGCGACTTGCCGGCCTCGACCGTATAACGCCACGGACCATCCGTGCGATTCGTCGAGTACACGTAGAAATGCGCACCTTGATGGCCGGTGTTAGCCAGCACGATTTCGAACGTGTTCTTCTTCACATCCGCATGCCCATTCACATGCAACTCATACGGCAACGCGCGGGCAAAACGGATGCCCGATTCCTGCGGATCGAAGGCGACTGGCGTGGCCGGCACCGTGGGTTTCGGCTGTGACGTGCACTCGTTGGCGATCTGCTGGTAGTTGCTCGTATCCGGGAGCGGGGGCACCGTGGCGTCCGGCGTGCGGAAGTCAAACGCTGTCGTCAGATCGCCGCACACCGCACGGCGCCAGGCCGTGATATTCGGCTCAACCACGCCAAAGCGCGTTTCGATGAAACGAATCACCGAGGTGTGATCGAACACCTGCGAGCACACAAACCCACCCTTGCTCCACGGCGACACGATCGTCATCGGCACGCGCGGGCCGAGGCCGTACGGCAAGCCGTCTGCGGTGTACTTGCCGCCGCGCAGCGGGTTCACGACGTTGTGGATTTCGCCATCCACGCTGACCGTCGACTGCCCTTGTGCCGGCGTCGTCGCCGGTTGCGGCGGCACCAGGTGATCGAAGAAGCCGTCGTTCTCGTCGTACATGATGAACAGCACGGTCTTGCTCCACACTTCGGGATTCGACGTCAGCGCATCGAGAATCTGCGACGTGTATTCCGCGCCGTAGGCGGGCGTATAGCTCGGGTGCTCGGAGTACGCAGCCGGCGGGCACAGCCACGACACCTGCGGCAGATTACCCGCGAGCACGTCGTTCTTCAGGTCCGCGATCGTGCGCACCGTCTGCGCGCGCTCGTACAACGGTGAACCCGGCTGCGCGTTGATGTAGTTCGCGAAGTTCTGCAGCACATTGGTGCCGTAGTTGCCGTTCAACGGGTCCGCGCCGGTGAGACCTTGCTGGTAGACCTGCCACGTGATGCCCGCGGCTTGCAGACGTTCCGGGTACGTGGTCCACGAGAGCAATTGATAACTCGGCGGTCCGTCGCCGTCGACGTAATCGTTGTTGTCGAGCAGCGGGCCCCCCATCGTGCCGGTCGGATCGACCATGCCCGTCATCAGATACGAACGGTTCGGGTGCGTCGGTCCCGCCAGCGAACAGAAGTAAGCGTCGCAAACCGTGAAGGCGTCGGCCAGTGCGTAGTGGAACGGGATGTCGCTACGCAAGTAGTAGCCCATCGTCATGTCGGTCTTGTACTGGGGCCACTGGTTGTACGCGCCGTTGTTGATCGCGTAGTGCGTCGGGTACCACGAGTGGTCGAGATCGCCGATGCATTGCGCGCTGGTCGTCTGCGTGTTCAGATGGAACGGCAGTACCGGTTGCGCCGCGTTTTCCTTCGACGGCTGGTACCACACGGGTTGCTGGCCGCCCGGCAGCGGAATCGGGAAGCGGTCGTTGTAGCCCCGTACGCCGCGCAGATGGCCGAAGTAGTGGTCGAACGAACGGTTCTCCTGCATGAACACGACGATGTGCTCGACATCGCGGATCGTGCCGGTGCGCGAAAACGCGGGCACGGCGAGCGCATTGCGAATGGACTCGGGCAGCGCGGTCAGCGCGGCAGCAGCGCCGGCGGATGAAGCCACGGTCTGCAGGAAACGGCGACGGCTATTTGATGTCATCGAATATCACCTTCTGCGGGTGGGGAAGAATAGCGCGCCTCGCGCGCCGGTGGAATCAGGTCAGTTGCTGTTGGTGTTATCGCCCGGTGCGTAATGCATCACGGGCGCGACTTGCTGGCTGTCAGCGGCGAGACTGGCTTGCATGTTCTGTGTGATCGCGTCGGACGCAGCGGCACGGTCGGCTGCAAGGGGTGCCGATGCGTTGGGCATGCCGGTTGCTGAATTGAAGGCTGGGCTTTGCGCGGCATCGTTGCTGGCAACGCTCGGCGATGACGGCGCTGGCGCGGAGTCGTCCGCGCCACAGCCGCTCAACGCGAAAGTTGCGAGCGCAACAAAGACGGTGGTAGCAAGGCGTGTGTTTCTTTTCATGTCTGCATCCAGCTTCGTGATGGCGGATGCAGTCTCCAATCCTTTCGAGAAATAATTGTGAAACGTTTGCGAGTGGATGAAACTCTTGTCGATCGTCAGTTATTCGAAAGGTGGTGGAAAGCCGTAGGCAGGAGAATAGTCACGTTAGCGCCACACGGCTGAAGCCCTGGCACACCGAACGATTTGCGCTTTGCATACTTTGGTCAGTCCATGACACGTATCGAAAGACCTTTCGACATCACGCGTCTCGAAGACGAATGGCTCGAAGCAGATGGCTTCGGCGGCTTCGCGTCCGGAACCGTCGGCACGCTGCGCACGCGCCGCTATCAGGCGCTGCTGCTCACCGCCACACGCCCGCCTGGTGGGCGCGTCGTACTCGTCAACGGTGTGGAAGCCTGGATCGAAGCGAACGGGCAGCGTTATCCATTGAGCATGCAACGGTATATGCCGGACGTGATCTACCCCGATCTGACTGCGAGTCTCTTCGAATTCGACACCGAGCCGTGGCCGAGATGGCGTTTGCAACTCGATGCACACATCGCGCTGATCGCGGAAGTGTTCGTGAGCAAGGCGACGCGCGAAACGGTTTTGCGTTGGCGGCTGGATGGTCCATCAGAAGCAGCCTCCGGCATGGGTGCGTTCAAGTTGAAAGTCAGGCCCTTGCTTTCCGGCCGCGATTACCATGCACTGCACCACGAAAACCCCGCGTTCAATTTCAACGCGCAGACAAGCAGCGATCAGGCATGCGTGAGTTGGCAACCCTACGGCGACTTGCCGGTCATCAATGCGGTGACCAATGGCGTCTACACGCACGCACCTGATTGGTACCGGAACTTCTGCTATTTACGCGAGCGCGAGCGCGGCCTCGATTTCAGCGAAGACCTCGCCACGCCCGGCGTGTTCAGCTTCAATCTCGGAGATGGCGAAGCGGTGATGATCCTCAGTGCGTCGATCGCATCCTCGGGGTCCTCAGTGTCGGCAGCGTCCTCCGCGTTGGCGGCAGGGCTGGCAGGCACGAAATCGATCCTCGCCTATGCAGCGGAGACGGCCGGCAACGCCGCCGTTGCAACGGACCCGGCAGGCGCAAAGACAGCCGCCGCTAACCCAACGGCATCGGCAGACGCAAAGACAGCCGCCGCTAACCCAACGGCATCGGCAGACGCGAAGACGGGCGCCGCCTACCCAACGGCACCGGCAGACGCGAAGACAGGCGTTGCCTACCCAACGGCATCGGCAAGCACCAAACCGGCCGCCGCCCACGCAGCCCAACTAGCGCGCATCGAACAGCAGCGGCGCAGTGCACTCGGCTCGCGTCTGCAGCGTTCCGCCGATGCCTACGTCGTAGCGCGTAACGAAGGCCGCACGATCCTCGCCGGCTTTCCATGGTTCACCGATTGGGGCCGCGACACGTTCATCGCCATGCGCGGCTTGTTGATCTCAGCGGGCCGCCTCGCCGAGGCCGAAGCGATCCTGCTCGAATGGTCGGGTACGTTGTCCGAAGGCATGCTGCCGAATCGTTTCCCCGACTATGGCGACACGCCGGAATACAACTCCGTCGACGCCTCGCTATGGTTCGTCATCGCCGTCCATGACTATCTGGCGACGAACCACGCCAACGCCGACGCCCGAACGCGCCTGCAGCAGGCCGTCGAAACCATCCTCACGGGCTACACGAACGGCACGCGCTTCAACATCAAGGCATCCCCCGACGACGGCCTCCTGAGCGCCGGCGTCCCCGGCGTACAACTCACGTGGATGGATGCAAAGGTCGGCGACTGGGTCGTCACGCCACGCATCGGCAAACCTGTGGAAGTGCAGGCGCTCTGGATCAACGCATTGCGCATTGCAGCAACGTGGAATCCGCAGTGGCAGCAGCCCGCGGCGCGAGCGTTGCAAGCGTTTCACGAACGCTTTACCGATCCGTCGACACAAGCGCTTGTCGACAACGTCGACGTGGATTTTGTGAACGGCGCGGTCGATCGCTCAATCCGCCCGAACCAGATCTTTGCGGTAGGCGGCCTGCCGTTTCCGTTACTCGAAGGCGCAGCGGCGCGCGCGGTCGTCGACCAGGTCGAAGCCCAGTTGCTTACGCCGCTTGGCCTCAGAACGCTCGCGCCGTCCGATCCTGCCTACCGCGGGCACTACGGCGGTCCTCCGCTAGCGCGCGATGGCGCCTATCATCAAGGGACGGTCTGGCCATGGCTGTTAGGCCCGTTCGTCGAAGCATGGCTGCGGGTTCACGGCGCCGAGCCGGACGCCCGAGCACAAGTGAAAGCACGCTTTCTCGACCCGCTGTACGCGCATCTCGATCACGCCGGCCTCGACCATCTGTGCGAAATCGCCGACGGCGACGCACCGCACACGCCCGCCGGCACGCCGTTTCAGGCGTGGTCGCTGGGAGAGTTGCTGCGCATCGAAAACCTGCTTGCCCGGTTGGAGCCCATCGCCTCGTAAACCGCGCTACGATGTGAGTCCCACCGCCAGGCCCGACGCAAGGACGTAGTCATGCCACCGCTGCGCGCTGCCAATCTGCTCGACACAATCGAAGGTTCCCGCCTGCACTCCGCGGATTGTGCCCATTGGCAGCGCTGGGGGCCGTATCTCAGTGAGCGTCAGTGGGGCACGGTACGCGAGGACTACAGCCCGGACGGCACCGCCTGGGACCACTTTCCGCACGACCACGCGCGCAGCCGCGCCTACCGCTGGGGCGAAGACGGCATTGCCGGGTTTGGCGACGACAAACTCAGCTGGTGCGTGTCGCTGGCGCTGTGGAACCGTAAAGATCCGATCCTGAAGGAACGCCTGTTCGGCCTCACCAACGAGCAGGGCAATCACGGCGAGGACGTGAAGGAGTTGTACTTCTACGTCGATGGCACGCCGACGCATTCGTATATGCGGATGCTCTACAAGTACCCGCAGGCCGCCTTTCCGTACGACGACCTGGTGCAGGAAAACGCGCGACGTGGCGGCGACATGCCGGAATACGAGATCCTCGACACCGGCGTGTTCGACGATTTGCGTTACTTCGACGTGCAGGTCGAATACGCGAAACATGGGCCCGACGATATCCTGATGCGCGTGACAATCGAGAATCGCGCGGACGAGGCGGCGTCGCTCGATGTGCTGCCGCAGATCTGGGCGCGCAATTCGTGGTCGTGGAAGGAGAACAAGGACAAGCCGTCGCTCGTTGCAGGCAAGGACCACGACGGTGAAGCCCGGGTGGTCGGCAAGCAGCATGGTCATGAGCCGATCGTCGTGACAGCGTGGTCGAAAGACGCGCCGGAAATGACGTGGCTGTTCTGCGAGAACGACACCAACGTCAAGCGCCTGTTCAACATGGAGGCGACCGGCCCGTTCAAGGACGGCTTCAATGATTACCTGGTCCACGGCGACGAACAGGCGGTACGCCGTGACGCCGGCACCAAGGCAGGCGCGCACGCGTCGATTGAACTCGGCCCGCATGGCCGCGCCGTGGTGTACATGCGCTGGCGTCCGCAGTCGGCGCCCGATGACGCGCAACTCGATGCCGATGCAGTGTTCGCGCACCGCATCGCGGAGGCCGATGAGTTCTATGGCGCGCTGCAACACGAGATCGACGATCCCGACGCACGCCTCGTGCAGCGTCAGGCGCTCGCCGGGATGTTGTGGTCCAAGCAGTACTACCAGTACGACGTGCAGCGCTGGCTCGAAGGCGATCCACTGCAACCCAAGCCGCCCGAGTCGCGCAAACGTGGCCGCAATGCGGAATGGCGGCATCTGTGCAACGCGGACATCGTGTCGATGCCCGACAAGTGGGAATACCCGTGGTACGCGTCGTGGGACCTGGCGTTTCATGCGGCCGCGTTCGCGCTGATCGATCCCGAGTTTGCCAAGCGTCAATTGCTGCTGCTGGTGAAGGACCGCTATCAGCATCCGAACGGCCAACTGCCCGCCTACGAGTGGGCGCTAGGCGATGCGAATCCGCCGGTGCATGCCTGGGCCGCGTGGCGCGTCTATGAAATCGACCGCGCGCTGACGGGCAAGGCGGATCGCGATTTTCTGGAACTGGTATTTCACAAGCTTCTGCTGAATTTCACTTGGTGGGTGAACCGCAAGGATGCGGACGGCCGCAACGTTTTTCAGGGCGGCTTTCTCGGGCTGGACAACGTCGGTATCTTCGATCGCTCCTCGCCGCTGCCGACCGGCGGTCACATCGATCAGGCTGACGGCACCGCGTGGATGGCGGCGTACGCGCTCGACCTGATGCGTATCGCGCTCGAACTGGCGTATGCGAACCACGTGTTCGTCGATATCGGCGTGAAGTTTTTCGAGCACTTTCTGTATATCGCCGAGGCGGTGAGTTGCGACGACGGTTGCGATACCGGTCTGTGGGACAGCGAAGACGAGTTCTTCTACGACAAACTGCGCCTGCCCGACGGCAGCAATATTCCGATGCGCCTGCGCTCGATCGTCGGCCTGATTCCGCTTTTCGCGGTGCACGTGCTCGAAGAACGTTTGCATGGACATTTGCCGGGTCTGCGCGAGCGGCTCGTCTGGTTCCTCGAACATCGTCCCGATCTGGCGAAGCTGGTCTCACGCTGGAACGAGCCCGGCAAGGGCAATGCGTTGCTGCTCTCGCTGTTGCGCGGGCATCGGATGAAAGCGCTGCTGCGCCGTGCGCTCGACGAAAGCGAATTTCTTTCCGATCACGGCGTGCGGGCGCTGTCGCGATTCCACCGCGACCATCCGTTCGAGTTCAACCACAACGGCACCAGCGTCACCGTGAAGTATCTGCCGGCCGAATCCGACACACGGGTGTTCGGCGGCAATTCGAACTGGCGTGGGCCGGTGTGGATGCCGATGAACTATCTGCTGATTGAATCGCTATACGAATTTCATCGCTATTACGGCGACGATTTCCGCGTCGAGTATCCGACCGGTTCCGGGCAGAAGTTCTCGCTTGGCGAAATTGGCGACGAACTGGCGCGCCGGGCGACCACGCTGTTTCTCAAAGACAAGAACGGCGAGCGTCCGGTAATGGGCACGTATCCACTCTTGCAGGCTGACCCGCGGTCGCGCGATCTCGTTCTGTTCCATGAGTATTTCCATGGCGACAACGGGCGTGGCGTGGGCGCGTCGCATCAAACCGGCTGGACCGGTTTGGTGGCGTTGCTCCTGCAACCGAGGGCGATGGCCGCATCCGGTAATGTGCCGCTAGCGGGCGAGCCGGACCGGGCGCCGATGCCAACGTCGACTTCGGCGCCTGCCCCGGCATGCCCACCCGAGTCTGCGCCTGCGCTGGCAACGGCCGTGACCAAGTAACGAGTGGCGAGCGACAACCCGGCCGCGCGCGAGGTTACATAAGCCATACAGCGCGCGGGGTGGGCAGGTTGAGTCGTTGTTTTTGAACTGTGTGGGTTCAAGCGTGGTCTTTCATATACCGCCACGTCCGTTCCATTGGCTTCCTTAAGTGAATCCCATGTCGACTACTCCGAACACCCCAACTTCCGCCAGTCCCGAACGCAGTTGCAAAGTCAGCGCGGGTCCGCATGAGGCGCCGTCGTCGCCGGCCGGCAAGCGGCCCGCACCGCCTTGCACGCTGGTGATCTTCGGCGCGGGCGGCGACCTGACCAAGCGGCTCTTGATGCCCGCGCTGTACAACCTAGCGGTGGACGGCCTGCTCGACGATGGCATGAAGATCATCGGCGTGAATCACGGCGAGCGCGAGACGAGCGAATGGCGCGAAGACTTGCACAAGTCGCTGCAGCAGTTCGCGGCCGACAAAGCCAGCACTTTCCATGCCGGCAAGCTCGACGACAAAGCATGGGACTGGGTCGCGCAACGGCTCGAATTCATGGCCGGCGAGTTCGAAACCGACGACACGTTCACGAAGCTCAAGCAAAAGCTCGATCAATCGCCGGGCGGCAACGTGATTTTTTACCTGGCGGTCAGTGCGCGCTTTTTCAAACCGATCGTCGAGCATCTGGGCAAAGCGGGGTTGCTGAAAGAAGGCGAGGGCGACGCGGGCGGATTCCGTCGCATCGTGATCGAGAAACCGTTCGGTACCGATCTCGCTTCGGCGCGCGATCTGAACGCGCACATCCTGTCGTACGCGAACGAATCGCAGGTGTATCGCATCGATCACTTTCTCGGTAAGGACACCGTGCAGAGCATTCTCGCGGTGCGCTTTGCGAACGCCTTGTTCGAACCGATCTGGCGGCGCGAATATATCGATAGCGTGCAGATTACCGCCGCCGAAACGATCGGCGTGGAGGGGCGCGGCAAGTTTTACGAGCAGACCGGCGCGTTCCGCGACATGCTGCCGAACCATCTGTTCCAGTTGCTCGGCATGGTCGCAATGGAGCCGCCCAATTCGTTCGATGCCGAAGCCGTGCGCGACAAGAAGGCTGAAATTTCCGACGCGATCCAGCCGCTGACTGCTGATGATGTCGTCTTCGGTCAATACGAAAAGGGTCCGGCGGGCGTGGGCTACCGTGAGGAACCGGACGTCGCGCCGGGCAGCACGACGGAAACCTACGCCGCCGCACGCGTGTACGTCGAGAACTGGCGTTGGGCGGGCGTGCCGTTCTATCTACGCACCGGAAAGCGGCTTGCCGCGCGCCGCACGGAGATTTCCGTGCAACTGAAGCCGGTACCGTTCCGTCTGTTCCGCGACACGCCGGTCGACGCGCTAACGCCGAACGTGCTCACCCTGCGTATCGATCCCGCGCACGGCACGAGTTTCGACTTCAATGTGAAGACGCCGGGGCCGGTGATGCAGGTGGGCGCGGTGCAATCCTCTTTCGACTATTCAGACTTCTTTGCGGAACATGCCAACGTCGGCTACGAGACCTTGCTGTACGACTGCATGCTTGGCGACGAGACGCTGTTCCAGCGTGCCGACAGCATTGAGACATGCTGGGCCGCGGTAGACGACGTGCTGCATCCGAAGACCGGCGGCGCGATGCCGGTGCACGGCTACGCCGCAGGCAGCGAAGGCCCCGCGGAGGCGGATGCGCTGCTCGCACGCGATGGCCGTGCATGGCGGCCTTTGAAGCAGGATGCGGTTGAAAAGAAGTAACTCCATGAGACGCACCAACACCATCGGGGGACACCGTGGCCACACGTAAAACGAAAGTAAAAAGCAGTACCGAGCGGATTCTGGCGATCGACGTCGGCGGCACGGGCTTGAAAGCCGCGATCATCGATGCGGACGGACAGATGAAAACCGAGCGTTTGCGCGTGGCGACGCCGCATCCGTGCACGCCGGATCAACTCGTGGATGCGTTGGCGAAGCTGGTCGAGCCGCTCGTCAAAGAAGAGCCACCCACGCTGATGTCGATCGGCTTCCCTGGCGTGGTGCGCAACAACCGCATTCTGACGGCGCCGCACTTTGGCGTTGAAGGCTGGCACGATATTCCGCTGGCGGACTCGTTGGCGCAGCGCCTCGGTGGTCTACCGGTGCGCATGATCAACGACGCCGAGATGCAGGGTTTTGCCGCGATCGAAGGCCATGGTCTCGAGTTTGTGCTGACGCTCGGCACGGGCGCGGGCACGGCGCTGTTCCGCGATGGCGAGTTGATGCCTCACCTCGAGCTCGCGCATCATCCGGTGAGTAAGAAGGGTGTGGCGTACGACGAGTACATCGGCGACGCGGCACGTGAGAAGGCGGGAAATAAGCGCTGGAATCGCCGGGTGCAGAAAGTAATCGGGATTCTCGATTCGCTGGTGAACTACGACAAGCTGTGGATTGGCGGTGGCAACGCGGCACGGCTGACGTTCAAGCTGCCCGCGAACGTCGCGACAGTATCGAACGATGCAGGGATTGAAGGCGGCGCGCGCTTGTGGCATCCGAGGTCGCTGCGTGAGACGCGGCAGTTGCCGGAGGCTAATGAGCGGACCGGCCGGTTCAAGTGATACCCAATGTGCTGATGGACTTGTCGCTTGTCAGGGTCGTCATCGCCGAAACATCGTTCGTCCCGGGACGCTCACCGTAGCAGACTGGCTTAATACGCCATGTATGGAACGGGCCTCACCCGGAAAGGCACGCCCATGGCCCCTCAAAAATAGATCGCGACAGTATCCTTAAATGGGTCCAAGATGCGCGACACGGCGGTCGCTTTCGCGGCCGGCGAATCGAGGGGAACATGATTCACCCTGCCAGGCACGCTGTCTGGCACTGCGCCACGCGAAAGCGGCGCGACAGTAGTGCGAAAGCGCCCCGCCCCCCATTCATCATTCACGACCGGACCGGTCGCGCAAGCGCCGCGCAGACCGGATAACCCGCACCGGTCCAGGCGACGTTCGTCCGACATAGTTTGCGTCCGCCGATAGTCGACCCTCAGCGGTCGGCGCCTATTGCGGCGCTTTGGTGCGGCTCCGCCCACACTCATTCCTCACCGCGCCCGGCACATGCCGCGCACGTCTTTTTTCGTCCTGACGGGACTGCGCGCGTTCGCCCGCACCCGAGGATCCCGTCACAGCCCGGGGGGCCGCACACGCGTGACACGCGTGGTCTGGCCTCCTTGAAGGAAGAACCGATCATGTCCCAGCTCGATGAACTGTACGGCGACGCAACGATTGCGCTGGCACTACGCGGCGCGAACATCGCCTGCCACGGCAACCCGCCGACGTCACCGATGTCGCAGGACGTGCACCTGTGAACGCGATCCTTCGATTTGTCGTGAAGCATCGCTCGCTGTCGCCGCCGTGGAGTGACATCGCGCCGGTGCGCGAAGAGCTGTTCGGCGTCGAACGGCTCGAGCAACACGCGCAGAGCCTCGCCGCCGCGCAATCGGTGACGAAGACGCCGCCCGCCGTTCTATCTCTGCATACGCGGCTCAACGACAACGCCGCCGTCCTGCTCGCGGCCTATCGTGCGAGCGCCGCGGAACTGGAGAGCGGCCGGGGCGTGGTGCCCGCGGCCGAATGGCTGCTCGACAATTATCACCTCGTCGAAGAACAGATCCGCGAGATCCGCGACGATCTGCCGCCTGGCTACTACCGTCAGTTGCCCAAGCTTGCCGCCGGCCCGTTCGCCGGCTATCCGCGCGTGTTTGGTCTCGCGTGGGCGTTCGTGGCGCATACCGACAGTCACTTCGACCCGCAGATCCTGCGGCGTTTCATCGACGCGTATCAGCGGGTTCAGCCGCTGACGATCGGCGAATTGTGGGCGGTGGCGATCACGCTGCGCATCGTGCTGATCGAGAACCTGCGACGTCTTACCGACCAGATCACCGCGGGCCGTAGTGCACGCGCGGACGCCGATGCACTCACCGACCGTCTGCTCGTATCGGGTAGCGCTCGCTCGGCGCTTGAAGCGGATATTTCGACGCGCTCGTCAGGCCTGTTGTCGGAGCTGTTCGCGGCACAACTCGCTAAACGGTTGCGCGACCAGGATCCACGCACCACGCCTGCACTTGGCTGGTTGGAAGAGCGGCTCAAGCTGCAGGGCGCGTCGGTCGATGCGGTCGTGCAGCATGCGCAGCAGCGGCAGGGTGCGTCGAACGTCACCGTGCGCAATGTGATCACCAGCATGCGGCTGATTTCCGACATCGACTGGGCAGACCTGTTCGAGAGCGTGAGTCTCGTCGACGCCCAGTTGCGTGCGGGCAGCGGCTTCGCCGAGATGGATTTTTCGACGCGCAATCTGTATCGCAGCGCGATCGAGCAATTGGCGCGCGGCTCGTCCTTCAGCGAACTCGAAGTCGCCGGTCTGGCGCTGCAATCGGCGCAGGCGGCGGTGCTGGAAGCCGGCGATGCCGCGCACGCAGAGCGCGCGGGCGACCCCGGCTATCACCTGATCGCCGAAGGCCGGCTCGCGCTGGAGCAGGCGATCGAATTCCGTCCGCCGCCGCGTTTGAGGATCACGCGGTTCAACGTCCGCCTCGGCATCGGCGGCTACGTCGGCACGATCCTGACGCTCGCCGCGACGTTACTGGCGCTGGGGCTGTGGGCGCTGTCGACACTGGCGCCGCGCGGTCTCGACGCCGGGGTATTCGTGCTGTTTGTCGTATGCGCATTCCTGCCCATCACTGAGATCGCGACCGCGCTCATCAACCGTGCGGTGACATGGAGTTTCGGCGCGGTCACGTTGCCGGGGCTCGAACTGACTGCTGGCGTGCCGTCGTCGCTGCGCACGCTGGTTGCCGTGCCGACGCTCCTGACGAGCGAAGCCGATCTGCGTGAGCAGGTCGAACGTCTTGAGGTACACCACCTCGCGGGCGCCGGCGGCGACCTGTCTTTCGCGCTGCTGGCGGACGGGCCCGATGCGGATCAGGAGGTGCTGGCCGGCGATGCGCATCTGCTCGCCGTGGCCGCTGACGCCATCGAAGCACTGAACCGACGTTACGAGCCGGGCCCCGGCGGCAACCGTTTCCTGCTGCTCCACCGCCGCCGCGTGTTTAACGCGAGCGAGAACACATGGATGGGCTGGGAACGCAAACGCGGCAAGCTGCATGAGCTCAACCGCCTGCTGCGCGGCGCGACGGATACGACTTTCGTGCCGATCGCGGGATGCGCGCCGCAGGTGCCGCCCGACGTGCGTTACGTCATCACGCTCGATGCCGATACGCGTTTGCCACGAGACGCTGCGTTGCGGCTGATCGGCAAGATGGCGCATCCCCTGAACCGGCCGACCTTCAGCGATGCCGAACAACGCGTCGTCAACGGTTACGCGATTCTGCAGCCGCGCGTCACGCCTTCGCTGCCCGTCGGCCAGGAAGGATCGCTGCATCAGCGCGTCTTCTCCGGCCCTGGCGGGATGGACCCGTATGCGGCGGCCGTGTCCGACGTCTATCAGGACCTGTTCGGCGAAGGGTCGTATACCGGCAAGGGCATCTACGACGTCGATGCGTTTGAAGCGGCTTTACAGGGACGCGTACCGGAAAACGCGCTGCTCAGTCACGATCTGTTCGAAGGGATTTTTGCGCGCGCCGGGCTGGCGTCGGATGTCGAAGTGGTCGAGGAAGTGCCGTCGCGTTACGACGTGATCGGCAAGCGGCAGCATCGCTGGACGCGTGGCGACTGGCAGTTGCTACCGTGGATCGTCGGCCATCGTGGCCGGGACCGCCACGCGATGCCGTCGATTGGCCGCTTCAAGATGCTCGACAATTTGCGCCGTTCGCTGCTCGCCCCCTTCATGATCGCCGCGCTCGGCCTATGCTGGCTGATGCCGATCCGCGCCGGTATGGCGGGCGTGTTGCTGATGCTAGGCGCGCTCGCGATTCCCGCATTCCTGCCGACGCTGTTCGCGATCCTGCCGCGCCGCAGTGGCATCCATCTGCGCAATCATCTGGACGTGCTGGCCGCTGACGTGCGGCTCGCCGCCTTGCAAATTTTTCTGTCGACCGCGTTTCTCGCTGACCAGGCGTGGCGCATGGGCGATGCGATCGTCCGGACGCTGATACGGCTGTTCGTGACGCATCGCCGGCTGCTCGAATGGACGACGGCGGCGCAGTCGAAGGGCAGCCCTCGCCTCGATCTGCGCGGCTTTTATCGGCAGATGAGAGGCGGTGTCGCTCTCGGCCTCGTGCTGCCGGCTGGTGCGCTTGCGTACGCACCGTCGCACTGGCCGCTCGTGCTGCCGTTTGCGTTGCTATGGCTGGCCGCGCCGGCGCTCGCGTTGTGGTCGAGCCGTTCGCCGAGCGTTGCCGGGCGTTTCGCGATGGCGGACACGGACGCAGGCAGCCTTCGTCTCATCGCGCGACGCACGTGGCGTTTCTTCGAGACCTTCGTTACACCGGCAGAAAACATGCTGCCGCCCGACAACTTCCAGGAAGATCCGAAGCCGGTCGTCGCGCACCGCACCTCGCCGACCAACCTCGGGCTCTATCTGCTGTCGGCGATTGCCTCGCGCGATTTTGGCTGGGCGGGGACGACGGAAACCGTTGAACGGCTCGAAGCGGTGTTCGCTTCGATGCACAAGCTCACACGTTTCAAGGGGCATTTCTATAACTGGTACGGGACGCTCGATCTCCAGGTGCTGGCGCCGGCATATGTTTCGTCGGTCGATAGCGGCAATCTCGCCGGTCATCTGATCGTCCTCGCCAACGCGTGCGAAGAGTGGCCGTATGCGTTGCTCGCGCCCGCAGCGCGGTCCGGCATGATGGACAACCTGCAACTCGCGCGCGAAGCCGTCGACGCGTTGTCCGCCGCAGGGGGTGAACGTGGCAAGCAACTGGTCGGGATCCTTGAAGAAATCAGCACGCAGTTGCAGGGCCCACAGACGCTCGAAGCGCTATCACCGTCGCTTACGCGGCTGACGGAAAAGGCGGCGAAGGTGACGCGTGAAATCGTGCCCGCCGGCGGCGACGACAGTTCTGCCGATCTGATGTTCTGGATCGAGGCCTTGAGCAAAAGCGTCGTTGAACATGCCCGCGACCGGCAACACCTGGCCCAAGCGCCGCATCTTCTGCAAGCGCGCCTGAAGTCGCTCGCCGATACGTCGCGCGCGATGGCGCTCGACATGGACTTCGCGTTTCTGCTCGATCCGGAACGCAAGCTGCTGTCGATCGGCTATTCGCAATCCGACAATAGCCTCGACGTGAACTGCTACGACTTGCTGGCGTCTGAAGCGCGCCTTGCGAGCCTGTTCGCGATCGCGAAGGGTGACGTGACGACGCGCCACTGGTTCCGCCTTGGCCGTGCCGCGACGCCGGTTGGTAACGGCTCGGCGCTGATCTCGTGGTCGGGGTCGATGTTCGAATACCTGATGCCGTCGCTGGTGATGCGCGCGCCGGTCGGCAGCCTGCTCGAACAGACGAGCCGTCTGGTGGTGGAGCGGCAGGCCGCGTATGGACGCTCGCTTGGCATTCCGTGGGGCATTTCGGAATCGGCGTACAACGCTCGTGACATCGAATTCACCTACCAGTATTCGAATTTCGGCGTGCCCGGTCTCGGTCTCAAGCGCGGGCTTTCAGAGAACCGCGTGATCGCACCGTATGCGACGGGGCTAGCCGCGATGGTCGACCCGCAAGCCGCGCGAGAGAACTACGCACAACTCGCCGCGCTGGGCGCACTGGGCCGCTACGGTTTCTACGAAGCACTCGATTTCACCCGTTCGCGGCTGCCTGATAACGAGGACGTTGCGATTGTCCGCAATTTCATGGCGCATCACCAGGGCATGACGATTGTTTCGATTGCGAATACGTTACTCGACGCGCAGATGCGCGCGCGCTTCCATCGCGAACCCATGATCCAGGCGAGCGAACTGCTGTTGCAGGAACGCATGCCGCGTAACGTCGCCGTTGCGCATCCGCGTGCAGAAGAAGTGAGTACGTCCGCCGTTGAAGCTGGGGCCGTGCCGCCGACTGTACGGCGCATCGCGGCGCCGGCAGACGTTGGCGGCGCGCCGGTCACGCACCTGTTGTCGAATGGGCGTTACGCGGTGATGCTCACGGCGACTGGCGCCGGCTACAGCCGCTGGCGCGATACGGCCGTGACGCGTTGGCGCGAAGACGCGACCCGCGACAACTGGGGCTCGTTCATCTTCCTGCGCGATACGCAGAGCGGCCACGTGTGGTCGGCAGGCGCGCAGCCGGTAGGCAGCGAAGCCGAGTACGAAGAGGTCGTGTTCGGCGAGGATCACGCGGAGTTTATCCGGCGCGACGGCTCGCTGACGACCACCATGGACGTGCTGGTTTCAGGCGAGGCGGACGGCGAAGTGCGCCGCGTGTCGCTGGCGAATAGCGGACGCCGGGCGCGCGAGATCGAGCTGACGTCGTACGCCGAAATCGTCCTCACGACGGGCGCCGCCGACGACGCGCATCCGGCCTTCTCGCGCATGTTTGTCCAGACCGAACACCTCGCCGAATTCGGCGCGCTGGTGGCCACGCGCCGCCCGCGTTCGAACGACGAGAAGCAGGTGTGGGCCGCGCATTTCGCGGTGGTCGAAGGCGAGATCGTGGCCGATCCGCAATACGAATCAGATCGCCTGCGCTTTCTGGGACGAGGGCGCAATGTGGGAACGGCGGCGGCGATTGTCGACGATCAGCCGCTGACCAACACCACCGGCACCGTGCTCGATCCGGTCTTCGCGCTCCGGTATCGCGTGCTGGTGCCGCCGGGCAAGGTCGCGCGCGTCACGTTCTGGACGGTGGTAGCTGCGTCGCGCGCACTGTTGCTCGATCTGATCGACCAGCACCATGACCGCAACGCGTTCGACCGCGCCAAAACGCTCGCGTGGACGCAGGCTCAGGTGCAGTTGCGCCATCTCGACGTCGCGGCCGAAGAGGCGGCGGATTTTCAACGCCTCGCCGCGCCGATCATCTATGCCGATCAGCGTTTCAGGGCGCCGTCGGACGCGATCATTCGCGGGGCCGGCGTGCAGTCCGGGCTGTGGCCGCATGCGATCTCCGGCGACCTGCCGATCGTACTGCTGCATATCGACGACGTCGAAGATATCGCGCAGGTGCGGCAACTGTTGAGGGCCCACGAGTACTGGCGGATGAAACGGCTGGGCGTCGATCTCGTGATCGTCAACGAACGGGCTTCGTCGTACATCCAGGAATTGCAGGGGGCGATCGAAACGGCCGTGCGCAGCAGCCAGTCGCGGCCACGGTTCGGTGAAGAACTCGCGCAAGGGACGGTCTATACGCTGCGCGCCGATCTGATGAGCGTGGAGGCGCGGGCGTTGCTGAAATCGGTTGCGCGCGTCGCGCTGATCGCGCGCCGCGGCTCAATCGCCGACCAACTCGCGCGCTTGCCGCAGTCGCCGCGTCAGCCGTCGGCGCTGCGCCGGCCGAAGCTGCCGATGTCGTCGCCGTGGCCCGCTGTGCCTCATCCGCCGCGCGTACTTTCCTCCGTTCCGTCGAGGCTCGAGTTTTTCAACGGTCTCGGCGGCTTCGACAAGAACGGCCGGGAATACGTGACGGTTCTCACGGCGGGCGCCACCACGCCCGCACCGTGGATCAACGTGATCGCCAATCCTCGTTTCGGCTTTCAGGTTGCGGCGCAAGGCAGCGGCTACACGTGGGCCGAAAACAGCCGCGAGAATCAGCTCACGCCGTGGTCGAACGATCCGGTCGAAGACCCGGCCGGCGAAGCCCTCTACGTGCGCGACGAAATGACCGGTGACTTGTGGGGCGCTACCGCACAGCCGATCCGCGACGACGGGACTTACGTCGCACGTCACGGATTCGGCTACAGCCGCTTCGAACACGAGGCGAATGGCATCGCACTCGACTTGCTGCAATACGTGCCGCTCACTGATCCGCTGAAGATTTCCCGGCTGACGTTGCGCAATCTGTCCGGTGTGCCGCGCCGTCTGTCCGTGACGGCGTGGATGGAGTGGGTGCTCGGCACCTCGCGCGGCGCGTCGGGGCCGTTCATCACGACGGAAATTGACCTGGTCACCGGCGCGATGCTGGCGCGCAATCCATGGAGCGTCGGGTTCGCGGGGCGCGTCGCGTTCGCCGACCTCGGCGGCCGGCAGACGGCATGGACGGCAGATCGCACCGAATTCCTCGGCCGCAGCGGCGGCACGGCCGCGCCCGCCGCGCTCACCGGCAACGCGCCGCTGTCCGGCACGACCGGCGCGGGCCTCGATCCGTGCGCGGCGTTGCAGGACGTCATCGAACTGGGTGTGGACGAGATCGTCGAGGTGGTGTCGTTCGTCGGGCAATGCGCGTCTGTCGACGAGGTGCGCGCGTTGATCGAGCGCTATCGCAAGGCCGATCTTGACGCCGTGCTCGCCGAGGTGACGAACCACTGGCAGACCGTGCTCGGCGCGGTCCAGGTGAAGACGCCCGACCGCGCGATGGACCTGATGCTGAACGGCTGGCTCCTCTATCAGACGCTCGCCTGCCGTGTCTGGGCGCGCTCGGCGTTCTATCAGGCGAGCGGCGCGTACGGGTTTCGCGATCAGTTGCAGGACGGCATGGCGCTGACACATGCGCAGCCCGACGAGACGCGGCAGCACTTGCTGCGCGCTGCGTCGCGACAATTCGTCGAAGGCGATTTTCAGCATTGGTGGTTGCCGCAGTCGGGGCAAGGCGTGCGCACGCGGATTTCCGACGATCGCGTGTGGCTCGCCTTCGCGACCGCGACGTATATCGGCTGCGCGGGCGACGTCGCGATTCTTGACGAGATCGTGCCGTTCCTCAGCGGTCCCCTGCTACGTCCCGGCGAACATGATGCGTTCTTCCAGCCGATGATCGCGGATCAATCGGCGTCACTGTTCGAACATTGCGCGCGCGGCCTGGACCAATGCATCGAACTGACCGGCGAGCATGGCTTGCCGCTGATCGGCACGGGCGACTGGAACGACGGCATGAACCGCGTCGGTGCGGACGGCAAGGGTGAAAGCGTCTGGCTCGGCTGGCTGCTGCTGCGGACCATCGCGTTGTTCGCCCCGCTGGCCGAACCGCGCGACAGTCAGCGCGCTGCACGCTGGCGCGCTCATGCAGCGTCGGTAGGCGAGGCACTGGAGCGCGAGGCGTGGGATGGCGAGTGGTATCGCCGCGCGACTTTCGACGACGGCACGTGGCTTGGCTCGAAGGACAGCGATGAGTGTCAGATTGATTCGATCGCGCAATCATGGGCCGTGCTGTCGGGCGCGGCTGATCCGGCGCGCGCCGCGCTGGCGTTGGCGTCGCTGGACAAGCACCTGATCCGTCGTGGCGACGGTCTCGCTTTGCTGTTCACGCCGCCCTTCGATAAAACGGCTCACGATCCCGGCTACATCAAGGGGTATCCGCCGGGACTGCGTGAAAACGGCGGACAGTATAGCCACGCGGCGATGTGGGCGATCCTCGCGTTCGCGAAACTGGGTGAGGGCGACAAGGCTGCCGAGCTGTTTTCGCTGCTCAATCCGGTCAATCATGCGCGCACGCCGATGGAAGTCGAGCGCTACAAGGTCGAGCCTTATGTGATTGCCGCCGATGTCTATTCAGTGGCGCCCCATACCGGACGCGGTGGCTGGACCTGGTACACGGGGTCCGCTGGATGGATGTACAGGGCGGGTGTCGAAGGCATTCTCGGAATGTGCCGGGAGGGAGATGTCCTCGCGATTGATCCGTGTATTCCGGACGCGTGGCCAGGGTTTGAGGCGACCGTCAATGTGCATTCGACGCGGGTTGAAATCCGCGTCGACTCCTTGGGCGAGCATCGTTCGACGCAGGCCATGCTCAACGGCACGCGTATTGATTGCGAGGATGGGCGCGTGCGTGTGCCGTTGGATGCGGGGTCGCATAGCCTCGTCATTTCGCTTGGCCGGGGCGTGAATGAGGATGTCGACCCCGAACGCCGCTGCGAGCAAGGTGCTTAAGCGACTGCGCCAGGAGCATCCCGCTACCTGGCCGCATCACCCCATCGATATTCCTGGCTCACCTCATCAAGCTGCGCCTTAACCTGTGCATCGAGCACAAGCTCCGAAGCCGCCAGCGTATCGCTCAACTGCTCAGCGCGACTGGCGCCAATAATCGCCGACGTAATCAGCGGATTAGCCAACACCCACGCCAGCGACACCCGAGTCAAAGACTCGCCCGTTGGCGTGGCGATCGCCTTCAGTTTCTCGATCGTGTCGAACTCGCGCTGATGCCAGTACCGCTCCTGATACATGGCCCCTGCCTTTCCGACGGTTTCGGTGAATCGTCCGGACGTGGGCGCAGCATCTACCCGATGCTTACCCGTCAGCAAGCCACCCGCCAGTGGGTTATAGGGCATCACGGCTAACTGCTCTTCGGCCGCCAAAGGCAACAACTCCCGTTCGATCTGCCGGAACAACAGGTTATAGCGGGGTTGTACCGATACAAATCGCGCCACGCGCAATACATCAGCGCGCCCCAGCGCCCGTGCCAACCGATACGCCAGGAAATTCGACACGCCGATATACCGCGCCTTCCCGGATCGGACGATTACGTCGAGCGCTTCGAGCGTCTCATCGAGCGGCGTGTTTGCGTCGTCGGAATGGAGCTGGTACAAGTCCACGTAGTCCGTGCCGAGCCGCTGCAGCGATGCGTCGATCGCGTCAAGCAGATGTTTGCGCGACGCGCCTTGATCCCACGCCGACGGCCCCATCTTGCCGACCGCCTTCGTTGCCAGAATGAAGCGATCGCGTTTGCCCTTCAGCCACCGTCCGACGATCTCCTCCGTGCGCCCGGCAATGTTGTCGCCGCCGCCGAGCGGATAAACGTTGGCGGTATCGATGAAGTTCACGCCGGCGTCCGCGGCCGTGTCGAGAATCCGCCGTGAAACATCCTCTTCAGTCTGCAGGCCAAAGGTCATCGTCCCGAGACACAGGCGCGAAACGGTCAGGCCGGTGCGGCCGAATTTGCGGTATTGCATGGTCAACTCCGAAGATGGACGGAACAGCTGCAGTAGGCGTTGTTGTAAAAAGGATAAACGGTGTGGCGATTTCGCGTTCGGCCGTCGGCACACGCAAGCGTGATGAATCGTTAGTGTTTAGAAAGCTTTCCGTGCCGCTCGACTGATTCGCGTGAATGCCACGTGCTTTCATCGCCGAGCTGCGCCATCCGGGTCGGGTAGATCGACTCCGCTCAGAATTGAGAGAAGTTGATGGGTTGATCGAGGACATAAATAGGTCCGTCTATTTGTCTGGCAAATACTCGTAGTTGCCATGTATCGGGATGCCTGACATTACAAACGCGTAATGTTATTCCGATTGCGGAAACGTGAGAATTACGTTCTCCATACATTCGTAAAAATCCGAAACAATTCCATTACACCAAGTAACCTTCAGCGCGATTGCTGCGGGTTTATGCATGTGGAATGATATCGATTCTCATTTAACCACTAGCCAGCCATCCCGCCGTCTTCGCGCCAAGCAGGAGACAGGCAGCCAGCCAAATTGCGGTTTTGTCATTGATTCCGAGTCGAACGTGCGGATCTGGCAAGCGCACATCCGACGGGATTTCCCATGTTCAATCACACGCCGCTTGCGACTGCGTTAGCGCTAGCTTTTGCCGTTCCATTCGCCACGCCTGCCATCGCGCAGACCGCGCCGCAAACCACGTCGCAAACCACGTCGCAGCCGTCGGCTCCAAACGCACCGGCCGCACCGGCGAATACGACGGCCGATAAGACGACCTTGCCGACCATCGGCATCGCGGCGCAAGCCGAACATCAGGACTTCCAGGCAGAACGCTCGACGATCGGCGCAAAGACGCCCACCGCACTGCGCGACATTCCGCAGACCGTGACGGTGATCAACAAGTCGGTGCTCGCCTCTCAAGGCGCCACGTCGTTTCAGGACGCGCTGCGCAATGCACCGGGCGTCACCATTGGCGGGGCCGAAGGTGGTCAGATCGGCAACAACATCAACTTGCGCGGTTTCACCGCGCAGAACGACATCTATCTGGATGGGTTCCGCGATCGTAACCAGTACTATCGCGACACCTTCGACCTCGAAGAACTCGAAGTGCTGTACGGTCCGTCGTCGATGTTGTTCGGCCGTGGCTCCACCGGCGGCGTGATTAACCAGGTCAGGAAGAAGGCGAACCTGCAGGACTCGGCGGAAGTCTCGGGCACGGTCGGTACCGACGATCGCTATCGCAGCACCGTCGACGTCAACCATCAGTTGACGGACACCTCGGCAATTCGCCTGAATGCATTCGGCCAAAGCCTCGGTTCGACGCGCGACGAGATGAAGAACAAGGACTACGGCGTTGCCCCGGAAGTGCGCTTCGGCATCGGCACGCCGACCGAAGTGACGATATCGGCGCTGATCCAGCACAACTACGACATGCCAGACTACGGCGTGCAGGCGTTGAACGGGCATCCTGCGCCTGTGCCGAAGAACACCTTCTACGGGCTGACCTCCGACCGTACGATCCAGGATGTCCAGACCTTCACGGCCGGCATCAAGCACAAGTTCTCGGACGACCTCACGCTGCAAAACCAGACGCAGTTCTCGCACTCGCTGACCGATGCGCGCGAAACCGCGGCGCAATCGGTGCTAACCGGGCCGCTTGCGAGCAGCACCGCGCTGACCAACGGTAATTACACGACGTTGTCGCCGTCGCAACTGTTCATCAAGTTGCAAAGCCACGACCGTGTGATCGAGAACCACGCGCTGTACAACGATACGTCGCTCGAATACAAATTCAACACCGGTCCGATCAAGCACGACCTGATCGCCGGCATCGAACTCGACCACGACAGCTATTCGAACCAGGCGTACACGCGCAATAACTTGCCGGTCGTCTCGATGGTGGATCCGGCGTATCTGTCAACGCCCGCGGGCGTCACCACGACGGTCGGCAACTACGCCAATTCCGGCTCAAATGAGATCGCCGGCTACGTCAACGACACGGTGTCGCTCGGCCAGCACTGGAAGGTGATCGGCGGCCTGCGCTGGGATCGCTTCCAGGCGCAGATCCACAACACGATCAGCCTGCCGGCCTATGCGAGTCAGACCAACTTCTTCACCAGTGTTCGCGCCGGGGTGATTTATCAGCCGGACGACTGGCAGTCGTACTACGTGTCGTATGGCACGTCGTTCGATCCGTCGCTCGAAGCCTTGACGGTGACCAACCTGACGCAGAACCTTGCGCCGGAGACGACCAAGTCGTATGAAGTCGGCAGCAAGTGGGATCTGCTGGGCGGCAATCTGTCGGTGACTTCCGCGTTCTTCCACGAGGAGATGACCAACGCTCGCACGCAAGTTTCGCCGACCGAATACGAACTCGACGGCGATATTCGCGTCCAGGGGTTCCAGGCCGGCGTGACCGGTCACATCACCGACAAGTTGCAGATTTTCGGCGGCTACACGTACATGGACGCCATCGTCCTGCAGGCGCTCGACGGAACGCAAGGGCATGTACCGGCCAACACGCCGCGCAACACGCTGACGCTCTGGAGCACTTACGCGATCACGCCGCACTGGGAAATCGGCGGCGGCCCGACCTATATGTCGCCGCGCTATGCGTCGAACACGAATTACGTGCAGGTTCCGGGTTACACCCGCTGGGATGCGACCGCGGCCTACCACGCGAAGAAATACGACGTTCGGCTGAATCTGCTGAACCTGACCAACAAGATGTACTACGACGCGCTGATCCAGTCGGACGGCGGCCGCTCCGTGCCGGGTATCGGACGCACGCTGCTGGCGACGGTCGACTACCGGTTCTGAAGCGTGCCTCACTGATGCGGTAGGCTTGCCGCTCTCGCAAACGGCAGGCCCACTCAACGGGGCCAAGGAAACTCAAGATGCTGCTGCACATTCCTAATGTACTGAACGCGGAGCAATTGCGCTTTGTGCGCGAGCGGCTCGACAGCGCTGGCGACGCCTGGGTCGACGGCCGCGCGACCGCCGGCTATCAGGGCGCGCCGGTCAAACGCAATCAGCAGATCGCGGAGCATTCACCGCTCGCGCGTGAACTCGGCGATGTGATTCTCGCGTCGATCGAGCGCAATCCGCTGTTTATCAGCGCGGCGTTGCCGAACCAGGTTTATCCGCCGCTCTTCAATCGTTACGAAGGCGGCATGCAATTCGGCAGCCATGTGGACGGTGCGGTGCGGGTGCTGCCCAACGGCGTGAAGCTGCGCACGGACGTCTCGGTGACGCTGTTCCTCTCCGAACCCGGCGAATACGACGGCGGCGAACTCGTGGTCGAAGACACCTACGGCGTGCAGCAGGTCAAGCTGCCAGCGGGCGACATGATCGTGTATCCAGCCACCAGTCTGCATCAGGTCACGCCGGTCACGCGCGGTGCGCGCCTCGCCAGCTTCTTCTGGGTGCAAAGCCTCGTGCGCAGCGACGCGCAGCGCGCCTTGCTATTCGATATGGACACGGCGATTCAACGTCTGAATGCCACCCATGCGGACGATGCCGCGCGCCGTAGCCTGGTCGGCTGCTATCACAATCTGTTGCGTACCTGGAGCGAAACGTGAGCGTCCCCGAGACTATTGAATTCCAACCGGCTGAAGTCATCGACGTTGCGGCGAGCGAACCGCAGCGGCTCGACCGCGGCGAACTGAAAGGACGGCAGCAGCGCTCGCGCCGCGCGACCTTCGTTAAATGGTTGCGTAAAGTGCATGGCTGGATCGGTTTGTGGGGCGCGGCGCTGGGCTTGCTGTTTGGCACCACCGGTTTTCTGCTGAACCATCGTGGTGGTCCGCTCAGGGTGTCGACCGGGGAGCCGCAGGTGTCGGTCGTGCAGGTGCCGTTGCCGCAACCGGCGCCGCAAACGCCACGGGAACTCGGCAAGTGGCTCAAGCAGGAACTGAAACTGGCCGGCAGCCCGGGGCGCGCGCAGAAAGAACCGGCGCATCCGGTCGCGTGGGGTGACCGCAGCATGATCCAGCCCGAGCACTGGCAGCTCAATTTCGCGTCGCCGCACGAGAACACGGCCGCTGAGTATTGGGTCGGCAACGGTTACGTGACGGTCAAGCGCAGCGAGAATTCGTTTCTCGCGACGCTCACGAATCTGCACAAGGGCGTCGGCTTGAGCGTTGGCTGGGTGCTGCTGATCGATACGCTGGCGGGCAGCATCATTCTGCTGTCGCTCACAGGCGTCCTGCTTTGGACGGAGTTGAACAAACGCAAAACCGTCGGCGCGGTGCTGGTGGTGGGGTCGATCGTCGCTGCTGTATGCGTGGGGCTGATTTAAAGAACGCGGCGGGCGAGGCGTGTTCAAAGCAGCGCGCGCCGCGTTAGACGTCGCCTACGCCAGGCGCAACGCAGACATCACGCCAGAGGCCAGTACGTGATGCGCGTAATCACGGATACGGGCTCGCATGCCCGGCGCCCTGCACGCCCGCCAGCGGGAAACCGGGCGCTCGCGCTAGAATCTTCGCAGACCGCCAAAACCGTTGGCCCTGCCGGAATTCCGCCGATGACCACATCCCCCAATCAGGTCGACGCCGCGCTGATGTCGCGGCGTTCGATCCGTGCCTTTCTGCCCACGCCAGTTGCGCGCGCCGATATCGAAGCGATACTCGAAGCCGCCAGCCGAGCGCCCTCGGGCACCAATACCCAGCCGTGGAAAGTGTATGTGGTGACGGGCGAGTCGCTCGTGCGCCTCTCGCAGGCATTGGTCGCGGCTTATGACGACCCGCGGCGCGATGCGCTCTATCAGGAAGAGTATCGTTACTACCCGCATCAATGGGTGTCGCCGTACATCGACCGCCGCCGCAAGATCGGCTGGGATCTGTACGGCCTGCTGGGCATCGAAAAGGGCGACAAGGCGCGCATGCATGAGCAGCATGCGCAGAACTACCGGTTCTTCGGCGCGCCGGTCGGCCTGTTCTTCACGATCGAGCGGGTGATGGAACGCGGTAGCTGGCTCGACTACGGCATGTTCCTGCAAGCGATCATGACGGCGGCGCGCGGGCGTGGTCTTGATACCTGTCCGCAGGCCGCATTTACACCGTTTCACCGGGTGATCGCCGAGCATCTCGGTCTGCCGGCCGAAGAGCAACTGGTGTGCGGCATGTCGCTCGGTTTCGCCGACGAAAGCGCGCTCGTCAATACGCTACGCACCCATCGCGAACCGGTTGAACGGTTCACGCAATTCCTCGATTGACCGGCATCCCCACTTCCCATCGGACCATGATGAAAACTTCACGCCGCGATTTTCTGATGCTGGGTGTGGGCTTGAGCTCATCGCTCGTGCTAACCCGCGTCGCGTTCGCCGATTCCGCGAACACACTGAGCGAAGCCGATCCGAAGGCGCAAGCCGTCGGCTATAAGGAGGACGCATCAAAGGTCGACAAGGCGAAATTCCCTGGCTACGCTGCTGGACAGACCTGCGCCAATTGCTCGCTATTCCAGGGTAAAACCACCGACGCCTACGGGGGCTGCACGCTGTTCGGTGACAAGCAGGTCGCCGCGCGCGGCTGGTGCAGTTCGTATTCGAATATGTGATCGCACAAGCGGCCCGCGCGCCGGTATGTGTGATCCAAGAACGCCTTGGTCTTAGTTCAGGGCGCTCAGTACCAGCTCATGCGAATGGCCGATCCATATCGCCGCGTCGCGGTGGTCGCGCAAGGCGTCGCCCGTATTCGGGTGCAGAAAAATATCGAACGCGCCGTGATTCAGCGTGAGCCAGCCGACGAGTTCGGCGAACTGCTCCGGCGCGAATGCAAGCTGATACGACCACATCGGATGCGGCCCGACCGGGCGTTCGTGAAAGCGGCCCATTTGCAGTTTGCCGTTCCAGTGCGCTTCGATTTGCTCGCGAAAGGTCCACGCGGCGTCGCGGCTGCCTGAATCGAAGTAAACGTGAGCGTGCCAGCTCTCGATGGTTGAGGTGTCGCGAAGGGTCATGGCAGGGTCTATTGCGGTTCCGTTTTTATCAGACAGTCATTCTGCTTGAGTTTTCGCCGACGCGTGCGGCGCGCGTCTCATGTGAAACTGTATTTCGTCTTCATTGACAATGTCGAAGCCGAGGCGTTGGTAGAGACGCCTCGCGGGATTGTCTTTGAGCACCTTGAGGGTGACCGGCAATGCGTCGGCCTGTGTGGCCTGCAAGACGGTTTGCAGCACGCGCTCGCCGATCCCACGGCTCTGATGCTCGGGCGCAATTTGCACTTGCATGACGAACCACTCGGTCTCGGTGCGATACGCCTTCAGCAAACCGGCCGGCTCGCCGTCGACGCAAATCACCTGTGCCGCATCGTAGCGATAGCGCAGACGCGCGCGATGCTGGGTATCGTCGGTAGGTTCACCGGCGCGCGCCAGATGCTCCGTCATGGTGGCTTTGCGAAGGTCGAAAAGAAAGCGTTCGTCGGCTTCTAGCGCCGGGCGCAGGGTGAGGGCAGGTTCTTGAGCGGACATGTCGGTAACGTTTTCGGCGTTCGGGTGGCTAGTAAGGACTGTCGTGAAGTGTCGTGTCCGGCGTGCTTTTTTTGCCATGCGGTAGCGTTCGGTCACTCATTTTCTCGTTTGCGCCGTGGTCGTGGCGACAGGCTCCGCGCGCATTTCACATCTGACGAAATAGGCACGTTACACCGATTCAGCAAACTGGCCTGCCAATTCCCCTCGCTTCGCCCAATTGCATTCGGGCACGCGCAGATAGACTGTTTTCCATGGAGCGACAAGTCACCGAGCCCATCGACGCGGTCTTCCCCCGCGTTGTTTTGAACCGTACCGTTGATGGCAGTTTGCCGCGGTTTTCTAACGTGGCAGGGCAGTAAAGCAGTAGGAAGTCGAAGCAATGCAAACAGTGCGCGATCGAAGCAAAAACGAAGCAACAACGCGCGCGAATCAGCAGGGGGGTGCAGCGAGGCGATGTTGAAGGCGAGGGACCACGCTGTAACGCGATAGCAGTTGCAGTTGCAGTACAAGTAGCAACGTAGCAGCAGCGTAAGTAGCAACAGCTTTGGTAGTCTTTGCTAGTTGGTGGTGGTTATAGGTCGGCAAGCATCCACGCGCCTGTACGACTCTTCCCCATCCTGTCAGGCCCTGTTCCCTCGCGGGAATAGGGCTTTTTTTCTTCAATGCGGCAGGTGAGACTTGTATTTGGCGGGTCCGAACCTATATGGCAGCGTTGCATGCCGGGCTAGCTGCTGCGGAAAGTTTGCTCGCACGCGGCGAGATGCCGCGCACAATCGAGACTTTTGGTTATTTAAGTCTGTCTTAATAGTTGCTTGCCATGATGGCTACACAGACTCACATTAAGGGCCTGTCAAGCCGCCGGCGCACGGCGGCGTTTGCCACCGGAGAGCACAGCATTCGGTGGTAGAGCCGAGAGTTAGCGAAGGAGGTTGAATCGATATGTCCAGTAAATCGCGAGTCCGCAAGCACACCCAGCCGGCCATGTCCCCGCTGTTGCGTGCGCTGACCTATAGCCGTACGGCCCACGAGCCGATCACCACGGCGATGCTCCTGCAGTGCTACACCGCCCTTGATGCATTCCGGCGCGGGCAAGGCTCGCGGGATCTGCACCTGACCTTGAGCCGGCATTTGCTGGTCTCGCAGGAGTTGGCGCGTCTTGGTCTCGGCGAAGACGTAATTGCCGATATCGAAAGCGCACATGCGGCGATGGTGCAGCTCGATGCGCGTGAGCATCACGACGGCGCCTGGTTGCTCGAGGACAGCGAATACGCCCGCCTTTGCACGGCACTGGCGATTCTGGATGGGCAACTGGTCCACGCATCGTTGAGCGAGATCGCGAACGCGGAAGCGAAGATGATCGAGGGACTGATGAGATCCGCTCGTACGCAGGCGATTGTCGAAGCGGTGGTCTAAGCCGCGTCGCGGCTCTGCGGCGACTCACGCACAAATAAGAAGCGCCCCACATGGGGCGTTTTTTTACATCAACGCAAATCCTGTCGTTAGCCAATCCGACTCACCCGGTTAACACACCGCGGCTATAATCCCGGTCATGAAATTTCTGCGGACTTTGCTCCTGTTGCTGCTGTGCGCTGCGCTGCCCATTAGCGGGCTGGCGGCTAGCGGCTTGACTGGAGAATGTCCGATGCAGATGAGCATGAGCGCCGACGAGGGCAATTCGATGTCGGCTGACATGCCCGGCTGCGAGTCCATGCCTTCATCGCAGACCGAAAAGGCCAAAGGCTTTTTCTGCAAAGTGACGGCGCAATGCCAGCTCGGCAGTCTGTATCACCCGGTCTCTCTAACCGGAATAACCCGGCCTGCCGGGTTATCGAGCACCGTTGTTTTCCACTACACGCAGTCACTGCCGGTCCGTGAGCCGACCGGCTTGTGGCGACCTCCTCGCGCCATCTAATCCCTTGCTGACAGGTTCACCGCATTTGCGGTGAGGTCGTCCTGCGTCCAGGACGTGAACTCCCTTTGGGAGTTCGCCGTTGGGGTTAGAACATGCCATTTATTCTTCGCACGCCGTCAAGCCGGCGTGCACCACTGCGCGCGCGCTCGCTTTTCGCCGCGCTGATTTTCGCGAGCGGCGCGGCACACGCTCAGGAAGCAAGCTATACGCTCGATGCGGCACTTCAGGCCGCGACCGACCGCTCTTCTGCTATGGGCGCCGCACAGGCATCCGTGCGCGCCAGTGCCGATGCCGCGGTCCGGGCCGGGCAGTTGCCCGACCCGATGCTCAAAGCCGGTATCGACAACCTGCCGGTGAACGGAGCGCAACGGTTCACCATCGGTCAGGACTTCATGACGATGCGCCGTATCGGCATCGAACAGGAATGGGTATCCGCTGACAAACGCCGCCTGAGCGCCGCCCGGGCGGACGATGTGGTAGACCGCGAGCGAGCCGGATATCTCGCGCAGCTCGTGAATACACGGCAGCAAACGGCGGCTGCATGGCTGAACGCCGTCTATGCAAAGCAGGCGCTCGCGTTGCAGCAGGACCTCGTGCGTCATATGGGCCACGAACTGGATGCGACACAAGCGTCTTACCGAGGAGCCAAGGCAACGGCAGCCGATGTCGTGCAAGCCCAGGCGATGCTCGCGCAGACGCAGGATCAGCTGCTCAAAGCACAACAGACGTTTCAAACCGCACTGATCGGCCTGTCCCGCTGGACTGCCACGCCCGTTGTCGATGTGAGCGGCGATCCGCCCGCGCCGCAATCGTATGTTGCGTCCCTGCCACTCGACGAGCTTCGTGACGTTCAACCGGTTCTCGTTGCCGCTTCGCGGGACATCGCAGTCGCCGACGCCGATACGGCCGTCGCCAACAGCAACCGCAGTCCCAACTGGACGTGGGAAGTCTCTTATCAGCAGCGCGGTGGGCAGTACTCGAACATGGTTTCGGTCGGCGTCAGCATTCCGTTGCCAATCAATCGCAAGAATCGCCAGGACCGCGACGCCGCAGAGAAGGCGGAACTCGGCACCAAAGCGCGCCTGATGTACGAAGACGCGCAGCGGCAAGTCGAAGCGGATATCCGCACGCAGTCGGCAACGCTTGCCAGCGGCCGCGAGCGCATCACCCATCTCACCGACTTCCTGCTGCCCGCTGCGGATCGCCGCGTCCAGCTTGCTGCCGCGGCCTATCAGGCGGGTAGCGGGTCGCTCGCGGACGCGTTTGCTGCTCGACGGGCATTGCTCGACGCTCAGCTACAGGTGCTTGATCTTCGGCGCGAGGTGTCCCAGACATGGGCCCAGCTCGAATACCAGGTTGTACCCGCGTCGATGTCCGTCAGCCAGTGAAGGAGAACACCATGCAAAAGAAACAACTGGCGCGCGCGGCCCTTGTTACGTTCGCCGCCGCGGCGCTATTAGGCGCAGGCTACCTGTCCGGCGTGCGTCATGCCGTGCAGGCGGCCTCAGCGTCTGCCGCCGCGACGCCTGCCACGGGCGGCAAGATCGACCCGAAGACGGGGCGCGAGGTGCTGTACTGGCACGACCCGATGGTTCCGAATCAGCATTTCGACAAACCGGGCAAGTCGCCTTTCATGGACATGCAACTTGAACCCGTCTTCGCCGATGACGCGGGCACGAGCGGCATCAAAATCGACCCAGGCTTGCAGCAGAACCTCGGTATCCGCTACGCAACGGCGCGCCGGCAGGACATCGCCGAAGGGTTCGATGCCGTCGGGACCACGCAATTCGACGAATCGCGCACTGACGTCGTGCAGTCGCGCGTCACGGGCTACATCGACCACCTGTATGCGGGCGCACCGCTGCAGCGGATCGCGAAAGGTGCGCCGATCGCGTCGCTCTTTGTGCCGGACTGGCTGGCGCCGCAGGAGGAGTATCTGGCACTGAAACGCAGCGGGATGGACAGCAGCATGCTCGACGCGGCTCGCGCGCGCATGCGGGCGATGTCGATTCCCGACGGTGTCGTCGCGAATCTCGACCGGACCGGCAAGGCGCAGACGCATGTCGTGCTGACCTCACCCGAAACGGGCGTTGTCAGCGGGCTGAACGTCCGCGACGGCGCCATGGTGACGCCCGGGCAGACGCTCGCCAAGGTCGCAGGCCTCTCGACGCTGTGGCTCATCGTCGAGATACCGGAATCCCTGGCGCTCAGTGTGCAGCCTGGTATGACGGTGGATGCGGCATTTGCCGGAGATCCGACCCAGCGCTTCAAAGGCCAGATCCGTGAAATTCTGCCGGGCATCAGCACCAGCAGCCGCACGTTGCAGGCACGCCTCGAGATCGACAACGCCGCGCTCAGGCTGACGCCCGGCATGTTGATGCGCGTGCGGGTCGGCGCGCAGAAGCCTGCCTCGCGTCTGCTCGTCCCGTCCGAGGCGGTCATCACGACCGGCAGGCGCAGCGTGGTCATCGTCAGGAACGGGGATGGCCGTTTGCAGCCGGTGAATATCACTGTCGGTAAAGATGCCGGCGACGAAACCGAAGTGTTGAGCGGCCTGACAGATGGCGACCAGGTGGTGGCGTCTGGTCAGTTTCTGATTGATTCGGAAGCCAGCCTGAAATCGGTTCTTCCTCGCATGGAGGGGAGCGCAGACGCAGACCCGGGTGCGCCTGCGTCTGCTCCCACTGCGAACGGCGTGTCGCAAACTTACGAGAGCACCGGCCGGGTCGAAAAGGTGACCGCCGAAGACATCACCTTCTCCCACCAACCGGTCCCAGCCTTGGGCTGGGGCAAGATGACGATGGCATTCGGTAAACCATCGCCAACGGCTTTTCCGGACGCAAAACCCGGTGATGTGGTGCACTTCGGATTCCGGCAGACGGACAGCGGCTACCAGTTGACGACAGTCGATCCGGTAGGAGGCGCCCAATGATCGCGCGTCTTATCAGGTGGTCTATCCACAACCGCTTTCTGGTGCTGCTTGCCACCGTGCTCGTTACGGCATGGGGCGTCTACTCGGTGACTCAAACGCCGCTTGATGCGCTGCCCGATCTGTCCGACACGCAGGTCATCATCAAGGCCTCGTATCCTGGCAAAGCGCCGCAGGTCGTCGAAGACCAGGTGACATATCCCCTCACCACGACGCTGCTGGGCGTACCGGGGGCGAAGACCATTCGCGCCTATTCGTCATTCGGCGACGCGTTCGTCTATGTCCTGTTCGACGACAAAACCGATCAGTATTGGGCGCGTTCCCGTGTGCTCGAGTATCTGAACCAGGTCCAGAGCAGGCTGCCGCGAGGCGCGACGGTATCGCTCGGGCCCGATGCCACCGGGGTCGGCTGGGTCTACGAATATGCACTCGTCGACAGGACCGGACAGCACGACCTGGGACAGCTTCGCGCCTTGAACGACTGGTTCCTGAAGTTCGAGCTGAAGTCAGTACCGGATGTGTCCGAGGTCGCGAGCATTGGCGGCATGGTGCGCCAGTATCAGGTTGTTCTCGACCCGGACAAACTGCGCGCATACGGCATCACGCAAGCGATGGTCGCCGACGCACTAGGCAAGGCGAATCAGGAGTCGGGTGGCTCAGTCGTCGAGATGGCGGAGTCCGAATACATGGTGCGTTCGTCCGGTTATCTGCGCACGCTCGATGACTTCCGCGATGTCGTCCTGCGCACGAACGAAGCCGGTACGCCGGTGCTTCTTGGCGACGTCGCGCGCATTCAGATCGGACCCGAGATGCGACGCGGCATCGCGGAGCTGAACGGCCAGGGCGAAGTCGCAGGCGGCGTTGTCGTGATGCGCTCCGGCAAGAACGCGCTGACGACCATCGACGCGGTGAAGGCCAAGCTCGCCGAGCTGAAGCGTTCGCTGCCTGCGGGCGTCGAAGTCGTGACGACGTACGACCGCTCGCAGCTTATCGAACGCGCGGTGGACAACCTGAAAGACAAGCTCGTCGAGGAATTCATCATCGTCGGGCTCGTCTGCGCGGTCTTTCTATTCCATCTGCGCAGCGCGTTCGTCGCCATTCTGTCGCTGCCATTGGGCGTGCTGACCGCCTTTATCGTGATGCGGTATCAAGGCGTGAACGCGAATCTGATGTCGCTGGGCGGCATTGCGATTGCCATCGGCGCGATGATCGACGCGGCCATCGTGATGATCGAGAACGCGCACAAACATCTCGAAGCGTTTGAGCCTGAGCATCCCGGCAGGGCGATCACTTCGGCTGAACGTTGGGAACTCATTGCCACGTCGGCTGCCGAGGTCGGGCCGGCGCTGTTCTTCTCGTTGCTCGTCATCACGCTGTCGTTTATCCCGGTGTTCTCGCTCGAAGGCCAGGAAGGCAAGCTGTTCTCTCCGCTGGCGTTCACGAAGACCTACACGATCGCAGCAGCGGCGGGGCTGTCGGTGACATTGGTGCCGGTGTTGATGGGTTTGCTGATCCGTGGCCGCATTCCGCACGAGAACGCGAATCCCATCAACCGGGTGCTGATCAGGCTGTACCGGCCGCTTCTGGAGGCCACGTTGCGCCGTCCGTGGCGCGCCATCGGTCTGGCGGTAGTTGCGCTCGCCGCGTCGGTGATTCCGCTTTCGCAACTCGGCGGCGAGTTCATGCCGCCGCTCGACGAAGGCGATCTGCTGTATATGCCGACGGCACTGCCAGGCATCTCGGCGGAGAAAGCGAGTGAACTGCTGCAGCAGACTGACCGGCTCATCAAGACCATCCCGGAGGTGCAAACCGTGTTCGGCAAGTCCGGCCGCGCTGACACGGCGACCGACCCCGCACCGCTCGAGATGTTCGAGACCACGATCCGGTTCAAGCCGCGCAAGGAATGGCGGTCCGGCATGACGCCGGAGAAGCTGGTCGATGAACTGGACCGCACCGTCAAAGTGCCGGGGCTCTCGAACGTGTGGGTTCCCCCTATCCGCAATCGCCTGGACATGCTGTCGACGGGTATCAAGACGCCGGTCGGCATCAAGATTTCGGGCCCCGACCTCGGGCAAATCGATAAGGTCGAAACGCAGGTCGAAGCGGCGGTCAAGGCCGTGCCGGGCGTGACCTCGGCGCTGGCCGAACGGTTGAACGGCGGCAGATACATCGACGTCGATATCGACCGGCTGGCAGCGGCACGCTACGGCCTCGCGGTTGCCGACATCCAGTCGATCGTGTCCACCGCGGTCGGCGGCGAAAACGTCGGCGAGGTCATTGACGGCCGGGAGCGCTTTCCGATCAACATCCGCTATCCACGCGAGATCCGCGATTCGCTCGAGAAGCTGCGCGAGTTGCCGGTCGTGACAGACCGTGGCGCGCAAATCCGGCTGGATGACGTGGCGCACATCACGATTGCCGATGGTCCGCCGATGATTCGCAGTGAGAATGCGCGGCTCGCCGGCTATGTGTACGTCGATATCCGCGACACGGACCTGCATTCGGCCGTGCAGGCGATGCAGCGTGCGGTCGCTGAGAAGGTGACGCTTCCCGCGGGGTATTCCATTGCGTGGTCCGGCCAGTTCGAATATCTGGAGCGAGCGGCGGCGAAGCTGCGCACCGTTATTCCCGTGACGCTGGTGGTCATTTTCGTGCTGCTCTTCCGGACGTTCAACTCCGTTGCCGACGCTCTGCTGCTGATGTCGACAGTGCCTTTCGCGCTGGTCGGCGGCTTCTGGTTCATCTGGATGCTGGGGCATGCCGTCTCGGTCGCGACGGCGGTGGGATTCATTGCGCTCGCGGGCGTGGCTGCGGAGTTTGGCGTGGTGATGCTGCTCTACCTGAAGGGCGCGTTGAATCGCAGGCTCGACGCAGGCGAGCCGCTGACCGAAGCGCTGCTTCTCGATGCAATCCGAGAGGGGGCAGTGCAGCGTGTGCGTCCGAAAGCGATGACGGTCGCCGTTGTGCTGGCCGGTCTCATCCCCATCATGGTCGGACACGGCGCAGGCTCGGAAGTCATGCAGCGCATCGCTGCACCGATGGTCGGCGGGATGATCACGGCCCCCATCCTTTCGATGCTGGTTATTCCGGCAGCGTGGTTTCTGCTGCAGCGCCGCCGCGCGAAGCGTCTGTCCGACGCGCGGCTTTCTCATGCAGTACCTTCCGGCACAACCGTGCCGGCTACTCAAACTGGAGAGATTTGATGAAGAAATGGATTGTTGCGTTTGCTGCTCTTGGTGCCATTGCTGCGGCACCTGCGTTTGCGGGCGATGATATGGCGGGGATGAACATGTCCACGAAGCCGGCGGCTTCAACGGAGTCGGCGAATGCGGCGCTCACTGACGCGGAGGTGCGAAAGGTCGACCTGGCCTCCGGCATGGTCACGTTGAAACACGGCGCGCTGCGCAACGTTGGGATGCCGGCGATGACGATGGCCTTCAAGGCGAAAGATGCCTCGATGGTCAAACAGATTCACGAAGGCGACAAGGTCAAGGTCCGTATTGAAGACGTCGACGGCACGCTGACCATCGTGAAACTGGAAAAGGCGTCGTGACGCGTTGTTGATGCAAACTCGCGGGCTTGTTACTTTGGCCTGCGAGTTTGCAGGGCTGCGGTTAAGTCAACACGCAATGTGCTGCAAGACTTCGACGTTATTTTCGCAGCGCCGCGACCATCTTGATTTCGATTAACAACTCGGGACGCGCCAGTGATGCCACACCGAGAATCGTCCATGCAGGGAAGTCGGAACGGATATAGCGCTCCTTGACGGCCCGGAAATCACCGAGTTGTGACGCTACGTCCACGTGATACGAAACCAGTTCAACGAGATCGGTAAAGTCGAGACCGAGGTTGCGAAGAATGACTTCGGCACGCTTGAACGCCAGATCAATTTGCTCTTCAACCGACACCGGAATGGTCCCGTCCGCTCGCACCCCTACCTGCCCTGCAATGAAGACCAGACCGTTCGCCGACACAGCAGGCGAATATTGGAAAAGGTCGAAGATCTTGTTGCCGCCGAACGTCTCATCGTTTTCGGGCAATCGCAGGCGCTCAATCTTGCTCATTTTTTACCTCTACGAAGTTCGTGTTCTGGTACTGCCAATTTTGCCTGACGGGCAGCATCACAAGTCAAGACGTAACCGTGGTCCAACCTCGGCAAAACCCGCGCACAGGTAGAACGCAAGTGTCCGGGCCCAACGGGGCTGGTCAGGAGCGCCAACGTCGAGTCGTTTCCATCCTCCCACCTACGTCACGCAACTGTGGCAAACCTGTTGATTCACCGGCACGGCGCGAGCTGCGACGCCCACCAGGGGGCGGGGTATTACTTCCGGAACGGATAGGGGGAGGATTTTTGGATTGCGAAAATACCTGTATGAATGTACAGTGTTTCGCATCGATTTTCGCACCGGCGAGCAGGCACTTTTTTCGGGAGAGGCTTCATGGATATGCACGTTCGCAAGCCTGTCAGCCACCCGATGCCGGAAATTGCCGCGTTTGTCGCCGACCTGAAGTCGGCGTTTGGCGAACGGGAAATTGATGAGGCCATCCGTCGCGGCAAGGCGGGCGAGCCGACGTTTTATGCATGTGAGAACGGCCTTTCGGTGGGAACCGCTAGCCTGACGGAAACGGATGTCTGGCGTGTTGACGGCGCCGTGCGCGACCGCCACTACTGTGACGGTTGCGACAGTTCGTGCGTCGGAGGGGATGTATCCTGCGGCGACAGATTGAAGCGCGTCACCAAGGAGAAAGAATAGTGAAACGGGTTGGATTCGGGTTGCTTCTCCTGGTATGCATGTCGTCCGCATTCGCGGGCGAGCACTACATAGAAATCTGGAACCCGCCCGAAGCACGCGGTGGGTTGCATCAAGGAACAGGCGTGCCGAAGGTGCCAACGCAGAGGCGGCGCGTGCCGCATCTGGTCAAGACACGGGCACATCGCGCTCCCACCGCAGTCGCGAAGACGATCGCAAAGCAACCGCCGTCCGGCGAAGCAACGAGAACGCTTGCTCCTGATGTACTTGATATCCCCCGGCAGATCACGCCAGAGGGGAATATCCTTCGCGTCGATGCACGCAATGCTCGTGTCGAGGTATCACGCTGATGGAAGCTGAGCGCTACAAGGGGTATGCGATATGGGGCCACGCCATACTTCAGCAAGAAGACATTCTTCAGCTGGAGCGCTATGCGTCAAGCGGCACTATCACTCAAAACAATGCCTTTATTGAGGCGTCAGGCGTCCTTGGCCATTTCGATACCGAAGATGAAGCGCAACAAGCCGGGCTGTCTTGGGCGCGGGCCTGGATAGATAACCACGGTTAGTGGGAAGCTGCCAGACCCGGGTCCTGCCTCTAATTGTTGTACTGCGTCATATCGTAGTACGTGATCCCATTCTGCCCACCCCCCAACTGCACGACTCGCGAACCACCGGACGTCAACGGCGGGAACGGGCAATTCGTGCAAGTCTGCACGCCCGCGGCATTGACGCTCGCGAAGACGGTAGTTTGATACTGAGCGACCGTCGTGTTGTTCGGTGCGCCGATCGAGAAGCCGTCGATTGCAGTCGTCGAACCGTAGTCCGTTCCAGGGTAAGCCTGGATCTGGACGGACGTCACCGGATAGGTGGGACTCGGTCCTGTCACAACGCTCGACCACGTCACGCTCATCGCGTACTGCACGCCGGCCAGCGACCCGCTCGGCGTGAGGAACTGGGTCGCGAAGCTCGGCAGCAGCGTCGGCCACGCGACCGCGCTGCCCGCTGCCGCGTTCAACGGACTGCCCGGATTGATGATCGACGACTGGCCGAGCTGCGCGCCGTTCTGGTCGTAGAACGTGACGGTGTAGGTCGCATAGAGCGGCACGGTGCTTGCGTCGATCGATTGCGCCGAATAGGAGCCGCTCGAGGCCGGCGGCGTGAAGTTCGCGGTTGACGACAGCGACTGCCATGACCAGCGATACAGCTCCGTATTGCTGTTGGTCAGCGCCGGTGCAACCGGCGCCGCGTTCAACGGCAGATCCGACAGACCCAGCGAGCTGATGCCGACCGCATTGCGCAGCATCAGCCAGACCGGCGCAGCAAGGCCGGGTCCCGTAACGGAAGCCGAATACACCGTCGGATTCAAGGTGGTCGGAATCGAAATCTTGAGACCCGACTCGTAACGGTTCACGTCATTCAGCTTCGTATCGAGGAAGGTGCGACGCTGGATTTGCGACATGATCGACACAGCGAATTGCGACTGATTGCCGATCAGATCCCAGCCGAGTTGCGTACCGTTGCCGAGCGCGACGGGCGTGGGGAGCTGTTGCACGATGGTGTAGAGCACACCGGCTGCCGCGCCGCTCGCCAGCGTGAACGGCAACTGCACGAACGCAAGCTGCTTGCCGTTGCGCGTGAAGAAGGCGAGCGTCTTCGGCGAACCGAACACCGCACCAGTCAAGACCGCATCGGTCAGACCGTGGGCTACGGCCAGATCGGTCGAGCCGCTTTCGAGGTAGGCGGAGTCGATTGCCGGCGAGCACAACGTGTTGAGCGTGCCGTTCGCCGCGCAGGAAGTCAGCAGGGACGCAAGCGGCTCCAGATAGTTCGCTGCTGCGGGGGGCGCTGCCAGCGTGGCCGACTGGGCAGTCTGGTTGTTCAGCACGACAGTCGTGCCTGGCGCCGCATTCGACAGCAGCAACAAGCCGCCGTTAGCCGCCGACACCACCGACACCGTGTCGATCACCGCATCGGCGCCGGTGTGGTTCGGCGTAAAGGCCGCGCCAATCGGATCGAAGCCCGCCGTCGGGATGCCGTTCTGCGCGAGGATTTTCGCGAGTATCGTGTCGAGCGTGATGGTGGCGATCTGCACGGACGGCAGCGTCACCTTGGCCAGCGCCGTGGCGGACGCGAGGTCGAGCGGGTTGCCCGAGGCCGTCAGCATGGCGGCAATCGCGGTGGTCAGCGTGGTGACGTTGGCGACAGCCGGCGCGGTGCCCGTCGGCAGCTTGGCGAGCACGGAGACGAGCGGGGCGGAGATGCCGGCGGCGTCGGCGGCAACGATCAGGAACGGCGCGGTCATGCCCTTGACCGAGATCGTGTACGCGCCCTGGGTGTTGGTGGTTGTCGTCGCCTGAGCGCCGGTCGCATCGGTCAGCGTGACGGTCGCGCCGACTAAAGCGGTGCCGGCGGCGACCGTGCCGCCCACCGACGTGGCCGTAACCGCCGCCGGCGCGCTCGAAGACGTCGAGCTACTGGAACCGCCGCCGCCGCAACCGCCGAGCTGGAACAAGACAAAGGCCACGGCGGCCGCGACGCCGGTGCGCACTAACGATCGATGCATGAATTTCCCCGATGCTCTGCTTATATGTTTCGTTTGTTCTTTCGGCAGATTATGCCGATGAGTGCGGCTGTGATTGCCGCGCGCTAGCGCCGGATTGAATGCGGATTATCTGCAGCCATTAATCGATAAATCGATAAACGGCACATTCATGACGGGCTTTAGCGAGTTCGGAGAATACTTCAAAGCGGCGCGCTTGTGTCGCGCGCCGGGGAAGAGCCGTTTAGCGTTTCAATTATTTGCCCAACTCGTGTCCGATAACCCCGCCGACTACCGCGCCGCCGACCGTGCCGACCGCGCTGTGATCGGTCGCCTCGTTGCCGATGACACCGCCCGCCGCCGCACCGCCAAGGGTGCAGCCGGTCGTGACTGTGAGCAGCGCCAATATCGTTGCAAGCATGCCCAGACCAGATAGGTTCCGCATGATGTCACCTCGGATGTGTGTCGATACAACGGGGCAGCAATCCCCATGCCCGCGTCTGTATTACGAGTGTCCGTAGGGTTCACGGTCCATTGCCGCTGGGGCGCTGAAACGGGTTTGCTGGACCCATCCGCGCTTGCTAGACTGCCCTTCGCAACCCAACTGCAAGCGCGTTTTTGCCGTGGTACGCCCGCCTGGCGTTCACGTCCGCGGCGCGATCAATCGGAGACGCCATGTCGTACATGCTGCTTATCGTCGAACCCCCGAATCAACGCATCGAACGCGGCGAGCAGGCCGGGCGGGAGGTTTACGACCAGATGGTGCGTTTTGCCGCCGACCTCAAAGAGCGTGGCAAGCTGGTCGCAGTCGAATCGCTGACCTCCGCCAGTGACGCCGTGCGCGTGCAGGTGCGCGATGGAAAGCCCAAACTGCTCGATGGCCCGTTCGCCGAAGCCAAGGAAATGATCGGCGGTTTCTTCCTGCTCAATTGTGAGAGCCGGGAAGAAGCGTTGGAGATTGCGCAAGCCTGCCCGGCGGCCTCATGGTGCACCGTCGAAGTCCGCAAGCTCGGACCTTGTTTCATGTAAGCGGGCTCGCCCATTCGCGGCTATTTTCCAGGGTTTTCCCTGAACCGACGACAAATATGTCGATCCGGTCGCGCATCGCTCGTCGTGTGAGTAAGGAGCCAGCAAACAGATAACGGCTCGCCACTTACCACTCGTCACTCAAGGAGCGATTGCGATGCGATTCATGATCATAGTGAAGGCGACTGCCGCCAGCGAAGCCGGCGTGATGCCTGAAGCGGCCCTGATGGGCGCGATGGGCACCTACCACGAAGAACTTGCCAAGGCCGGTGTGCTACTCGACGCAACCGGCTTGCAACCGAGTTCGAAAGGCTGGCGCATCCGCTACAACGCGGGCAAGCGCACGCTGATTGACGGTCCGTTCGTGGAAACCAAGGAACTGATCGCCGGCTACACGCTGATTCAGGTTCGCTCCCGCGACGAAGCCATGGAATGGGCGCGGCGGTTTCCGGCGCCGTTCGGCGAGCAGGCCGACGGTGAAATCGAAGTGCGGCAGTTGATGGAACTCGAAGACTTCGAGCCGAGCCCGGAACTGGAGCGTTTCCAAAAGCTGGACGCGGCCAAACATTGATCCCGACGCCGATCCGAGCGCCGAACGCGGCGCCGATCCGGCCACATCGAAAGGATTCATCATGCTCAAAGCCATTCTGATCGCCGTCGTCGCGGCGGTGGGTCTAGTGCTCATCTACGCGGCGACGCGGCCCGACAACTTTCGCATTGAACGCAGCGTGCGCATCGAGGCGCCGCCTGAGCGGATCTACGCGCTGATCGACGACCTGCATCAATTCAATCGCTGGAATCCATTCCTGCGGCAGGATCCCGCGACGCAAGGCACCTACAGCGGCACGCCAAGCGGCAAGGGGGCGCGTTACGCGTGGCAAAGCGACAAAGTCGGCGTGGGGCAGATGGAAATCGTCGATACGGCGGCGCCGTCGAGCGTGACGCTGAACCTCGATTTCATCAAGCCGTACGAAGCGCATAACATCGCTGATTTCACGTTGAAACCGGAGGGCGGCGCGACTCAGGTCACCTGGGCGATGCATGGACCTTCGCCGTTTCTGTCGAAGCTGATCGAGGTGTTCGTTAGCATGGACCGGATGGTCGGCAAGGATTTCGAAGACGGCCTGGGCAACCTGAAAACGCTGGCCGAGGCAAGCTGAATACGCGGGATCGTTGCATAGGCGGCGCATTGTGACGCAATGGGCTGCCTCAGCGAGCACACAACCGGATCAATGGATTCCATCATGCATAAGCAGATCTACGTCAATCTCGCCGTCGACAACCTCGAACGGTCGAAGGCGTTTTTCAGCGCGATCGGCTTCAGCTTCGATGCGCAATTCACCAACGAGCAGGCCGCATGTCTGGTCCTCGGCGAGAACCTGTACGCGATGCTGCTGGTCAAGGACCTGTTCAAGTCTTTCACGCGCAAGTCGCTTTGCAATCCGAAGGAAAGCACCGAGGCGTTGGTGGGCCTGTCATGTGAGAGCCGGGGCGACGTGGATGCGCTGGTCGCGAAGGCGCTTGCCGCCGGCGGCGCGGTGCCGCGCGCGCCGCAGGACTACGGCTTCATGTACGGGCACGGCTTTGAAGATATCGACGGACACATCTGGGAGCTGATCTACATGGACCCGAACGCCAAGGCAGCGGGCTGATCCCGTGACGAAGCCGGCCACCCATCGTGCCATCGAGGCAGTCTGGCGGATCGAGTCCGCCAAGGTCATCGCCCACGTCGCGCGGATCGTGCGCGACGTGGGGCTCGCCGAAGAGCTGGCGCAGGACGCGCTGGTGGCGGCGCTCGAACATTGGCCTGACGCGGGCGTACCCGACAATCCGGGAGCGTGGCTGATGGCGACTGCGAAGAACCGCGCCCTCGACCGCTTGCGCCAGGAAGCGCTGCATGCCCGCAAGCGCGAAGAGCTGGGCCATGATCTCGACGCACTGGAGGCGCACCTCGTGCCGGATTTCGTCGATAGCCTCGATGCCGCACGCGCCGACGATATCGGCGACGACCTGCTGCGGCTGGTATTCACGGCGTGCCACCCGGTGCTATCCACCGACGCACGTGTCGCGCTGACGCTGCGTCTGCTCGGTGGCCTCACCACGGACGAAATCGCGCGCGCGTTCCTCGTGCCCGAGCCGACGATCGCGCAGCGCATCGTGCGGGCCAAGCGCACGCTGTCTGCCGCCAAGGTGCCATTCGAGGTGCCGCAAGCGGATGCGCGTGCGCCGCGACTCGCGTCGGTACTGCAGGTGATCTATCTGATTTTCAACGAAGGCTATTCGGCCACGGCCGGCGACGACTGGATGCGTCCGGCGTTGTGCGAGGAAGCGCTGCGGCTTGGGCGCGTGCTGAGCGGGCTCGTGCCTGACGAAAGCGAAGTGCATGGCCTCGTCGCGTTGATGGAAATCCAGGCCTCACGCACGCATGCGCGCACCGATGCCGAGGGCCGGCCGGTGCTCCTGCTCGACCAGGATCGCAGCCGCTGGGACCCGCTGCTGATCCGTCGCGGGCTGGCTGCGCTCGCCACCTCGCACGCGTTGGGCGGCGCGAGCGGCCCGTATGCGTTGCAGGCGGCGCTGGCGGCGTGTCATGCGCGCGCCCGCCGTGCCGAAGACACCGACTGGGCGCAGATCGTCGCGCTGTACGACGCGCTGGCGCAGGTGGCGCCTTCGCCGGTAGTCGAATTGAATCGGGCGGTGGCAGTGGGCATGGCGTTCGGGCCGGCTGCCGGTCTGGAAATCGTCGATGCGCTTGCCGCCGATGCGGCGCTCGCGAACTATCACTGGCTGCCGAGCGTGCGCGGCGATCTGCTGGAGAAACTCGGCCGCGTGGAGGAGGCGCGCGCCGAATTCGAACGCGCCGCGGCCATGACGCGCAATGCGCGCGAGCGTGAGCTGTTGCTCGAGCGTGCCGCGCGCGGCATCGCGCATTGAACCGTAGGCAACTAACTTACCGGATCAACTGGCGCACGCCCAACGCGACGATCAGGCCGCCGCACACGCGATCGATCCACGCCTTACAGCGCCGGTAAGCCGACGCAATCCGCGCGTGCGACAACGTGAGCGCGACGAACCCATACCAACTGCTCGCGACCACGCACACCATGCCGAGCATCGCGGCAAATGTCCCCACGCTCACATGCGGCGGTGCGGCGGATGAGAACACCGCGGCAAAGAACGCCATCGACTTTGGATTCGCAATGTTGGTCGCGAAGCCCTGCGCGAATGCTTGCCGGAAGCCGCCTGCCGAAGCCTGCACGCTTTGCACAGGCTTGCCCTTGGAGGCGTTCGCGATGAGGCGTCCGCCGAACCAGATCAGGTAACCGGCGCCGGCGATCTTCACCGCCAGCGCGAGCCACGGAAACGCGGTGAACACGATGCCGACGCCAAGAATCGCGCAACTTGCCCAGAACAGATTGACGAGCACGATGCCGGCGACCATCGCGAGCGCCTCGATGCGCGTTGCCGACGCTGCTTTGTGCGCGACCGCAACGAAGTTCGGGCCGGGGATCACCACGCCGGCCACATACACGGAGAAGACGCCTAGTACTGCGGACCCATCAATCACACACCCCTCCTTCATTCATCCATCCAGCAAAGCGCAGCGCAGTCCGTCCCCGCACTCGCCGCGCCGTTCGCCCAATCAAGCCGAAAAGAACGCCATCGCGCCCGTGATCACGCCCGCCGCCGCAATACCGAATGACAGATTGCGCAGCCATTTCTTGCGGGTCAGCAACGTGATCGCGCACAGCGCGATCGCGACCTGAATCAAGGTGGTGGCCTGCGCCCAGCGATGATGGCCGTGCAGCAGCACTTCACTTTTGGCGTCATTGTCCACCACCTCTTTTTCGATCGCTTCAGCCTTCACGCGAATCGGCTCCTTCTGTTCCTTGTACTTGTCGACGTCGGCGACGAACTTTGCATGTGCGTCGGCATTGCCAAGCGACAGCGCCGCGCCGAGTTCAGCAAGATTCTCTTTCTCGCCCTTGGCCTGGTAGTAGTTCCATTGATTCGACGCTTCGGTCTTTTTAATCGCGGCTTCGTTCTTGTAGTACAACGCCAGATTTTCGCTGTTGCCACTCTGGTAGGCGCACAGTGCGCCGATCGTCGCGAGGATCGCCGTCATCACGGCCATGCGGCTCGCAAAGGGGTCCTCGTCGTGGTGGCCGGCGTGTTCAACCGCATGGTCATGCGGACCATGCACTTCATATTCTTCAGACATCTGATTCTCCGAGCCAGGCTTTTCTTGTGATCGCCGGGCGGCGCGCATGGCGGTGGCACATGCGCGGGCAACGCAGCAAGCGCTGCGTGGCCGCCCGGCGGCCTCAATCTTAGCGTGAGGCGCTCGGAGATGGACAAGGTATCAGCCGTCGGCTTGCCTCAATGAACGCCGATGGCCAGCCACGTCCGTACGAGGGGGATGACGTGCTCGCCAGCCAGCATGCCGAGCAGGCCGACCAGAGCGACCGTCGGCGGCGCGGGCGATTTCACCTGCATCACGCTGTAGAGCAAACCGACCACCACACCGGCAGCGAGTGAGATCAAATACGCTTTCATTTTCGTTGCATCCATCTGAAATGCGGGCAGCCACGCCCGCCGGTTGCTTCGGCCATCACATCGTGATGACGACCCGGCCGCGCGTGCCGGCGGCCACCGCGTCGTAGGCCTCGCGTGCGCGTTCGAGCGGAAATTCCTGCGCGATGGCTGGCGCTTGCAGCTTGCCGCTTTCGAAACCCTCCACCAGCGCCGTCATCAGCGGCGCCGATTCGGCGACGCCCAGTTTGGCGCTATCCACGCCGAGCAGTTGCGTTTCGTTGTGGTAGAAATCAATCAGGTCCAATTCCACACGGCGCTGACCCGTGGCGCTGATTTCCAGCACCCGGCCGCGGCGCTTGACGAGACTCAGTGCGGTCGCAAACGCGACACCGCCGACCGTGTCGTACACCACGTCCGCACCGGCGCCGCCGGTCAGCGCCTTCAGGCGCGCGGTCACGTTTTCGTCGAACGGAACGTAGTCGTCGATCAGGCGGCCCGCAGGCGTATCGGCGGAAAGCGGATGGCGGTCCGTGGCAATCACGCGCGCGCCCCGCGCTTTCGCGATCTGCACCACCGCGCCGCCGACGCCGCCACCCGCACCGATCACGACAATCGTCTCGCCCGCTTGCAGGTGGGCGTACTCGACCGTGCCGAGCCATGCGACCACGAAGTTCACGCCGATCGCGGAGGCCGCCGAGTGGCTGAGTGTGGTGGGCTTGCGCGACAGGGCGGCGAGCGGGATCTTGATGAACTGGGCGTGCGTGCCGTCACGCGTGAAGCCGATATCGCCGCCGGTGCCCCACACTTCGGCGCCGAGCCATGCCTGCGGGCCGTCCACCACGACGCCGCTGAAGTCGCGGCCGGGCGTGCGCGGCAAGACGGTGTGTTCGAAATGGCCAGACACATTCTTGACGTCGCTCGGATTCACCGAGGCCGCCTTGATCTGCACGACGGCGCTGTCCGCGTCGGCTTGGGGCGTCGGCAGATCGACGTATTCGAGCACCTCGGGGCTGCCAAACGTCTTGAACTGAATCGCTTTCATTGCGTGTCACTCCTGTCGGGTCTTGTGCTGCGGTGTGCAGCCGATGAGCGTAGTCTAGGTGACCGGCACAAAGGCGTCGAGACAAAGACTTTCGAATTTCGGACAAGGCGTGCCGCGGGCCCAAGGACGAGCAACACGCGGCGCTGCCAGGCCGATAGCGTGAGTGGCTCGTCCGTCAGCGCGAGTCGTTTAGCTGACGGCTAGTGGCTCGGCGGGCAGCGCGAACGGGTGAGTCAACGGCACGAATGGCTTACCCGTCAGCGCGCTGCTCAGCCGGCAGGAAGTGGCCCGGTCCCCCGCGCGAAGCGCTCACCTGTCAGCAGGCTGCTTGTCTCGACCTTACTCTGGCGACGCTTCAGGAGCCGCCTCGCTCAGCGTGCTACTCGCATCGAAACCTGTGGGCGGCGCACCGAGTTCACGCCGGAACATGTCGCTGAAGCTGCTCGGCTGGAAGCCCAGCGAGCGCGCGATGCTGCTGACCGAGCGTCCTTCGGCCAGGCCTGACACGGCCACCGCCAGTTGCACCTGACGCCGCCATTCGGCAAAGCCCACTCCCAGCTCACGCGTGAAGAGGCGCGCCAGCGTGCGCACGCTCGCACCGACCGATGCCGCATGCTGTTCGAAGCTGATCGCGATCGACGGGTTCTCGATCACCGCCCGGCACAACGCATCGAGCCGCCGGTCCGACGCATCGGGCAGCGCGATGCGCAGCGACGAGCGCGGCGCGTGCCCCAACTCCAGCATCGCGAGACGATAGGCGGCTTCGAGATAGGTTTCGTCCCGAGCATGGGTGCGCTCGTATTCCGCAATCGACGTGATGAGTTCGCGCAGCAGGCCGTTGATCTCGAATACGTCGCTGCGCTTGCTCAGGTGGCCGACGTTGCGCTCGTGCAGATAGAGATTGCGCATCTCTACCTCGCTCATCATGTGAATGGAGTGGACCGTGCCGGCGGGCAGCCAGACCGCGCGCTGCGGCGGCACGACCAGCGCTTCGCGGCCGACTTCCACCCACATCACGCCCGACACCGCGTACAGCACCTGCGCCCACGTGTGCGAATGCGGGTCGATGCGCAGCCCACGCGGATAGCGCCGTGCGAGCGAGCGGGCGTCGGCGTCGTCGTGGAGTTCGGGTGGGCGGGCTTGGGACACGGCGGCTCGGTTCGCTGTTTGCGGTTCGCGCACAAAGATTGCGGACCTTGGCGATCCGTGTGCGAAGCATAGCGTGAGGCGCGAAACGGTGCAAAAACCGTGCATTCTCCCGGCGCGCCTACGGCCGATGTCCCATCAGCAGCAGCAACAACGACAGGGTGACGACCGATCCCACCGTCGACAGCAAGATCGTGCGCGAGGTGATGTGCGCTTCGCGCCGGTAGAACTCGGCCAGCATGAATGGGCCGGTGCCGGTGGGCAACGCGGCCAGCACGACAGCCATCTCGACCAGCGTGGCTGAGAGGCCGAATACGCGCGCCGCGAGCCACCAGGTCAGTGCCGGCTGCCCGAGCAGCTTGAAGCCGGTCAGCAGCAGCGAGATGCCGCGCGAGCCGGGCTCGGACGGACGCTTTTCCGCAAGGAACAGGCCGAGACTCACCAGCGCGCACGGACTGGCGGCGCCGCTCAGCAGCTTCAGAAACGTCTCCGCGCTTTGCGGCAATGCGACGTGAGTGCTCGCGAACAGCACACCCGCAATCGGCGACACGATCAGCGGATTGCGCGCCAGCGAACCCAGCACTTTCAACCCCAGCTTGTGCGGCGTGCGTTCGGTCTGCAAGCCCACTTCGATTAGCACGATCGCGAGCGCGAACAGCACGCACGCGACCAGGATCGTGGCGATCGTGGTCGGCGTGAGGCTGGCTGAGCCGAACGCGATCATGCCGAGCGGAAAACCGATGTAGCCGGTGTTCGGATACGACGCGGCAATCGCGTCGACGCTTGCATCCGCCAGATGCCGGCCGCTCATCAAGCGCATGACGAGAATCAGCAGAAACACGCTGACGCAACCGATCGAAAACGTCGCGACGAAAGCCGGTTGATAGAGCTGCTGCCAGGTGGCGTGCGCCATCGTGTCGAACAGCAGAGCCGGCAGCGCCAGCCAGACCACGAAGCGATTCAGCTCGGACGCGGAGTTCGGTCCAAGCACGCCGCGCCGGCGACAGGCAAAGCCCGCGAAAATCAAACCAAACACGGGAAGCAGAATCTCGAGAGTAGCTAACATCGATGCAAAAGGCGTGGACGGACAGAGCGATGCGCCAGCGTAGTGGCTTGCGTTGATACAATCCAATACTGTTTTTTGTCTTCAACAATACCTTTTTTGCATCGTCATCCAGCCCGAGGGCGTCGTGATCGATATCAAGCCGCTACGCTACTTTGTGACACTCGCCGAGACGCGCCATTTTGGCCGGGCGGCGGCACGCCTGAATCTGTCGCAGCCGCCTTTGAGCCGGCAGTTGGCAGCACTGGAGGCGAGCCTGGGCGTGACGCTGCTCGAACGCAGTCCGCGCAGCGTCACGCTCACTGCGGCCGGCGAGCGCTTTTACGCCGATGCGAAGGCGATCCTCGCGTCCGTGGAACAGGCGGTCAGCAACGCGCAAGCCGCGGCGCACGGCGACGCCGGCAAGCTCGCCATCGGCTTCACGATGTGCTCCGCGTACAACGTCGTGCCCGGCTATGCGCGTGCGTTCGGCGCGGCGTTTCCCGGGGTCGCACTGAATCTGCGCGAGGTCGTCTCGAACGATCTGGCCGCGCAAGTGCTGGCCGGACAGATCGACGCGGCGATCATGTTTCCGGGCGTGCCCGACAAGGGCATCGCGACCCGGACGATCCTCCGCGAGCCTTTGTGCGTTGCGCTGTCGCGCAGCCATCCGCGAGCCCGCGCGCGGCGTCTGAAAATCGGGCAACTGGCGGGCGAGCCGTTCGTGCTGGCGTCCGAGGAAGTCGCGCCGATCTTGCGCGCGACCATCCTCGAGCATTGCCGCTCGGGCGGCTTCGAACCGGATATCCGCTTTGAAGTGCAGTTGCAGCAGACCGTGCTCAGCCTCGTCGATGAAGGCGTGGGGGTGGCGCTGGTGCCCGCTTCGATGCGCAAGATGCAACTCGCGGGCGTGGTGTTCCGGCCGCTGGTCGATGCGCCGTTGATCGAGCAGGTGCTGGCGTGGTCGCCGGCTAATCGCAATCCGTGTCTGGCGCGGTTTCTCGAACTGGCGTGAGGGGCTGCTTCACGAATTCGCCAGACGGTCCGTGGCGTCGGCCGGGTCTGCCGGGTCGGCTGGATAGCGCTTGGCGTCCTGCCTGAGGCGCCGCCGGCACCAGAACGTCCAGATCGTTAAGCCAGAATAGACGCCGTAACGCAGCACCTCGGAGGCGAGCGCCGAGCGCGGATCGTTTGGCCATTGCCAGACGATCAGGGTGCGCAAAAGATTCTCGCCCGTCATGCCGAGGCCCCAGACGAGTGTCATAAACCGGATATAGGCGACGAGCGTAGGGCGCTCGCGCCAATGCTTTTCGTATCTTTCGACGCTGCGATGATCTTCGCGCGCCATCGTCGAGCGGCCGAGGTAGAACACCAGTGGCCTTGGGAAGGCCAGTGAGACGAGGAACGATACGCCGATCATCCCCGAGACCATTGGATCTTCTAGCGCTCGTATGCGCGAGCCGCCGCCTGCAGCCATCGCGATCAGCGACAGCACGATGCCGGCCAGCACGATTGCGCTGAGCGCGTCGAAATGGCTGTGGCGCACCAGGTCCCAGATCATCCACGCGATCAAGGGCAGCGCCGATGCCACCAGCGCGCCAAGTTGGCCATAGTGCGGGAAAGCAAGCCGGTAGGCGAGCCACGGCAAGGCGAGGTTCACGATCAGCGCGGAGACGTAACGCAAGCGGGCTTTCATGGACGGAACGGCGGTGAGCGTGGCAATGACGCGCGAGTCGCGCACGCCGGTCTTCGCCGTGCTTGTCGCGCTGGCGTGGCTGCGCATGCGTATCCAGGGAGTGTAGGGCGAAGCCCCCTCGCATGCCAGCGTTTGCAGCGCGCCGCGAGCGCCGCCAGGATGGTGGCAGCGCACCTGGCGCGCAAAAAATCTGCGATCATCCCAGCCACGTTTCAGCGCTTCCCAGCCAGAAGCGTCCATGCCAACCACCCGCCCATCTATGTCGACCCGCCCCACGCTCCTCACCACCGACCGCCTGATCATGCGTCCGCACACGCGCGACGATTTCCTCGATAGCTATGCGATGTGGTCCGATCCCGAAGTGATCCGCTATATCGGCGGCAAGCCGTTCACGCGCGAAGAAGTCTGGGCGCGCCTGCTGCGCTACGCCGGACATTGGGCGATGCTGGGATACGGCTATTGGGTGGTGCGGGAAAAGGACGGCGGCCGGTTCCTCGGCGAAGTCGGGTTTGCCGACTACCACCGCGAGATCGAGCCTTCGTTGATGGAGACGCCTGAAGTGGGCTGGGCACTGGACCCGGCCGTGCACAATCGCGGCTACGCGACCGAAGCGGTGCGCGCCGCACTCGCCTGGGCCGACGCACATTGGCCGGGCGGCGACACGGCCTGCATCATCGCGCCGGAAAACCAGCCGTCGCTGAACGTCGCGCGCAAGTGCGGCTATCGCGAACAGCTTCGCACGACGTACAAAGGCCAGCCGACCATCATGCTGCGGAGAGCGGCAGGGATGGTGTGACCCGCCGCACGAGACATCGTCTGAAATCTCGTTAGTTTCTTCAGGCTGTGAAGTCTCGGAATCGCGGAGCCGGCGCATGCCGGGCCCGCGAACCGGTACGCCTGCTCGCCTTATTGACCGCCTTTGCTCGCCGCTGCCCGCTGCTGCGCGATCAGGTCAACCAGCCGCTCAACCTGCTTGCCCTGTGCATCGAAGTTGCCGGCATCGAGCCAGCGCGCGTAGCTCGGACGCAGCGCAGGCCATTCGCTGTCGATGATCGAAAACCACGCGGTATCGCGATTGCGTTCGTGATACACGATCGCCTGCCGAAAGATCCCTTCGAACGTAAAGCCATAGCGCAGCGCTGCCGTGCGCGACGGTCCATTCAGCGAATCGCACTTCCATTCGAAGCGGCGATAGCCGAGGTCGTCGAACACGTGGTTCAGCAGCAGGAACATCGCTTCGGTGGCGATGCGCGTGCGCTTCAGGCGCGGCGAATAGGTGACGTGCCCGACTTCGATCACGCCGTTCGCGCGGTCGATCCGCATCAGCGCGAGCGTGCCGACTGCCTTGCCGGTTGCCAGATCGATCACCGCGTGGTGCAGCGGATCGGGGGAGGCGGCCATACGCGTCAGATGCTCGCGATACGCGGCGAGGCTCTCGAACGGCCCGACCGCCAGATAGGTCCAGTCGCGGCCATCGGGCGCGGAACTGTAGGCCTCGTACAGATCCGCAGCATGGCGGTCCACATCCACCGGCTCGATCCGGCAATAGCTGCCCACCAGCGGCGCGCGGCCAGGCGCCTGGGCGCCGCTCCAGCCCGGCACGGGCGCGCCGATCGGCTGCTCGAAGGCGTTACGTCTGGGTTCCATGTCTGCTCTCCTGTCGAAGGTGGGTGATCGCTGCTTATGGAGAACGATACGGCAAACGTGGTATGTTAAAAAGATCCAGCCGAACAGTATTTGATAGGTCCAGCCAAAATGATCGAGATCATTGGCCCGCTCGCCAACCCGGCCGCTGCGGCCACCGCGGGCGGTAGCGAAAAGCCCGCGCCGCTGCAAAAGCAGTTGATCGAACGTTTGCAGCAGGCCATCCTCGCGGGGCGTTTGCCGGCGGGGTCGCTGCTGCCGTCGTCACGCTTGCTGGCGGCGGAGATGGGCGTGTCGCGCAACACGGTAGTGATCGCCTTCGAGCATCTGGCCGCGGTCGGCTATGTCGTGGCCAACAAAAAGGGCACGCGCGTGAGTCCGCTCTTCAACCCTTCTGCACGCGGTGAGCCGCGGACACCGCCGGTCGCGCCGGAGGTCACCTACGCGGCGCGCGTCGAGCAATTCGCGGCGACGCGCACCCATGCCGACAACACCCTGCCGCTGACGCCGGGCACGCCCGCGCTTGACCATTTTCCGGTCGCTGCCTGGCGGCGCGCGCTTGAACGTTCAATGGAGCGTGCGTTGCCGCTCGCGCTCGGCTACGGCGACCCGGCGGGCGAACCGGCGCTGCGCGACGCGATCGCCGCGCATTTGCGGATGGCGCGGGGTGTCCGCTGTGACGGCGCGCAGGTGGTGATCACCGAAGGTGCGCAGGAGGCGCTTAACCTGTGCGTGCGGCTGTTCACCAATCCGGGCGACATCGCGTGGGTGGAAGATCCGGGCTATCGCGGCGCCAAGGCCGCCTTCAATCTCGGCGATCTGACCATACTGCCGATGCCGGTCGACCCCGAAGGTATCGCGGTTCCACCCGACGCCTGGCGTGCGCAGGCTCCCAAGCTGATTTACACGTCGCCTGCGCATCAGTATCCGACCGGTGCGGTGTTGTCGGTGGCGCGCCGGCTGGAGCTGATTGCGCAGGCGCGCCGCTGCGGCGCGTGGCTGATCGAAGACGACTACGACGGCGAATTCCGCCATACCGGCGAGCCAATCGCCAGCATGCAAGGGCTGGTCGAGGACGCGCCGGTTTTGTACGTCGGCTCGTTCAGCAAAACGATGTTTCCGGCGCTGCGCATCGGCTTCGTGGTGCTGCCGCGCCCAATCGCCGCGCACACGGCGGTTGCGTTGCAGGAGATGCTGCGCGGCGGGCATCGTCTGGAGCAACTGGCGCTGGCGCATTTCATCGACAGCGGCGAATTCGGGCGGCATCTGGGCCGCATGCGGCGTTTGTACCGCGAGCGCCAGCAGGCGCTGCGCGACGCGCTCACCGCGCATTTCGCGCCGTCGCAGATTCTGGGGGGCAATTGCGGGATGCATCTGACGCTTCGCTTGCCGCCGCACATTTCCGATCGGACCCTCGCCGAACGTGCGCTCGCCGCGCGGCTCAATCCGCGCGCGCTGTCGGGTTTTGCATTGCAGCAGCGCGAGGAGACGAATGGGCTGGTGATCGGGTACGGCAGCACGCCAGCCGGGCAACTGGCGCCCGTCGTCCGCGTCCTGGTTGAGCTGGTGCGCGAGATGGCGGGTGAATCGAGCGGCGAGTCGGAAAATGGGGCAGCAAGCGGGTCGGTAAGCGAGTCGATCACCACGCGCGCTGTGTAAGTTTTTACGTTTGTCCGCGTGGCCCATGTCGCGCTATCGTGTCGTTTATGCGTGGCGATTTCGACGTGCGCGACGTCGACAAATCGCCCGCAGGTCATGCCCAGCGCACTGTCATGCAACATCGCGTGACATGCGGCGCGAGCCTGCCGGGCCGCCGCCGGGTTCGGGCATGAAGCATGCCTTTGTTGTGGTTATCTATGACGATCTATTCGACCGGAGACGACATGAAGGAAATCGAACCGACCGCTTGGTTTGAGCTTGCCGCCCATACGCCCGTGCATGAAGGCTGGTATGAGGTGCAGTTGACGAGCGGGGACACGGCATTTGCGAAATACGGCGACGGCGTTTGGACCGAGAAACCGTTGCTGGTGTTTACGCACTGGCGCGGCCTTTCCGCCGATCCGTCGAAAGCTGCCGACGGCGAGGCAGAATCGATCGGCGCGGAGGCCACCGCGGCTCAGGGCGTGCGCGCCGCATGGAACGCGTTCTTCCCTGGAGTCGGCGAAGAACAGCACAAACCGCTGGACGCCCTGCCCAACGGCAAAGCCCCGCATTGAGTGACGGGATGCCTAGGTGGCTGGGCCGCGTAACAGATCGCGCCGCCTGGCCACCTTCATCAATCCAGTCTCGCACCATCGCGATTGAGCAGAATGCGAATGTCCTCTCCGGCAACGCGCCGGGTGTCAATGCGCTCCTGGGCGGCCAGTGCGGCTGCGTGGCCAATCGCATGACCATAGGAAAAGCACTGCGCCGTCACACGCGCGGACGCTACCGCTTCATGCTGCGCAGACAGGCAGCGCCCGGCGACCAGCAGCGATTCACCCTGGCTCGGCACAAAGCAGCCGAATGGTACTTCGTAGTAGTCGTTGAGGAGCCACTCGACGCGAGGGCGGTTTCCGCTATGCAACTCGATCGGCCACGGTGATCGGGCAATGCCGTCCGCAAACTTGGCACCAGACAGGATGTCGCTGTTACGCAAGGTCTTGACGCCACTTGCCTGACGCGTCTGCCGTACCCCCACCTGCACGGCGGTGTCGTTCATCCAGCTCGCCTCGCATCCCGCCAGATGCTCGCGGAAGAAGCGCGCATATTCGCGTGCCTGAATGCGTCCTTCGAATTCCGCCTCCGAGAAATCGCGATACAGCACGGCGTTGAGTTCGCGGCCATCGGCCCCGGTCACCCGCGTGCAATTGCAGAGCAATTCGCCCGGCCGCGTCGTCGGAAACAGCCATATCTTGGCGCGTGGCAGGTGATAACCGCTCGCGTTCGCCGTGGCGATCTGCGCTGAAACCTCGGTGGGCATGATCGTATCGCTGCCATAGGCCGCCAGGAAGCGCTCGACGTCGACTCCCATCAACCGAAAAATCATCGTGGGATTCTGTACGTGACCGTCGTGCCCCATGGAGGTCGGGAACCCGGCCATCGAGACCAGGTCCGCGTCGCCGGTGGCGTCGATCGTGACGGCAGCGTGCACCCGCACCTTGCCTTCCTTCGTGTAAAGCTGCGCACCTGCCACCCGCTCGCCGTCGAGCAGTACTTCAGTGACCATTGAATGGTAGAGCGTCGTCACGCCAGCTTCCGTGAGCAATGCGTCCGCCGTTTCGCGCCAGGCGAGCGGCTCGTGGACACGCGTATAGGTCTTGCCGTACTTGAGGGGGGCGCTCAACCCATCGCGACCCTCCATCTGCGTGATGAACTCATCGACAAAACCATGCACCAGTTGGCGCGGTGGTGCATTGCCTTCGCTTGCCTCATACAGGCCGCAGATCGTGCCGGAAAGTCCGGCGACCGCGCCGCCGCCACAGAAACCATATCGCTCTACCAGAACGACCTTGCAACCTTGCCGGGCGGCCGTCACCGCAGCAGCCAATCCTGATGCACCGCCGCCGGCCACCAGTACATCGGCGTGCACATCCTGTACCGGTCGCCTATCAACGCCGGGTGCCACATGGGTCGTTGTCATGAATGTATTTCTCGCAAGGGGATACCTCGAGTACGCCGCCAACCCGCCCCCCGGCTACAGCCGGGCGGCAAGTCGGAGCGCGTTTGACAGGATCGTCAAGCCTTGAACAGATCAGACTCCATCGTCTTGAGCTCTTCCGCGATTCGCTTAGGACGAAACTCCATCTGCTCGAGCACGTCTTTGCGGACATCGACACCTTGGGCGATTTCCGTCAGTACGAGGCCATCGGGCTCGACCTGAAACACCGCGCGCTCGGTGATGATCTTGGCAGTCTGCCCACGCTCCCTGACGTTCTTCATCACGGGGTAAGTGATCTGCTCGGCGTTGTTCACAAACTTCTGCACTCGCCCTTCGTTAGCAATGCTCAGGCCTTGGGAAGAAATATCGGTGACCAGTCCGCCGGTGGTAAAGGTGCCGGTGAAAATCAGATCGCGCGCGTTGTGGGCGATGTCGATGAACCCGCCGGCCCCCGGATTGAAGGTCCCGAACCGGCTGACATTCACATTGCCATGCGAATCGAACTGCGCGAAGGCGAGCGCCGCGAATTTGCAATTGCCACCGTTGATGAAATCGAATTGCGACAGGCCGTCGAGCAAGGCTTCCGGATGCAGGTTGGCCGAGAACTGCCAGCCGCTCATGACCAGACCGCCAAAGGTGCCGTGCTCGGTCGTCATCCAGTAGTCGTTGATCTTGTCGCCTTCGAAAAGGCCGTCTTCCCACATCGTCAACGGTGCATCCGACGACGCACCGAAACCGAAAATGCTGACGGTTTTGCGCGGCACCTCGCGTGCGGCGCGGCGGGCCACCACCTTGTCGGGGCCCATGGGCAACGGTGCCAGCCGGCTGAAATCCAGCGATTGGCCGCCGAGATACGCGCTATCGAAATGGGTATCCGTCACCATCATCTGCTCGGAATCGACAACAATGTGGTCGACCAGCACCCCAGGGATCTTGACCTCCTGGACGGCCCGCGTGCGTCGCCCGGTCACACTCCCGACCTGCGCGATGACCTTCCCCCCGCAAGCCTTGACCGCGAGCGCGATGGCCAGCGATGACGACATCAGCGCCTCGCCCTCGAACGACAGGTTCCCGAACTCGTCGGCACTGGTTGCCCGGATGATGCCGACGTCGAGCTTGCGGGTCGGATAGTACAGGTACTCTTCGCCATCGAACTCAACCAGCCGGATGAGATCCTCCTCGCTCCGGTCGGTCAGCTTGCCACCTTGCTGGCGCGGATCGACGTAGGTGCCAAGGCCGATTTTTGTCATGTAGCCGGGGCTGTTGCGCGCCACCTCGCGCAACCAGTGCATGCTCGCGCCGATGGGCCAGCTGTACGCCTCAATCTGGTTCTCGCGGATCAGGCGCATCAATTCCGGGCGGCGGCCGGTTTGCGGGTTGACCGGATTAACATACGAGCCGGAGACGATGCGCTTCATGAGTCCAGGCGCTGCGACCCAGTCCATCCCCCTGATTCCCATCGAGTCCCCGGTGCCGCACGGGAAGTAGAACGACAGGTTACCCGGGGAGCCGTCGGCATCGTAGCGTTCGCGAATCGCCTTGAGGATACTGTCGGGCGTGATCCAACCGATCACGCCGACACTGGCGACGTTGCTTCCGTCGCGAATCATTGAAACGGCCTCGCTGGCCGAGCAGACCTTACTCATACTTTCACCCCGAATTTGGCGAGTGTCGCCTTGGCGACCGGATGGCCGCAGTTTTCAGCAAACAGGAGATTGGCTTCCGCGTCGCGGATTTCACCTTGCACCGCGAAGCTGTCACGGAAATAGCGCTTGGTTGCAACGACTGCAGGTAGCGGCATATCCGCGAGCGAGTGCGCGACGGCCATGGCCATCGGAAGTGCGTCGTCTCCGATAGTCACGTAGTCCGCAAGCCCCAGGCGACACGCCTCGGCGCCGTCGATTTCCTCGATGCCCCAGGCGAGGCGCCGCGCGGTTGCCGGCGTGCAGCGCCCCAACAGGAATTGCAGACCCCAGGGAGGAATCCAGCCAATCCGGACTTCCGGCATGTGCCAACGGCAGCTTGCGTCGGTCACGACGAGATCGCATGCCGCGGCCAGCGCAAACCCGCCGCCCAGACAGAAGCCCGAAACGGCGCACACGACAGGCTTGCTCAGCATGGAGATCGAGCGGGCTACCGCGGCAGTGACTGCCTCGTGCTCGCGCATCTCCGTCAGATTCATCGTGCCGAGTTCTTTAAGATCGCTCCCCGCACAGAAGCCCGGAGTGCTTCCGGTCAGCACAATCGCGTGCACTTGCGGATCGGCGTCGAGTTCGCTTAGCGCGGCGCGCAGCGACTGTACGAGTTCGGTGCCCAACGCATTTCGGCGCTGTGGTCGGTCAATGGTTAGGACGACGACTTTATCGTCACGCTTGGTGATGAGCATGGATGCCTCCTACGTGAATTATTGAATTGCGGCCGGTTCGGTTACCGACGCCGCTTCGCTGTTTGTGCTGCTCCGAGGTGTGGTCTGAATGAACCAGGACGCGACGATGCCGACCACGATGCAGCAGGCGAGGAAAATCCAGCCTTGCGTGTAGTCCTTGCCACTGCTGGTCGTCACGATCAGACTCGCAAAGATCTTGGCGCTGAAGGCGGCCACGACGTAGCCCACGCCATTCACGAATCCCATCGCCTTGCCGTAGACTTCCGGCGTGAAGATTTCGGCAGGTACCGTCAGGAATGGGCCCCAGGCCATATTGGCGGAGAAGCCCATGCCGCAAAGCACGACGGCAAGCAAGGCGTGATTGCCGGATTGCATGGTGGCAATGGTCAGCACGAAGGGGATCAAGCCGGCGAAACACGTCGCGATCATGATCCGGCGGTTGCCGCGGAACACTTTGTCCGAGAGGTAGGCGGACACGAAGCTACCGATCGCTCCCGCACCAAAATAGAGCGCGCTCCAATAGCCCATTGTCGTGAGCTTGAAACCGAATTTGTCAGCGAGATACAGCGGAATCCAGATCGACGCGCCCCAATACGTCACCTGCATCACGACGTCGACGACCACGACTGCGATATAGGAACGGCTCTTGAAAAGGTCGAGGAACGAGAAATTCTTGAGCTTCAGGATCTGACTCTGCACATTCTCGAATTTGTCGCCTTTCAGAATGCCGGCTTCGATCTCCTCCTTGTAGCTGTACTGAAGATCCTCGTGGGTAATGCCGCGATATTGCTCAGGCCGGTCGAAGACGAAGAACACGATCAGAAGCAACGGAAATATGCCGAGTGCACCGGTGATGAAAAACACAGTACGCCAGCTTCCGGTATGGGCCGCCATTTGCGTCGCAAGGATGCTCGCCCACGCCGGCGTGAGAATCCATGCCCACGAGAGAAGCGCCTGCGCCTGGGCACGCCCTTCCTTATTGAACCAGCGCATCAGAATCCGGGCGGACGGTACGTACTCCGTACCGATCAACATGCCGAACAGTGCCATCCGGAAGAAATACTCATATTTGGTGTGAAGAAAGCCCATCCACCAGGTCATGATCGACCACGAGATCACCGAGAAGATCAACATCTTCTTGGCGCCGTACTTGTCGGTCAGTACCCCGGAAATGTATTGAGACGGCCCGTAAAAAATGAGCATGAGAAAGGTGCCGGTACCGATGTCCCCCATGGTCAGCCCGAGGTCCGCTGCGATAAACGGATTGAGCAGGTTGGTTTTCACACGGTCCAGGAACTGGATGCTGTACGCGACCAATAGCGCGATCGCCACTATCCATCGGTAACTGATTTTCATGCGCATAGGTGTCTCCTTAAATTCGCGAGCAAGTACGTCTCGCGTGCACTCGTCTCACGATGATGTTTTTGTGATATGTCAGTAACATGTTGGTACGATATTTAACGGTCACCGATGCGTCAACTGGTGTTTACGCTGCGGCGCTGGTGGTGTTGAACGTCATGAGAATGCGTACGCCGGGGCGATAGGCGGCAAATACGCCGTGACGCTGCGGGCGCCGCCGGATGCGGGTGGCGAGGTCACAATTAGGGACGGGGCCGCGCAGAGCCAGGTGCCGGCGAGGGGGCGGAGGACAGCGTGGAGGAGGCGGCAATCGACAGCCAAGCCCGTTGGACAGGATGTCCGTACGGGGCTAACATGTTAGCAATGTATTTCTGACACTCGCACAATGCCGACGAATGGTGAAGCAGTAGAAACTGGCACGCTCGCCGAGCAGGCCCATCAAAGACTGGAAGAGTTAATCGTTACGCTTGCTTTGGCCCCAGGCAGCGTGTGGTCGGAAGTATCGCTGGCCGAGCGACTCGAAATTGGTAGAACGCCGGTGCGTGAAGCGGCGCAAAGGCTCGAGGCAGCGCATCTCCTGGAGATCGTCCCGCGCCACGGGATCATGATCACCACGCCCAATATTCACGAGCAGTTACTTGTGCTGGAAACGCGCCGCGAACTGGAGCGGCTAATCGCCCAGCGGGCAGCCCGCCGGGCCCTCCCGAACGAACGGGAACAGATGCGCGCGGCCGCCGCTACGCTGGAGGCCGCGGGTGAATCCGGGGACGTTCTAGCGTATTTGCGCAGTTTGTACGTCGCCAACCAGCTCATGGCGCAACTGGCGCGCAACACGTTCGCCGCCGAGGCCATTGCCCCCCTGCATGCGCTATCTCGCCGGTTTTACTACATGCAACACCAGTACCTCAACGACTTGAAAACGGCGAGCCGGTTGCACAGCGACGTCTCAAATGCGATCGCCGCTGGCGACGAGCGAGCAGCCGGCCTCGCGGCCGACGCCATGATGGATTACATTGATGCGTATACGAAAGCGTGTCTGACGCGGGATTTCGAACCACTTCGGGAACCCGCACGAGCGTAGGGCGGACCACTTCGCCAATAGCCAGAATCGATGCTGGCCTCGGTAACTGGTGCTCACGCACTGGCGTGGCCTCTCCACCTACCCGTGGTTTCCTCTCCAGTTCCCTGCGGTCACTTCCGCTTCAGCGCTTCTGCCGCCATTCCGCCGATGTCGATATCCACGTCCGGCGTCTCGCCTGTTTCGAGAATCCACGCCGCGGATAAACCTGACCACGCGAGAATCCATTGCAGTAAGCGCTGCCTTTCGAGTCCGGCGATTTGCGCCACGCGTTCGACGCGCCGCTCGAACCGTCCGGGTATTAGCGCGGACGCCTGGTCCGGATTGCAGAAGATGTTTGCGTAGTCGAAGCCGCGCTCGCCATACAGACCCTTCGGGTCGATCGCCAGCCAGCCACGCGCGCCGAAATCGAGCACGTTCCCATGATGAATATCGCCGTGCAGCACGACCAGGTCTTGTGGTGTAGAGAGCAGGGCGTGTGCGGCGGCGGCACTGTCTGCGAGCCAGCCACCGTATTGCGCTGCCGCGGGCCAGAGGCTCTGGAACCAGCGCGGCAAGCCGATCAGTTCAGGCGGGAGTTTGTTTCTCGGTGCGTGGAGTCGTGCAGCGGCGGCGCAGAGAATGTCGATGGCGTGGTCGTCCGCCTCACTGTTGCCCATGCGGGCCTGGTCCACTAACGCGTGATTGCTTTCGGCGCGCTCCAGCAGCAGGGCGTCGGCATCATGGGCGAGCACGCGGGCCGCGCCGTCGCCGTCCCACCACACCATCAACCGCGCGCCGAATTTCTCTTCGGGTTCCTGCGCAACTTTCAGCATCGCGGCGACGCCATGCTGGCGAACCGGCAACAGGCGGCTGCTGTGCGTGCGGACCGGTTCGCCGTCCGGCAGCAGGTCCCACTTGACGATGTATTCGGCAAACATCGCGCTTCAGGCTGCGAGTGTGGCTGCGTGGACTGCGGCGGCGAGCAAGTCGGCGCGAACCACATGGGCCAACACGAGCGCCTCGAATCCGGCGGCGCGGGCGGCCGTGTCGAACAGGGCGATATTGCTGTCAACGGTATGCAAGCAGACGACGCGCACGGTCTCTCCAACGGTTTGATTGTTTTGCATTTTCGCCTGGAACCGGCGCAGTTGACGGCTTGCCTCACCCGTTTCGCGTGTCCCCGCTACAATCTGTCTGATCCATTTGACGCGGAAGAGCACGTATGAAAGTCACCCGGGAACCCGTGGCATTGTCGCGCGCCACGCAGTTACTGAATCATGGACCCGTCACCATCATTACCAGCGCGCACGGCGGCCGCTCGAACGTGATGGCGGCATCGTGGGCGATGCCGCTCGATTTCACCGCGCCGAAGGTCGTCGTGGTGGTCGATAGCCGCACGCTCACGCGGCAACTGATCGAAGCGAGCGGCGTGTTTGGGCTGCAGTTGCCGAGCCGCGGATTCGCCGCGCAGACGCTGGCAGTCGGCACGAACGCGGGTGCTGAACTCGACAAGTTCTCGGCCTTCGATCTCGAAACCTTCCCTGCGCAAGAAATCGATGTGCCGATGCTGGCCGGCTGTATCACGTGGATGGAATGCAAGGTCATCCCCGACGATAGCCAGCGGCACGATCTGATCATTGGTGAGGTGGTCGCCGCCTACGCGGACAGCCGCGTGTATTCGAACAACCGCTGGCATTTCGGCGACGACCCCGATCTGCGTACGTGCCATTACGTGGCGGGCGGGACCTTCTTCGCTACGGGCGACGCGTTTGAAGTCGCGCCGGTAGCGAGCGGGGCCGCGGGTTAATCGGTTAGCGGCGGCGCGCCCACGCCGCTATTTCTGCCTTAGGAATCTGCCCGCCTTCTGCTCCAGTAGCGCGACGAGCTCGGGCTGCATGAACACATAGTCGTCGGGGATGTCGAGGCAAATCACTTTTTTGCCGCTTAAACACGCGCGGAATTTTGCCGATAGCCTCGCTCGGTGCGCTTTCTCCATGACGAAGACGATGTCGGCCCAGCGAAGCTGCTCGGGCGAAAGCTGCACGTCGGCATCCGCACCAAGTCCGGCCGAATCGGTTTCGACGTTAGGCCACGCAGCGAACACCTGCTCGGCCGTCGGGCTGCGCAGGCGGTTCTTGCTGCAGATAAACAAGGCGCGTGTCACTGACTATCGGCGATGTTTTTGTTCGAAGGCCAGGCGTGTTTCAACTATTGCCCCCGGCAAACGCCGTGAGCGCATCGCCTGCCAGCCGGTAGCGAACCCATTCGCTTTGCGCGCTCGCGCCGATCGATTCATAGAAACCGATTGCCGGCTCGTTCCAGTCGAGCACGCTCCATTCGAAGCGCCCACAGCCTGTTTCGCATGCAATTTGCGCGAGGTGGCGCAGCATCTGTTTGCCCGCGCCACTGCCACGCGATGCCGGCGATATGTACAGGTCTTCCAGATAGAGCCCCTGTTTGCCGAGCCACGTCGAATAGGAAAAGAAATAGACGCAAAAGCCGATCGGCTCGCCGTTCATTTCGCAGATCAAAGCCTTCGCCGTGGATGTGGCGGAAAACAGGCTTGTTTCGATGTCTTGAACGGTCGCGACAACTTCGTGCTCTGCTTTTTCATACACCGCGAGTCCGGTGATGAAGCGGAGAATCAAGGCGGCGTCGGGCGCGTGGGCGTGGCGGATGTGAATGGTCAAGGTGAAGGGCTCGGTCGGTCTGGATGGTGGATCGAAAGGGCTGCCGTGCGCGGCGGCCAATCTCCTGTCCCGCTATAGTACGTGGGACTGAGGCCGCCGGGTAGTGACGCCGGCTCGCTCACGATATCCATTCGCGATGGAGTTTCTCGCTGTCGCCGAGATAATCGAGCACCCATTCCAGCACCGGTGGCGTCTTGCCGCCATACCAGGCGACGCAACATGGTGCGGGCGCCTTCGGATGCTCGACCGTCTTTTCCACCAGTGCGCCGGACTCGACATAGGGCCTTGCAAGATGTACCGGCATGTAGCCGATCCCTAAACCTTCGGTGAAGCAATTGATCGCGCGCTGCCAGTCGGGCACGACCAGCCTGCGTTGATTCGGCAGCAGCCAGGTCGTGCGTTTCGGAATATCCCGCGACGTGTCTTCAAGACAGATCGACGGAAACACCGCCAGGACTTCATTGCTCAAGGGCGTTGTGACCGCGGCGAGCGGATGATGCCTGCTCACCAGAAACGCCCATTCGATCGAACCCATGTCCCTGAACTGAAATTCTCCGCCGACCGGCACGGCCGTGGTCGCGCCAATTGCGATATCGCTGCGACCGGTGGCCAGCGCTTCCCATACGCCGTTGAACACTTCGATGCTCACGATGAGCTCTACATTGTCGAAATGCCGGTAGAAGTCCGCCATCAACGCGCTGATCCTGTCCGCGCAGACGATGTTGTCGAGCGCAATAGACAGGCTCGGCTGCCAGCCGTTGGCCACGCGTAGCGTCTCGCGTTTTATTTCGTCGATCTTGTTGAGCATGCCGCGCGCTTCGTTGACAAAATGGCGGCCGGCCTCGGTCAATACAACCGTGCGATGCAGGCGCCGGAACAGCTCGACGCCGAGTTCCTCTTCGATGTTCCGGACCGCATAACTGACCGCCGACGGCACCCGATGCAATGCCTTCGCCGCAGCGGTAAAGCTGCCGGTTCGGGCAATCAGGTCGACCAGTTGCAGCGATTCTATCGACAGCACAAGACGCTCCTCACTGTGAAACGATTTAACAGCAGAAGTGAAAATATAGCGTTTCAGGTTTTAACCGGACAAGTAGATACTGTGCCGAGTTCGCTTATACGACAGGCATTCGGGCCTGGCAATCGATAAATCGCGCGTCATCTGCGGAAGAATAAAAATTCCGTCCTGTCAACTTATGCTGATGATTTGAATGTGGATATTATGTCCGGCAATGTGATTGGATTAACTGCGGTTGCTGTACTGGGCGGATGCGCCGTGGCATTACAGGGCCAGTTTATGGGCGTCATGGAAAAGAGCATCGGTACCACCGGTGGTATTTTCGTCAATTACGCAAGCGGTGCCTTACTGGCAATCGTTCTGCTTTTCACGCTTCGCGACGGCAGCACGAGAGCATGGATGGACGTGCCCTGGTACGCGCTGACCGCCGGTGTGCTGGGACTCGTGATCGCCGGCTCGATCGGCTACACAGCTTCGCGGCTCGGCCTGACCACGGCATTCACCATCATTGTCGGCACGCAGTTCATCGTGTCGCTGTTGCTCGACCAGTTTGGCTGGCTGGGCGCGACCGCGCGCCCAGCGGACCTTACGCGGCTGGCTGGCGTGGGCGCGATTATCTTCGGTGTCTGGCTCACGTCGAAGTAGCGGCTAGTCTGATAACGGGTGTATCGCCCGCTCGCCGATAGCGCGTCTCGCAGCGGACGCGGTTACCCACCCGATCTTTCATGAACTCCAAGACGTGCCGCACGGCGGATTGCCGGGGCACGCGCGCGGCGTCGCGCCGGTCATAGGCAAACATGACCGGGTACGACGACTTCAACTTTAAAAGAAAGCAGGAGGCCAAATGTCCCCCAGCGATGTCGCTATCGACCTGATTCTCAACACGGAAGACGTCATTGCGTATCGTGCCGAGCGTTATATCGAAGTAAAACCCGGCCGACGTTCACCCATTCACATCAATTTCAAAAATACGCTGCCGCATAAGCCAGTCAGGGAGACACTGGCTAATCTGTTGTCCGAACAGATGGAGAAAGACGGCATTACGTATGTATGCGGGCTGGAAAGCGGAGGCAGTTATTTTGCGTCGCGTTGTTCGGACAATCTGGCAGCCCCGTTGTCGCTCTATCGGAAGGACGAAAAGCGGCATGCGGAAGGCGGCCGGCTCGTGGGCAGCGATCCTAAACACGGCAGCAAGATCGCAATTGTCGACGATACGCTGGTGTCGGGCCGGACGGTCGAACCGGTGGTCGACTACCTGCGCCAGTTTGCGGGCGAAATTCATTTGTACACGATCCTGAGTTACGGCCTCGACGCCCTCATCAAGCACCGCTTGCGGGTAACCAAAATCACGTCGATTGCGCAGATCGGCTGCCTTGTACGAGCCGCTGTCGAGAACGGCAAGTTCGGCCTGCGGGATGCTGAAGAGATCGAACGATTTATTGAAAAACAGGTAAAGGAAAGCGGAGTCAATTGATATGAGCCAGGACATGATTGTTGTACTCGATTTCGGTAGCCAGTACACCCATTTGATCAAGGTTGCGTTCGACTCGATCGGTGTTCCCACTGAGATCGTGCCTGCGGATCTGAAGTATCGCGACTATGTTCGCGACGGTGGACGGCAGTTAAAGGGCGTTGTGTTCTCGGGCGGCGCGTCTTCCGTGAAGTTGAACGAGATTGCGTTCGACCGTGATTGGCTCGAAACGGGTCTGCCGGTGCTGGGACTCTGTTATGGTCATCAGTTGCTTGCGAGTTTGTATGGCGGCAGCGTCGGCAAGGAACAGTCGGAGTTCGGCGACACCAAAGTGGACGTGCTCGAAGCTGGTGAGTTGTTCGCGGGCGTGCAACAACGGCAGATTACCGTGTGGATGAGCCACAACGATTCCGTGTTGTCCGTACCCGAAGCGTTCTGCGTCATTGCGCGCAGCGCGAGCGGCGCGATTGCCGCGCTCGAAGATCCAAAGCGGCGCTTGTATAGCTTGCAGTTCCACCCGGAGGTGTCGCACACCGAATCCGGTACGGCGATGCTCACTAACTTTGCATTTCGCATCTGTGGCGCGCAGCCGGCACAGAAGTGGACTCCGCAGGCGTTCGTTGAACAGAAGATTCCGGAGATCAAGGCGTTCGTCAAGGATCGCCGCATCATTGTCGGCTTGTCGGGCGGCGTCGATTCTTATGTGATGACGAAGCTGATCCGGCAGAGCGTCGCTAAAGACCAACTGGTCGCAATCTATGTTGATAGCGGCCTGATGCCCACTCAGACTGAATTCGAAGTCGAGCGGTTTTGCGCCGATAACGATATCCATCTGCAGATCATTCGTGAGGCCGATCGATTCTTCGGTGACTTAACCGGTGTGACGGAATCGTTCCAGAAGTGCAAGGTGATCGGCAAGGCATTTATCGACGCATTTGAAGTCGTCGCGAAGCAGCAGCATGCCGAAGTATTCGCGCAAGGCACGATCTGGTCGGACGTAGTGGAAAGCGGCGTGACGAAGTTCTCTTCGCAGATCAAGCCGCACCACAATGTCGGCGGATTGCCAGAGCGACTGAACTTCGACATGCTGGAACCGCTCCGCTATCTGTTCAAGGATCAGGTGCGCAAGATCGGTACTTACTTTGAATTGCCCGACTACGTCGTGCATAAGAAAGTGTTTCCAGGTCCGGGCTTTGCAATTCGCGTACAAGGAGAGGTGACGCGTGAGCGGGTCGCACTCGTTCGCCAGTCCACCGAGATTGTCGAGGACGTGATCAACAACTCGCCCGTGTCGCGCGACGTGTGGATGGCATTCAGCATTCTTGTCGACGTGCCGAGCCTCGGCGTGAAGGGCGACAAACACGTGAAGAACGAACAGGCCATTGTGATTCGCGCGGTGGAGTCGACTAACTCGATGACCGCGAATTTCTCGCGCAAGGTGTTTCCATACCTGGCGGAAATATCAAAGAAGATTACCGATCAAATGGACATTGGCCGGGTTGTCTACGACATCACCGATAAGCCGCCTGCAACGATCGAGTGGCAATAAGAATTGCGCGCTGACGAGGCGCGCGATGGAGACCCGACGCTCCGCTGCAAATCGCGGAGTGTCGTTAGAAGAACATTCGGGAGTAAACATGGTGAGCCTGTTGAAACGGATCGTTTCCGGCGGACAAACCGGCGTCGACCGCGGCGCGCTGGACGCCGCGTTGGAGATGCAATTTCCCTGCGGTGGATGGTGCCCGGCGGGAAGACTGGCAGAGGATGGCGCGATACCGGAGCGGTATCCGCTGACCGAACTTCCCAACGCAGGCTATGAAGAGCGGACGCTGCGGAATCTGCTCGATACCGATGGCACGGTGGTGATCCACTCTGGCAGTTTGAGCGGCGGCACGCTCGAAACTTATGAGTGGTGCGTGGCGCGAGGCAAGCCGGTGAAGACCATAGACTCCGCTGTGACGCCGCAAGCCACGGCGGCTGAAGAGATCGGACGGTTCATGGAGCGGCATAACATCGAAACGCTGAACGTGGCAGGTCCGCGGGCCAGCAAGGCACCGCAGGCCCAGCAATACACTCGCGAAGCTGTCACGCTGATGCTGGAGCGCTACGTCAAGCCGTTTCTAAAGTGACTCGCATGGGCGGCGACAGCCATCGCGGCGTTCTATATGCATGCTCCGGTGTGCTGATTCTGAGTGTGGACACCTTGCTGGTCCGTCTCGTCGGTCCGGTCGATCCGCTGCAGATTGCCTTCTGGCGCGGCGTATTCATGTTCGCCACCAGCGTGGCCGCATGTATTTGCTTTACGCGTGGAAGAACCCTGTTGGCGTGCTCGATCAAGCAACGTCTGTTCTGGTTGGCGTCGCTTTGCTACGGGAGCGCTTCGTTATCTTTCGTGTACGCGCTGCGCTGTACCGATGCCGCAGGTGTGCTGTTCATTATTTCCGCGACGCCACTGTTTGCGGCGCTGCTTTCTCGTCTGGCGCTGAGCGAACGGACACCCGCGCCGACCTGGCTGGCGATGCTGGTGGCGCTCGGCGGCATCGGCCTGGTTCAGCATGGCAGCATCGGTGACCTACAGACCTCGGGGAACGCCATGGCAGTGGCGAGCGCATTGGCGATGAGCGCTGCCTTTGTGGTTTCCCGCAAGAGTGCCGCAAACATGGCGCTGGCGCCCGCCGCCGGTGGTCTGCTGAGCGCGTGTGCCGTGCTACCGTTGCTTGATCGCGTGGGCTTCGTCGACAACCTGCAATGGCACTGGATGGGCATTGAGGCTGGCGTAGTGGTGCCGATCGCATTCGGCCTGATCGGTTTGAGCACGCGCTTTCTTGCAGGGCCACAGCTCAGCCTGATTCTGTTGCTCGAAACACTGCTCGGACCGGTTTGGATCTGGCTGATTTTAGGCGAGCGTCCTTCGGCGTTCGGCCTGATCGGCGGCGCGGTTATCCTGATTGCCCTCACGTTTAACATCGGGATGTTGACGTCGCGTTCGCGGCTCGCGCTGCGACGCCGTCGCGCGGACTGAGACGTGCCGCATGGCGCAGTGGTTTATGCTGTCGTCGCTCAAGTCCGGAGACCGCATATGAAGCGACTATTCATTCTTGCCACGCCTTTTCTGTTTGTTGGCATCCGCGCCCACGCCGAGACCATCGATTGCAAGAACGCATCCGATCAGGCCACACTCAACCAGTGCGCCGACCTCGACTATCAGGCGGCCGACAAGAAACTGAACGAGACCTACAGCAAGTTGCTGAAGAAGGTCAGCCCGCAAGGCAAACCGCGATTGCAGAGGGCCGAGCGCGCATGGGTCGCCTATCGCGACGCGCAATGCGAGTTCCAGACTTCGTCGCCGACATCCTACAGCGCCCAGCCGATGATTCACTTGTATTGCCTGAGCCGCCTCACAGAAGCGCAAACCAAGCTGCTCGACGAGCAATTGCACTGCGCAGAAGGCGACATCGGCTGCGGCCAGCAGTGACCGCGAGAGCACGTGCTCGTCGAGATTGCGATTGACGTGTCCTCACAAAATCGTTTACTGTCGATCCATGGACTTCCACTCGATTCCCTTCGCTGCCGTCACCACCACGACGACCACCTTCACCGGCGGGTCGTCTGGAGGTTGCGCACGCTAGAAGCAAGAAGCTGTGGCAGACCACCAAAGGCCCCGCCGGAAACGGACGGGGCCTTTGGCGTTTCTGGACCTCCGTTTGCGGCATCCATCTACAGGATTTGCAACATCCAACCAAACGGAGCATGACTGTGAACGACATCGATCATCGTGTACTGGGCAATAAACTCGACCTCTTCCATCAGCAGGAAGAAGGCCCCGGCATGGTTTTCTGGCACCCACGTGGCTGGGAGCTGTACCGCGTGCTGGAAGACTATATTCGCGCTCGCATGCGGTGCGCGGGCTTTCGGGAGATCCGTACGCCACAATTGCTGGCGCGCTCGTTGTGGGAGAAAAGCGGCCATTGGGAGAAGTTTGGCGCGGCGATGTATTCGTTTGCCGAAGCGGAGCAAGGCCCTGTGGAACGGGGTGGCGCTGAAGCACGCGATGCGGAACAAGGGCGCGCGCTGTGTCTGAAGCCGATGAGTTGTCCGTGTCACGTGCAGGTGTTCAACCAGCGCGTGCGGTCGTATCGTGAGTTACCGGTTCGTTATAGCGAATTCGGCGCGTGTCATCGTGACGAGCCCTCGGGGTCGCTTGAAGGGCTCAAGCGTACGCGTGCATTCGTGCAGGACGATGCGCATGTGTTCTGCACGGAGGCACACATCGAAGCCGAAGTCGTCAGCTTCTGTTCGCTGTTGCGGACGGTCTACGCGGACCTCGGCTTCCCAGCCTTCAAAGTAGCGCTCGCCACGCGGCCCGCGATGCGCGCGGGCAACGATCAAACGTGGGATCACGCGGAAGATGCGCTCGCAAATGCGGCGCGTGCAGCGGGTCTCGAGTTCGACATCCTCGAAGGCGAGGGCGCATTTTACGGCCCGAAACTCGAGTTTCATCTGACGGACAGCCGTGAACGCAGTTGGCAATGCGGCACGATTCAGCTCGATTTTGTGCTGCCCGAGCGGCTCGATGCGGAGTACGTCAACGAGCGCAATGAACGCGAGCGGCCGGTGATGATTCATCACGCGGTGCTTGGCAGCATGGAGCGTTTCATCGCGATGCTGCTCGAACATCACGAAGGATGGCTGCCGGTGTGGCTCGCGCCGGAGCAGGTCGTGGTCGCGACGATCAGCGATGCGAACGCGGCCTACGCGCAGGAAGTGATGCAGGCGCTCGACGAAGCCGGTATCAGGGCGCTGCTCGACAACCGACCCGAGCGGTTGGAGAAGAAGATCGTCGATGCAAGGGAAAAGCAGGTGCCGATTTTCGTCGCAGTTGGTTCGCGCGATGAGCGCGACCGGACGATCAGTATTCGCCTGCGCGACGGGCAGCAGTCGACGCTTGCGCTCGCGGAGGGTGTCGAAAATTTGCGGTTGGCTGCGCTGCCGCCGCCATTGCGATCCACTCTGTGACGGGTAGTCCATCACCGGTCGGCGTGTGCTCGCCGCCGGTGATGGCGTCCCCCTAAATCTCCAGCACACCCGCCGCCATGAAACCGCCGTCCACCGGTACTGTCTGGCCGTTCACATACGACGCCTGCTCGGAGCACAGGAAGCCGACCACGGCGGCGATTTCCGCCGGGACGCCGTAGCGCTTCGCCGGCACCGCACGCGTGTAATTGTCGCGCGCGACTTGCGAATGCAGATCGAGTGTCATCGGCGTGTCGATCGGCCCTGGCGCGACGCCGTTGGTCGTGATGCCGTATTCAGCGAGCTCAATCGCCATCTGCCGGGTGAGCCCGACCACTGCGGCCTTCGACGTGCCGTAGGCGGTGCGTCCCGAACTCGCGCGCAATCCGCTGACGGAGGCGATATTCACGATTCGTCCCCAGCCGGTCTTGCGCATTAGCCGGGCGGCGTGCTGGCCGCAGAGCATCGGCCCAGTCACGTTCACGTCGAAGACTTTGCGCCAGTGTTCGACCGGATAGTCGAGAAACGGAAACGTCTTGGCGATGCCGGCGTTGTTCACGAGAATGTCGCAGCGGCCGAACTGGTTCTCGATGGCGTTGAACGCGGCGTCGATCGAGGCCGGTGCGGACACGTCGAGTTGTACTGCATACGCTTCGTGACCCGCCGCGCAGAGAGAACCCGCGAGATCGTTCGCTGCATGCGCGTTGATGTCGCCGATGAAGACGATGTGCCCGGCTTCAGCAAGCTGTTGCGAAATGGCCGCGCCGATCCCGTTACCGCCGCCCGTGACGAGCGCGACGCGCGGATGGTTGAGGGAAGACCGGCCACGACGGGAAGTTTCAGTATTCAGGTTCACTGCGAACTCTCGAATGATGGGAAACAGTGGAAAGAAATCGGCTTCAAAACAGAGATCAAAAAGCAGCTATCAAAAAGCGCAGGTCGAAAAACAGGCGCTAAAGGGCAATCACGTCGTCAAAAACCCAATCGACAACCACGGCACGAAAGCGACCACCAGCAGCGCGATGAACAGCGCGCCGAGATAACCCCACACGCGGCTCACGACCCGATCCGGCGACACCTTGCCGATTGCGCACGCGGCATAGAAGCCGACGCCCATCGGCGGCGCGAACAGACCGAGTCCCATCGAGAGGATCACGACCATCGCGTAGTGAACGTCGTGAATACCGAGCGCCCGCGCCACCGGAAACAGCAGCGGCCCGAACAGCACGATCGCGGGGATGCCTTCGAGCACGCTGCCGAGCACCACGAACAACACAATCGAGACGCACAGAAACGCGCGCGGACCGCCCGGTATCTGTTCCATCGCCGCCACCAGCGACGCGGAGAAGCCCGATTGCGTCAGCGCCCAGGCCATCGCGGTGGCCAAACCGATGATCAGCAGAATGGCGCCGGACAGACTCGCGGTATCGAGCAGCAGCGAATAGAGGCGGCGCCATTCGATCCGGCGTCCGCACAGATGCAGGAGCACGCCCGCAATCAGCGTGTACGCGATACCGATGGTCGACACTTCAGTGGCAGTGGCCGCGCCTTCGATCACCACCACGCGAATCAGCATCGGTAGCGCGAGCGCGGGCAGTGCAATCACAAAGGTGCGCAGAATCGTGCGCCATGGCGCGCGCGTGCTGTTGCTCGGTGGTTCGTGCCGCGCGCGCCGCCAGCAGACGAAGCCGATTGCGATCGTCGCGACCACGGCCGGCATGATCCCGCCAACGAACAGCGCGGTGATCGACACGCCGCACACCGCGCCGATCGTGATCAGCACGAGGCTTGGCGGAATCGTTTCGGTCATTGCGCCGGTCGACGACAGCAGCGCGACCAGTTCCTCGGGCTTGGCGCCGCGTCGTTGCATTTCCGGGAAGAGCGCGGGCGCAATCGCTGCCATGTCCGCGGCTTTCGCACCGGAGATGCCGGAAACCAGAAACATCGCACCGAGCAGCACATACTGCAGGCCGCCGCGCACATGACCGAGCAACGCAGCCATGAAGTCGATCAGACAACGCGCGAGCCCGCTCAATTCCAGCAAGGCGCCGAGCAGCACGAACAGCGGCACCGCCAGCAGCACCAGATTCGCCATCCCTTCATCCATCCGGCTCACGACGATGCCGAGCGGCGCATGCGTCATCAGCACCAGATAGGCGAGCGTCGCGGTGCCGAAGCTGAATGCGATCGGCACGCCGCCCGCCACGCACAGTCCCACTAGCACGACGAAGAATACGATCAGGTTCAGGTTGCCGAGCGCGAGCAGATAAGGTTGCGCGATCCACAACCCGGCGCCGATTGCCCCCGCAGTGAGCAAGGCGCCGGCGAACTGTCCCGGACTCACTTCACGTGCGATGCGGGCGAGTGCCGCCAACAGCATCAATACCGCGCCGACCGGCAACGCGGCGCAACGCCAGCCGTCCGGCAACTGCAAAGCGGGCGTGCTGACCGGCATCTGCAGGTTCATGTGCTCGATGGCCGGCGTGATGATCAGCGCGACGAAGGTGCAGACCGTCAGCGCGCTGACCGCTTCGAGCCAGCCGCGCCATTTCTCCGGCAGGCGCGTGACGATCGCAGTGAGTCGCATATGCGCGCCGCGGTGCAAGGCGAGCACGGCGCCGAGCATGGCCAGCCAGCTAAACAGGATCGACGCGAGTTCGTCGGACCAGATCAGCGGCTGGTTTAGCCCATAACGAAAGATCACGCCGCACAGCAGAATCACCGTCTCGGCGACGACGAGGCAGGCCGCCACCGCGCCTACGCCGTGCATCACCCAATCGACGGCCGTCGTCAGGCCGCGCGCGAGCCAGCCGTCGTTTTCCAGTTTCTTCGTCAAGGTCAGATGCATGGTGCGTCAGGCGAGTTTGCCGGTGTATGTTTCGAGGGCAGTCCACGCGTCGTCGCCGAACTTCCTGTGCCAGTCGGCGTAGAAGCCCGTCGTGGTCAACTGGCGGCGGAATGCATTGATATCGACATCGTTGAACTGCAGGCCCTTCGCTTTCAGCTCGGGCATCAGTGACGCGTTCAACTTCGCGACGTCGCCACGCTCCTGCATGGCCGCGTCGTTGACGGCGTTCTGCACGATGACCTGGAGGTCTTTCGGCAGGCGCGCGAACGACTGCTTGTTCACGAGGAACCAGAAGCCGTCCCACATGTGATTGGTCATCGAGCAATACTTCTGCACTTCGTAAAGCTTGGCCGCGGTGATGGTGGCGAGCGGATTCTCCTGGCCCTCGACCACGCGCGTTTGCAGCGACGAATACACCTCGGAGAAATTGATGCTTGCCGGCGACGCACCGAGTGCCTGGAACATCGACGTCCAGATCGGACTCATCGGCACGCGCAGCTTGATGCCCTTCAGGTCGCCCGGCAGGTGGATCGGCTTGGTGCTGGTGGTGGTTTGGCGATAACCGTTGTCCCAGATCTTTTCGAACGCGAACACCGACGTCTTCGCAATCTCCTGGCGCACGCGCGCACCGAGTGCGCCGTCGAGCGCGGGCCACACCTGGCCGTAGTCCTTGAACGCGAAGCCGACGCCCGTGATCTGCGCAGCCGGCACGAGGGTGCCGAGAATCAGCGGCGACAGCGTGAAGTAGTCGATCGCGCCCGAGCGGACTTGCGACAGCATGTCGGTGTCGCTGCCCAACTGGTTGTTGGAATACACCTGGAAATCGACGCGTCCTTTGCTTTCCGACGCGATGCGCGCGGCGGCTTCTTTCGCGCGGATATTCATCGGATGGGTGGCCGGCAGGTTGTTCGCGTACTTGAGAGTGAACTCCGCAGCGTGCACGTTGCGGCCGTGCAGGCCGGCAAACGAAGCGGCGGCGGCAAGAGAGGCGCATTTGAGAAAGTCGCGCCGGGTGGTAACGCTCATCGTCTGTCTCCTGGGTTTTATGTTTGCCGCGTCGAAAGCGGGTGCCCAACTAAAAGCAAATTGGATGCCATTTGGCGCAAGCGGCGCGGGTGTTGGCGTCGACGCCGCACACGAGGGTTATTGCCAGGCTGAAGAGAGGGTCCAGGTGTCGAGCGGATGCGACACCTGTCGCACGCTTTGTGTCGCACGCATACGGCGAATTGAACGGCGGGTTCACGCGCCGTGCAGGGGCGGGATCGGCTGCCGTTGCTTGGCCTGGCGAGCGTTGGCGCGGCGGGCGCTGCCCACGCGTCGTGCCGTCCGCATCGTGGCCGGGACCGATTGGCCTGGGTCTTGCATGGAGATCGGCCATGTCGCAGCCAACTCAGTCAAGGAGTCGTTCGCAATGCAACCGACCATCATCGGATGGAGCCACATCCCGTTCGGCAAACTCGATGCACTCGATATCGAGCGCATGATTGCCGATACCGCGCTCGGCGCGCTCGATCACGCCGGCATCGACGCCGATCAGATAGATTCGATTCACGTGGGCACCTTCAACGGCGGCTTCGTCTACCAGGACTTTCCGTCGGCGCTGGTCTTCAACGCGATTCCTGAGTTGCGCTTCACCTCGACCGTGCGCTGTGAAAACGCGTGCTCGACCGGCTCGGCTGCGGTGTATTCCGCGCTCGATGCGGTCCGCTCGGGACGCTCGACCTGCGCGCTGGTGATCGGATACGAAAAAATGACGAGCCTGCCGACCGCCGAAGTTGGGAAGGTGCTGCAAAAGTGCTCGTATGCGAGCGAAGAGGCGGACGTGCCGGGCGGCTTCGCGGGTATTTTCGGCCAGCTCGCGCAAACGTACTTCGATCGCTATGGCGATCAGTCGGACGCACTCGCTGCGATTGCCGCGAAGAACCATCACAACGGTGTGTCGAATCCGTATGCCCATATGCGCCGCGATTTCGGCTATGACTTCTGCCGCACGCCGTCGGAGAAGAATCCGTTCGTCGCTGGGCCGCTGAAGCGTACCGACTGCTCGATGATCTCGGACGGCGCGGCGGCATTGATCATTGCTTCACCGGACATCGCGCGGCGCGCGCGTCATGCGGTCGAGTTTCGCGCGACGGTCCAGGTGAGCGACTATCTTCCGCTCTCGCGGCGCGATCCGATCGCCTTCGAAGGGGCGCGGCTCGCGTGGAAACAAGGCTTGGCGCAAGCCGGCATGACGCTCGACGATCTGTCGCTGGTTGAAACGCACGACTGTTTCACGATTGCCGAGTTGATCGAATACGAAGCCATGGGTCTTGCAGAGCCGGGCCAGGGCGCGCGCGTGATTCTCGACGGCGTGACGACGAAAGAAGGACGCCTGCCGGTCAACGCCTCGGGCGGGTTGAAGGCGAAGGGGCATCCGGTCGGCGCGACGGGTGTGTCGATGCACGTGATGGCGGCCATGCAGGTGACCGGCCAGGCCGGTGCGATGCAGATTCCGAATGCGCGCACGGCCGGCGTCTTCAACATGGGCGGCGCGGCGGTGACCAACTATTTGAGCATCCTCGAAGCACGCCGCTGAACGGCATCCAATAACCTGGACCCCCGATGTGGGGTCTCTCCACTTCTCATTCTTCAAAGCACCTGCTTATGCTGACCACCGTCATGAACCTCGGGAATCTGCTGACCGATGCAGCCCGACGCCACGCCGATCAACCCGGCTTCATCCACGCCGGGCGCAGCACGAGCTGGCAGGACCTCAACGCGCGCGTTGACGCCGTCGCACACGGGTTGAGCCGGCTCGGCATCGGCAAGGGCGACAAGATTCTCGTGCACTCGCGCAACAACCTGCCGCTGTTCGAAAGCGCGTGGGTCGCGTTCAAGCTCGGCGCCGTGTGGGTGCCGACCAACTGCCGGATTACCGCCGCGGAAGCGGCGTATCTCGGCGAATCGAGCGGTGCGAGGGCGATGATCTACGAAGCCGGCTTCGACGCTCACGTCGATGCGGTGCGCGCTGCGTCACCCGCCTTGCAGCACGTGATCGCGATCGGCCCGCCGCGTGTGGGCGAACTCGCCTACGAAACACTCGCCCAGCAGATGGACGCACCGCCGTTCACCGCTGTCGACGTGGATCGCGACGATCCGTTGTGGTTCTTCTATACGTCCGGCACGACGGGACGTCCGAAAGCCGGTGTGCTCACACATGGGCAGATGGCTTTCGTATTGACCAATCACATTGCCGATCTGATGCCCGGTTTAACGCACCGGTCGCGCTCGCTCGTGGTCGCGCCGCTGTCGCACGGCGCGGGCATTCACGCGATGGTCAATGTTGCGCGCGCGGCGGCTAGCGTCCTGCCGGCGTCGGAGAAGCTTGATGCGGAAGAAGCGTGGGCACTCGTGCAGGAACATCGCGTCGACAATATGTTCACCGTGCCGACCATCGTCAAGATGATGACTGAGCATGAATCGGTGGATCGTTACGATCACAGTTCACTGAAGTATGTGATTTACGCCGGCGCGCCGATGTATCGCGGCGATCAGAAGCATGCGCTGGGCAAACTCGGCAAGGTGCTTGTGCAGTATTACGGCCTCGGCGAAGTAACCGGCAACATCACCGTGCTGCCGCCTTCGCTGCACACCGCCGACGATCATGCCGCCGACAGTCGCGTGGGCACCTGCGGCTACGCGCGCACCGGCATCGAAATCGGCATTCTCGACGACGAAGGCCATCGCCTCGCGGCGGGCGCGAGCGGCGAAATTTGCGTGCGCGGGCCGGCGGTGTTCATCGGCTATTACAACAACAACGAGGCGAACGATAAGGCCTTCCGTCACGGCTGGTTCCATACCGGCGATCTGGGTCATCTCGACGAACAGGGCTTCCTGTACATCACCGGACGCTCGTCGGACATGTACATCTCCGGTGGCTCGAACGTCTATCCACGTGAAGTCGAAGAAGCGATTCTCACGCACAAGGCCGTGCAGGAAGTCGCGGTGGTCGGCATGCCGGATCCGAAGTGGGGGGAAGTCGGCGTCGCGGTGGTGGTGCGACGCGAAGGCTGGGCGCTGGAAGAGGAAGCGTTGCTCACGCATCTGGAACCGCATCTCGCGCGCTACAAGTGGCCGAAACGCTGCGTGTTCTGGGACGCGTTGCCCAAGTCGGCTTACGGCAAGATCGTCAAGAAGGATATCAAGGCTTTGCTGGCTGCGCCGCAAGAGGCTGTCGCCGACGAAGTCCACCGCATGTAGAACAAAGAGTTGCTGAGTTGCAGAGGTTTCAAGTTGGGTGTAACTGTTCGCTGACTGCGCGTCGAATCCGGAAGTCGACCTACGCGTAGAACGCGGACGGCACCACGCCGAAATGCCGCTTGAACATCGCCGCGAAAGCGCTTTGGCTGGTGTAGCCATGATCCATCGCGACCGCGATGATCTTTTCGCCATGCGCGAGGCGTTTGAGCGCCAGCAGAAGACGGGCCTGCTGGCGCCAGCGGCCGAACGTAAGGCCGGTTTCGCGCTGGAACCAGCGGTGGAATGTCTTCTCCGATACATCCAGCGTGCCCGCCCACGCGCCGATGGTGCGATTGTCGTCCGGTGCGGCCAGCAGGCTGTTGCACACCTCGCGTAACCGGTGATCGCTCGGCCACGGCAGATACAGCGGCAACAACGGTACCGCATTCAACTCTGCCAGTAGCAACTGCATCAGATGATCGTCGCGCGAACCGACGGTGTAATCGAGCGGCACGCTGATCGCCGCGAGTATCAGTTCGCGTAGCAGCGGATGGACTTCGACCACGCAACTGCGGGTGGGCAAATGTGCGGTCGCGCCGGGTTCGACGAATACCGTACGCATCTTCACGTCGCCGCTCATCTGCACCGAATGATCGACGCCCGGTTCGAGCCACACGCCACGCGTGGGCGGCACGACCCACGAACCGGTCGCCGATTCGATCTGCATCACCCCTTCGATTGCGTACAGCAATTGCGCGCGCCGATGACGGTGCGGCGCAATCACGGTGCCGTGCGGATACCACACGGCCATCGCCGACACCGGCATGGGTGTGCTCTCGAACGGCACATGCGCGCCGGGTGCGGTCGGCGTTTCGGTGTGGTGTGCCGCGGGCATTGGGGTTCGCGCGTTCATTCGAGGTATTGCCCTTCATCGGGTGTTTGACCGTTTTGCGACAGGTAAAGACCTTTTGGCGTGAGACGGACCTTACGTGCGAGCGCAAGATTTCATGTCACTTCGGAGCCCCCGAATCCCATCGATAACCAGCCAGAGCGTGATATGAAGAAATCGTATTTCCTGTTTCCCTTTGTGGCAATCCTGTTGTGGGCCGGCAATGTTGTCGTGTCGAAGTTATCCGCCCGCACGATCGACCCGTCGGCGATCACGTTCTACCGTCTATTGCTGGCTGTCGCGCTCATGAGCCTGTTCACGCTGAAGCCGGCCTGGCGCAATCGCGCGGCGATCGTGCCGCAACTCCCGAAGCTCGCCGTGCTCGGCTTTCTCGCGATGGCGCTGTTCCAGAGCCTCTCGTATGAGGCGGCCAAGACCACCACGGCGACCAACATGTCGATCATCACAGCGCTGGTGCCGTTGATGACGATGGTGGCGAGCACGCTGCTGCTCGGCGAAGCGCCGACCACCGGGATGGTGGGCGGCGGGATCCTGTCGCTGGCCGGTGTCGTGTATCTGATCACGCAAGGCAACCCCGCGATGCTGCTCGCCAACGGCGCGCATCTTGGCGATCTGCTGATGATCTTCGCCGCGCTTGCGTATGCGCTGTACGGTGTGTTGCTCAAACGCTGGCATGTAGGGCTGCCGTCGTGGCAATCCACTTACCTGCAGGCCCTGTTCGCGCTGGTGTTCATGCTGCCGATGCTGCTGCGTCTGCCGGCGGCGGAAGCCGTGCCAACGCGCGCGAGTCTGCCATTGATCCTGTACGCCGGTGTATTAGCCTCAGTGGTGCTGCCGTTTCTATGGATGCAGGGCGTCAAGCATCTCGGCCCGAATCGCTGTGCGCTATTCATGAATGTGCTGCCGATCGCGACCGCGCTCATTGCCATCGCGATGCTCGGCGAAACCTTGCATATGTATCACGTGCTCGGTGGCGGTACCGCGCTCGTCGGCGTGATCGTCGCGCAAATGTTCAAGCGGCCCGCAGAGCGAGCGGCCACAGTGCAGGAATAAGCAACCCTACGTGGGTATCGATACAGACGGGGCGCGTGTCTCGGCAAACACGTCGCCGCGTTGAGGTATGCGCCTAGCCGCGATCCGCCATCAGCATATCGCTGCCAAGGTCACGTACGTGCGGAATGCGAAACTGCCTGAGTTTGCGATACAACGACGCGCGGCAAATGCCGAGTTCACGCGACGCGGCCGAGATATTCCAGCGGCTAGCGGACAGCGCGCGCAAAATGTTGTCGCGTTCACTCGGCGGCGCGACCGGCATGCGAGGTGCTTCAGCATGACGCGCAGTGTGCGCTATGCCGTTCATTGCGGCGTAGCCGATGTCATGTGATGCAGCGTACGGACGTGGCGTCGCCTCCAATGCCACGTGAAGTGTAGAACGCGCGCCGATGCGAACCCCGAGACCTTTACCCGGTTGCACATTGGCAGGCAGATCGCCCGCGCGGATCAGCTCACCGTTCCTCACCGCGCAGGCGTACTGGATTGCCGCACGCATCTGTCGCAGATTGCCCGGCCATGTGCAGTGCAGCAGAATCTCGCGGGCTTCGCTGTCGACGTTGGCGTCGAGCGTCATGCCCGGTGCTTCAGATTCAAGGATCGATTGCAGCAGCCATGCGCGGTCCTGCCGTTCGCGTACTGGCGGCAGATTCACAATCCCCACGGCGATCCGGTAATAGAGATCTTCGCGGAAGGTCCCCGCTTCGACGTGCGATTCGATGTTCTGATGCGTCGCACAGATCAATTGCAAATCGACCGCGATTGGTTCGGCCGAGCCGATCGGCGTCACTTCGCGCTCGGATAGCGCGCGCAGTAAGCGGGTTTGCTGCGCAGCGGGCATATCGCCGATTTCATCGAGGAACAGCGTGCCGCGGTGCGCGAGCACCACCTTGCCCTTCATGCCGGTGGACAGCGCGCCGGAGAATGCGCCGCGTGCGTAGCCGAACAGTTCACTTTCAATCAGATTTTCGGGAATCGAGCCGCAATTCACTGACACCATCGCCGCCTGCCGGCGGTTGCTGTAGTCGTGCAGCGCACGGGCGAGATATTCCTTACCGGTGCCGGTTTCACCGAGAATCAGAATGGGAAGCTGCCGGTCGATGAGCAGGCGGGCACGCGTTAGCGTGGCCAGCATCGTAGGATCGTCGCCACATAGTCGGCTAAGCGGTAGCCCGGATGAGCGAGATGAGTCTGCACGGGCGCGGTCCAACGGGTCGTGGGCGGTCATGGCATCTCTCTGTATGTATCTGATTGGCAGGATCGGCCCGGCTTGTGGCCCGGCGGATCGAAAAAACTGCCAGCGGTTTGTCTCCGAAACCAAGCATAGTGCGATTCATTAATAGTCTCCAATACATTATGATGCGACGACTGATACCGATTAGGTATAAGTCGGATTCCTATTTGCACACTTGGGGCAGGCATGGAGCTGAGGCAACTACGCTATTTCGTCGTACTTGCGGAGACCCTGCACTTTGGACGGGCGGCGGCGCTGCTCAATATCTCGCAGCCGCCGCTGTCGCGGCAGATCGCCTTGCTCGAAGCGGAACTGGGCGTCGTGCTGCTGGATCGCACGCGCCGCAGCGTGCGGCTCTCGGCAGCGGGGCATCGCTTCTATCGCGACGCCAAGACGGTGATGGCCACCGTCGATCAGGCGCGTGGTCATGCGCGTGCGGCCGACCTTGGCGAGGAGGGCACGCTCATGGCGGGCTTCATGTTCGCCGCCGCGTACAGCATCGTGCCGGTGCTGACGCGTGCGTATGCGTCGGCATTTCCGCGCGTCGAGTTGAAGTTGAGCGAAAGCATCCCCACGCAATTGGTGGCTGATATCCGTGCCGGTAAGGCGGACGTCGGCATCATGTATCCATCTGATTCAGCGGTTGAACTGGAAACCCGCACGATCTTCAGTGAGCAACTGGTCGCCGTGCTGCCCGAAGGACACCGGCTCGCCACGCGGGCGGAGATTTCCATTGCCGAGTTGCGCGACGAATGGTTCATCATCTCGCCGCATGCGGCCTCGCCCTTCATCTACAACACGATCGTCGAACACTGCCGGCGCTCGGGGTTTACGCCACGCATTCGCTTGGAGACCAATTTCCAGCAGACTATCGTGAACCTCGTCGCACAGGGGCTTGGTGTTGCCCTCGTGCATAGCTCGATGCGTGCCACCCATGCGGATAACGTCAAGTTCATACCGCTGTCGCATGCACCGTATGTCGACGTGGCGCTGGTTTGGAGTCCCGATACGTTGAATCCCTGCGTTGCGCGCTTTGTCGATATCGCCGCGCAATTGGGGCTTGTTGGGTCGCGGTCAGGCAGTTAGGGCACACATAAGCACGACACCTGTAGCACCGCGCGCGACAGATGTCGTGGATGCGGTGGTGGCGTCATGCGCGCGGAGGCGTGCTGCGCCTTGCACCCGGTGTCTCGCGCTAAAATGGCATTGAAGTTGCTAAAGAGGGGTGTCGAAAATTACCTGACTGACCCTCCTATGACGTCAAAGACAGAAGCATTCCGTCATCCGGGCGCAGCCGCTTACCCGCGGGTGCTGGCCACGGTGGTGCGGGAGCCGCGCGAACTGCGCGTTGAAATACCCAGTGGACACAATGCCGGCACAGTGCTGCGCGACTTGATGATGCGCCACGGTTTCTGCGGCGCCACCGGCCGGATCTGCAGCGGCACGGCGCGCGCGCTGCAGTACCACGTCGTCATCAAGGCGGCGCAAGGCGAGCGTCCTTATATCTACGGCACCCCAACCCTGGAGAATGACGAAGTCGCGTTGCTGCACGGTGCGGTAACGATCGGCAAGGACCGGGCGGGCAGCGTCGCGCTGCATTGCCACGGTGCGTTCGTTGGTGGCGATGGACGGCTGCACGGCGGACATGTGATCCTTGATCGTCTTGAAGTGGGTGGCGAACCGTTGGTGTTGCGGCTGTGCGCGTTTGCGCACGGTGGCTTTACGCAATACATCGACGAGGAAACCCGCTACACGCTATTTGGACCCACGGTGGAGGACGCAGCATGACTTCGTTATCCAACCCATCCGAGGTCAAGCTCGAGGCCGGCCACTACGGACGCACGGTGATCGCGCGGTTGAAGCCGAATGAGGACATTGTCGAATCGCTAGAGCGGCTGTGCGCGCAATACGGTATCGGGCGTGCCGTCGTGCGCAGCGCGGTCGGCAGTCTGATCGACGGCGCTCTGTCGAGCGGCGTGGGCGCTGCGCAGGCCACGCAGATCGTGAAGGGGCCGGGCGTGGAGATCGTCGGGCTGTTCGGTGAAGTGGAGGGCGCCGTGGCGGGTCGCGACCATGCGGGTACGACGGAGCTCACTGCGATTCTCTCCGGCACCGATAGCCAGGTGTTTGCCGGGCGCGTGGTGCGCGGCATGAATCTGACGTTTATCACTGTGGAGGTGACGCTGCAGGAGTGGCTCGCGGATGCGGAACGGCCAGGCGGGGTGTGCTTGACGAGCCGCTGTGACGCCTGATCTCGCGACGTTACGCCACGTCGATGAACAACCTGCCCCAACTCGCGAGTGGCTTCGTATCCACATCCAACATTCTTAACGACTTCCACACCACGGTTGCCACTGTGTCATAAGCGGGAATATCCGTAGCCATCTCAAACGCTCGCACCAGATGAGCGGCATGCAGATTCGTGCAGAACGTCGTCACCGCATCCGGTCTCGCAAACGCCGCCTCACGCATCATGATTGCCAATTGTGTATCCGGCACCTCGGCAAAACTGAAATTGTCCTGCAAGCCGAGGTGCCGTTCCGCCACGCATTCCATGCCGAGCTTCTCGTAGTTGCGCACGATCCGCTGCTGAACATCGTCGATATATGGCGACACCAAACCGAACCGCCGTACCCCCGTTTTATCGAAGATTTCGTTGAGCGCCAGCACGGAGGTCGTCGCGGGAATACCCGTCGCCTCGGTGATATGGCGGCACAACGCTCGATCGCGGTCGAATCCCAGCCATCCCGCCGACGTGCCGCTCCAGCCGATCACGTCGACCCGTGCATCGGCCAGTTGACGCGCGGCCGCCAGAATCCGGCTCGCGTCGAACTGACCGAGCGCCTGCTCCGATAATGCGATCTCCGTGACCGTGAAGCGCGCAAAGTGCGCGCTGACGTGCGGCAGCTCGCTTAGCATCGCCGCGGTGATGGGTTCTAGCGCCGTGTTCGACGAAGGCGTGAGAATGCCGAGCCGGATTCTTCTGTGTTGCATGGCGACGTGTCCCGTTGGTGCTGGCTTGCGTGCGTGAGTGGTTTAGTCGGCAAGCAATAGCTTCACACCTTCGGCCGCTTCATAACGAAGCTGCTCGAGGTCGAGGCCCGGAATCACACCGTTGTCCACCACCACGCGGCCGTTCACCACGTTGTAGCGCACACGAGCCGGTTCGCCCGCTGTCACCGGCGCCACCGCCGCATCATGGAAACCGTTGAAGCGCAGATCGCTGACGTCGTACAGCACGAAATCCGCAGCTTTGCCGACTTCGAGCGTGCCGACCGCATTGAGACCGAGCACGCCGGCACCGCCCGCGCTGCCCCAATGAACGATCTCTTCGACAGTGGTCGCCGACGCCCCTTGCGCCGCACGATGTACTAACCACGCGAAGTTCGCCTCGTTGGTCATGCTGCCGGATTCGTTCGAGGCGACGCCGTCTACTGCCAGCGACATCGGCACGCCCGCTGCTGCCATCTGCGGTGCAGGCGCAATGCCGCTGCCGAGGCGCGCGTTGCTCACCGGACAGTGCGAGCAGCCGCTGCCGGTTTCCGCGAGCATCGCGATTTCGCTCGGTTGCAGATGTACCAGGTGGGCAAACCAGACATCCGGCCCGAGCCATTCGTGATCAGCGACGAACTCGACCGGCAGTTTGTTGAAGCGCTCCTTGCAGAAGTCGACGTAACGCGTCGTTTCGGAAAGGTGCGTGTGCAGCCTTAAACCCATGCGACGCGCCGCTCGCGCGACTTCAGGCAGCAGTTCCGGCGGCAACGAGAACGTCGGCGTGGTCGGCGCAACCACCACGCGACGCATCGAAGCATCGCCCGCATCGTGATAGCGCGACTTCAGGCGTTCGATGTCGGCGAGCATCTGATCGAGCGTTTCCGGCTTGAGCGCAACTTTGGAGAAACCCGGGTGATCGCCCGCCGCCTGCAATGCGCCGCCACGGCACAGCACGAAGCGCATGCCGAACGATGCTGCTTCGTCGAACAGCAGATCGCCGGTTTCGGTGGTGCCTTCGGCGTGATACAGGTAGTGATGATCGGCACAGGTCGTCACGCCGGACAGCAGCAGTTCGGCAAGACCCAAACGTGCGGCGACACGCGCCAGGTCCGGCGTAAAGCGCGCCAGACGCGGATACGGCACGGCGGCCAGCCATTCCTGCAAATCGGCGTTGATGCCGGACGGCACCGCCTTCAGCAGGTTCTGGAACAGATGGTGATGCGTGTTCACCCAACCCGGATAAACGACGCATGAACGCGCGTCGATCACGCGTTCATCGGCGCGCGGTTCGAGGTTGGGGGCGATGGTCTCAATACGGCCATTGCGAATCCGCAGATCGACCTGACCCAGGCGGGCTTTATCGCCGCTTCGGCCGCTCATCACCGCGACAGGGTTCTTGATCAGCAACGCTTCAGTTTGCATGCTCACGATTCAATGTCCTTTCAGTTGCCGCGAAGCGGCCGCGTGTCCAGTCAGATGTGGCGACCGCGCTCCCTATGCTGCATCGGGTGCTATTGGCTGCTATTTTTTTCTAACGGGCGCCTACCGGTTCCCCGGCGGCCGCTTATTACCCGCCTATTCGCGGACCAGGTTATGCGTCTCGACAATCTTTTTTTCTTCTTCATGCGCGCCATTCAGCACCGCGTTCAACACGACCGACACCAGGCACGCCAGCACGACGCCGCTATGGAGGAACGGCTGTGTCCAGTCGGGCATATGCTTGAAGACTTGCGGCGCCATCACGGGAATTAGCGCGGTGGCGATCGTGAAGCCGACGATCAGCACGTTGTAGCGATTGCGCTCGAAGTCCACTTTTGCCAACGTCTGAATACCGGCTGCCACCACCACACCGAACATCGCGATGCCTGCGCCGCCGAGCGCCGCAGCGGGCGTTGATGCGACTACCGCACCAATCTTCGGCACCAGCGCCACCACGCACATCAGCAGGCCGCTGATCGCCACCACCCAGCGACTGCGCACGCCGGTCAGGATCACGAGGCCGACGTTTTCCATGAAGGCGATGAACGGGAACGCCGCGAACATACCGGCGATCGCGCTCGCCAGACCATTCGCACGCATGCCACGCACCACGTCTTCCTCGCTCACGTCCTTGTCGACGATGCCACCGATAGCGACGAACAGTCCCATCGATTCGACCATCTGCACCACCATCACAACAATCATTGTCAGTACCGGCACCACCGAAAACACCGGTGTGCCAAAGTGGAACGGCATCGGCATCGTGAACCACGGCGCGGCGCTCACGCTCGTGAAGTTGCCCATGCCGAGCGAGCAGGCGAGAATGCCGCCCGCGATCAAACCGATCAGCACGGACAGATTGCGCAGGAACGGACCGGCAAAACGGTTGATCGCGAGAATCACCACCGCGACGAACAGCGTGACGCTCAGGAAGGGCAACGCACCGAACTGCTGCTGCGCGGCCTCGCCACCACCGGCCCATTGATATGCAACGGGGAACAGTTGCAAACCGATCACGGTCACGATGCAGCCAGTCACCACAGGTGGGAAGAACCTTCGTAAGCGTCCGACCAGCGGCGCGGCGAACATCGTGAAGAGACCCGCGCCAATCACCGCGCCGCACACGCCGGCAAACCCGACACCGGGGCTCAGACCGATCGCGATCACCGGCCCGACGCTGCTGAAGGCGACGCCTTGCAGAATCGGCAGACGCACGCCGAACTTCCAGACGCCGACGGTCTGCAAGATCGTCGAGATGCCTGAGCAAAACAGGGCGGTGCTGATGAGCACGGTCGTGTCGGCCGGCGACATCTTCAGTGCCGACGCGACGATCAGCGGAACAGCAATCGCGCCGATATAAGCCACTAGCATGTGCTGCAAACCGAGCGTGATCATCTGGCGCTTCGGCAGAATCCGATCGACGGGGTGTATGGCGGTGTTCATGACGTGTCTCCAATGTCGGCCGGAGTTGGCGCTTTGGCGCTTGCTCCGGTCCTACGCACAGCAATTGTCGTTGTCGATCGGAGCGCGCCGCACGGACTCGCCGTGCAGCATCACTTCACGCGCCGACCGGAGCTCCCGTCAGGCCGCAACCGGCACGGCTAGACAGGCATGGAAGCGGTCGGTCAGCGCGGCGCGATCGAGATCGCGTCCGATGAATACAATGCGGCATGAGCGTGGTTCAGTGCCCCACACTTGCGCCGCGCGAAATTCGATGACGTTGTGCACGCCTTGCAGCACATAGCGGTGCGACTGGCCTTGCACGGCGAGAATGCCTTTCATACGGAACAGGTTGGTGGCATCGGAATCGCGCAGTTCGGCGAGCCAGGCTTGCAGCGCGTCGAGATCGATATCGGCATCCACTTCGATGCCGACCGAGGACACGCTTTCGTCGTGCTGGTGGTCAGCGTGATCTTCATCATGATGGGCGTGTTCATGATCGTGGTGCGCTTCATGTTCTTCGTGGTGATGCTCTTCGTCATGCAAGCCGTCCGCCTCCACAAGAATCTGCGAGAACTCGTTCGCACCGACGCCGAGTATCTTGTCCAGGTCGATCTGTGCATAGCTTGATTCGACGATCTCCGCCGTGGCATTCAACCCGCGAATGCGCTGCGTCAGCGACGTGATATCTTCCGCAGTCACGAGATCCACCTTGTTAATCACGATACGGTCCGCACAGACGATCTGATCGACCGCCTGGTTGTCGCTGCCGTCGAGTACCAGATCGTCGAGATGCGCGGCGATATGCTTCGCGTCCACCATCGTGACGACCGCATCCAATGTCACCTGTTTCGCGATCGGATCGTCGAGGAAGAACGTCTGTGCGACCGGATACGGATCGGCGAGCCCGCTCGTTTCGACGATGATGTGATCGAGCCGGTCTGGCCTTTCCACCAGCATGCGCACGATTCGCACCAGATCTTCGCGCACTGCGCCGACGCAGCACACGCAACCGTTCGTCATCTCGTAGATTTCTTCGGTCGATTCGAGCACGAGGCCACCGTCGATGCCGATCTCGCCGAACTCGTTTTCGATCACCGCGATCTTGCGGCCGTGCTTCTCGCGCAGGATGTAGTTGAGCAGCGTCGTTTTGCCGGCGCCGAGAAAGCCGGTCAGCACCGTGACGGGGATTTTCTCGATTTCGTTGTGGGTGGTGTGAATGTGATTCATGGCTCGTCTCCGTTTCTTCGTTCGTACTGCGGTTCGTGCGATTCAGCTATCAGGCGATATGCGCTGCTTGGGCTGCTTCCTGTGAGGCGGTTTCTATGTCAGCCTCTCGCCAGCGTTTGACGGTGCCCGCTTCGAGACCGAACAGATCGAGTACGCGGCCTAGCGTGTGGTCGATCATCTGGTCGAGCGAAACAGGGCGCGCGTAAAACGCCGGGACAGGTGGGGCGACGATCGCGCCCATTTCAGTGACGGCGATCATGTTGCGCAGATGCGCCAGCGTGTAAGGGGTTTCACGCGCCAGCAGCACTAACGGGCGGCGCTCTTTCAACGTGACGTCGGCGGCGCGTGAGATCAGGGTTGACGACATGCCGCTGGCAATTTCGGCAAGCGTCTTCATCGAACAGGGCGCGACGATCATGCCCAGCGAGCGGAACGAGCCGCTGGAAATGGCCGCTGCCATGTCGTCGCAACGATAGGTGAAGCTGGCGAGCGCGCTGACGTCGGCGAACTTGTAGTCGGTTTCGTGCGTCATCGTCAGCAAAGCGCTGCGCGAGACGGTCAGATGCGTTTCGATATCCAGTTGACGCAGCAGTTGCAGCAGGCGCACACCGTACGTGAAGCCGGACGCGCCGCTGATGCCGACCACGAGTCGCCGCGGGGTCATCGTTGCGCTCCGATGGCAGCGCGAGCCAGAATATCAACCGCTTGCTGTGACGCCCGTTCGCTGATCTTCGCGCGAATGCCGTCGAAGTGAGAGCCGCGTGTCGCGTCGATGCCCATGCGCGACGTCGTGCCCGTAGCGGATGACGACGGATCGAGCGGGCTACCTGGCAAACCATCGACGATGAACACGTCCTGATGCGGCTGGAAATGCGTGGCGATGGCCCACAGCACCTGCGAATCGTTGGTGATGTCGATATCGCTATCCACCGCCACCACGTTCTTCAGATAGGGGTCCCAGCCGAGCAAGGCGAGCATGATCTGGCGCGCTTCGCCATCGCGTGTCTGGTTCAACGCGACGTAGCAGTGAAAATGCGTACCCGAGTTTGGATAGTGCAGCGCGGTAACGGAAGGAAAGCGCGCCTTCAGCTTCTCGCTCATTTCCGCTTCGCGCGGCAAGCGCGCCAGCGTCAGATGCTCCGCGTACGGGCCGCCAACGACATCGACGAGCCATGCATCGTTACGCCGCATCATCGTGTCGACGCGCAGCACGTTGTTGGTGGAGCGGTCCGATGAATAGCCGGTGAATTCGCCGAACGGGCCTTCTTCTGCATGAGCGTCGGGATCGATCGTGCCTTCAAGGACAAACTCAGCGGCAGCGGGAACGCCGATGCCGTAACGCGGCGTACGCACCAGTTGCAGCGGCGCACCAAACAATCCGCCTGCGATTGTGCGTTCATCTGTGCCGAAGGGCACACGCGCCGCGGCGGCCAGCATGAACAACGGATGCGCACCGATCACCATGGCGACCTTCAACGTGTCGCCGCGTGCTTGAGCGGTTTGCAGCATGCGCCAGAGGTGGCCGCGTGAATGCAGGCTGGTGGCGAGCGCATTGCGGGCGTGCCGCATTGAACGGTGGTAGCTGAGATTGGCGACGCCTGTCACCGGGTCTTCCGCAATGATCACCGCGTTGGTGATGTACGGACCTCGGTCGGTGTCGAAGTGGCGGATCATCGGCAGTTGCGCGAGATCGACGGCGTCGCCTTCGATAACCTGATCGAGAACGGGACCGGTCGGAACGAAAACCGGCGCGATGGGAGCGTTCGCACGTTGCTGGTAAGCGTCGAACAGGCCGGACGCTTCGACGTCGAATAAACGGCCAATGCGGGTACGTGAAGCGAAGAAATTGGTGACCAGTGGTGTCGCAATGCCGTCGACCTTTTCGCAGATCAACATGTCATGCCGTCCGCGCGCGGCCAATTCGGCCACGATAGCGGTGACGTCCTGATCTGCGGCCACGGGTTGCTTGATGGTCAGTACATCATCGGGAAACTGCTCGCGATACGCTTGTGCGAAGCGGTGAAAATCCTGCGTGGCGCGGAAGAGGTTATCCGCCATAGTGAACTCCGTCGAAAGCGATAGCGAAAGCGGACTGTGGGGAGAGGCAGGTGCGGTGTGACCCGCACCTGCCTTACAGCAAGCGTTAAACGCGTTAGGCCGGCTGCGTTACGTCATTCACGTAAGTTGCCTTCAAACGCTTCTCCGCTTCGGCCAGATCTTTCGGCGGCTTGGTCGGCTCGATGCCGACCAGACGGGCGATGTTATTGCCCATATAGTCTTCGAGACCGTCTTCATCCAGATCCATGCCTTGCGGCGCCGGTCCGCACAACATTTCGAGTTCGCGCAGCCACATGCCCGGTTCGTTCGGCGGTGAGTCGGTACCGAACACGATTTTGTTACGCGGCAACTCACGAGCGAATTCGACGATGCGCGACTGATAGCACCAGCCCGATTCGCAATACACGTTCGGCGTGTCCATCGCCATCCAGAACGATTCAAACGAGTAGTTGCCACCCGTTTGAATCCCGAAGTGACCGATGATGAAATTCACCATCGGGAATTCGCGGATGATTGGATAGAACTGCGTCGGAATCGTGTACGGTCCGTCGCCGGTGTGAATCAGCACCACCACGCCGAGTTCGGCACACTTCTTCATCGCCGGACGCAGCCAGTCGAGCGCGCGATCAGGACGATAGCCGTGCATGTTCGCGTGAAGCTTGAGCATCTTGAAGCCATACTCTTTCACGTGGAATTCGAGTTCGGCTGCGCCGTTCTCCGGGCCCCAACGCGGGTTGTACGTGAAGTTGCCGATAAAGCGATCTGGGTATTTCTGCGTGAGCTCGGCGATATACGCCATGTAATCGCGAATGCCTTCACGGCCGCGGCGATTGCCGTCGCGATAGCCGGTGTTGCCCGGCGGCGGCTGGATGAAGCCCATGTCGATACGGCGCGGCTTGCCGTTGATGATGTACGGACCGTCCATCATCTTCAGCAGGCGTTCGCCGGTGAACGGCTCGCCGGTGTGGCGCCACGCTTCGTCGACGAGATTGGTCGGGTGCAGATGGGTATCGATGATCATCAGCGGGCTCCTGCGTAGGCTGCTTGCGTTACATTCGCGGCGTGCTTTTGCGACGCGCTGGCGTGGTGTTTCAGATAGGCCTGTGCTTCTTCGACGCTTTTCGGCCGCGCGGTAGGCTCGATGCCGATCATGCGGGCGAGGTTGTTGCCCAGGTAATCCTCGAGCGTGTCTTCGTCGAGATTCAGACCTTGCGGCGGCTCGTGGCACAACACTTCGAGCAAACGCAGCCACATGCCGGGTTCGTTCGGCGGCGTGTCCGAGCCGTAGAGAATCTTGTGCGTCGGCAGCACCTTCGCGAATTCGACGATCCGCGATTGCAGACACCAGCTCGATTCGCAATACACATTTGGCGTATCGAGCGCCATCTGATACGGCTCAAAGCAGTACACGCCGCCCGTCTGCACACCGAAGTGCGCCATGATGAAATTCACTGACGGGAATTCGCGGATCAGCGGATACCATTCGCTCGGAATGCTGTATGGGCCGTCGCCGGTATGCAGCTTCACGAGTAGGCCGAGGTCCGCGCATTTACGCAATGCAGGACGCAGCCAGTCGAGTGCGCGATCGGGGCGATACGCATGCATGTTGGCCTGCAACTGCACCATCTTGAAGCCGTGTTCCTTCGCATAGAACTCGATGGCGTCGGCGCCGTTCTCAGGACCGCAACGCGGGTTGTACACGAAGCAACCGATCAGACGGTCCGGGTACTTCTGCGTCATTTCGACGGTGTACGCCATGTAGTCGTCAATCGATTCGCGGCCCGAACGATTGCCGTCGGTCCACGTATAGATGGTGTTGCCTTGCGGCGGCTGAATGAATGCCTTGTCGATGCGGCGCGGCTTGCCGTTGATGATGTAGGGGCCGTCCATCGTTGCGATCAGACGCTCGCCGGTAAATGGCTCGCCGTCGTGGCGCCAGGCGAGGTCGACCAGATTGGTCGGGTAACAGCTAGTGTCGATGATCATGTACTCGATCTCCTTGAGAGGAACTGGTGTATCCAGTTGCCGGATCGCGGGCAGGCGCATCGATGGAACGGAGCCCAGACAGGCTTGCCCATGCGGCCCTTTGCAAGACGCAGTGTTTGTGCGCCTTCCCCTCGCCGGCATCGAGTGTCACACTGATGTGCACTGCTGCTTGCGATGCAGTCTCACAAGATAAAAACGCTCTGTACAATATTTTTTAACCACGATCTTGATACGTTTGCGATATGGACATCCGGCTGTTGCGTTACTTCGCGGTACTTGCCGACGAACTGCATTTCGGCCGGGCAGCCGCACGGCTGCACATTTCGCAGCCACCGCTGAGTCAGCAGATTCGCATCCTCGAAGAGGAGATGGGCACCGCGTTGTTCATGCGCTCGCAACACCGTGTCGAACTCACCGATGCAGGGAAAACACTTAAGGAGCAGGTGCCGCTGATCTTCGCGCAGTTCGAGCGCGCGATCGATCTGACGCGTTGCGCCGGACGTGGCGAAGTGGGAAGTCTCGAGATCGGCATCATCAGCTCGGCGATGGTCGAACCGATTCCGCGCGCACTACGGGTATTTGCGGAGAAGCATCCGCAAGTGCAGTGGACGCTGCATGAGATGACTCCCGCTGCGCAGATTCTCGCGCTCAAGGAGCGGCGCCTGGATGTGTGCTTCTTCCGGGTGTCGCATGAGGACCCGGAGATTTGTAGTGAAGTGATGATGCGGGAATCGGCCGTGGTGGCACTGCCGTTAGGGCATCGGCTTGCCGCGCGTGAGGAGATTGCGTTGCGTGAGTTGGAGACGGAGCGTTTTGTGTCGTTCGGTTTGCAGCAGTCGCAGCTTGCGCGCTTTCTACAGGACTGTTGCGTCGAGGCAGGGTTTACACCGCAGATCGAGCAGGAGGTGGTCGAGGTGCATACGCTGCTGTGTCTGGTGCGTGAAGGCTTGGGCGTGGCGTTGCTGCCTTCGTCGGCGCGGCAGTTGACGACCGGGGGCGTTGCGTTCGTGCCGCTGGCGGCGCCCTGTCCCGAGGTGTCGCTGCACGCACGCTATCGCGCTGAGGATCCGTCGCCGGTGCTTTCGCTGTTTCTCGACACCGTGCGCGAGGTGGCCGCTAGCGTGAGCACAAAAGAGAGGGGCGCTGAACAGTCACGCCAGCGCGCTGCCAGTTTGCGTGGCGCGCGATAGTGAGCTTGCATGCAAAGGGCGGCGAGCGGTCAAGCTAACGCAGGCTGCCTGTTTGTGCGACCAGCTCGCGAATCACTTCGATTAACGGCGCAACGCGCGCCGCCTTCTCCCGAGGCCACACTGCATACAAGTTGTAATGCGTTGGAATTTCCACTTGTGTGAGTTCGACCAACCGTCCTTCGCGTTGCGCGTCGGCAGCGAGCAAGCCGCGCGCCAAACCAGCACCCACGCCTGCGCTGGCCGCCGCAATCAGCCCGGCGGCATTGTCGAACACGGCGACCGCATCCGGCTCGACTGCAGGCATGCCTGCCGCGGTGAGCCACGGAATCCACGAGCGTTTCGTATAGCCGAGCAATGGTAAATCGAGCACCTGTTCAGGCGTGAGCGGCAGGCTCAGCCCGCGCGCCTCAAGAAGCGCGGGCGAACCCACGGCAGTCAATCGATCCCCGCAGATCAGTGCGTTCTCGAAGCCTTCCCATTCTCCATACCCATACCGCAACGCAATATCCACGCGCTCGAACGCGCTGCGCTCATAGCGCGGTGTGGACAGTACCGTCAACGATGTGCCGGCTAACGCACCGAGCAACGCAGGCAAGCGGGCCACCAGCCAGCTCTGCGCGAGCTCGGGATCGACGTCGAGCGTGATCGATTGCTTGACCGTGCGCTCTTTGACCGACGACAGCGCGCGATCAATCTGCTCGAAGCCATCCGCCAACTGATTGGCGAACAGTACGCCGGCATCGGTCAGCACCACGCGGCCGCTTTCGCGCACGAACAACGGCTGCCCGACGAACTCTTCCAGCGTGCGGATCTGCTGGCTGATCGCGCTATGCGTGAGGGACAGCTGGCGTGCCGCGCTCGAAAAGCTGCCGACGCGTGCCGCCTGCAGAAAGGCCTGCATCGACTGGATGGAAGGGTAGCGCTTCAACATGGGTGTTAGCCGGACTTACGGATGATGGAAGAAATCGTCGCTGGCGTTGCGCTTAACGGCTTTCAATAATGGCCGCAAGCACGCGGCCTGTGTGGCATGTACCTCACGCCGCGCTGCACAACACCATTCAGGAGACACGCATGATCGAGATCGTGGTCAACGACACGCGGCACTCGCTCGACAATGTACCGGAAGACATGCCCCTGTTGTGGGTGTTGCGCGACCGGCTCAAATTGACCGGAACGAAATTCGGTTGCGGCGGCGGCTTTTGCGGCGCGTGTACGGTGCATCTGGAGGGCGAGGCGGTGCGCTCCTGTTTGTTGCCGATTGCGGCCGTGGCTGGAAAAAATATCACGACAATCGAAGGGTTGTCGAAAGACGGCACGCATCCGCTGCAACTCGCATGGGTCGCCGAGGACGTGCCGCAGTGCGGCTACTGCCAGTCCGGTCAGTTGATGCAGGCGGCGTCGTTTCTGAAGGACAAGCCGACGGTCAACGATGAAACCATCGCGACGGCCATGGCGGGCAACATCTGCCGCTGTGGCACCTATTCGCGCATTCGCAAGGCGATCAAACGCGCGGCTTCTGGCGATCCGGCGCTTGCAGCGGTCACGTGGGTCGAGCCGATGTGCGCTTCTGCCTGCACCTCTGCGAAAGAGGAGGCTTGAATGCGCAACGATAAGCAAGCGCTAAACAGCGCGCACGGTGCAGCCCGCAGACGTTTCATCAAACAGAGTTCGGCACTGTTGGCGTCGGGCCTCGCGATCGGCTTTCAACTGCCTGAGGCATTCGCGAAAGACGCCAACGTAAGCGGCGATCCGAAACCGCAGGCCGGCGAGTTCGAACCGAACGCATGGGTGCGCGTGCTGCCTGACGACACGATCAAGCTGGTGGTCCATAAGCACGACTCGGGCACGGGAACGCGTACTGCATTGGCTGCGGTTGTCGCTGAAGAACTCGATGTCGACCCGTTTCGCGTGGATGTGATTACGCCGGAGAATCCGTTCTTCGGGGATTACATCCATCCGCTGTGGAAAGTGTTCTCGACAGGTGGCAGTACCAGCGTCTCGCTCGAATACGATCGCTTGCGGCGTGCGGGCGCAACCGCACGTGCCATGTTGATCGAAGCCGCCGCGAAACAATGGAACGTGGAGCCGTCCGCTTGCACGACGGAGAACGGCTTCGTTGTTGACAAGACGAGTGGCAAGCGCGCGAACTATGGATCATTGGCGAGCGTAGCGGCGCAATTACCCGCGCCGAAAGACGTCGCGTTGAAAGACCCGTCGCAGTTCGAATACATCGGCAAGCTGCAGAAAAAACGCGGTGCCGATCTGAAAGCGAGAGGCGCGTTTCCGTACAGCATCGACGTGTCGTTGCCGGACATGCTGGTAGCGGTCGTCACCCGCGCGCCGGTGATCGATGCGCGCTTGCGTAGCGTGGACGCCAAAGCCGCGTTGGCGGTGCCAGGTGTGCGGCAGGTGTTGCAGATTCCAGGCCGGCCCGATCTTCTTGGCGGCAATCAGGCGGGCGTCGCCGTGCTGGCCGACGATTATTGGTCGGCGCATCAAGGCCAGGCGGCGCTAAAGGTCGAGTGGGAAGACAGTCCGCTGGAAACCTTCGACAGCAGTACGCTCGCCGCACGTCAGGCCGCATGGCTCGACGATCCGGCCGCGCGTGTCGTGCCGACGATCCAAACCGGTGACGCGAAAACTGCGTGGCCACACGGCGCGCGCATGGTCGAGGCGTCGTATGCGATGCCCTACAAGGCGCAAAATGCGCTCGAGCCGATCAATGTCACAGCGTGGGCGAAAGACGGCCACATCGAGTACTGGGGCGGTTTGCAAGTGCCATCCACTGTGCAGGAGGCGGCCGAGGTGATCGGCGGTATTCCCGCTGACCGCGTTGTTCTGCATGAACTCGTCTCGGGCGGCAGCTTTGGCTCGCGCGAATCGAAGTACTGGCTATTCGAAGTGACATGGCTCGCATTGAAAGCTGGCAAACCGGTCAAGCTGATGAACAGCCGCGAAGACGAAATGCGCGCGCTCTTCTACCATTCGGCAAGTTACCACCGCGCCAAAGCCGCACTCGATGCACACGGCAATCTCACCACGTTTCAATTGCGTGCCGTGATGCCGGCCTCGCCGGAACAATGGGAGCCGGGTTATTTCGACCGTCCGGACCGGATGGACTACAGCACAACCGAAGCGATCAGCAAATACGAGTTCGCTTACGACGCACCACATGTCGATATTGGTTGGGTGCGTCATGAGACCGGCGTGCCGACCGGCTGGTATCGCGCGGTGAGTTATATCCCGAACGTGTTCGCGGTGGAGTCGTTTATGGATGAGGCCGCGCATGCCGCACAGCGCGATCCGGTTGATTTCCGGCTCGCGCATATGAAGGACCCGCGGCATAAGGCCGTGCTGCGCGAGGCGGCGGAGCGGGCTGGGTGGGGCAAGCCGTTGCCTGCCGGCACTGCATTGGGTGTCGCGACGAATCAGGCGTATAGCAGCTATGTGGCGGTGGTGGCGCAGGTGGTTCGTAAGGGCGATGCGGTTGCGGTCGAGAAGCTGACGTGTGTGGCGGATTGCGGGTTGGCTGTATCGCCGGGTGGGGTTGAGGAGCAACTGTATGGCGGGCTGATGTGGGGGTTAGGGCACGCGACGGCAGATCGTATCGATATTCGCCATGGGCAGATTGAGCAGAAGAACTTCGACACGTATCGCGTGATGCGGATGAGCGATATGCCGGAGGTCGATATTCAGATCGTGCAAGGGGATCCGGCTAAGCCTGGTGGGGTCGGGGAGTTGTCGAGTCCTTCCGTTGCACCGGCGGTGGCGAATGCGGTGTTCAAGCTGACGGGACGGCGGTTGCGGGATACGCCGTTTGATCTGGAGAAGGTGGGCGCTCATGGGAAGGTTAGCGAGAAAGCGAAGGCTTGAACGGGCGGTGACTGCTCGATCACGCTGCAGCATCCCGGGTCGCGATAGCCTTCGCGACCCGGGATTATAGGCGGTAGTTTCAGGCTCGTTGAGAACCTGCCCCCGTCAGAAGAAGTGTCGCAAACCGATTCCTACCACTGACTGAACGTCACCCGAGGCAGGCGAAAGTGTATTGATCTGCGCGTGTGCGAACGGTGATCCGTCACCGGTGGCGTGTTGATAAACACCTTGTGCATAGACGCTGGTGCGATGCGACAGCGCATATTCCGCCACCAGACCGAACTGGTTCCAGTGTGGTGCGCTACCGTTCACTTTGGCCGACGTGTACGTGTATGCACCTTCAACGCTAAATGTAGGCGTCACATGATAGACCGCATTGAGCTCGACATTGTCGAAGCTCATCGAGCTTGCGCCGTTAAAGCTCGTGCTCTGGTATTCGCTCGTGGGTTCCGATAATGTCGTGCGCGTGATGTTGGCATGCAACTCCGCGCGCTGGAATGCATAGCCGACACCGATGCCGTAAATGCGCTGCCCGTTCGCGGTGAAATTGGCATCGGCAACATCGACTGCACCAAAGGTGCCGGGGCCGTCGTCGCCGGGATGGCTGAGCTCTTCATAGACAAGCGCAGCACTGAACGGTCCTGTGTGATAGCGCGCGGCCGCCTCCCACACGCGGTTGTCGGCGAAACCTGAGCCGACTCCCGAGGTCGACGTGGCCTTGTTGCTGAACGCGTAAGTGGCGCCGACGTCGAAGCCGGAAAAACTGATGCTCTCGTATCGCACTGCATTGTTCAGCAGGAAGGAGTCCCACAGATTGTCGTTGTCGAACGGGTGCGCAAAGAATGTTCCGCCCCAGCTTCCGACTGCTGAGAAGTCACCTAGATAAGCGATCATCGAATCGGACTGGCGGCCGAGTTTGAGTGTGCCGAGGTGGTCGTTCGCGAGACCGACCCATGCGTAGTCGCCGAACATCCGGCCGCTCGGCCAGGAGGTGCCGTTGTTGGCGGAGAACGTGGTGGACAGCATGAACAGCGCCTTGTTGCCACCGCCGAGATCCTCTGTGCCGCGCAGGCCCCATTTCGTTGGCGCGGTGGTGCCGCTGACCATCTGGACCGCGTGCGAGCCGCCCTGATTCGGGGTATAGACAATCCCCTGGTCAATGATGCCGAATAGCGTGACGCTGTTGTCGTTGCTTGCGTGTGCGCTGAGCGCGACCGCGCTCAGCACGCAGCCCAATAGTGCGTGTCGTTTCATGTTGTGATTCAGCGGATAGAGGTCGAACGGAATGCCGCACGGGGCGTGCCGCGCGCGGCTTGTCCCGCGCGCTGGCAGCGGCGCACCTGGCGGGTGCAGGGGTTACTTCGTGGTTGTCGCTGTGTCCAGGTACTTGTGCGTTAACCGGTCTATGGTGCCGTTTTGCTTGAGTTGGGCGATCGCCGCGTCGAGCATCTGTAGCGTGTGCGGATCGGCCTTGCGCACGCCGATTACGCTGCTTGCGGAGAGCATCGCGGGATCGACAATCTGTGCGCCCGCCAGTTCGAAGTTCTTGCCCTCGGGTTTTGCGAGGAAGCCTAGTTGGGCGGCCGCGCCAACGACCAACGTACCGTCGAGCCGTCCGTTCTGGAGGTCGGCGTAGACGCTGTTCTGGTCCTGATACTCGACGATTGTCACACCGTGCGGGGCCCAGTTCCGCTTCGCGAATGCCGTCTGCGTGGAGCCTTGCAGGACGCCGATACGCTTGCCGGCGAGCGATGCCGCTGTGGGCTGCAAGTGAGCGGCCTTCGCGGCGACGAGGCGAATGTCCGCCGGGTACAGCGGCGTCGTGAAATCCATCACCGCGCGTCGTGGGGCCGTGTCGGCGAGCGACGCATTGATGGCATCGAACTTGCGCGATTGCAGCCCGGCAATCAGGCCGTCGAAACTCCCTTCCACCCATTCGCATTTCACATGGGCGGCGGCGCACAGGGCATTGCCAATGTCGATATCGAGCCCCACGAGTTGACCGCTCGGCAATTTGTATTCGTACGGCGGATAGGTCGGATCGGTACCGAAGCGCAAGGTTTCGGCCTGCGCGGACTGTGCGAAGACGAGGGCCACGGCGGCGAGCGCCGGCAGCAGGGTCTGTTTCATGGGTATGTCCTGACTGGATTAACTGGATGTGCTTTTAGGTGAAAAGACCGGCTACGCCTCAAGGCGCGCGAGCGCCAGCGTCACGAAGAAGCGCACACCGAGCGGCAGCACCTCGTCGTTGAAGTCGAACTCGGGATGATGGCAATAGACGCCGCCCTGCCCGAGCAGCACGTAAGCGCCGGGCCGGCGCAGCAGAAATTCGGAGAAATCCTCGGAGCCGTTGAGCGGCGGAAAATCGCGCAGGACGTTCGCCTCGCCGAACACCTCTGCCGCTGCGGTGGCCGCGGCCTCGGCCTGCTTGCGATGGTTGATCGTCGCGGGCGAGCTGCCGTAGAACGTCACCGCGATCTCGCATTCGGTCGCGAGCGCGACGCCCGCGCAGATCGACTCGATGCGCGCCTTCATCCGTGTGCGCACGCTTTCGTCGAACGTACGCATGGTGCCGGTCATCTGTGCATGGGAAGGAATCACGTTCGACGTGCTGCCTGCATGAATGCTGCCAATGCTGAGCACGGCGACCGAGGCGGGGTCGATCGCGCGACTCACGACAGTCTGCAGCGCGCAGACGAGCTGCGCCGAAGCCGCGATCGGATCCTTCGTCCTCTCCGGCGACGAGCCATGACCGCCCACGCCGGTCACGTCTATCCGCAACTCGTCGCACGACGCCAGCATGGCGCCGTCGCGCACGCCGAACGTGCCTGGCGCGAAATGCGGCGCATTGTGGATGGCGTAGATTTCGTCGAACGGAAAGCGGGTTTCGAGCCCGTCGGCCAGCATGGCCAGCGCACCGCCGCCGGTTTCCTCCGCCGGCTGAAAGATCAGTACGATCGTTCCTGCGAAATCGCGATGACGGCTGAAATGACGCGCTGTGCCGAGCAGCATCGCCGTATGGCCGTCGTGGCCGCAACCGTGAAAGACCCCTTGCCGCAAGGAGCGGTGCAACGGGCGTCCTTCCTCTTCCATGGGCAGCGCGTCCATGTCGGCGCGCAACGCAATTGCCCGCCCCGTGCCCGACGTCGTGCGCGTGCCCCGAATGATGCCGACCACGCCCGTTTTGCCCACACCCGTATGTGTTTCGATATCCCACGCGCGCAGTTTCGCGGCGACGAGTTCGCTCGTGCGCGTCTCGTCGAACGCCGTTTCCGGATTGGCGTGAATGTCTCGCCGCAATGCAACGAGCTCGTCGATGTCCGCATCGATGACGTTCAGTCCCACTTTCCCTCCTTGTCTTGGGTGCTTCCGGCCGCGCCTCACAGACGGCGGCGGAGTGGCTATACTAGCCAGCGCCGCGACTGGTCAATTTCCAGTTTTTTATGTACATAGCCAACGCTTATGGGCCGCGGAAACCATGAAAACCACCCAATTGCGCACTCTCGTCGCCGTTGCCGAGCACGGCACGCTGATGGCCGCCGCCGAGGCGCTGTGCCTGTCGCAGCCTGCCGTGACCAAGAGCATCAAGGAGCTGGAGGCGCGCTTGGGCGTCCAGCTGCTGCTGCGTAGCGGCTCGGGCATCCGTTTGACGCCGTATGGCGAAGCGCTGCTCAGGCATGCACGCACCGTCGTGACTGAGATCGCGCGGGCCGAGCAGGAACTGGAGGAGATGAAGTCGTCGGCTGGGCGGACACTCGAGATCGGCGTATCGCTGCTCGCCGCGTCGATCGTCGTGCCGGACGCGATCCACGTGTTCCGTGCGCGGTTTCCGGATGTGCAGCTCGACGTGCACGAGTACCAGACGATGCGGCTCATGGACGGCCTGCGCGACGGCTCGTTCGACATGTGTATCGGCTTTACCGGCGAAGGCGATCCGAGCAACGAGTTCCGCGTGATACCGCTCGGTAATGTGTCGCAATCGCTGGCGGTCAAGCTGGGCGATCCGCTTGCAGGAGAGAGACGGCTCGCACGTTTGCGGGAGGCGCACTGGCTCTACAACTACACGCGCAAGAGCGTGCCCGCATTCTGGGCTGCGCTGACCGCACGCGCAGGCGGCACCGGAGGATCGATTGCGCCGCCTTCGCGCATTACGGTTTGCACCGCACGGCGGCTCTATACGGAGCTCGCGAGTGAGGCAGGGGTGGTGAGCGTCTGGCCGGACTTTCAACTCAACGAGGAAATCGAGCGCGGCACGCTGGAGCGCGTGGCACTCGATATCGCGCTACCTCGCCTCGCGCTCAGCCTGATTTGTCGCAAGGATCGCGTGCTGGACGACGCGGCGGAGTACTTCATCGACTGCCTGAAGAGCAAGGCGCTGCCGGATTGAAGGCGCGGCGGCCTTCCGATTGCTCGCCGGGCGGGACGCCAGACAACCTATGCCTTTGTCGTCATTCGCGACGGCATGCCGCATCTTTTCGAGTCGGCGCTCTACAGATTTGCCCGCCGCCGACGTCCTGAGTCGTATCTGCGCGACTACCATGCTGGGTCCCGTGCCGCACGCGGCGCGTTCCTATCACCGGGTTTTCGCATGAGTCTTCTAATTCGTTTGCTGATTTTGTTGTTCACCAGTCGTCGCCGGAGTCGGCTGCACGTGCTCGACACGTGTGTCACGCCTTTTCGCGTCTGGCTAAATGACCTCGACGTATTGCTCCATATGAACAACGGCCGCTATTTCACGATCCTCGATCTGGCGCGCGTCGATCTGATGATGCGTAGTGGCCTATGGCGGCAATTGAAGACACAAGGCTGGTATCCAGTCGTCACCTTGGAGACGATGCGTTTTCACCGGTCGCTCGAGCTTGGCAACCGTTATAACGTCCAGACTCGTGTTATCGGTTGGGATGAAAAGCACATCTTCATCGAACAAGGGTTCGTGCGCGATGATGTGCAAGTCGCACTGGCCGTCGTGCGAGCACGATTCCTGAAGCGAAGTGGCGGCGTTGTGACGACCGCCGAGTTGATGCAACTCTCCGGGATTACGCAGCCGTCGCCGACGTTGCCCGGATGGGTCGCGAACTGGAGTGAGGCCGAAGGCGGCATGGCGGTTCGGTAGGCTTCGGCTATCCGGCCACCACGCGGTTGCGGCCATTGTGCTTGGCCCGGTAAAGCCGCTCGTCGGCGACTCGTAAGAGGGCGTCGATCGTGTCGCCGTCGCGGCCGAACTCGGAGACGCCAACACTGACAGTCACGGCGACGGGTCGCCCGGTTCCGGTATAGAACTCCTCGGTCGCCACGGCGCCCCGGACGCGCTCCGCGATCGAACGTGCCATGTCGAGCGCGGCTTTAGGCAGCAGCACCATAAACTCTTCGCCACCGACTCGCGCCACGCCGTCATAGGGCCGAATCGCATCAAGGCATTTCTGCACGAATCGTTGCAACACCTCGTCGCCCACCTGATGACCGTAGTTGTCGTTGATCAATTTGAAGTGGTCGAGATCCAGCGCCAGCAGCGAGAACGGCGCACCACCTCGCCTCGCTCGCGCAATTTCCGCCTCCACTTGCTGGATAAACTCGCGCCGGTTCGCGGCACCCGTCAGCGGATCGGTCGCGGCGAGATGCTCAAGCTGGTGATTGGTGCGTTGGAGCTCCTGCAGCGCGCTTTCTGTGCGTGCCATCGCCTCGGCGATGCGAGCCATCAGTTCTTCCTGGCTGTAGATCGTCGAAAAGGACCGTGTCGTGCGAAAGGCTTGAACAACGCCATAACTCAGCAAAAAGAAGCCGGCTGCGAAGATCGCGTGCGCCAGCCACCACATATGGTTCCAAGGCTTGCCGAGAATGAACGCGAGCGACGCCAGCGCGAAGAAAGTGATCGAGATGCCGTAGATCACCATCAGCGGCGAGCGAATGCGACGCTGCATCAGCGTCATGACGTTCAGCGTCGAGAAGATGAGCGCTCCGCCCTCCATCGAGAGTCGCACGGCGAGGTTACCCGCAATGGGCGAATACGCAATGATTCCGACGACCAGGTCGATCAGGACGAACACGGCAATCCACATCAGCCACGGGCGCGGCTTCGCGCGCCGCTCGACCGCGTCCGGCGCGTGGTGGTAGGAATGGAGCCCGACCAGCAGCAGCACCGACATCACCAGACGCGATGCCGGTCCATATAGCAGGAATAGCCAGATATTGTGGTGAGCCATGCCGGTGAACGCGCCGTGCAGCGCATAGACCACCACAAAGCCTAGAAAGCCCAAAGTCAGCCACCGCAGCAGCGGTTCACCCGACGACATATAACAACGCCAGGTCACATAGGTGACAAACAGCCCCTCGAGCGTCGCGGCGGCGATCGCGATTTCGTGGAACGCGTGGTTTTCGAACTTCAGGCTCGGGTCCTGAAAGAAAGCCAGATAAGCAATCAGGTAGGCGGGAACGAGCGCAAAACCAATGACCAGCAAGCCTGAGTAGATCTTGGTCACGATCCCGATGATGCGGCGCGGCTCTTCGATTGAGATGGTCGTGCTCATGTGCCAGCCTCCGACAATACTTCCGTGGTTGTTCGCATCGCCGAGCGTTTGACGTGGGAATCGGCCGGCCCGGACACGCCACTATACCGTCGTGCAGAACCAGGCATACCGCGCAGAGGACTACCGTCAGACAATTGGAAGTATATGCGCCAGGTTTCGTCTGGCAAGACGCCCGACATGTCGAATCTTGATAGCTAGCCCTATAGCGCGACGACATGGAGGACGGCGGCGACTACCGATGAACCGCCGATGACCAATGTGACAAGAAAGGCGCGGTATGCCGCGCCTTTCATGGGTTATCCAAATTTGACGAGATTAAGCACCGGCAGCGGGCCGCCCGGGATTTGAACTAGCTGGCCCCCGCCTACGAGCAGACCCAGGTCGATGCCGAAGAAGCCGAGCCGCTCGATCAGTCCGCTCACAGCCGTTTTCGCCTGCGCGTCGTCGCCTGCGAAGAACAGCACTCGGCGTCCGCCCTCGGCCTGTGGGTCGGCGGAGAGGAGGTGTGCCGGCAGATGATTGAATGCCTTCACGACGCGCGCGCCCGGCACGAGGTCGGTGAATGTTTCACTCGACGTCCGGCCATGCAATTCGGCCGGTTTGAACAGCGGCGCCTCGATCGGGTTGTTCGCGTCAATCACGATGCGTCCGCCGAAGTCCGGCAGCCCGGCGAGAGCGGTCGGCAGCTTCGACCAGTTCACTGCGACGAGGACGATGTCCTGCGCGGCCGCTTGTTCGCGCGTTCCCGGCCTGATCGAAGGGCCGAGTTCACGCGCGAGGTCCGCGAGCGACGCTGGGCCTCGGCTGTTCGCAATGATGGCTTCGATGCCTTTGCCCGCTAGCGCTTTCGCGAACGCGGACCCGATGGCGCCTGCGCCGACGATACCGATGGTGCTCATAGTGATGCTCCCTGTGAAGGGTGATGAATCAGGTGGTAGAGCCGCCGATGACGAGCGCGGTCTTGCCTGTAAGGGGGCATTTGCCGTTCACTCCAGCGGGTAAGTGAATGAATGTTGCCGTCTTTATTCCAATATGATTAGACGGAAATTGCTTGAATTATTTTCAACTGATGCTTTAAGATCTTTGCATGGAAACTCTCGCCAACCTCGAGTCGTTTGTCCGCAGCGCCGAAACGGGCGGCTTCTCCGCGGCCGCGCGGCGTCTTGGGCTGACGCCCGCTGCGGTCAGTCGGAACGTTGCGCTGCTGGAGCGCAATCTTGGCGTGCGGCTGTTTCAACGCTCGACGCGCAAGCTCACGTTGACCGAGGCAGGTGAGCGCTTTCTCGTCGAAATTGGCGGCAATCTGGACGCGCTGCAGTCAGCGATTGCGTCCGTCTCGACCGATCGCGGCGAGCCGGCAGGCGTGCTAAAAGTCAGCATGGCGCCGACGTTTGGCATCACGTACGTCATGCCGCTGCTGCCGGCGTTCCTCGCGCGCTATCCGATGATTCGTCCGGATTGGCACTTCGAGAACCGGCAGGTCGACCTGATTGCCGAGGGATACGATGCAGCGCTGGGTGGTGGATTCGATCTCGCGCCGGGTGTCGTGTCGCGCGCATTGGCGCCTGCGCATCTCGTGGCGGTCGCCTCTCCGGCTTACATGGCCGGTCGCGTGCTACCCGCCGATCCCGGCGATCTTGCCGAACTCGACGGCATCGTGATGCGCGCGAGCCGCACCGGCCGCGTGCGCCATCGGACCATGCGCAACACGGCGGGCGGCGAAATGCCTGCGCGGCTTGGCGAGACCATTATCGTCAACGACCCGGCAGCGATGCGTGAAGCTGCGATTCTCGGACTGGGTGTGGCGCTGCTGTCCGTGTCCGACGTGCTGGCGTCGGTCGAACGGGGCGAACTCGTGCGATTACTGCCGCGCTGGTACGCGGACGCCGGGGCGATTTCGATCTATTACGCAACGCGGGCGCTGCTGCCGGCGAAAACACGGGTGTTTGTCGATTTCGTTGTCGAGGCGTTCGAGCGGGAGCGGTTGGCTGAGCGGTTTGCGGGAAGCGTTGAATGAGCCGTGCCGGGCAGGTCGTTGATGCCGTTCTGCCATTGCAACGTCGTATCAATTCGTGCCGGGCAGCACGCTAGCGCTGCAATAGAATTTTTTGGGCGGCGGTGCAAGTTGCGCGACGCGTACCCATTGAGTCGCCGGGCTGTAGGCCGTGTTTTGAATGAGGACCAACGGCAACTTTACGTCAATCACCATTCCCAGGTTGGTATCCATGCCGCGTTGGGGATCTTTCTGAATGGCTCTCAGTTGGTCCTGGTAACACTGCTGATTGTTGTGATCGATTTCGCGCTTAGTTTGTTCGGCCAAGACTTCTTCGCTTTTCCGTTTCGCGTAACCGTCTTGATTGTAGTAATAGAACGTCGCGTATCCCGCAGTCATCTGGTCACCGTAGCTCGCGGATTCAGTGATTTCAACTTGATAGGCACCTAAGACATTCGCTGGAGATTGCTTATCCAAACAAACTCCTTTCAGGTCGTCACTGCTGCCTCGATAGACGCCACCGTTCCCTTCGCACCACGCGTCGAGTTTCTTTCGGAAAGTGATGTAGTAGCCTTGTCGATCGATGAACGTCCAAAGGTTCTTGTTCACGCGTTTGGCACGGTAGGCATCGTTGGGGAAGTCCCCTTGATGTCTTACTTCGCTACCAGGTGCGCTATCGATAAACTGGTCGAAGGTTGTTGTCGGGGGCGTGTCGTCCGCATGAGCGTACAAGGGCAACGTAGCGACAGAGAGAAAGGCCAAAAATACAGTTTGGTGGACACGGGCGGTGTATTTCATCGCGAGTTTAATGAGTGGGATTTTTTGATAACAACACCATTCAGATGTCGGCATCACGGGCCAATATCTTTAGCGCCTCGCGTTTCAAGGTCACCGACCAGCTGCGTGTTGTGCCTTCCGGAACCCTCCGCCGCCCAGTAATTCATTTGCTACACTTGATCGGGAAGCAGACCTGTTTGGCGCGCGGTCTGACCCTGATGGCGGCGGCTGAGTTGCGCATCAACACGACTCGAGTACGTTGACGTTCCTTCTGTTCATGGACTTGGCGCCACGATTGCAGGCCCAAGCGTCGGTCTTTCGTCGCAGGGCGTGAAATAGTGCAGAGGTGTCGCCATGATCCAGTCTTCCGATTTCCGGAGTAAAAAGATTGTGCTTAATCATGGAGACGGCCGTATGCCCGCGCTCGGATTTGGCACACTGATTCCCGATGCAGCTACCACTGTCAGTGCTACCAGAGACGCGCTGGAAGCCGGTTATCGACACTTCGATTGTGCCGAGCGATATCGGAACGAGCGCGAGGTGGGCGAGGCGCTGGGGATAGGGCTTGCTGCCGGTGGGATCGCGCGTGAAGACATCTTCGTGACCACAAAATTGTGGAACTCCAATCATCGACCCGAGCGTGTCGAACCGGCTTTCGAGGCAAGTCTTGAAAGGCTCGGGATCAACTATCTTGATCTCTATCTGATACATACTCCGTTTGCATTCCAACCGGGAGATGAGCAGGATCCGCGCGATGAAAACGGCGATGTCATCTACGATAAGGGCGTGACTTTGCTGGACACGTGGAGGGCGATGGAATACCTCGCCGACCATGGAAGATGCCGGGCCATCGGACTATCCGACATCGGCTTGGAGGAATTGCGACCTCTCTATGAATCGGCACGCATCAAGCCGGCGGTGGTGCAGGTCGAAGCGCATCCGTATCTTCCGGAGACGGAACTTCTGGAATTCTGCAAAGAGAAAGAGATCGTGTTTCTGGCCTTTGCGCCATTGGGTCACGGAATCAGGCCGGGGCCGCTTGAGGATCCAGTCGTCTTGCAGATTGCCGCGCAAATCGCAAAGACGCCTGCACAGGTACTCCTTGCCTGGGCGGTCCAGCGTGGCGGGGCTTTGCTCACCACCCCCAAAACTGCCGCTCGCGCGCGCGAGAATTTCGATGTCTCCGCGCTTCCAGCAGACGCGTTCGACGCGATCAACCAGATCGAGACGAGGCAGAGGTTCAACGAAGTCGTCAAGACGGGCAGCCCCGGGTTTATCCCGCGGCGTACGCAATAGATAGACGTGAACGGTATGCGGAGGTACTCCATGCAGGAAGAGAAAATACGTGAAGCCCTGAATGCGCACTGGCAGGCGTCGGCGTCGGGTGATCTCGACGCGGAACACGATATTTACGACGACGATGCCATCTGTGACTATCCGCAATCAGGTGAACGAATCGTCGGGCGAATGAATTTGCAGGCACTGCGGGGGCATCATCCAGATAAGCCGTCAGGTTTCAATGTCAGGCGAACCCAGGGAGAAGGTGATCTCTGGGTCACGGAATACACCATCACCTATCAGGGGCGGGCGGCTTACACGGTAAGCATTATGGAGTTCCGCAACGGCAAGGTCGTTCACGAAACCCAGTATTTTTCGGATCCTTTTGACGCACCGGGTTGGCGGAGTCAATGGGTTCAGAAGATCGCATGACGTCGCACAAGCGCAGCTACGTCTGCGAGGAAACAAACCGGCATAACGCCTTCTATCGGATCTTGATGACAACCTTACCCTTTACACGTCCCGTTTCGACGTAAGCCAACGCCTCTTTGGTTGAGTCGAACGGGAAAATCCGATCGATCACGGGCCTTATTGCACCTGCGTCGACGAGTGCAGCGATCCGCCCTAGCTGGTCGCCATCGGCACGCATAAAAAGGAATGAATAGCTGACGTCATGGCGCTTCGCCGCCTTTCGGATGCGATAGCTTAGAAAGCGCATCACCGTTTTCAGGAACCACGAGGCTCCCATCTGCTTAGCGAAATCAGGATCGGGCGGACCGGCGATGCCGATGAGCTTGCCACCCGGATTGAGCACTCGCAATGATCTTTCTAGCGTATTCCCGCCCTGCGTATCCAGCACTACGTCGAAGTCTTTCAGCACGGCGGAAAAGTCGTCTTTCTTGTAATCGATGACGATATCCGCACCGAGCTGCTTCATCAGTTCGGCATTCGCGGCACTCGCTGTCGTCGCGACGGTCGCGCCCAGATGCTTCGCCAGTTGAATGGCAACGCCGCCCGAGCCAGCGTGGATGAGCACCTTCTGCCCTTTCTTCAGTTGTCCTCTTTCGACCAGCGCCTGCCAGGCGGTCAAGCCCACCAACGGGATTGAAGCCGCTTCTTCCATACTGAGCGCTTTGGGCTTGAGGGCGACAGCGTCTTCCCTGATCGCGATGAATTCCGCGAAAGTACCGATCCGATCTTTAGGCGGTCGCGCATAGACTTCATCGCCCGGCTTGAATCGCCGCACACGCGATCCGACGCGGGTAACGACGCCGGCCAGATCGTTGCCCAGAATCAGCGGCAAACGATAGGGCAAAATGAGTTTGAACTCTCCATCCCTGATCTTTGAATCGAGAGGGTTCACGCCAGCGGCGTGAATCTCGATCAATACGTCATCCTCACGTATTTCCGGGACCGGCATATCGCCGGCTCGAACACCATTCTTGCGTCCATATCGATCGGCGACGACTGCCTTCATCATGGTTCCTTGTTCCTTGTCAGTTTCGGTTTGCATCAGGTAGCACCGTCTACATTGCGAGCCGCAGATCTTTGCGAATGCCGGCGTCCACCATGCCCGCTGGCGCAAATCTGCGTAGCAAGCGCAGACGGCCGGCGAGGCCGCCGGCTGTATAGCGGAGTTTCGGGCGAGCTGCGAGGGCGGCCTGCAATACGGTTTCGGCCACAACTTCAGGACCGTCGGCGCTCTCGACCACCTCCTTGACGCGCTTATTCACGGCCGCGCGCACCTCGCGGTACGCGTCGAGAGGAGCGTCGGGCGCCATGAGGTTCGCGTCGAAAGGCGTCTTGATGTAGGCAGGCTCAATGACCGATACCCGGATGCCCATCGTGCGCAACTCGTGGTCAAGCGACTCCGAATAGCCTGCTACCGCGTGCTTGGTGGCGGAATACAGCGCCATGTAGGGCATGGGTAAGAAACCCAGCACAGAGCCGATGTTGATGATGCGACCGTGACCTTGCTGCCGCATATGGGGCAGCACGGCGCGCGTCATGCGGACAATCCCGAAGAAGTTCGTATCGAAGATCGCACGGGCCTGGTCAAGCGAACTCTCTTCCGCCGCGGCAGGGGCGACGCCGAAGCCCGCGTTGTTCACCAACAGGTCGATGCGGCCATGCAGGCCGAGCACTTCCTTGACGGCTGCTTCAACCGAAGCGTCGCTAGTCACGTCGAGCGGCAGCATCTCGAACGTCCACTGGCCGGCTTGTGCACCGTGCCGACTGGTGCCGTAGACCTTATATGCGGCCTTCGCGAGGCGGTTTGCCGTGGCTTCGTCGATGCCTGACGAGGCGCCCGTCACGAGGGCTATTCCGCTTTTCATCATGTTCTTCCAATAGTGATTACAGGATTGCCCGAGCGTTTATCTTGTCACAAATATGATGCTCGTCATATTTGTGGTTCAACAAAAACGCATGCCGGATACGCACGCGGATCTACTCCTCGGTGGGTGCGAATTTTTTCAGTGCGGCTTCAAGAAAACTGTCCGACAGCTTAGGGTCGTCGACGGCGCGCGCCAGGACCATGGTGCCGACCATGTTGGCAACGGTCATAAGCGCCTGTTCATGCGCGCCCGGTTGCCCCCAATCGGGCAATTGACGCGCAACGACATCGATCATCTCCTTGATGCGGCGGGTGGCCGCGCGCCGCACGACCGGCGCCTGGCGCGGCATCTCCGAGCCAAGCGCGGAGACCGGGCAGCCCGTCTCTATGGCTTCGCGGTGCTCCTTCGACAGATAGGCGCGCACCATCGACGCCAATGCCTGCTCCGGCGGCGCGGAGGCGGCGATTTGCTCTGACAGGGCCACAGCCTCAGCACCGGCGCGGTCAGCGGCTTCCGCAAGCAGCACCTCGCGCGATGGGAAGTGCGCGTAGAAGCCGCCGTGCGTCAGGCCGGCCTCCTTCATGATGTCGGCCACGCCCGTCCCGTCGTAGCCGCTGCGCCGGATCGCGCGCGCGGCAACATCGACGATGCGCTCGTGCGTGATTTCCTTACGGCTAACGGGTTTCCGTTTGGTTGATGGTTTGTGCATGATGGCCATCATATAACATTTCGGCGCAGTTTGCTGCAAGAGGGCAATGCCGATGGAGATCGATGCGTGCCCTTCAATTATCCTATTGAACCGGCGGCCGAAGGATCGATCCTGCAGCAAGGGTTCAACGTTCTCTTGTTGTGAATATGAACCGCGTGTCGAAATAAAGGAGAAGTACAAATGGAGGCAGCAGCATTGCCAGCGGCAATCACACCGGCGCAAACCGCGCTTGTCGTCATGCATTATCAGACTGATATTCTCGGGCTCTTCCCATCGGTCGCGCCGGCCTTGCTCGCCAATACGCGCAAGCTATGCGACGCGGTGCGGGCCAAAGGCGTCAGCGTCTATTTCGCCAACCTTCGGTTCAGTCCGGGCTATCCGGAAGTCAGCCCATTGAACAAGAACGGGCAGGGAATCAAGCAACTTGGCCTCTTCGTCGAAGACCGGACCTCGCCGGAGTTAGGCCAGCAGGCCAGTGAGCCGCTCATCGTCGCCCATCGCGCCAGTGTGTTCTTCGGCACCGATCTGCAGGCACGACTTCTCGCACAAGGCGTCGATTCGCTGATTATGGTCGGCATTGCGTCGACCGGTGTCGTGCTGTCGTCGGTCGCGTATGCGAGCGATGCGGACTTCCGGCTGTACACGGTCAAGGATTGCTGTTACGACCCGGATCAGGTGGTACATGAACATCTGTTCGCCACCGCATTTGATTCGCGCACCAAAGTGCTGTCGCTCGCGGATGCGTTGCTGCTGCTCGCCTAGGCGCTCGAGGTTCGTTCTGAAGCAAACCCGGGCTTGTCGGGTGACTGATAGGTCGCCGGTGCGGCAGATCGTTGATGGCCGAACTCAGCCGGACGACGGCTGGCTTGGATCGACCCGATTCAGCCACTCGGCCCGGACTGATGGATGTCTGCTGTAGCGACAATACTAGTTCATCGCACCATTCATCGAACTCGATGGCCACACCCTTTTTCGAGTGACGCCGAGCGAGCATCCACCGCCGACAGTTCACTGCCCAGCGCCTGCAGGCTGGCTTTACCGCGCCTGCACCTGCAACGGCGCACCCGGCTTGCCCGCCACTTGCGGGGCGATCACGAGGTAACGACGGGTGTCGCCCGTCGGGCTCATGCCCGGCGTGACCACCTGCCGAATCTGGCCGATTGTATTCACGATGGCCGAACCGGCCGGGTTAGTCATGAAGTTCGCCAGCACGTCGATATCGCCGCTACCGTCAGGATTATTCGACAGACCAAGGACATACGGCTGCTTTGGCTGTAGTCCAGTGACCGCGGCCTGCAGCACCTGCACCAGTCCCTGCTCGAACAGGGCGACGCTTGTAGGCGCGGTGGCCGGATCCGCCGACTTGCCCGTTCCAACCGGCACCATCGTCAAATGGCCGGCTTGTCCCGCCACGCCTAGCGGCACGGTATTTTGCGTACCGTCTCCCTCTGGAACCGCGTTTGGCACGTACGTCACCGCCTGTGGCGCCTGCCCAATCGGCACGGTCGCAATGACTTGGTTAGTCAGCGTATCGATGGCGGTTATTGCATCTGCGTTCTCAAGCCCGACATAGACGCGGCTGCCGTCGCCCGACGGCCAGATACCATGCGGCAGACTACCAACGGGTATGGTTGCGACCTGCGAGAAGTCGTCGGTGCGGAATACCTTGACCTGATTCAGGCCGCCCACGGTCACATAAGCAAACATGCCGTTGGCGTTGCGCACGATGTTCACGTGGTTGGTGATTGGCCCCGTATCGAGGGTCTTCAGGAGCGCGAATGGCGGATGTGCATCGAACACCTGGGTCTTGCCCACGTCCTTGAGCGTGAACCAGACCTGCTTGCCGTCCGGGGTGGCCGCGAGGTCCGGGCAGAACGGGCTTGCCTGCTTCACGTTGCCGACAATCGTGTGATCGGCCACGGAGATCACCTCGACCTCCGGATTGAACGACGAACACACATAGCCGTATTTGCCGTCTGGCGAAAAGATCTGCATGCCTGGGCCGGCCGGAACAATAATCCGGGTTTTCTCTTCGAAAGTCTTTCCGTCGAGCACTGCTACGTAGTTTTCTCCGCGCACGGTCACCCACACTTCCTTGCCGTCAGGGGTGAAGAACGCTTCATGCGGCGAGCGGCCCACGTAGGTGACATGCTTGACAGCGTTGGTTTGCGTGTCGATGAACGAAACCGAGTTCGAGCCGATTGACACCACCGCGATCGTTCGATGGTCCGGTGAGTAACCCATGCCGTGCACGAGCACCTGACCGTGATACAGCGGGCTGAAATTTCCCGGAGACGGCTCACCCAGGCGAATCACGCCGACCAGCCGGTTGTCGGCCGGATCAGTTACGGATACGGTGTTCGAGAATTGCTCGGCGGCATAGACACGGTCGTGGTGGCTCACCGGTATGTCCGGATCGGACAGCAAACCGGGGGCCTGGCCGGCCCAGGCGGATTGGGCGACAGCCATCACGATGAAAGTCAGCCCGCTGGCGAGAATCAACATGTGTTTCATCACGGCTCCTTATGCATGCGCATTTGTGTGTCGTCAGGGGACATGGGTGTTGCCGGAGCGGGCACGGAGGCCGGGGCGGGCTGCTGGTCGGGTGCGGGAGCCGACGGTGGCAGCGGCTGGCCCAACGCGAGGCGCATCGCGATAATTTCCTGCTGCTGCTCCACGACAATCTCCTGCGCGATGCGTCGGAGCCGTTCGTTGTGCCCGTAGCGCAGTTCAGCCTGGGCCATGTCGATGGCGCCCTGATGGTGCGGCGCCATCATCGCAACGAAATCCTCGTCGACGTCGCCAGACGGCTTGATGGACATGTCGTCCATCATCTTCGTCATGGCCTTGTCATTCTCGGACAGAAATGGGGCTTCTTCGGCTGTTGCGCTGGCCGGACCGGCGGCCAACGCGGCAAGAGAGGTACTCAGCATCACCGTCGCTGCGGCCACAACGGTCAAGCGCACAGTCGAACGGAAAATGGAAGGCATGGAACGCACCCCTATCAGCAATCAACCGTGGCTTGTTACCCCATGCTCATGGCTTCGCGATTGATCGGCGGTGGTCAGAGATCCGAGCGATGTCGGACCGCAATAAGCACGCTACAGCGTAAGCGTGCGAAGTTCGCCGCGCGCGATGCCGGCGAGCGTGCGCCAGGCAAGTACGAGGAACAGAAGGCTTACCGCGCCGAGCAGGATGGCTGCCAGCCACTGCGCCGGCCAGCTGTTCATGCGCGCCGCGACCTTGAGGCTCGCAATCGCTAGCGCAGCGATAGGAAAGCCCACGGCCCACCATGACACGCGGAACGGACAACACGCCGGCAGTGACAGCAGTTTCGGCAACAGCACAGCGAACATGAACAGCCCGAGGTAGAACAAGGCATAGGCGAAGAGATCGATCTGGCCCGCCACATTGAGGTACGCCGAAAACCCGACGGCAAAGGGCGCGACGAGGATCAACAGTGAAGGCTGCAGCCCTTGGGGCAAAGGCTCCTCGAAGATCAGGCGCGACAGGATCATCGTGAACAGCGGCACGGCGAAAAACAGGCCGACCGACAACGCGAACAGCGACACCGCGTGCGAGCCCGGCAGCCCAAGCGGAATTCCCGCAATGGGGATGTCGAGCGTTCCCACCACAGGCACGATCCACGCCGGCGTGGCATGCGCCACCTGCTGCCGCACGCTCATCCACCGGTTGACGATGACCCACGCGAACCCAATCATGAGCACCGCGCCGATCCACCATAGAACGGCCGCCAGCCATGGTACATAAGGCGCAAGCACCGCCGGCAGGAGCAGCAACGAGATGTTGAACCCGCCGAAAAAGTTCGCTGCGATCGGATGGTTGAACTCAGCGCGCACCGCCGCCGGCGCACTGGCGCACTTTATGCTGTACGCCACGGTCATCACGACGAACACGACGACCGAGGCGACGCCAAGTGCCTCGCCGATCCATGGCGGCACGCCGAAAACCGTGGCCGCCAGGCGCCACGCGAGTGCGAGCCCGCACAGGCCCATCACCGAGCCGTACAAGCTGACGGGCAAATACGCGAGACTGCCGGCAGGGGCGCTACCCGCAACGACGGGAGACGGGGTGGAAGGGGTGGTGGCGCTCATCGCACGATGATGCCTTGTGACGTTCGCCGGCTCAAGAGGCACAACCGGGATTTGGCTACGAATCCGCCGCATCTTTCCCTGGATACCAATCTTTGCCCGTCGACTTCGGTACAGTGCGGGCCAGGTTTCGCACCCTCTTTGGGCATTCGCTTTGTCAAGGCACAAACGTTAGCGAATATCCTCATCTGGCAATGCAGCCACTGTCGCCTGTTATCGCGCCGGACTCCCGGAGCGAGCGCCAGGTGTGCGCAATCGATCAGCGAACGGGCGCACGTGGTATCGTGCGACGCGTCGCGCAGTCAGAATGAGTTTTCAACGTGAAGCTCATGCGCCGTTATAGACGCCCCTACAACAGAATGTTCACGCTTCCCGTCGCAACCGGCGACCAACCGCCCCGCAATCAAGAAAATCCCCGCGAGCTTCTCAAAACCGTTGTCGCAGCATCGCTTGTAACTGGCCTCGAAATGTTCGATTTCACCGTGTTCGGATTCTTCGCGGTGATGATCGGAGACCAGTTCTTCCCAGCGAAAGATCCGATGACTTCGTTACTGTGGGCAGTCGGCACATTCGGCGTCGGCTTTTTCATGCGACCTGTTGGCGCGATGATCATCGGCGCTTACGCGGACCGCGTGGGACGCCGCGCAGCGATGACGAGGACCAGCTGGATGATGGCCCTGGGGACGGCCGCGCTTGCCCTCTGCCCGTCGTTTGCCAGCATAGGCGTGATCGCGCCGCTCGTGGTCATCGCCGCTCGATCGTTGCAGGGTTTTGCCGTCGGCGGCGACATCGGCGTTGCCGCGACCTTCGTGATGGAGGCAGGGCCTGTGTCGCGCCGCGGCTATCTGGTCAACTGGCAACTCGTTAGCCAGGGCGCGGCCGCGTTGCTCGGCGCAACCTTGGGCGTGCTGCTGACCAGCACGATGTCACCGGCTGCTCTTGCTTCGTGGGGCTGGCGGATCCCATTCCTGATCGGTCTGCTGATCGCGCCAGTCGGTCTTTACGTTCGCTACCGGCTTCGCGATGATGCGATTTCCACCAACACCGCCAGACATGCCGGCACACCGCTCGCCGAACTGTGTCGCGAACATGGGACGACGATCCTGCTGGCGATGCTGATGATGATGGGGCAAACCATACCGGTCTACGCGATCGTCTACTACATGCCGAGCTATGCGACTCGCGTGATGCACCTGCCCGCCGTCATCGGATATATGGCTTCCGCGTTGTCTGCGCTGCTGCTGGTCGTCATTCCGCCGCTATCCGGCCGTCTCATCGACCGTCTGCCTCGCCGCAAGCCACTGGCTCTCATTGCCTCAGGATGCACGGCGTTTCTGGTCTATCCGGTCTTTCTGATGATTACCCGTGCGACCAGCGCGCTGCCTGTCTTGTGTGGCGTCGCGCTCATTAGCACAATGGTGGCGCTCGGCGCAGGCGCCGTCGCCCTGCTTGTACTTGAAGCGCTTCCTGCGCGGGTGCGCGCCAGCGGCATGGCCGTTTCGCATGCGCTGCACGTCGCCTTGTTTGGCGGTACCGCTCAATTCATCGTGACGGGATTGATCAGATGGACCGGCGATCCCATGTCTGCAGCCTGGTATGTGACGCCAGCGTGTGCGGTGAGCTTTTGTGCGCTGATGCTGTTCAAGGAACAGCGCTTCGAAACCTGAACTGCCGCGCACGCACTGACAGCTATCGCCGCGCCTAAACCACCTTACCGGCCAAAGCCCGAAAATCCTGTGGCGCCATGTCGTAGGCCCGTCGGAAGGCGCGCGTAAAATCAGACGCGCTTTTGAAGCCGAGTCCGTAGGCAATCTCTATGACCGCCAGGTGTGGATGCCGGATCAGATCATCGGCCGCATGGCGTAGCCTCAGGTGGCGGATATAAGCACCAACGCCGCCTTCGTGCTGAAACAGGCGGTATATGGTCGGGCGAGGAAATTGAAGCGCATTCAGCACGCTTTCGGGAGAGAGTTCATCGTCAGTCAGGTGCGCCTGAATATAGCGCCGTACCTGACCGAACATGGCTGCCCGGGCCGCAGCGCGCGTGTCGCCGCTCAGGCGCGCCTGCCGTCCAAATGCTGCGACAAGGAGCTGGGCCGCCGCGCGTATTGCGCCGTCCGCTTCATCCGCACTCATGCATGCGATTTTCCGACTGAGGGTCGCAACGTGTTCGGTGATCAGTCGCTCGAGCGGCGTCGAACCATGGAGCACACGGCCGTGGATCGCCTCCGGATCAGGAAAGACTTCCTGTATTAACTCGCCCGGCACGAAAAACGCGAGCACCCTGCATGCCTGGCGTTGCATTCGAACAGGTTGGTTCATATCCAGTGCAAGGATGCTTGCGGCCGAAGGCGTGGGGCCGCGCGGGGAGGTGCGCACGGCGACGTTCTCAACGCCGCCCTCCAGAAACACATGAAAAACGAAGTCGCGTACCCGGTCTGTCGAGATCCGGGCCAGCGAGCGCTCGAGCACAACCAGGTCAGACCGGCAATCGGTAAATACAAGCTCGCCAACCTGATAGCGGTCAATCGAAGCCTGAAACGGCCTGTCCAGGTCACATCGCGAGGGCAGCACGTCAATAAGATGACCGACGCGATCCCGCCAGGCGAGCATGCGCCGCTGTGGCGCTTCCCCCTGCACGCTGAAATGACTATGGGCGATGCCGTGGTTCAGCGGTCGGCAGACATCAACCGTGGGTGCGCGAGAGTTCATGCGAAAAAGCTCTTTACTGAAATGTGCCTCGACGTCTTCTGGCGTAGACGCTTTGGAAATTTAACCGAAAATCTGCCCGGTGTGAGTTTTTCCAAAAACGGCTTGGGAATTTCTCAGGAACTGACACGCACAGGCGAACCTGCTTATGCACGTAAGCGTACCTTGAGTGTCGATAATGGGCCGCAGTTCGCCAGGAACCAGCCATTCGGCTGTGCAACCCAGACGGCTCTTCGCGGCCGAACTCGCAAGTTCGATGGGGGAGCGAGTTCGACCCGTTGTGGCGCGTCGACTCAGCGCGACATCTATGGCGGCTTTGAAGGTACAACGGCCGTTCGTCGACTCGCGACGGTAAGTTCAAAGCGATGCGACCACCAGGCGGTGGCAACTTTCCAGGATGGCTATTGTGTGATGAGCGTCAGGCGCTGCTTCAAGCCGCTAAGCCACCGGCTTCGTGAAGAATCCATTTCGTAAATGCCTGGAGTGGTTCTTCACTCAACGCGATCGGCTCAGGAAGAACGAGGCAGAAGTTTTTGGTAATCGCTTTGCCGTCGGGCCAAGGCGCGACCAAGCGGCCTTGTTCAAGCTCTGCCCCGATGTAAAGACGCGGCACCAATGCCACACCCAAGCCGGCTAGCGCCGCCTCTATCAGCATGGAATGGAGATCGTACCGTGCGCCGACCGCCGAATTGGTCAGTACGATGCCGGCCTCTTGTGCATAAAGCTGCCATGCGTCCGGATTTTGTCGCCTGTGAAGGCGTGGCAGTTCATCTAGCGATACGTTCGCATCGGCGTCTGCGAGCAGCGCCGGACTACAGACCGGCACCAGCACCTCCTCCAGCAGGCGATGTAGATGCATACCCGCCCATGCTGGATGCTCAAAATGAATTGCTGCGTCGAAACCGCTACCGGCAAGAATGAAGGGTTCCATCCGTTCGGCGATATGCACGGTAATGTTCGGATGCTTATTTTGAAAGCGTTTCAGCCGAGGGATAAGCCAACGGGTGGCAAAGGTCGGAATCGCGGCGATATCAATGCTCGCGCCCTCGAGGGGCTGACCCATCAGATATAGGCTGTCCCGTTCCAGCCGATCCAGAATCTCGCGAACCTGCACCGCGTACCGCGTGCCGTTGGGCGCAAGCCGAACCCGATTTCCAATGCGCTCGAACAGCGCGACACCCAAAAACGCCTCCAATCGACCAATCTGACGACTGATCGCGCCCTCGGTCAGCGCTAATTCCTCGGCCGCGCGGGCGAAGCTGCCGTGTCGAGCCGCGGCCTCAAAAGCCAGCAGCGCGGAATTGCTCGGAATCTTACGTCGCATTGGAGTCTTGCCGGTTGGTATGCATTCGACGACAGCTTGAGTAAACGTCACTGAAGGCTGACTTTATATCGTTATATACGCGAGAAATGTCAGATTAGCATTACGTTAATGCAATGAACATGAATCGTTTGCTGCGATACGCTCACCCGTCACGAAGGATAATCTGATGATCTACACCGTCGAATGCAGCTTCGCGGATCCCGACAGCGAAGCCGAATGGAACGACTTCTACAGCCTTGAAAAACTGCCCGCCCTCATCTCGGTGACTGGCTTTCACACGTCGCAGCGCTTCAAGTCGTTAAGCGATGGTTGCCCGCGCTACCTGGCCGTCCACACGATTGACGGACTCGATGTCCTAACCGGAGAGGAATATCGCCAGAAAGGCGGCGGCAATTTTGCAAGGTGGCAGCAACACATCACCGACTGGCACCGAAACCTCTACAGCGATATCGGCCTTGCGCCGGCGGTCAATGCAGACGAACTCCTCGCGCTGTGTGCGAGCGGCCCCGAACCTCTGATCCGGATGGGTCTTACACCGTTGGCCATGCGAGCCGTTGCGCTGGAGAAGTTTCCGGAACGCCGTTGGCTCGCAAGACTGCCTCGGCGAAACGCCCAGCTTGTCGAGAGCATGTCTGAACGCGTCCACCTTTACTCGCCGATGACGGAACAACTGACAAGCTCCCGCACTGTTTCGACCGAACAGGAAAAATAGGCCCGCGATGCCCAATGTCACTTTCTATATGCCTACGGGGCAAATGCCGTCTGATGAGAGGCTTGCCGAGCTTTCCTGCGACTGCATCGAACTCTGTACGAGTGTCCTTGAAGCAGAACTCAAAAACGTTCATGTCATCTATGTTGACGTTCGGCATGGGCACGGACATCCCGTCTTCGCGGAAGTCCAATATCGCCTTGAGACGTTTCGTACGCCCCTGGTAATGAACAGGTTCATGGAAGGCCTGGACAGCGCCATCGCGCGCCGCACTGGCCTCACGGCGCGCATCCGTTGTTTTGGGTATGCCGCATCGAGCATTCACGCCCGAAATTAGAAAGTCTTCCGGAGAAGAATTGTGTCCACCGTTACCTTTCCAAGTCAGCGAGCAGGGGATTTCACGATCACCGCAATCAGCGACGGTTACCTCACCGCCAGCCTGGACGTCCTCTCGAATATCGACCCGTCCGAGGCCTCGAGAATGCAAAGTGATGCAGGGCAGAAGGAGGCTTCAGCCGTGCATATCAACTGCTAAGTGGTACGCGGAGCGGGCCGTACGATTCTCATCGATGGTGGGGCTGGAGGCATCAAGCAATGGGGCGGCCGCCTGCTAACCAATTTATCGCTTGCTGGTGTCGAACCATCCGAGATCGACACCATCCTGCTCACACACGCCCATCCCGACCATGTTGGAGGGCTAGTCGACACAGCCGGACACATTAGCTTTCCGAATGCGGAGCTTGTTGCTCATCAGCGAGAGGTCGAATTTTGGCAGGATGACGGAAATCTAAGTCGTGCCAGCGAGCGTGCCCGCGGTAACTTCCTGATCGCGCGTCAAGTGTTCGACGGCTACCGCGACAGGCTTCGCACTTTCGATGAGGGGGAAGTGCTTCCCGGTATCAGAGCGATGGCGCTACCGGGACACACAGATGGACACTCAGGATATCTTATCGAGTCCCGTGATCAGGGCCTGCTTGTTTGGGGAGATATTGTTCATTTTCCACACATTCAGATTGAACGGCCAGACGTATCGATTGCATTCGATCAAGACCCCTCTCTCGCAGCCACCACACGATCACGGCTTCTGGACCTGGTTAGTTCGGAGGGACTTTTGATCGCCGGTATGCATTTGGGGGAACTCGGCTTCGCGCGAATCAAGCGGATGAGTGGGAGCTACGGTCTGCTTTACGAGACCGAAGCATGAGGCCGCGCACAGAAGCAACTATGTCTGATACCACTTCGGTACTCTGGACTGGAGCAGCTAGGAACACCGCGATACCGTGACAACGGCCGTGGCCGCTTCGGCTGATGAAGGAGCGTTTGTCTTTGTCAATCGGATGGCCGGTTACGGGGTGAAGCCGACGCTTGAGCGTCCGAGGGACGATGCATGCGAACGGAGGTTCCTGGCCGGACGGAGCCTGATGGCGACCGGCTCAGGCCGACCCTGAGCCGTCTTCGGGCCACGATGTCGGCAACGACCGCTTTCGAATTCCGAGCGGACATCCATCCGCATCACGTCTGCCGTACGGGCGCTCGCAGCCGGCGGGTCGCTAGCGGCCGTCATGCACTCGCTCAGAGGCACTCACTGAACTCGGTCAGATCACCAGCACGCGTTTAGCGATGCGCGTGGCCGCTGTGACTTCGTCGTGAGGCGCCGCTATTTGAACTTGACGAGGTCCTTGAAGATCAGTTGACCCCAGGTATTCCCCCTGCCTTGGACAAGCGAGCCGCCATCCTTGAGCGGTCCTAGCGCAATCGGCGCGAAACCGAGTTGTTCGGCCAAAGCAGCGACCGGTGCCACCGCATTTTCGTCATCGCTCGACAAAAACACGACGCGGCTGCCGCCATTTACGCTCGGATCAGCGGCCAGAACGGCAGCGGGCAGATGGTTAAAGCCCTTTACGAACCTGGCGCCGGTAAACGCTTTGGCGACAACCGTGGCCGACGGTTGACCTTCCAGGTCTTCAACGGGAACACCGAAAGCATTTGTCACGTCGATGATCGTCTTGCCCTGCCAGGTTGTGATCCGCTTCGCGACTTCGCGATGTTCCCAAAACGGAACCGCCAGAAAGATCGTGTCGGACGCGATTGCATCCTGCAGCGTCCCGGGGACAACGGTGGGGCCGATCGCTTGCGCCTGCTGCATCAACCTCTCGGGAGGGCGCCGGCTGGCGACGGTCACATCGATGTTCTTTCTTGCAAACGCTCGGGCGAGTGCCTGACCTACCGCGCCAAAACCAATAATCGAATAACTCATGCGAACTCTCCATTCGGTATTGATAAGTAATCCATATTTATCGACACAATCCAGATCATCTTCGTCGAGGTGACAGATCCTTCTACACGCTTTTCGGCGCGATTTCAGATGGCCGAGAAGCCGCCGTCGACAGACAACTCCACCCCATTCACGAAGCTCGAATCGTCTGAAGCAAGAAACAGCGCGACCGTCGCAATTTCCTCAGGACGCCCCATCTTTCCCCGCGGGATCAGGGATTCGAACATCCGCTTCGTCTCCTCGGTGAGAACCTGGTCCTGCATCGGTGTGGCGATCGGCCCCGGGCTCAGCACGTTCACCCGGATATTCCTGCCCTTCAGTTCGTTAAGCCAAGTGCGTGCGAATGAGCGCAACGCCGCCTTGCTCGCCGAATACACGCCATAACCAGGAAAACCTTTCACCGAAGCAACTGACCCGGTCATGACGATCGATCCACCATCGTTGAACAGCGGCAACGCCTTCTGAACCGTAAACAGCGTTCCGCGCGTATTCAGACCGAAGGTCGCATCGAAGTGCTGCTCGGTAATCTCGCCCAGAGGGATCGCTTCGCCCGTGCCTGCGCTCGCGAACAGGATGTCGATCTTGCCCTTTTCCCGCTTGACTGCATCGAACAGGCGGTCGAGGTCGTCTAGATTGGCCGCGTCGCCGCGCACGCCGGTCACGTTCCGGCCAATCAGCTTGACGGCCTCGTCGAGCGCCTCCTGCCTCCGGCCCGTGATGAAAACATAGGCGCCTTCTTCGACGAACCGCTTGGCGCTCGCCAGCGCCATGCCGCTCGATCCACCCGTGACGACTGCAACCTTACCCTCAAGCTTTCCCATGACATCTCCTTTCGTGGTGTCGGACAGCGTCTCTGTTCCCATTTGCACAAATGCGCTGTATCTTATGGATCACTGATCCAGATCCTGATTCAAATATATGGATCACTGATCCACTTGTCAAGAAAATCCATGCGAGCCGACGCCAGAAAAAATTACAGCCATCTCCTTGCAGTCGCGCGTGACGTCGTCACCGAGCATGGTGCCGATGCGTCCATGCGAGATATCGCCCGCCGGGCCGACGTCGGGCTGGCCACACTATTTCGCCATTTCCCGACACGAGAAGCCTTGTTCGAAGCGTTGCTGCGCATGAACGTGGACGAACTGATACAGCATGCAGCCGAACTCGAAACGTCGAATCCACCTGACGAAGCGCTGGTGTCCTGGTTTCGCGAAGGGGTTGCATTCGTTCATACCTATAACGGTATTTGCGCCTTGTTTGCGACCGCGCACGCGGACCCGGACTCCGCGCTTCACGCTTCGAGCACAGCGCTGCGTTCAGCGGGCGCGCGACTACTGCTCCGCGCTCAGGCCGAGGGAACGGCGCGCGCCGATATGGATGGGGTCGACCTGTTCGCCCTGATGTCGGCGTTCGGCTGGCTCGTCGGCCAGCCCGCATTCGCGCCACGAGGGGATCATCTCTTTCACGTTATTACGAGCGCCATCCTGACAAATCGGTCGAGCAACGATGTCAAGAATTAGGTCCCGCGAACGAGCAAACAAAGAGCCGTGTCCAACGGCTCTTTTTGACTGGCCGGCGAAATCGCCTGCACCGGCCGATTGAACGCATTATTGCGTCAAGCCTTTCCTGCAAAGAGGATCAGGTTTCCGTCCGGGTCGCGCACAATGAACGTTCGCGCACCCCACGGCTCTGTGCGAAGAGCCTGATGGAACGTGACGCCAGCCGCTTCATATTCGAGGTAGAGCGGCTTGGCGTCGTCAAGCGTGATCGACGCAGACAGGAGATCCTCGCTGTCCCGCAGTTCCGAATCGATGACCGATGAATGGACCCAGCGAAGATTAAGGCGCGCGCCATCGCGAACTACCTGGCCATAGAACGGCGGATCGCCGTAGGCAAACGCCACGGTGAATCCGAGTTTCTTCGTGTAGAAATCAGACGAGGTTTTAAAGTCGGTGATGAAAAGCTGAGGCTCGGCGTTCAGCAGAACGGGCCGGGCGAACGGTTTTGAATCTGTGCCAGTCATGGATTGCACCTCTTTTCGAAGCGCCTCCCAACTCTCGAACGTCAGTTTCCGCGCGATCAGTTCCTGAGCGTCGCTTAACTGGAAATGACTTGCCATCACCTGTTGATCCGTCAGATGGCGGTAGCCTGGCAACAGGGATCGGATTTGCGCGGCGACTGGGTAATATCCCTCACGATGCCAGCGGAGATATTGCTTCGCTTGCTTCTTCAGGTGTTCGAGATTGGGCATGGGCGCATAACGGTTAATGTCATGTAGGCGGGCATGGCCCGTCCGACCCCAAAGGTCGATGCGCCCTACAGCACAAACTGACTCTAGGTTCGAACCAGAGATACGTCAAGAATCCTGGATGTTCTCCGCATCGACATTCCGGCAGCGATGGCGCTCCTTTTTTGCCACGCCTGGCCGCTCAAAACGTTTTCACAAGCGTGTTGGCGTGACGCTCAGGCGTTTGGCGCAACGATGGTCGGTGTAGTATGGCCAAGCAATCTTTATGGCGGACCCTCGCGGAGAAAAATCAGTGGGCATTCAACACTATCCCGATCTCAAGGCGCTCGTATTCGACGTACAAGGCACAGCAACGGACTTCCGGAGCACCCTTGTCGAAGAGGCTGTTCGGCTCAGCGGCTCGCGTGCCCTCGAAGTCGACTGGGGTACGTTTGTGGATGAGTGGCGTGGTCTCTACCGGCCCGCTCTGGACGCGGTTCTGTCCGGCGCGCGCCCTTGGACATCAGTTGACCTGATCTACCGGGAGGCGCTGGACCAGTTGTTGGACAAGCGGGGGCTGACGTTCTTTTCAGAAGAAGAGCGTCGTGAGTTGAATTTCGGCTGGCAAAAGATTCGTCCGTGGCCAGACGTTGTCGACGGGCTTGTTCGGCTTAAGAAGAACTACAAAATCGCTACGCTATCGAATGCTGATGTCAGTGCAGTCATCAATATCGCAAAGCATGGCAATTTGCCTTGGGACGCAATCTTCGCGGCCGAAATGGCTGGCACATTTAAGCCTGACCCGCGGACATACAACATGGCGATGAAGTACCTAGGCCTGCAGGCGCACGAAGTGATGATGGTGGCCTGCCACAAATACGACCTTCAAGCCGCCAAACAACTTGGCATGCGCACCGCTTTCGTGGCGCGACCGTTGGAGTTCGGCCCGGCAGGAAAGGTCGATACCGCCTTCGAAGCAGCCTTTGATGTCAATGCCTCCGATTTTTTGCATCTGGCTCAACAACTCGGCTGCTAGGTTCCGCACGGACATCAAACACGCCGGCGTACGGTTGCTAGCACCCGTGCACGCGCAACCCACTCGTTTAGACGAGTGCAATCTTGCCGGTAGCGAGGTCATACACGCCACCAACAATGTCGATCTTCTTGCTCGTGTAGAGTTTTTGGACGATCGGCGGTGAGTTCTTCAGTCGAGCCACCTGCCGGCGCACGTTCTCGGCGACCGCGTTGTCCAGCAAGTTGCCGGTCTGCGTCTTCTCGGCGGCGATGACGGCCGGTTTGATCGCGGCGATGAGCCCCGGCAAATGGCCCGGGAGGACCGCATTGGCCTTCAGCACTTTGATTGCGGCGTCAACCGCGCCGCATCCGGTGTGGCCTAGCACCATGACGAGCGGCACCCCCAGGAACTGGGCGCCGTATTCGAGGGAGGCAAGCAGATCCGGGTTCACGATGTTGCCCGCGACGCGTAAAACGAAGAGATCGCCCGGCCCCTGATCGAACGCGAACTCCGGCGCCACGCGAGAATCGGCGCAACTCAGGACCGTGGCAATCGGATATTGTCCCTGCACACGGGCGGCGCGCCCCGACGAGAAGTCGCGCTCGTTCGGCATGTTGGCGGCGTAGCGCGCGTTGCCATCCATCAGCCGCTTCAACGCGTCCGCAGGCGCGATCGAGTTGGGTGGCGGCGATGCGCCTGGCGCTGGCGGTTCGGCCGCGATCGCGGCGCCCACGCTCCACGGAAGGAGCGCCGCGAGTGCGCTGGTCTTCAGGAAATCCCGGCGCGATACCTGAGGCTCGTGCTGCGCATCACCGCACACATCACACATTTGAGTTCCTCCGTCATCGCTGGGCGCATTCGGCCGCAAACGGATACTTGCCGCATCACAACGCGACTGGCACACCGATTCCCGGCTTTGTGTGCCTCACGCGGTGATCCAACGCCACGCGGTAGATCAGCCAACGTGCTTAATCGAGTCTATACCGTCGCGAGGGGTAGCACCCGGAAAACTGCGCAACTGCGAAGGGCGGACGGTGGCGGCGTATGGCGGGGTGAATTGGCGCATCCCCTGCAATCACTTCCGCTTTCGTCGCTGTCGATTCCACGCCGCGGCCACGCGGAGAGCCGGCCGCGAGAACGTCAGTGTTACTATGTTTCACTCGGATCAAGCCACCTTGCCGATACCCGCCTCGGACGACCGTTCGAATTTCCACCCCGCACGTTCGTTCGAAGGAACAAGCATTGACCCGATCACACTCGCCGGCGCGCTTCGACGCACCCGGAGATGAGCAGCATCAACGTATCGTGGATGCCATTCATGACCATGGCTGGTCGGAGCAGGACAATTTCTTTCCACCGAATTTGACGCTCGCGCTGGGGTTGGAATGTGCCGCGCTTGCGACGGCCGGGATGCTCACATTGGCGCGTGTCAGCCAGGGCGCGGCGCGTTCGCACCAGCCCGATGTGCGCGGGGACCAGATTCAGTGGCTGGAGGCGGGCCAGTCCGAAGCTCGCGACCGGTATCTCGCGATCATGGAAACGCTGCGTATTGCGTTGAATCGCGGACTTTTTCTGGGACTCGAAGAATACGAAAGCCACTTCGCCTACTACGCCCCGGGCGCTTCGTATCTGCGACACCGCGATCAATTTCGCGATGACGATAGCCGCACGGTGTCCGTCGTCGTCTATCTGAATGCGGACTGGCTGCCTGAGGACGGCGGGGCGTTGCGGCTGCATCCAGAGGGTTTGAGCACGCAGGACATCTCGCCAGTCGGCAGCCGGATCGCAGTGTTTCTATCCGCCGATATGCTGCACGAAGTATTGCCTGCGACGCGCGACCGCATGTCGCTCGCGGGATGGTTTAGACGCCGCTCGTGATCTCCCAGGCCGTTCCGGGGCGTCGCGATTTTCGTGTTGTTCACGCCGATTGCTTAACGAGCGCGAACAGACAGTTTGGCAATTGAACGATAAGTGGAAGGGCTGATACCGCACGCGGTTTGCCACGCGTGAATCATGTGCGCCGAATCAAAGAATCCCGCAACCTGAGCGGTTGTCGTTAGCGATTCGTCGCAGTTGCGCATCCGGTGTCCAGCAATCGTGATTCGCACGGCCTGTTTGAGTTGGGCAAACAGCAAGCCGTGGCGCGCGAACTGTCGCTGAAGCGTTCGTAACGAGGTGCCTGCCCGGGTCGCACATTGCTCGATATCTACGCCCGGCTCCGCGTACAGCAACTCAAGAACTTCATGAATCGCCGGGGCCGCGGGCCCGAGATTGGCGAACAGCGTCAAGATTGCACGGTCATGGTCGACCATGTTGGCCCGGTGTCCGTCCGATAACAGGTCCAGGAAGTGCGACATCAGTTCTGCCCTGAACAAATCATCATGTTCCCCGGTCACTGAAATCCGACTTACTTCTTCGGCATCTGTGCCGCAGTTCTCGAGACGGGTCTTCACTCCAAAATGGGCAGCCTGATTCAGCGCATTCCAACGGGATTCGAAATCTTCTGCGCGTACAGTTGGTGGGAACAGGGCGGCGATCGGGTTCGCGTCGACCGCAATGGCGATGGCCAACTGCTGCCTCACCTTCGTCAATGACAGCCCGCCTGCAGCGGACTGCGCCGCGTGCGCGTAGTGATCGTGTGTAACGAGTCCAGACACGACGCGCTGGATCGCATGCACGAGAAGCGCCGACTCACTGGTATTACGCAAAGTGAGTGCGTCGCAAAGAAGATGGTAGCTAACCGGCTCCCGGTGTCGCTTTCGTATCACTTGCATCGATTTCGGATTCGATTGTCGTGTCGCGTATTTACAATCCCCGGCGTTCGCCAGGCCCGATCATCGTCGAGTCAAATTTCAACAGGAAACGGCGATGGAGCACGATATCTTACCCTCCTACTTTATCGGTGACACCCGAGTCGACGCCACACTGCGGCGCCTCTACGCTGCGACGCTTCGCATGGATCCTCCCGCGCGGCAAGCTGTTGCTGCGCACGGACTTGACGAGGGTGCCCCCGGATTCTATGAAGCGATGAAGGATGCCTACATGCCCGTCACACCCGACCTTGGCATGTTGCTTTATCTGCTCGTGCGAAGCAGTCTCGCCAGGACCGTGGTGGAATTCGGAACGTCATTCGGCATTTCGTCTATCTGGATTGCTGCCGCGCTGCGTTCGAACGGCAATGGTCGGCTCGTCACGACGGAGATGGATGGGGGCAAGGTGAGTTGTGCGCGCAACAATCTTCGCGAGGCCGGACTGGACGATCTGGTGGAGATTCGCGCGGGCCTTGCCGAGCAAACGCTGCGGGAGCCGCTTCAGCACCCGATAGATCTGGTACTGCTTGACGGCGCAAAATCTGCTTATCTACCCGTATTGCGCCTGCTTGAGCCAAATTTGCGATCCGGTACGCTGATTCTGGCCGACAACACCGACATGCCCGGGTCGCGTCCGTTTCTTGACTATGTGCAGGAACCTTGCAATGGCTATCGCTCGGCGAGTATCGTTACCGAGGCGCTGGGGGCAACGCATCCCTGCATGGTGTTGCTCCGTGTGCGCGAATAAGATTTTTTGCCTGACTTTGGGAGTCTTTCACCGAAAGCGTTGCAGTTGATCGCGATGGCTCCGTCGTCAGAGACTCCGCTGAATCTAAAAGGAAGCATGAGACGACTGTTCATCGCTGTGCTCGCAGCCACCTCTTTCGCGACTTGCGTTCATGCGCAAAGCAACGCGTCCGGCCCGCTCGTCACGCCCTCGGGAACACTGCAATTCGTGCGCGTCGACCGCGATTTCGTGGGGATGCTCGACAACGAAAATTTCGATCGTTTCGGTGCGAACACGCTCACGCATTTCGATGACGTGGGCAGCGCAAATGACACTGTCATGCGCACGCTCGTGCAGACTGATTCCGGCCCGGTGCTTTACGACTTTCGCCACCGTCCGCCCCTTGTGCAGCGCTCGGGTGTGCGCATGACGGTCAAGCGCGTGTTCTGGCAAGGCGACGAAGTCGTGATGCAAAGCTCCCAAGGCTGGTTCCGATTCAAAGGCGGCGTACTGACGAAGCTGCAGTCGGTTACGACGACCTACCATTGATTACGCGCGCACCTCGAACGCATGCTCGCGAGCGATGACGTACATCGCCTCGCCGCGAAGGCCATTGTCTTTCTCCAGGTTGCCTTAGGCTCGTGTGGGGTCGGGCTGACGCCGCGAAAGTCTTCTTGGGCTTGGGGCGAGGCCGACTGAATTACTAAACGGAATCCGAACGTGGCCCAGTACTACGTGAATTCGGAGGTCGATTTCAGCCGGTCATTCCATCGAGAACATCGAAGTGCGATGGTACGATTACCCGCCTTCACCCCTGCGTTTCGCCCAGAGTCCATGCGCAACCTCGCCTGTCTGTTTCTCTCGATCACGCTTGCCTCGCCGCTGTCGGCCCTGGCGTTCGGCACCGACAATCCAGACTACGATCAATGCATCCTGCTATCGCTGAGGAACAGCCAAAGCAGCATGGCGGCAAACGCGATCAGACGCTCGTGCGAAGCGCTTTACAGAAACGGCGAGCTGCTCTTGCCTCGCGAAAAATCGTATCACGTCTGTGTCCTGCAGAATGTGCAGAGTGTGAGAGACGAATTTGCGGTTCAACAGATCCTGCGAGCATGCCAACGCCAGAATCAGATGTGAACTATTTCGGATTGCTGATGCTGCAAATCGCGTCGTAGTGCGTTCTGGATCGGCGTAGCCGTTCGCTTCGGGGCGACTACGGAAATTCGTCGTCGGCCCGAGATCGGCCAGGAGCCGTCGTTTTGGAGTGGTAGCTTTCAGGTTGTCGAACTATTGATGGACGCTGTCTTAGTCCCATGATAAATACCGGTGCGAGGCAACACCGCGCTTCGCATATTCTTCAAAGGATAAAATCGTGACGAAGATGATTTTTGTGAATTTGCCTGTCGCGAACCTCGCGGCATCGCAGCGCTTTTACGAGGCACTGGGCTTCACGAACAACGCGGTATTCAGCGATGACACGGCTGCCTGCATGGTGTGGAGCGAGTCGATAAACGTCATGCTGCTGACCCATGCCAAGTGGGGCACGTTCACAGCTCGTCCCATTGCGCCCAGCACCTCAAGCGAGGTGATGCTCGCTGTCTCCTGCGACAGTCGCGAGGCGGTCGACGCGATGAATACGGCCGCGGCGGCTAACGGCGGGACAGCCGATATCAACCCGATGCAAGACCTCGGTTTTATGTACAACCGAAACCTGGCCGATCCCGACGGCCACGTCTGGGAAGC
>NZ_JAQQDU010000090.1:0-32762 GCF_046027825.1 Paraburkholderia sediminicola
GATTCACGCAGAAGCAACAGCGCGGCGTTAACCAGCAATTTATAGGCCAGATTGGATGGCTGCCAAAGATGCGTAAAAACTCAAACCCTAGCTCGGGGACCAAGACGACGTTCGCGCACAGTTTGACACCCGCAGAGCTTCTAAGCGCAGATGTTCCGTTCGGAATACTTAACCAGCTGGCGCCCCACCTCAATGAACGCAATAAAATACTGCACTGGGCGCTCGAAGCACAAGGGCGACAATGCAAGTTCGTCAGCTGAGTGTCTATTTCCGTTTATTTTCTCACAGTGATTGCGGTTATGGAATAACAGGCGGCAATGATCCAAGCTGAGATGGTAGTGGTGCGAATAAATGAAGGCAGTTAGAGGAATGCCGCTTTAGTGAAAACCCCTCATGCGTCAAGTACCGCGTGACAAATTATCGACGGAGTATGGTCTTTGACACGCAGGAACGAGAGTTCGTAGCAGCAGTGCCCGCGTACGCAGAGAAAGATCCGTTCACGTTCAACTTGCCGCTCCTTGAACAGATCGTCAATATCTCTCAACTTCTTCGCCATTCCGCTCCCCGCGTTCAAACCCCTCACTCCGCCTCAATCCCCAAATTGCACTAGAGCCTTTACACCAACCCATGCCGGCGCGTTACGCAGCGCTTGCTGGCGGCCGATCGCGTGATACTCAATCCCGAGTTCCAGCAGCGCGTCGGGCTCGTACAGATTGCGGCCGTCGAAAATCAGCGGCGTTTTAAGGATCTGCTTGAGCGAATTGAAGTCCGGGCTCTTGAAGACCTTCCACTCGGTGAGGATCACCAGCGCGTCAGCACCCTCGGCCGCGTCCATCTCTTCCCTGACGAATTCGAGGCGCGCGTGCTGCTGCGGTACGTCCTTCAGATCCAGCGAGAACACCCGCTTCGATTCGTCGATCGCAACCGGGTCGCAGGCCTTCACGCGTGCGCCGCGGCGCAGCAGTTCGGCGATCAGCGGACGGCTCGGCGCTTCGCGCATGTCGTCCGTGTTCGGCTTGAAGGCGAGACCCCACACGCCGAAGGTGCGATCCGACAGGTCTTCGCCCAGACGATCGACGATCTTGTGCGCGAGGATCTTTTTCTGCGTGTCGTTGACGGCTTCCACCGCCTCGAGAATGCGCAGGTTGGCCTTGTGGTCGGCTGCCGTGCGAATCAACGCCTGCACGTCTTTCGGGAAGCACGAGCCGCCGTAGCCGCAACCGGCATACAGGAAGTCGTAGCCGATCCGCGGATCGGAACCGATGCCGCGGCGCACGGCTTCGATATCCGCGCCGACGCGGTCCGCCAGGTTCGCGAGTTCGTTCATGTACGAGATGCGCGTGGCGAGCATCGCGTTGGCCGCGTACTTGGTGAACTCGGCCGAGCGCACGTCCATATACAGTGTGCGTTCGCGATTGCGGTTGAACGGCGCATAGAGGCGCTTCATCAGGTCGCGGGCCTTTTCGCCCGGCACGTCCTCGTCGCAGCCGAGCACGATGCGGTCCGGGCGCGTGAAGTCGTCGACCGCTGCGCCCTCTTTCAGGAACTCCGGGTTCGACACCACCGAGAACATGTGCCCGGCGTGGCGCTCGGCCAGCTCCGCCGCGATCACGTCGCGCACACGCAAAGCCGTGCCAACCGGCACCGTCGATTTGTCGACGATCACCTTGAAGCCCGTCATATGGCGGCCAATATTGCGCGCGGCGGCGAGCACGTATTGCAGGTCAGCAGAACCGTCTTCGTCCGACGGCGTGCCCACCGCGATGAACTGGATGTCACCGTGTGCAACCGCGGCTTCGATGTCGGTCGAGAACTTCAGGCGGCCCGCTTTGCGATTGCGCGCAATGATCTCCTGCAGACCCGGTTCATGGATCGGCACGCCGCCGTTGTTGAGCACGTCGATCTTGCGCTGATCGACGTCGAGACAGAACACATCGTGGCCAATGTCGGCCAGACATGCGCCCGTTACGAGGCCTACGTAGCCACTACCGATAATCGTCAGGTTCATGCATTACACTTCGAAAGAAATTGAGTTGATTCAGGAGCGAGGTAAGGCGCGCTCAATAACCGTTGCCACCCACCAATCCATTCCGCAGCATCGGCACGACGGTCTTGATGTCGAGCCAGAAAGTCCAGCGCTGCATGGCATACAGAGCACGCTTCACCTAGCCCACCATCTTTCGACGTCGCCTGCTTCTTCGTGCGTCTTCATGCCGAGCTAATTGGCGAGCGGTGATGTAACGGTGCGATGCGATTCGACACAAACAACGGACGTCGATGCAGCAGTTTGGCCCGCAGCAATTCCCGATGCACTACGTAACATGTCCTGCGCAAGCGTCTCGTTGCGGACAACGTTCGCAAGATGTTTTCTCGATCTCGGCCCGCGTCACGCCGGCGCTCTTCCTGCGAGCATCTGCGGCACGACGATGACCGTTTCGTGACCAAATTTCTTAACACGACGAGAGATACTCAAACGTGCAGAGTCGCTTGTGGTCCCATTGCTTGCTTTCATTGCTCTCCCCCACCGAAACCACAATCTACAAGTCACCGCTTCAAGGTCCGCTTAGTCAATGTCGACTTCGCCAAGGTCCGTGGGCAACCTACTGTCGACAGTACCTCGATCGTCCGGGTGCCCTTGTGAAATTAACAAGCAAGGACTGTGCCAATATTCAGGAAATCTAATTCGACGTGCTCGACGCCGCGTCGATAATCGATTGTGAGCGGCTCTGCAGCGCGCCCAGCGAGGGCCTTATTCTTTCCCTCGGTGACACTGGAGGCGGCCTAGCAAAGACGAGGTGCCTCATCGATCAAAAAAATGGAGGAAATCTGGCGTAATGTCGGCGTAACGCTCATGGCTCTGTAACGTGACACGTCCCTTCAGCGCGTACTGCTGCGAATGCTAAAGCCGGAGCTCACTTGATAGACATAGCGAACTGCAACGGAAAATGGATGAAGTATTGCGCGCTTCTTCGCGGCGTGACGAGCATCGTGCGCCGCCCCTAGATACTATGAGATCACCCGTTCCGTACACCATAGCCGACCGCCTGAGTCCGATCGAATCCGGCCAGTCGGAGCGCGCACTACCGCGCATTCGCATTACACTCCGCGGCGCGCGGCAAGTCGCATCCGCACCGATTCCAGTTGTGCCGGCAGACGACGCGAACGCAGCCGCCTGCGCGGCAGCGTGACGAAACCGAGTCGCCGGTACAGCGCCGCTGCGCGGGTATTGCTCACGAGCACATCAAGCACGATCTCGCGCTCCGGTGCCTCAAGACCGCGCTCGCCTGCCTGCGCGCTGCTCAACGCGTGCTCGAATAAGGCCGTGAACACGCCAGACCCGCGCGCCTCGGCGAGCGTCGCGCAATGCGCGAGCTGCGTTTGGGTGCGCTTCGGCTTAGGGAGTTCCGTTTCGAGCACGAGACCGCGAAACAACATGGGCAACGCGCGCAAAGGGCCAAAATGACATAGCAACGTCCACACGACGTGCAGGTCGTCGGCGAGGATACGACGACCGTCGTGTGCCGCTAGCACTGCCACAATGTCGCCTTGAGCATCGACAGCCACTTCGTGCCGGCGCCACGAAAAACGTCCACCTCGAAGCGCGAACGCGTATGTCAAAAATGCGACACACTGCGCGGGCGGTACGCCGAGGAAAAATTCGAACTCGTGCTCGCCCGAGGCAAAGGCGAGTGGCGCGCAGGCCGCCGCATCGCTCGCGCGTGCGGGACGAAACGATAGCGTACGCGTGCCAGCCGCGTGATCGGACAAGATGGAGGCGTCGTTGCCGGGTGTCGGTCGCAGCTCGCTATCGCACATTTCTCTCTTTCCAAGTCCAGTAGAGAACCATTCCAAAACCAACACATGAGGTCACATTCAGCGGAATCAAAAAATAATTACCGGTGTGAAGTGCAACCACAATCGCCGTCAGCGAATATAAAAAGGTAAAAACGTCTCCCGCCAGCAGGACGGAGTCGAGACGGGGAATGACCGCGCGGTATGCGCTCTTACCCTTTGGCGTACGGTGAAAATCTTCGTGAATACCTAAAAGTGCCCGCACGCCGCCAGCGAAATAATACCAGGCCATCGGCAGAAACATGGCGATATAGCGGTAGGTATTCCACAGGTCTTGCAGGAAACTCGTTTTAGCGTCGAATCTTGCGCCTTTGCGCGCACCGAACGCGTTGACGAGTGCCCAGATCCCGACGAGCGCAAAGAACACCAGTGTGCCCAAGCGCATGCTTTCCTCGCCGAAATGAACGAGGACCGTCAAAGGCAAACTCAGCATGATCAGCACATAGATCGAAGCCAGCAGCACGGAAGAGAACATCATGGAAACGGCGTGCATTCTTTTTATCAGCGGCATGCGTTGCAGGAGCATCTCCTTCGCATGCTTGAACCCGCTGTGAATCAAGCCGCGCCCCCAGCGCTCGCGCTGAATGCGAAATGCGCTGATGGACTCCGGTAGCAGCGACATGGAAACCACATCACGCAGGTAGGCATATTTCCAGCGGCCGAATTGGGCCCGGTAACCCAGGTCTACGTCTTCCGTAACCGTCGACGTGCTCCAGCCGCCGAGAGCGTCGACGCACGCTTTACGCCACACGCACGAGCTTCCGCTGAGCGAGGCCATATCGCCGTCTTCACTTAAGCCGACTGTCACGTATTGCTGATGCCCCATTTCCATAGCCTGAAAGCGCGTCAGGAACGATACGTCGCGATTTTCGTAGCCGATCCCTGTCTGCAGGAATCCCAGGTCCGGATCCTTGAAGCAAGGTATGGTTTTCAGCAGAAAGTCGACTGGCGGCACAAAGTCCGCGTCGAAGACGGCAAAGAATTCGCCCGAAGACTGCCGGATGCCATTGACCAGATTTCCCGCCTTGTTACCTTTGCGAATCGGGCGCTTGATAAAAAGGACATTGACGCCTTGGGTTGCATAGTGGTCGACTTTGGAACGCGCAAGCGCGGTGGTCTTATCCGACGAATCGTCGAGCACCAGGATTTGCAGCGCCTCCGCCGGGTAGCGCAATCGACAGACAGCATCGATCAGCCGCTCGACCACGTCGGACTCGTTGTAGATAGGCAGCAAAACACTCACCGACGGCCAAAGCTTCGCTTCGTGTACGGCGTGACACGCGAGCGACGTCAATTTGCGCTGCTCGACATTCCGCGAGATCAGAAAGACGCGCAGTTCGAGCACGACGTATAGCGCAAAATAGACCACCACGATCAGGAAAACCGACTGAAGAAGCCAGGAAAACAACGCGAGCATCGCGATCAGTTCCTCAAAGCTTCACGACGGCGCAAATCTCTTCCAACCGATGTGCCCAGGTGTGGTTTTGCCGTACATAGATCGCCCCTGCCTCGGCGCGATCCCTGTCCTCCTGCGAAGGGCCGTGCCGGAGCCGGGCAAACAGTTCTCGCGCCTCTTCATGCGTATTCATTACGTGGCAAAAGTCGCGAAAATGCCGATCGACGGCACGGCCGGCGTTCGTCACAGCAATGCCGCCACAGGCCAGAATTTCGACCAGCCGGCGCGAAAACATGGTCTCCGAACTTGTCACCGAATTGACGTTGAGCGAGACGGCATGCGCTTTATAGATAAGCGCCGTTTCCCGGTGAGGCATTTTTCCATGCACGCGCAACTGGTTCTTCTTCGGAAAGCGGAACTCGAGGTGCCGGGACAACCTGTCGTGATTCCGGTCGAAGACGTTGATCCGCATATGATTCTGCTCGCAGATGTCGAAAACCATGTCGAGAAAACGGCGCCGCTCGTTCAGAATGCGCCGGTAGTAACTGCCCGTAAAGCAGACCTCGTTGCGCGTGAAATTAAAACCCGTAAAGCTGTGAAAAGCCGGCTGATACGGCATGATCAGCGTATTCACCGGCACCTGCGCGGGCACCTGTCGCCGATACCGGTCGAGACACTCCGCGTCCGTCGTGAAGACGTAATCGAACACCTTTGCCACATCAATGAACGCGTCGAAGAAAGGGCCGTCGTCCTTGTTCCAGAAAACAGTTGGAATGCCCGCCTGTTTGGCAAAGTTAACGAGGTGGAAAATTGCCTTGGGTTTTGTCAGGCGTAAAGCTCTGGGCTGCTTCGCCAGTTCGTAGCGCCAACTGCCGTCCACGCCGTGAAACGCAGACTCGACAAGGACGAGGTCAGGTTTCCAGTTGCCAATGACGTCCTTGTAATTGGCAGGCGTCATGGTCCGTATCCTGCACTCCGCAGAGAGACAATCGGCCGTGAAATAATCTGCGACCAGCGCGATTTTCAACTGGCCAAAGCGCCCGTCCCGCGCTGTATCCTCCGAAACCTTCGGATAGTCGTAGACGAGTGAACCCAATTTTCTAATGACTCTGCCGACCATTCAGCCCATCCTCGCACTGTGAGGCAGTGCCTGCATGACAAAATCGCACCAGTTGCGCTGCGTAGTCGCATATTGTTTTGCACGCTCACCGAATGCGGTCAGCGCCGTACGATCGGCGAGTGCCGAGTCGATCACGCGCGCCAGATCTGCCGCATCGCCAGCCTTGAAAAACCAGCCCGCTGGGTTCGCGCCCATTTCGTCGCAAAACACCGGCAAATCGGGAACAATAACCGGCTTGCCCATTGCCATGGCCTCCACCAGTTTGATGGGCGGCACGATCTCGCAGACCTGGAACGGCTTGCGCGGCAGGCACACGAGTGCGCACTTGCCAATCATCTCATGCGCCTTTACCGGCGACATCCGGCCAAAAAAACGTATCTGCCCGGACAATCCCTGGCGCTGTACTTGAGCCTCGAGTGCTGCACGCGCCTCCCCATCTCCAGCGAGATAGACCTTCAGCGGCTCTCCGCGGGTGCGCAAGAGCGCCACGGCGTCGATCAGTGTATCCAGGCCTTCGTAGGCCATCAACGAGCCTGCATAGCCGATCGTGTTCGGCTCGACGTCCTGCGCAGGCAGGGACGAAAAGCGCACGGGCTCCACGCAGTTCGGCAACAGGAACACACGTTCCTCGGCAATTCCCCATCGGTCCCGGGCGAAGCGGCCCAACTGCTTCGAGATCACGAACAACCGGTCAGCATGCTGCGCAACCAGTCCTTCCAGTTGCAGCCCTTGTTTGAAACCCTCTCTTTCCTCGTAAAGCGGCGTACGTGAAATCCGGGTGAGCTCCCACAGTCCGCGCATTTCGTACTGGAAGGGAATCCCCAACTGGCGAGCGGCCAGCAGTGCCGGCAACGCATTGACATGGTTGGACGCGGCATGGATCACCGACACCCTATGGTGTTTGGCCCAGTGGGCCACGACACGCGCCGCCTGCATGGCATAGAGCAGAACCGGCCGGTTATTGGCCGGCCCCGCTGCATGCAGATAACGCACCTCGCCAACCTGCGTCTCATTGCCCGCGGCGTCGTGCAGGCGATCGAAACGGTCGCCGGGATAACCCGGTCTTGTCAACGCATGCACGCGGCCGCCCACCGAACCGAGTGCCCGAATGACCTCATGCGTGCGCGTCGTGTAACCACTCGTGTGGTACGGCAAAGCGCTCGCAGCCACGTACAACATGCTTGCCGAGTCAGGCTGGAACGGCATCGTGCCAACGGGCTGCCTCAACTTGCGCTCCAGCGCGCGGACGGTGATCCAGCGATTCAAGGCCAGGACCGGTTCGCTTACGAACGTTTGCACGGAATCTAACGCGCCGCTCATGCCCGTACTTTCCCGGACTGATTCAATTCCGCCAGTGCGAGATCGACCGTATGCGTGGTCTTGATCTTGCCGCGCGCGTGCAGATCCAGAAATTCCGCAGTCGTGATGACGTCGTAGTCTTTGGTCAGACGCGACAGCAGTTTTCTGTATCCCTCGGTGCGTTGATCGTTGCGGTAAGTCGCGTAACCTTTCTCGTCCCAATACAGCAACGACCAGGAATGCAGCAGAAAAATGGAGAACGTCGGGCTACCGCTCAGCGCGTCGAACAGCAACTTGCCCCACCACGGGCGAAAGCGGAAATAGGACGATTCCGGATAGGTCAGGCGAGCCCACCATTCGTCTTTGCCGACCTTCGGCAGGATTCTCTTCTCCGTCATGGGCAATTCGATCACGCCGTTCGACCACATGTATGGCAGATTCGTCTGCTCGCTGTAGACACACTGCCCAGCATGGACGGCGCAAACGGAATTATTGAACGACAACTGGACGCCCGCGGTTTTGAGCGCGCGAATCGTGCACGCATTCCAGCGAAACGAACCTGCCCGGTGCGCCAGCACCGGTTTGCCTGTTTCCTTCGAAAGCAGTTCGCCGAAATGTTTGATGACGAACTCAGCGCGCGCGTCCTCGGTATATTGATTCATATATTGCGGCCGGCGCGCAAGACCATGCTCGGCCCAAAAGGTATCGGGCAAATACTCCGGATGGGTGTGAAGCTGAACGTCCTGGCCAACGGAATCCAACCACCGCACGACCTCCAGCGTTTCGTCGAGGTACGACCAGGCGCCGCATTGATCGACGAAGAAAACGTGCTTGACGCCGAACTCATCGCCAATCGAGGCCATTTCCCTGATCCCCGCCGTTCCTCCTTCATGCTCGCCCCACATCAGTCGCTTGACGTGATCATGCGATGCACGTTTCGGCAACGCTTCGGTATCCACCGTCAATAGGGCGTAGCGATTCTTTTCCGTCATTCTCAACTCACTTTCAGCACTGCATTCCACTCCGACTCGCTTGCCTGTCCCGCGCTAAGCGGAACGATGCAGGCATTGCGATAGCGCCACGCAAGGTAGGTCTGCTTTCTCTGCTGATAGGATTGCCCTTCGCCGCTCAGGTTCGGGAGATACTCCACGAGCCATCCCAGCCGCGAAAAATAGGCAAAATCCGCGACATCCGTCACCAGCACTGCGGCTATGCCCTCTTCACTCTGCAGCCTCGTCGAGAAACCCTCGCACGCTGCGCGTAACTCATCTCGATCCGCGCCGATAGCCCAGATCAACCACGTCTTGGCATTGGCCGTAACAGCTCGGTGCTTGAGAGTGGACATCCACGGATAGGGACTCACATGCGGAGAAATCAGACCCGCGGCCGACATCAGGCGGCGTATCCGTCGCCATACCCGTTCTTTAAAAGTGGACGGAGGCTTTTTTCCCAACAGATCGTAACGCGCGAGCAAATCCCATTCGGGCTTGGCCGCGAGCGTCCTCAACTGTCGTCTCAATGCTTTGGTTTCGGCGATCACGCTCAATGGTTGTGCTCCCTGCGAGCGGCTAAACCCAGAATTTCTTTTGCGGCCAACGAGGCGCCGTTCATGGGAATGTCCGCGTTTTTCGTCTGCGCGGCGTTCAGCAGGTCGAGCAGTTCGCGCAACGCATCATTGCGCTGCTCTTCCGTTTCGCAGGCAGAGACGACAGCCGGCATCACCTGCGCCAGCATCTGTGCTCGACGGACCTGGTCGTCCGCCAGTTCAGCATTGGGGACCAGCAGCGAAGGAACGCCCGACTGAACCAATTCACAACAGGTGTTGTATCCAGCAGCTCCAACGAACGCGTCGAAGGCGCGCAGATAGCGCGCTAACGGATAGATGGAGAGGGCGCGTACGCTTGACGGCAACGCGACGTCTTGCACCGAAATGGGCGCGCGGGCCCAGACCACCTGAAAGCCGGCGGACTCGAAAACACGAATCAGCCCCTGCCCGATACCCGCGACATCTTTAAGATTTCCCGCTCCTAGAGCGAAGAGCACGATAAGACTCTCCTGTGCCAGGCCCAACGCTTCTCTCGCCGTGGCACGGTCGAGCAACTCATCGTCTTCCAGCAAACATACCGGCGGAACGACTATCCGCTCGCCGCCACCGGCAAGAGCCGACCTGCTTTCGTGGGCGCCCAGCTCGCCCGGCTGGATGACGAGATCGAACAACGCTTCGTCTATCGGCACCGTTTTCGTGGCTGCCTTGAGCAAACCGCGATTGGACCAGACCAGAGTCGGCGAGCCATACGCTTCACAGGCATACAGAAAACCCTGAAACGGCCAGGTTCCGTCAAACACGATCACATCGGGGCGAACGCGTTCGAGTACCAGGCCGAATCGAACTGCCAACTCGCTATTCCAGGCGAAGGTCGAACTCGTCGACCAATAAGGAGAGACGAAGTAATCCGCCTCGAATCCCATGTCGTCGATGATGTCGATCGCCGATGCCAGTGAAAAGAAAAAGGGGCGAGCCTGTCCCCGCAAGCGCCGCGCATACGCTAGACAACGATTCAGATGGCCCATGCCCGAACCGTTCACGTTGAAGAACAGGATGCGCGGGAGCGTTACGGCAGAACTTTCCAGCCGCGCCGGACTTTGGTCATTCATGCATTGCCGCCGAACAGGTCACGGGTATAGACATTGTCTGCTACGTCGACGAGATGGTTCGTCATGCGGCTCGGCACGATCGAATCCGCACACCATTTTAATTCGGGCGGATCGTTGACCACCATCGAATTGAAGAAGGTCGATTCGTACATAGCCGGTTCATCCACGATGACCTGTCCCGCCTTCGCCTTGATGCGTTTCATGACACCCTGAATACTCGACGCGCGGAAATTATCGGATTCCGTTTTCATAACCCGCCGATAGATGCCCACCACCTTCGGGTCCCGTTTGAGCACGCTGTTGGCAATAAAATCCTTGCGCGTGCCATTCGATTCCACGATGTCGTGAATCAGGTTTTGCGGCATATGACTGCAATTGGCGAGAAGTCCCTTGGTGTCTTCGGGCAGGCAATAGCCACCGCAACCGAAGCGTGGGCTGTTGTAGTGGGCGCCGATGCGCGGGTCAAGGCATACGCCGTTGATGATCTGATGTGGATTCAGACCGTGCTGGCCAGCATGGGTGTCGAGTTCGTTGAAATAGGTAACGCGCATGGCAAGGTAGGTATTGGAGCAAAGCTCGATCGCTTCGGCCTCCGTGCTGTCAATAAACAGCGTTGGAATATCCTGCTTGATGGCCCCTTTCTTCAACAGATCGGCGAAGATTTCCGCCCGTTCGGGGCGCTCGCCAATGACGATTTGAGAAGGATACAAGTTGTCGTACAGCGCCAGACCGTCACGCAGAAATTCAGGCGAAAAGATCAGGTTGCCGGTGCCTAGGGTTGCTCGCGCGCGCTCAGTATAGCCGACAGGTATGGTCGACTTGATCACGATGACGGCCTGCGGATTGATGACCATCAAATCGCGGATGACGCTCTCGATCCACGTGGTGTTGAAGTAATCTGCACCGGCAAACGCCTCCTCTTTATCCAGCGTGGCGCGGAAGTTAAGAGGCTTGTGCGCCAGAAAATCCTCTAGTTCGGTGTTCTCGATCGGGGATTGCTTCTGGTTGAGCAACGCCACCTTTTCACGGACGATGTCCGGAGCGATGACCTCGTTGCGCTGAACGAGGAGTACGGCGAGAGAAAGGCTGACGTAGCCGGTACCGCCGATCGCGATTTTCATACACATTTCTCACAGGCAATTAGGGGGTTCAAGCTGCTTGTTCGCATCAGACACTGACTCGGCTTCGAACTGTCAAGCAATCAAAAAAAACGCGCCGCCGTTTCCATATCTGCATCCACTGATCGCCCCACTGCCGCCAATGGAAGGCCAGGTGACCACCCGTCAGATCACACTACCGGACGCACAATAATCATCCAGGCGCCGAAAACGCGACTCACACGAGTCACGTACGTTAGCGGCCGATAGGATAAAAATCATATTTAAACTCCAACCTGATCTAGATTTGCGCGGGGAGTGGGTATGGCCCGCGGGATCTAACCGGCTTTGTACGGTCGGAGTCTTCTTCGATTAGGGCTAACGCTCGCCGAAGCGTCGGCAAATCGACCTCGAAATCGTTTCGGTGATACAACTTGTGGACGTTCGTGCTCAAGGGCCCACGAACTTCATACCAGTACATTCCACCCAAAGCCGCGAGGTCGTAGAAAAACATGTCGTCCCAATGAGCAGGAATCATGGGAAGAATGGCCGTACCTGAGCGCGCAAATGCGATGTTCGTCAAAGCCGAACCCAAAGGGCCAGCAATTACGGAAGCTGAAGAAAACAACTCCACCTGGCCAGCAAAATCATATTCCGAGACGCGGATGTATTCAAAGCCATGCTTGCCAAGCAGAGACATAACCTCGTCCTCATTGTGCACACGACGATCCGCCACATCATGGCGCGTTACATAGATTCGACGATCGCTCGTCCGTGCTCCAACCCGTCCTGACAGTTCGCGAAAACATTCAAAAATGGCTGGCGCTTTTCGGTCTGTCGGACCCATCTTGCTAACGTAGCGCAGCCTGGGAATACGCATACCCGCTTCGGGAAGAGAAATGACAGACCCAAAAGCGATCCCGGCGAGTTCGAGCGACTGCTGGATCGCCTTCCACATGCCGGATGGCTGACCGTCAGGGGGGGATGTAAAGTTCGCAGGCATCAAAATGCTGGCGTTCGGAGGAATTTCGCTCCGCGCGGCGTAAAGACGAGGCAGAATTTCGGCAAGCCAATACCCATAGTACTGGATACCATAACGGGTGGTGCATACTGCGAGCTCGACCGGTGAATTGACAATGCCTGAGACGTCGACTTCCCATGCATCACCGTCAACCGGGCTCAGTAGCTTATAGCGCTGCCGCTGCTTCACGACCACCCCGGGAACGGTATCTTTTACAATGCAACCATCGACAATGATGGTTCCGTCCAACAGGACAATAGCGTCCCGCAGATCCACGCATATACACGGATCAACCGAAATTTTCCGATTTTTATATTGCGACTCGAGATAGTCAGACCTATCAAAATTAAATTCATTTATGTTCGTAAATCGAGCTATCGATGACCTTAAATAATCGACAGCCGGCGAAAGCACTTTATATTCAAGTCCTTTCTCCTTGACAATTTCAAATATTCCTTTGACTTCGCAGCGCATCGCAAACTTTCCAATAGTGAGTAGCATAAGCGATTCTTCATCGACTTAGGTTCATCAGGAACGTTTCTTTTGAACCAAACATCGTAATCACTGATCCGAAGATTATGGAGTTTTTACCAATCCTGCTGGCGTTCCCCACACGCATTTCGGGTAAACGGTTAATAAACTATCGTAGTTACTCAGGACTGGAATCTCGCCGTGAGCCACCAAAAGGCGGATAATTTTGGTGTTTTCGCTATCCGGAAAGTGTTTGACGTAAGGAATAATCCATCCCAGCTGCACCATATCTCTTTGAGGCTTCATAAAATTGAGCGCCTGCTTTCCGCCCGGCTGAGCTGCGTCCGTTGGCGCGACATTGGCCGCTGCATAGGGCGCAATCAAACTTTCGTTTTGCAACGCATCGAGCCAGAATTTTATAGCCGTATGAATATCTCCGTTCGGCCCTTTATACGCATAAAGGTCGACACCATTTACGAGTCCAGTTTCCGCAACAAGCACCAGCAACCCAATAGCGTCATTTTCGTATTTCAATGCGGACTGACCACGTTGAGATTCTGCCGGGAAACTTCCGTCTGTCCTCATGGTATCGATATAAGCGCGATAGACCTTTCCCGCCGAGTTTGTCAGTGACGGGTCCGACGTCGTAATGCCCACTTCTAACTGGGTAACTGCAGAATTCAGCACCAGATTCTGTGCAAGTTGAGATTCGCTCTCCTTTCCCGATATATGCGAGTATTCCTGCGCGCGGCGACGCATCCAGTCGAATACGGTGCTGCGATTAGTCAGTGTGATCAGATTATGCCGTCGCAGTATCGACGTATAAATGGCGATAGGCCTGAGCGTGCTGTTACCCGACAACTCGCCCGTGACGAGCGACGATTGGCTATCTTTATGCTTTTCGCGATCAAAACGCAAGGCATCCGTGTCAGCCAGCTTCCCAACCCAATCGGAGAATTGCTGGCAAGCAGCATGGTCACCTGTCATACAAGCAGAACCTAGATTTGCCAGTGGATACGCAATGGATACGACGGGTGCAAAAAGCTGCTCGGAGCCGAAGTTTCGACCCGGCGTACCATGTATTACGACCGGGAATAGCTCCGGCTGCACTTCCTGCTTCGCAGGAGCAGGAAGTGCAGCGAAACAACTCTTCGCCCAGTCCTCTTGATTGTGGAAGAGATCTTTCGAATTACTTGCCGAGGCAAGAGGAGCACCAGCGACCAGCATCAAAAGAACCAGATGTTTCGACTGCCGCCCTTTGAGCAACATGCCAAGAAAATTAAACATATAAAAATCCCCGAAAATTTATACGCTACTATCGAATAAGGCCGCCGACAATCTGCGAGCTTACGCTGCGACGAACGCTAAACATCCCTAGTTCACCGTGACGTTCAACCTCGAAAAAAAGTCGTGACACATCATTAATGAGCAGCCAGCAGCTCGTCCACCTTGTTTTCAAATATTTCGCCAAGTAATTCATCCACGTGTTTTTCAAATCTTTTGTTCCAACTATTCCGCTGAACATAACCAAGCGTATTCTCAGCACCGATTTTTCCATTTTGCAGAACAGCGGAAATCTGACTTATAAATTCATCATGAGAGCCAGCGATTCGCAACGCGCGCGCCTCACGATCGACGTTGAATATTTCCGTGGAGACGATCGGAACATTCCATGACAGGTAAACATATAGCTTCAGTGGGTTCATGTTTTGCGTCATTTCAAGATTCAAATGAGGAATAATCCCCACATCAAATCGGGAGACCCAGGCACCAACTTCATCGTAAGGCACCACTCCTGCCAGCCGCACGTTTGGATACTCCTTGAGCCGCAGTACATCAGGATTCGAATGTGTCGACCCTATAAGCACGAGTTGATAATCTGTAAAATGTTTCGCGATTTTCTCCAGAAGAGGAATATCGATCTTCTTCTCAAGATTTCCCACGAAGCCTATAGTTTTCCCGCTCCATGACTTGAACGCCTCGAATTCCGCACTATCTCTCGGTTCCATTTTTGACGGATTTGCGTCACAACCATTCGGGACAAGACGAATTGCGGGGTAAAACGGTTTCATGGCGCCGACCATTGGTTCGCAATTGACAAAAGCCATATCAGCCTTTGCCAACGTGAGCCTGTAATTATCCGTCAGGCGCTGATGCTCGGCAGCCGAGACGTCTGGCCACGCCCGATGGTCATCCACGACGTCAACCACAACTTTCATCGGCTTGAAATAGTCGATAAGTGCCGGCGCAGAGTAATTTTTCGGGTAAATCCAGAAGATCGATTCGGCCGCATTCACCCCCTCCCGCTTCAGCACATCGCTGACGTACGGGAAATATCCATCATTTAAATCCGGCTTCATAAGCTCTGAATCATTGCGTCTATATTTGCCGGGAGGATAGACGAACACGTTGTACGAGGTCTTCTGTGAGTCGTGCTTTCCCAACAATTTTTCATAGGTACTCACGTAGATCCAGCGATGCTGACTGGCTTCATCACGTGATTGTTGACGCTGAATTAAATCGAACTCGGATATGGGTGCATCGAAAATAACCACTTTACGCACGTCAGGTCGCGACGAGAGGTATTTTATTACCATGTCGTGACGACGGCCGTATAGCTTCGTATCGTTTTGTTTCCAGAACAATACGATATCAAAACCATGCTCGTGAGATTCCGAAGCAGCGACTTTATGTGCACTTAACGCGTGCCGCATTACTGAATGAAATCCGCTTACCCACGGGCCGCCGCCTCGCGTACTGCGTGACAGGGATTGTTGAAATAACTGCCGTAATTGGTTGGCAGCGGCGGCGTAGCTATAGCGATCAAGAAATTTTCCGCGAACGTCGTCCTGCCACTGCTGGATTCTGTCTTTCTTTCCCGCCAGACGCTCCAGCGCAGCGGGTATGTCCTTGACACTGACAAGCTCTGCAACCTGATCCTCAACTAATTGCATCAGCGGTTGGGTATTGCTGACTAATAAGGGGATGCCCATTGCGACGGCATCAATCGCCTTTGCAGGAAGTTGAAACTTGGAGATTGCATGCTCTTCGTCCTGGGGAAGACAAACAATGTCAGCCATGGCGAGGATTTCCGGGATAGCCGTGAAAGGCTGGTTGGGGAGATAAATGATTCGCCCCATAGCCAATCGGTCCAACTGGGCATAAACGCTTTTGTCGGTCGGGGTGCCTACTAAAACCAGCCGGAAATCAGCATCGGCCACCTTGCTCACTGCCTCGGCGAGAATGTTGATTCCTTTGTGAACCCGCGGTGTTCCAAAAAATAAAACAACCTTAGCGTCGACTGGTACGGCGTACTGACTGCGAATTTTTAGCTTGTCGTATTTCGACGGGTCGAATCTGTTTTCATCCCTTACGTGAGGAACGATTATTCCACCAAATTTCTTCTGTAAGGCGACGTTGGATACAAGAATTCCGTCTGCAACTTTGCAGAGGCTCTCCGTGAATCGCGTCCACATTTCCGCATAAGGCTCGGTGACATTGGCTATCTCGCCGGCAGGTAAAGATAACAAGTCCTGCGCATTCAGCTCATTCTGGTTTTTAAAAAATGAAAGCTCGTGATCGTCCACATCAATGATGAGCGGACAGCCCCATTTCTCCTTGATCATCATGCCAAGTGCGACAGAGGGCAGACGCGGCTTGCACGCAATGACAATGTCCGGTTTTATGCGCGCCGAAATGCGCTCAAGGCTCTGATGAAACTCCGGCAGGTTGGAACCTGGCAAGGTAACAACTGGAAGTCGGCCTTCGCGGACAGGTTCCCATACATTGCTGCCGTATTTAGGAAACTGGAAGCCCACTAGCAGCGAGTGTCGGGCAATACGCTCGACCACCTCGGCAAGCATATAGGATCGTCCTAAGCAGTTGTGGCCGACGTCCCACGTGATGATCAGAACCGTAATCGGCAGCTTTCTGACGATCGACGGAACCACATTGTTCTCAGTTTTCTTTTCTGCGACAACAGGAGGAGTGAGCTCGTAACCGCGCCTGCGCATCAACTCAATGTTGAAGTTGATGACGCTTGCCAATTCTGGCATAGCTTCGATCGCTGCCTGATAGGATTTATAAGCAGTTTCATAATCGAGCCCGACAAATTCCTTGTTCGCCTTTTTTAGTAGATTCACTTGACGCACCTTATCTCTCTAATTTTATGGCTAAGCGGTTGCAAATTGAATGTCGGCTAGCACGACCGGCCGATCTGACATTTGCGGGCCGCCCTCATGATCGGGCTGTTCGTTGTACTGCAAAAGCAGGCTCAGCACGTTGTCTTGCTCCCAACGCATGCGGTCAATAACGGGTTCGGAAAGACCTACATCTTCATCCCATAAAACTTCGACATTTTCAGGAAGCCATTCGTAGCTAGGGCCCCCAAGAAAAGTGGCGACCATCCGTCCCTGGCTATGATCCCCTCGAGTAATGACATAGGCATTGTCCTGCCGATCAATCACGATTTCGGGGCGGCTTATCGGAATTTGCAAAGTACCGGCTCCCTGCAAGACAAAAGCTTGGGTCCGTCGCGATATGATCTGGTGATGCCATCGGCGTCCGTCAAATCGCAAATGCTGGTATTGCGGAATACCATTGGCGTCGTCCGCATAGAAAACGATATGCGAATTGTTACGACTGTCAAGCGCCATGCTGCACTGGTTCATCAAGTTGCTGCCCGGAGAAACTGGATGCACGGTCTCCGCATTGACCTGAGTGATAGGCAATTGGTAACTCCGCCCTCTGGACGTAAACCAGCTCAATCCACCATCCGGCGAGCAGGCGTAACCGATATTAATGTTGTTTATCCGCTCTTCCTTGCCTAGCGTATGGGTTCGCCACACAAAGCTAAGGTGCAGGCTACCGTCACTGCCGATAGCTGGATGATTCCAGTAGGCGTTGCTTGTCCACGGCTTTGACTCGCTACCGCTGAGAATAGGCAGGGAGACGTCCGTCCAGTTCTTTAGCAATTCATCATAGAATTTGAGGCGTGCGTTACCTCTGTTGTGCCCACCATCACGATAAAGTAAGGTCAGTGGAAATCCATGATGAGGTTGTATGAACGAGGGATACGTGACCCTGTCTTCCGCCATGCCCGTCATGGGCAACTCGTCGCTCCAACTCAAAATGTCATTGGGTCGAATGCTGCGTCGGTAGCGAAGTTGAGTGGCATGGTGGTCGTAGCACATATGAAGGTGATTGGCACGATCCACGCCGAGACTAATGGTGTTGTGAGCATCGGAAAGATTGTAAGTGCCACCGATATCGTAAGTCTCGAGGCTATCTGTTTCCAGGTCGCGTTGCACCAGGCGCAGTGTGTTGGTATCCACATAGAAGGCGGTAAATTGTTTGCCTTGATGAGTGAGGATGCCGTGGTGACGAAATATGACCGTGTTAACCGTGTTACCAGCCCACGCGTCTCCCAACTTGAAATCTGCCAGTCGATTGACGCTAAAACCGCGGATGCTGCGTAGCGATCTCTGTGAAACGGGGGCGCCGCTCAGCTCATTGTCCAAGCCTGCTGCCGGCAAACCAAGATCGTGGTATTGCTGGCTAACACGTGCCTTTGTTAGCAGAAGTCTGTCACCTCCAGGAGTGCCAGCTGTGATTGCAGATTCAAAATGCCCAATTGCACACTTTGAGTTGCCCGCGATAGCTGCGGCACGCCCTAAGCTGTTATGCACGCCTGAGACAAGAATCTGGCAGATCAACTTCTTGCTCGCCCCCCACTCTCGAGCCAACCAGATGAATTGTCTGGCTTGAACGAGTTGTCCGAGTTGAAGTCGCGCGGCAGCCAGGAGCACAGCCAGCTTAGCGCGATCAGGATGGTTCTGCGCTGTATTGCAATCGAGTTGAGCGAGGCTTCGCCAGTCACCAAACTGCCACTGTGTATACGCGCGTTCGAGCAGGTACTCGTCGTAAGGTACAAAACGTTGCTCTGACTGGATTTCGATCATGGCGGCACTTCGAATATCGCTTTTGGTCAGGGTGCTCTCGAAAGTGGAGGTTGGTTTCTCGGTCATGCCCGCTGCTCTCCGAGAAAAACTTCCTTAATCAAGTCGATCTGTGCTTCAGCCCTCGCTACCTCTTCTTCCATAGTCTGCTGACGAGTGACCCTTTCGACCTCACTCGCCTGGTGGCGCCAGATTTGCAGTTGCAACGAACTGATTTGCTTGAGATGTTCCGCTGACAGCTTGGCAGTTTCGTCATGTCGTTCCGCCAGCGCTGATTTTTCGTGCTCAAGCTGCGTTTGGGCCTGCTTCAGGGCTTCGATTTCCTTAGCACGGTCGGTGGCAAGTTTGACGATTTCGTCATGCCGGCTTGCAAGTGTCGAGTGCTCCTGTTCGAATTGCGCTTTGACTTGCTTCAGGGTCTCAATTTCCCGAGCCCGGTCGCCGGCCAGTTGAGCAGCTTCGTCATGCCGAATTGCAAGCGCCGAACTCTCCTCTTCCAGTTGCGTTTTGACCTGCTTCAGGATTTCGATTTCCTTAGCAAGGTTGTCAGCAAGTAGGGAGGCTTCGTCATACCAGATTGCAAATGTCGAGCTCTCCTCTTCGAATTGAGCCCCAACCTGCTTTAGGGTTTGGATCTCCTCAGTCCGTTCGGTAGCCAGTTGCGTGGCTTCCTCATACTGGCCTGAAAGCGCTGAAATCTTCTCTTCGAGTTGCGCCTTGACCCGCTTCAGGACTTCGATCTCTTCAGCGCGGTCAGCAGCGAGTTGGGTAGCCTCCTCATGCAGGCTCGAAAGCGCCGAACTCTTCTCTTCGAGTTGTGCCTTGACCTGCCTCAGGACTTCGATTTCCTTAGCATGGTCGCCAGCAAGTCCGACTGCATCGTCAAGCTGCGCTGCGAGGGTCGACTTTTCCTGTTCGTCCTGCTTTTCCGCCTGCTTCAGAGCTTCGATTTCCTTAGCACGGTCGGTGGCAAGCTTGACGATTTCGTCATGCCGGCTTGCAAGTGTCGAGTGTTCCTGTTCGAATTGCGCTTTGACTTGCTTCAGGGTCTCAATTTCCCGAGCCCGGTCGCCGGCCAGTTGAGCAGCTTCGTCATGCCGAATTGCAAGCGCCGAACTCTCCTCTTCCAGTTGCGTTTTGACCTGCTTCAGGATTTCGATTTCCTTAGCAAGGTTGTCAGCAAGTAGGGAGGCTTCGTCATACCAGATTGCAAATGTCGAGCTCTCCTCTTCGAATTGAGCCCCAACCTGCTTTAGGGTTTGGATCTCCTCAGTCCGTTCGGTAGCCAGTTGCGTGGCTTCCTCATACTGGCCTGAAAGCGCTGAAATCTTCTCTTCGAGTTGCGCCTTGACCTGCTTCAGGACTTCGATCTCTTCAGCACGGTCAGCAGCGAGTTGGGTAGCCTCCTCATGCAGGCTCGAAAGCGCCGAACTCTTCTCTTCGCGTTGCGCCTTGACCTGTTTCAGGACTTCGATCTCTTCAGCACGATCAGCAGCGAGTTGGGTAGCTTCCTCATACCGGCCCGAAAGCGCGGAAATCTTCTCTTCGAGTTGCGCCTTGACATGCTTCAGGACTTCGATCTCTTCAGCACGGTCAGCAGCGAGTTGGGTAGCCTCCTCATGCAGGCTCGAAAGCGCCGAACTCTTCTCTTCGAGTTGCGCCTTGACCTGCCTCAGGACTTCGATTTCCTGAGCATGGTCGCCAGCAAGTCCGACTGCATCGTCAAGCTGCGCTGCGAGAATCGACTTTTCCTTTTCGTCCTGCTTTTCTGCCTGCTTCAGGGCTTCGATTTCCTCAGCTCGGTCGGTCGCAAGCTTGACGATTTCGTCATGCCGGCTTGCAAATGTCGAGTGCTCCCGTTCGAGTTTCGCTTGGATCTGCTTCAGGGCATCAATTTCGAGATTTCGCGCAACTACTAACCTCGCGACTTCGTCACGCTGGCCGCACAGCGCTTGATTTTCCTTTTCGATAAGTGCCTTGGCCAGCTTCAGTGCTTTCACTTCCTGATCACGCACGACGAGGCTGCCGGTCGCATTTTCAGATCGCAGCACCAGGTCCGATCTTTCCTGCTCAACGCGAGAGTAAGCCTGCTTCTGCGACTCGATTTCTCGAGCACTCAAAGCGGCAAGTCTGGTGGCCTCATCATTGCGTCGCGTTAACGCCAGATTCTCTTGCTTAAGCAGGACGCTGACTTGCTTCTGGGCCTCGATTTCCTGATTGCGCGTCGCTACGAGCCTGACGAGCTCATCATAGTGTCCTTCCAGGGTCACCTTATCCCGTTCCAGTCGCGCCCTGGTTTGCTTTAACTCATCAATTTCCTGAATCTGTTCAATGACTAGTTGTGCCCGCTCATCGCGCGCGCGGACCAATTCATCAATTTGCATTTCGATCCGTGCACGACGCTCAGAAATCGATGCCCGTTTCTTCACTTCGTCCCGCAGAACAAGACTTGCTTCGTACCGCAAGCGGACAGCCTGACGATCTTCAGAATCGCTAAACTGTATATCTGCGGGCAAGGTCGCCAGCATGGCCTCCGCTTCAATCACATCGCCGGCCTCATGAAGCCTGAAGGCCAGCCATTTCAGTCTGTAAGGCTTTGGGTCTAGCCTATAGGCACGGCGCGCTGCTTCAGCTGCGTTTGAACAATCGCTGTGCTGCACGTATCTCCCCAAAGCGGTATAGCCATTGGCCTGCATTGCGGGTGAGATCACTGTCTCGCGCATCAATTTCTCGACCGCGTCGAAACCGCCTTCGCCGTACGCGGACACAACCTTGTCGAACCCTTCGCCTCCCAATGACACTGGCGGCGTCTGTTTGCTATAGGTACGCCAAATCTTCCCAAGCTTGCCGGGCAGCATCAGAAATGCTTTGGGCGAATCAGCACTTGCAATAAGCAGATCGCCCAGCTTTGCATTCAACGTGTTTTGCGTTTGAATCTCGTGGACTTCCTGCTGAACCTTCAACAGTGTAGTCAGCCGACGGCTTTCGATCAGTGCCTTAATCAGATCTTCATCGTCCCGCTCCCTGTCCGGCAAAAGGGGGATCGTAGGATTAGTTACCACTGCGCGTTCGCGATCCTTGTTGCGCAGATAGTAGACCTCCAGTTGCTCCTGCACCTCATGAAGCTGGAGAAGCAGCAACTGATTTTCCTTTTCCAGATCTTTGAGACTGGCTTGGGGGTCGGCTATCTCTTTCCGGTTAGTCATCATTTTTTAGCCTTCCAGGTACCGCGAGTATCGATAAGCCGTTGCCGGTCATCGAGCTCCGGTCGCACGTTTCTAAATTCGGCGTGATCCACGAGCAAAACCAATATGTTCGCCCGCGCGACTGCCTCGTCCAAGGTCACCAAGCTCGCTTGGGTCGCGATTAACTCATCGGACAAGGTCTGAAGGTTGGGCTCGACGACTAACACTTTGCGTCCGTAGCAATTTGCCAATGTTCGGGTAATCTGGAGGGCGGGACTTTCACGCAGATCGTCAATGTCGGCTTTGTAAGTAATGCCCAGACACGCGATGCGAATGTCTTTAATAGCAAAACCCGCGTCGACAAGATCTGCTATGGCGTCGCCGACCTTCCGAACGACCCAACCAGGCTTCGAGTCATTGACTACACGTGCGGCACGAATCAACTTCGCGTCGTCAGGCGCGCTATCCACAATAAACCAGGGATCGACCGCAATACAGTGCCCGCCCACGCCGCAACCCGGCTGCAGGATATTGACGCGGGGATGCAGGTTAGCCAGTTTGATGAGCTCCCACACATCGATCCCCTGCGTGTCGCAGATCATCGAAAGCTCGTTGGCGAACGCCACGTTGACATCGCGAAAGCTGTTCTCACTCAGCTTGCACATTTCAGCCGTCCGCACGTCCGTGACGATGCAGTCACCCTGCACAACCATACTGTAGAGGGCGATCGCGGCTTGGGAACACTTCGGGGTCATGCCACCAATGACGCGATCATTGGCAACCAGTTCATGCACGATCCTGCCGGGAAGAACTCGTTCGGGACAGTGCGCGACGCGAATATCAGACGCATCGCCTGCCTGATGCGGGAAAGTGAGATCCGGCCGGATTTCCGCCATCCACCTGGATACCAACTCAGTCGTGCCAACGGACGAGGTCGATTCAAGAACGACCAGATTGCCTTTTTTCAATACTGTCGCGATCGTCTTGGCCGCCGATTCGACGTAACTCAAATCGGGCCTGCGCTCGGTCGTCAGCGGAGTCGGCACAGCAATCACGAAAGCGTCGGCGGGTTCGACGCAAGTTGTCGCTCGCAGGTAGCCGGCACCTACCGCTGCCCGGACAAGGATGTCCAGTTCGGGTTCAATAATGTGGATCATCCCGCGATTGATGGTATCGACCACGCGAGGCGACACATCGACACCGATTACACGCAACTTGCGGGAAGCAAATAGCGTGGCCGTGGGCAGGCCGATGTACCCAAGACCTACGATCGAAATTGTATTCAACATGCACTCGCCGGAATCAACGCGAGCGCGCTCATCGGCCTTCCCGTCGACGCGCGGATTCGCTGCCTGTGCTGTCAACACATAGTTTGCCGCGTCGTCGAGTAGCTGGGTCACTTTCATAAAAAAGTCACTTCATCTATACCAATGATCCGGAGAGTATCCACGTCGATGCCTCACTTCACGTTGCCGTCTTTCGTCTGTCGGCTACTGGTCTGTCTAAGCCCAGAGCCTCTTTCTGAATCCCGCCAGAATCAGCGATAAGCGGACTTGGCTTGTTTCATCGGATACAAATCGGACACGCCTCAGATACGCGAATGAAACGCAATCTTGCGGTTCGCGTGAAAATACGCCCAGTGCATCGCCGCACCGGTTAACGCGTCCGCGACGTCAGCGAAAGCACCTTGGTTGCTTCCGGTCGAGTCCCGAAGACAATCAAAGCGTCATCGCTTTGGCTGCCATCAGTCCACGTGATCACGGATGATGCTCTCCGTTAATTTGACAACACCAATTAGGGCAAGCGCGACCAACAGGGTGACGATCAGACTGTAAATTCGCTCGGGCTCCAGAGGAAAGACCGGTGTAGTCGGTGATTGCAATACGGAGACCATCTTGAGCGTGCGAGCGGCGTCCATCCGACCTTGCTCCAACGCTGAAAGAGCCGTCTTGTATAAGTCCTGTGTGAACGTGACCTGCATCTGCAAGCGTTGGAACTCCTCAATGGTGTAGTTGAGAGTTCTTCTTGAAGGCGAAGTCAGTTCGGCGCGTTTCTCTGCAATTTGCTGCGTTAGCGCGTTAACGTTGGCCTTCAGCAACACCACAGTCGGTTGATTCGGACTCAAATTCGTCGGCAAGGACGCGAGCTGAGTTTGAATTGCAGATTTCTGCTCTTCGAGCTTGTCGATAAGCACATTGATGCTTTCTTCCGTCGCTTGCGGCGCTGACAGACCTTTCTCGTTCTGAAAGTCAACTACTGCCTGTGTGGCATCGAGGAGCCGATCATGCGTCGAGGTCACCTGCTTCGAAAGAAAGTCTACGCGCGACTGAGCCAATTCATGACCCATATCGTTCATGTGCGCCTCTCCGTCCTGGACCATCAACTTAACAATGGCCTGCGCTGTCTTTGGATCGTATGCCTGAGACTCAATACGCAACACACCGCTGTAATCGTCGTACTCAACGTCAATCCGTGACAGCCAGTACTTGTAGAACCACTCCATCGGGGCATGTTTAAACCACATCCGCGAGATTAGGTCCCGGCGCGAATCACTGTAATGCGAACGCAGATCGAGCGAAGCATCGAGCTTCTTCAACAAATCTTCCGATAAGAGATATTCGCGCAGCAAAAGCTGATCAGCGCTATTAGGGCTAGCACCGGCGATGGCCGCCGGCAACGCGACGCTCGGGCCATCCAACTGATCTGTTCTCTGGACGATGATAGTGGCGTCCGAAACATAACGGTCAGAGGCAATCACGGCCCAGTACGGCACCGACAAGATCGCATAGACCAGTACAAGCCTCACGAACAGCCGAAAAAAATTAATGGAGCGCAGCCCCCGTTTTCCTCTTTCAAGGATTTCGGCCATTTTGGTGCCTGCGCGCCAGTTGTTGTTCGACACTCGTTCGTTCATAGTGATATTTTGCTTTTGTATGCTTTCAGTGCTTCGTCGAGATCGTCAAACCAGTGAGCCATACCGTCATTGATAACGATGCCTGATTGACAGAATTGCCTAAGAGTTCCTTCGTCATGAGAAACCATGATGATGCTGGCTCGGTCCACCATGCTTCTGAAAGCATCGGCGGCTTTCTTTCTGAATTTCGCATCGCCTGCCGCAGTGACTTCGTCAGAGATAAACACCTCGAAGTCGAAAGCTAGCGACAGGGCAAACTGTAGACGCGAACGCATTCCGGAAGAGTAAGTCTCAACCGGCTCGTCGAAAGCATTACCTAAATCAGCAAAATCCTGAATGAAGGCAAGGTGGTCCTTAAGTTCGTCCTGGTGGCCATAAACGCGGCAGACAAATTTCGCATTCTGACGCCCCGTCAACGTGCCTTCCAATCCACCGCCGGCCATTGGCCACGATACGCGGCACCTTCGCTCAACTCGGCCTTTAGTCGGAAAATCGACTCCACCAATGATGCGGAGCAACGTCGATTTGCCTGCCCCGTTTTGTCCGATCAAGGCGACACTTCGTTTGGACGGAATACTTATAGTGATGCCACGCAAAATCCACCGTCCAGCGCCGTGCTCGGTCATGTATCGTTTGTGGACATCTTCGACAAGAATCATCGCATCACCAATTTTCGGGCAAAGCGCTTGTACAAAGCGAGGCCGATCAGAATAGAACCCAATGCCGATGCATAAAGGAATGCGAGGCTCGCACCTTGGAGACCTCGGTAAGAGGGCAGGAATCCTTCCCTCATCAACTCAAGCCCGTTGACGACCGGGTTTGCCAGAAAAATGTACTGATAAGGGACAGGCACGAACAACACAAGAGGAAGCAATGCTCCCGAGATATAGTAGAGCGGCAAGTACATGAGTTTGAAAACATGATCCAGTTCGGGGACGAATCTCATCGCCACCGATGTGATCATGCCAAATCCCAATCCGAACAACCACAGACCGACAATACTTGCTGCGATCAGTAGAGGATCTCCGGGCATCCATACAGGACTCAGAAAATCCGGGGTGATCGCATGCCCCGTCGCCATTGCAATCGTACAAATGACAAGCGATATCGGCACCATCAAGAACAACTCCAGGAGTGCTCTGACAACCGCGACATCGAAGGGCTTGACCTGCCGATACGCAAAGAACGCCCGGTTGCTATCTATTCCATGCAGCACCTGAACCCACGTTCGGCGCCAAAGAATAAAGCCTATGAACCCGGAAATAATCCACATGTTTATCGCAATTCCACCCACCTGGTGGATGCGAAAAGTTTCCAGCCCAAACGCGTGCAATGAAATATAGATTATTGGTTCGGCCAAAAGCCAAAGCCAGGCGGCCCGCGCTTCAAACAGCCGATCGAGCGCCTCACGCAGGAAGATGGCCCACCAAACGGAAAGCGTAATCTGCGAGGCAGTACGGGTCGTTGCTTTCATAGCCGGCTACTGCAAATCGTTGGTAAAGGTAATAGCCGGATCAGCCACCATTGCGACATACGACAAGAATTTCCTGAATTCCGCTCCAGGCGAATTCGTAACGTAAATCACATCATGATTTTGAATCGGGAAATTCTGCGTCACGAAAAACGAGGCCGGATCGCGCAGATTGATTTCATACACCACCGGCACCGTGCCATTAGTAGACCTGAGTGACGGATCCTTATTGTCGACCAGCTTCGCGTCCTCGAATCGGAACACGAACACACCGCGGGCATCCGCCCGGCTATCGTTGAGTCCGCCTGAGCGTGCCAGCGCCTGAGCCAGCGAAATGCCCTGGGCCTCAAACGGAATCTCGTCGTTCTTCCCCGTCGCACCCAGGACCGAAAAAGTTTGCGGCTGATAAAGCGCGGTGACAACATCGCCCGGTTTGAGCAACACGTTCTGCTTCGGATCGCGAATGATCGAGTCGAGCGTCATCGTGCCGGTGACATTTCCACGCGAAAGCCGAACCGCCATATGACTGATCGCCTGCTTAAAGCCGCCGGCAAATGCCAACGCATCCAACAAACGCTCACCCTTCGGCGTCAGCGGCATCATGGTGCTGGTGTTCACCTCACCGACGATCGTGACGTTCGAGGCATTGTTCTTCGCGACCCCGACAAGCACCTGAGGCTGATTAGCCTTGCCCTGAAGATGCTCGACAATGCTGGCTTCGATCTGCTCCGTCGTGCACCCACTCACCGCAATCCGGCCGGCGAAAGGGATAACGATCGTGCCGTCGGCCGCCACCATTTGCGTCGGCAGCGTGACGCCACTCGACGTATTCGAACCACTCGACGTGTTCGAGCCCGCCGTCGGCGACGACGCGGATGACATCGCGCTGAACAGAATCGCAGGCGGCGTCTCCCAGATCGTCACCTCGATCATGTCGCCCGGGCCGATCGCATAGTTGCTGGCTGTGCTGCTCGCGAACGTGCTGGAGAATTGCCCAAGCTTCTTCGAATCAGCCAATCGACGAGCCAATGCATCGTTGACATCCACCACCTGGATACCATCGACTCGACCCGAATCATGCTTCTCCTGAACCTGCTCGCGACTCGCGCCAGACGCCGGCAACCAGTCTGAATAAGTCCCACACCCCGATAGAAATAAAACGGCGGGAAAGCACACCGCCAAAAAGTTCTTCTTCATGAATTGCAATACCTGGATCGGGCGATGCCTTTCCAACTGAGCTTGCTGCGAGATCGACAACGTACGACTACCATTCGATCATGGCATTACGTCTTGCAAGTTCGCATTGGGAAGTGCATCTTCCTGAGAATTATTTCGGAGGGTCATCTGACCGATTTGCAAGTAATGGAACGGATCCACCATTGGCATCTCGACGATGACTCGATCGTGCCGAACACGTCTGCTATACGATCCGGCAACTCTCTTTTCTATTCCCCGCGCGCATGTCGATTAGAGATACGCCGATTTATCCGGCTCGGCGGTCATCGATGACATGCCCAGGGATGCTACAGAAAGAAGTTCATGGAACGGACCCACGACGATGCAGCGGCAGATCGGTTTTGCGGAAGCAGGCCTTGTCTTTTTGACCTCGGCGACCACTGCGGAGATCGCTCTCGTCTCTATCGAGCCGCGCGTTGAATCCCACCCGGCTCGGGCGTGTAATTAGCCTATATAGGCCCGGCATAGGTTTTCTATGCGGCGCAAACACCACTGTGCCCATTTTTACTCCCCGCGCTGGTCATTCGCGTCAAACTTTTTTTGTCGATATGCTCTGCTTTTGTCCGGCTGAGCACGTCTGATATCTCTCATTTCACCCGCCGCGCTCCTCGCAAAAACATCCCCGGCACGCGACGAGAAGCGCAAATAAAACCATGTTCACTACGATTAAGGGGACCCAGACTGACAAGCCCCAAGCAGGCCAACCATCGGCGATAAATGCGGTAATTTTCACTACCGCTCATGCTGCCCTCCTGCTCCCGCCACCCTGTTTAAGCAGCAATCGTGCCAATGGCATAATTTTTAATCGCCGTCGAACGGCGGATATGCCTAATTCATTGATAGATAGGCATTTTTCTAAAAATTTCAGACGACTGGACGCGCTAAAAAGTCGGCCAGATTCGTTTTGTTCGACGTGTTTGTTACGTAACGCATTTCGCCACCGACGATAAGGACACGCGCGGGCAGGCTTCTCCGGCGCAAAACGGATGGGTCAATGCGCGACGCGTGCCGCGGTCAGTGGATACGAGCAGGACACGGGATTCCCGGTTGAGCATCAACAATGCCCCAGGTCGTGCGGGTCGCCTCGCACCGGTTATCCGCAACGGCCGCAGCTAATGCCGAGGTCTCCGTCGTGGCTGATTCAAGGTACTTTTTTGGTCAACGGCGTTACGGTGACGTTACGGGAACACCCCAACATGCAGCGTTGAATCGACTAGCACGCCCAGAACGGAGTAAGTAACGTAAGCACCCGCGGAAGTTATCTTGATTATTAAGGTGCGAGGGCGAGGATCTTGTTCACCTGGATTTTTTATGGACTGGTCTACACGATGGGAGATTGTCCATGAGCAACATGTCGGTCCCGGCCCATTGCACCCGCAGTTGGGCATAGCGGCCGCCACCGTGTGCGATGGTGAGTTCTTCGTTCAGTTTGCGAGCGCTCAGGTACAGCGCGGAGTAACCGAGACGTCACGCCTGCTTCGCGTGACATCGCTGTCCTCAGCGTGCGATCCCCGCGATTCTCGACAAGGCGGCAACCGTGCGGCTAATCTGCTCCGGCGCATGCGTCGAACAAATGAAAAAACGCAGGCGTGCGCTTTTTTCTTCTACAGCCGGATAGAAGATCGGCTGCACGTTGACGCCTTCGTCGAACAGCGCGTTTGCCCATTGAGCCGCCTTCAATGAACTGCCGGCGATGACGGGTACGACCGCAAAACCTTGGCTCAACCCGGTATCGAGCCCGGCAGCACGCGCCTCGCTCAGGAACTGGCGACCGCGCGCCTGCAACCGCACGACGCGTTCGGGTTCGGCAAGCAGGCATTCGAGCGCCGCAAGCGAGGCCTCGGCAAGCGCCGGGGCAAGCCCCACGCTATACAGAAAGCCGGGCGCGAAGTGGCGCAGCATATCGACGAGCGGCTGGCAGCCGGCAATGAAACCACCGCAGCCGGCCAGCGTTTTACTCATCGTGCCCATCCACAGATCCACGCGGTTTGAGTCGATATCGCATTGCTCGCGAATGCCCTTGCCCGACGCGCCGAGCACGCCGAGCGAATGGGCTTCGTCGACCATCAGAAAGGCGCCGTGATGTTCCTTCAATTCGCAGAATCGCGCCAGGTCAGGGAGGTCGCCATCCATGCTGTAAAGCCCTTCGATCGCGATCAGGACATGCCGGTAGTCGCGACGCGTTCGCGTGAGCAATTCGTCGAGCGCCTGCCAGTCGTTGTGCGCGAAGCTCAGGCGCTTCGCGCCACTCAGTTGTGCACCCTGCACGATACTGTTGTGCGCGAGCGCGTCGTGGACAATCAGATCGCCCGGTCCGAACAGCGCGCCGATCACGGTCACGTTGGTGGCGTGGCCGCTCACGAATGCGACGCAGTCGTCGGTGTCGTAGAACGCGGCGAGCGCATGCTCGAGCGCGCGATGCACCGGCCGCTCGCCCGCGACAATACGGCTCGCCGACGCGGACGTGCCATACCGGTCGATCGCCGCCTTGGCGCGCGCCGCGACGACGGGATCGTCGGCGAGACCGAGATAGTTATAGTTCGCAAAGTTCACGTATTCGCGGCCGCCGATTTGCGTCGTCGCGCCTGCCATGCCCTCGTGCACGCGAAAGAAAGGCGACGTGACGCGCAGCGTCTCACCCATCTCCCGCATGATCCGAACCTGCTGGTACTGCGGCATCGCCTCGAAACGACTACGCGCCGATTCGGTTCTTGCTACTTCTGCAGCCGGCGCGCCGGACGCCGCGACCGCTTCGGTCGCGCGCTCAAGTCGCCGTTGCAGGGCTTTTGCCGCCAACTGCTGGCGAATGTGTTCTCCGAGTGCCATGTGATCCTTTTCCAGCCTCTCTATCCCGCCTGCCCGTCTCACGCATCCGCGCTGACCCACTCGCACGCGCCGGGCGTGCCAAGCAACACGGTGAGCAGCCTGTAATTCATCTCGTGTGTCGGCCGTCGTGCCGTGACCCGCCCGAGCAGCGGCGCGCCTGCTAGCGCAAGATCACCGACGAGGTCGAGCACGCGGTGGCGCACGAATTCGTCCGGCTGACGCAAGCCGCCAACCACACGCTTGCCGACGATCGACGCCGTGCAGGACGGCCGCGCGCCACGCAAAATCGGCACCCCGCGCAAATAGCCGACGACGATCGCCGGCACTGCCCATTTGATCTGCCCGTAAGAACGCGCCGACGCGATCTCATCGGCGAACGCGCGCGGCGTGAGCCGGCCGTGCCATTCCATGTCGCCGAAGTCCTTGAGGTCGTTGTTGTAGACGCTGAGCGCATACTCGTCCGCGGGCTCGACATGCATCTCGCGGCGCGCGGCGCCAGTACCATCGGCGACACTCACCGGCTTCAGTACGCGGAGAAAGCGTTTAGGCTGCGGCAACGCAGTGCGTCCGCAGGCCATGATCGCATCGATCCACGGCTGCGCGCTGCCGTCGAGAATCGGTACCTCTTCGGCGTCGAGTTCAACGATCGCGTGATCGATCTCGCAGACCAGCAGCGAGCCAAGCAGATGTTCGACCGTGCGCACGCCGACACCGTCGGCTGCGCGCAGCATCGTGCACAGTGGCTGGCTCTGGCGCAATGCCGGATCGGCGGCGATCATGCCAAGCTCACGCCCGTCGCGGAGGCGGCGAAACACAATGCCGTGCCGCTCGCCGGAGGGCGCCACGGGCAGAATCCGCACGTTCACGCGTCGCCCGGTATGTAGCCCGCGCCCTGACAATTCAAGAGGCCGGGCGAGCGTGCCTTCGCTGGCTTGCCAACCTGAAGGCAGCTTTACTCGGCAAACGCCGGCGTCGACTGACATGTCATATCTCCCTGATATTTCTGATCCTGAGTCCGATTACGCTCGCGCATCGCACATGCCTCGTTCTCGCACGTCGGTCGCGGCCGCTCCGCCGGGGCTAGCCTCATCCGCATCACACTCGTCGAGCAGATCGACGATCCGCGTGGAAAGCGTATGCACCGTCGCCCCCTCTGCGATCGCCATGATCGACAGTTTCACGCCGAACGATTCCTCGATTGCCATGCCAAGCTCCATACCCATCAACGAGTCCATGCCGAGGTCGAGGACGGACCGGTTGAGGTCGATGCGTTCCGGCGACATATGCAGGATGCGTCCGATCTGGCCGCACAAGCCCGCCTCGACCATCGAAACGGCTTCCGGCTTCGGCAGCGCGCGCAGCCGTTCGAGCAGCGCGCCGTCTTCACCCGCTGCCTCGGCCGCGGCGCCGACCTGCAGCGCCGCGTAGCGGCGCGCCTGTGCTGCGGGCATGCCGCGCGCGATCGCCGACCAGTCCAGACGCACGACGGCCTCGCCAGCAACGCCGCTCATCAACGCCTGTTCGAGTGCCGCCAGGGCCTCGTCGGAGGTGATCGACGCGCCGCCGATACGCGCCTGCAGCGCCTCACGCTTCGCACTGTTGCGCGCGAGGAAGCCGACATCGTCGATCGGCCCCCACGCCATGAAAGTAGCCGCCAGCCCGCTCGCGCGACGATGCCCAACCAGCCCTTCGAGGAAACTGTTTGCCGCGACGTACGCGCCCTGGCCGGGATTGCCGAGATAGGTCGTGGCCGATGAATACAGCACGAAGAAGTCGAGCGTGCAGCGCTGCGTCGCGCAATGCAGATTCCATGCGCCCGCCACCTTGGGTTCGAGCACGGCCGCCATGCGCGCGTCATCGACGTTACGCAGCAGTCCGTCGTCGATGCGCATCGCGGCGTGCAGCACGCCCTTGAGTGGCGTACCGCTGGTTTCGATTGTCTCGATGAGACGCTTGAGCGCTGCGGCATCGGTGACATCGCACGACACCACCGACACCAGCGCGCCGTGTTCTTCGCGCCAGCGCTCGATCTCCTGTCGTTGCGCGACATCGAGCACCCCGCTGCGGCTCGCGAGCGTCACATGACGCGCGCCGCGCGCGATCATCCAGCGTGCGCTCGCGTAACCGAGTCCGCCGGTGCCGCCTACGATCAGATACGCAGCCTGCGGGTCCAGTTGCAACGCCGGCCGCGCGACATCGTGCGCCGGCGCCCGCGCCCGCCCCCGCGGGGCAGGCGGCAAAATTTCGCGGCCCCCGTATGGT
>NZ_JAQQDU010000091.1:0-32268 GCF_046027825.1 Paraburkholderia sediminicola
CGCCCGTGCCGTCCGATTTCACCCGGACTTTCACGTTGTAATCGACCACTCGCTTCACCGCCACCAGCACCTTCATGTCCCTCTCCTCTCGCAATCGTTCAACCGATCAGGCCAACACCATTCGCGCAATCACGGTGCGCTGGATCTCCGACGATCCTTCATAGATGCGCAAAATTCTCGCGTCGCGCGTCAGCCGCTCGAGCGGCATCTCGCGTGTGAAGCCGTAGCCGCCATGAATCTGTAACGCGGTGTCGGTGATAAAGCCGACCGTTTCCGACGCATACAGCTTCGCCATCGACGCGTAATCAGTGAACGATTCGCCCGCCGCGCGCCGCACAGCCGCCTGCAAAGTCAGAAGCCAGGACGCTTCGAGCCGGGTCTTCATATCGGCGAACATCCATTGCAAACCTTGCTTACGTGAAAGGGGCTCGCCACCTACCTGACGCTGCTTGGCCCAATCCACCGCGCTCGCGAGCGCCGCCTCAGCGATCCCGAGACTCGTTGCGGCGACGTCGAGACGGCTGTTATCGAGCACCTTCATCGCGGTGCGAAAGCCCGTGCCTTCCGGCCCGAGGCAATTCGCCGCCGGCACGAAACAGTCGAAGGCAATCTCGTGGGCCGGTGCGCCGCGAATCCCCATCAGCTTTTCGGCGGGCGCGACCTTCACACCCGTGCTGTGCCGGTCGACCACGAACGCACTAATGCCCCGCGTGCCCGCATCCGGATCAGTCTTCGCATAAACGACGATGAAGTCGGCCGCGTCCGCGTTCGAGATGAAATGCTTGACGCCACGAATCCGGTAGCCATCGCCTTCGGGCGTCGCACGGGTCGCCATGTCGGCAGGGTTCGAACCGGCGCGCGGTTCGGTCAGCGCGAAAGCGCCGAGCTTCTTGCCTGCAGCGGCTTCCGGCAAATAGCGGTCGCGCAGGCTGTCGTTGCCGCCGATCAGAATCGAATCGGTTGCGAGATAGTGCGCGCCGATCATCGACGAGGTTGCCGCGCAAGCTTTCGCTATCTCGACCAGCGAGAGGATGATCGCCACCGGCGACGCACCGATACCCCCCCATCGTTCGGGAAGGTTCATGCCCATAACGCCGAGTTCGGCGAGCTGTCCGACGTAGCGCGTCGTGGGAATTTCGTCGCGGTCCACCTCGGCTGCGCGCGATGCCAGCTCGCTTTGCGCGAAGCGTTCAATCGCGTTGGCAATTTCCAGGTCATTCTGTTCGACGCCGAGTCGTTTAAGCATGGTCGGTCTCCTTGTTCAATGCATTGAGAGGCGCGGATTGCGCGCGCTCGAAAGGCGCGCGACCGAGCGCGCCTTGCATGCGCAGTTCGGCGATTCGCGCGTCGTCGAGGCCCTGTGCGTGCAAGATCTCGGCGGTGTGCTCGCCCAGTTGCGGCGCGACCCTGACGCGGTTCGCGCCATACGCGGAAAACTTCACGGGTTGCGACGGCAGAAGCTGAGCGCGGCCTTCACGGCCCGGCACGTTCGTGAGCAAGCTGCGAACTGCGGCCTGCTCGCTCTCGAGCGCTTGCTGCACGTTGCGAATGGGTGCGACGGGAACGCCGGCGGCGCCGAGGATTCGATTCACTTCCGCCACCGAGCATTGCGACGACCACGCTTCGATATAAGCGCGCAATTCCGCCTCGTGCAGACAGCGCGAGGCATCGCTCGCGTAGCGCGGATCGCGGGCAAGATGAGGCGCGCCGATTGCATTCGCAAAGGCGTCGAACAGTTTGTTGTTCAACACGGCGACCACGTAGAAGCCGTCCTGCGCGCGATAAGCGCCGAACGGTGCCGACGATGGATGGCGATTGCCCACCCGCTGCGGCGCAATGCCAGTCGCGGCAAAGCGCGCCACGAGGGTTGCTGAAAGGCTCAAGGTAGCGTCGAACATCGAGACGTCGACATGCGTGCCTTTGCCCGTTTTTTCGCGCGACAACAGCGCCGCGAGCACGCCCCACGACGCGAACAGACCGCTCACCACATCCGAAACCGACTCGCCGACCAGCGTCGGCGAACCGTCTGGCGAACCCGTAGCGTCCATCAGCCCGCACATCGCCTGCAAAATAATGTCGTACGCCGGACGATGCGACTCAGGGCCGGTCTGCCCGAACCCGGACACACTCGCATAGACAAGCGCCGGATTGCATTCGCTCAGTTGCGCATATCCGATTCCCAGCTTGTCCGCCACGCCCGGCCGGAAATTCTCGACCACCACATCGGCGCCGGCACATAGCGTCTGTGCCAGTTCGTGGCCCGCGTCGCTTTTCAGATCGATCACGATACTGCGCTTATTGCGGTTCATCGCCGCGAACAGCCCGCTCTCGCCATCGGCGAACGGACCCACTGCGCGGTAGTCGTCGCCGCCCGGCGGCTCGACCTTGATGACGTCGGCGCCCAGATCACCTAGCAGTGCCGTGCAGAACGGCCCGGCCAGTACACGCGAGAAATCGACAATACGCACGCCAGCAAGCGGCAAGACGGGAAAGGTCACGGCGAACTCCTGTGAGAAACGATGCCCCGATTCTCGACACCCGCACCTATCAAGTAAAATATCGGAATAAATTAGCGGCTATAGGATTTCTTAATGCGTATCTCCCTGCGCTTGTTGCGCTATTTCGCGGCGGCGGCGGAAACCGGCAGCACAACGGCAGCGGCCCGGCAGTTGAACGTCTCGCAGCCGTCAATCTCTGTCGCGATCCGCGAACTCGAAGCGCTGTTCCAGGAAGCGCTGTTCGCGCGCGATGCCGGCTCGAAGATGACGTTGACGCGGTTCGGGGTGCGCAAGCTCGCGGAGGCGCGTCAACTACTGACCGCAGCCAACGCGTTCGAGGCGGACGACAGCGGCGATGCCGCTTCGGGTGAAGTGCATATCGGTGTGTTCAGTACACTGGCCCCGGTCTATTTGCCGGTGCTGCTGCGCATTGCATGTACTCGCTTTCCCAACCTGTCGGTGCGGTTTGTCGAGGGGAACCTGGTGGAGCTCGAAGAATGGCTGCAGAGCAGCCGTATCGAACTTGCGCTGACCTACGACGTAGGCTTGCCGGCCGAGCTAGAACTCGAACATCTGGCTTCGTTGCGCCCGTATGGCCTCGTGCCGGCCGATGCGAAGCTGGCAAAAGGGCGTGGTGGCATTTCACTTTACGACCTGGCCAAAGAGCCGCTGATCCTGATCGATCTACCGCACAGCCGTGAGTTTCTGATGGCGCCGTTCTGGCAATGTGGGCTGACGCCGGAAGTCCGCTATCGAGCGACGTCGATCGAACTGGTGCGAAGCATGGTTGCCAACGGCCTCGGCGTATCGCTGCTAATCACGCAAAGCCCCGCAGCCGCAGTGACCGCCGCAGTCGCCGAACGGCCAATCCGGGAGGAGACGATCCGGCAGCCGCTCGTCATCGCACGTTCCATGCGCGCTTCGCGTACACGCGCCTCTGAACTGGTCGCCGAATGCATCCGCGACGCGGTGCGCGAAGCAACGGCCGCGCGCGCCGGACGCGGCCGCGCACCGAAGCCACGCTAACCCGGCACAGCGCCGTATTCCAGCTTCGGATACCAGTCACTGCCGCGCCCGCCAGGCGTCATGTCGAGCACCGTCCAGATCGGCATCACATCGGGTGCGCCGCGCGGATCCTGGCCCGGGTCCGCTGTCGACGGCCCCATCTCATCGGCCCAGAAGTGCCGCACCGTGCCGCCTGAACGCGTGAAGACGTTGAAGGCAGGATGATCGTCGCCGTCCGGGTCTTCGGCGGCGTAGTCGCGGTTAAAGGTATTGCCGCCCGACGAATACAACCGCAGATGCCGCCAGCCGCGCTCTTTCTTGAACGCGACCAGCTTGTCGATCGGCGAGCGGCCGATCACGGCAAATGCCACGCGTTGCAATATGTCGGCCATTTCACCGTCGTAGGCGCTCAGGAGCGAGGTGCACATCGGACAGGGTCGCGCGCGTTGCGGGCCGAACATCCAGTTGTAGGTGACGAGCGTGTCATGCGCACCGAACATCTCCGACAGCGTCACCGTGCCTGCCTCGCCCTCGAAACGATAATCCTGCGGCACGACGCCACCAGGCGGCAGCGCGCGGCGTTGCACGGCCACGCGTTCGATATGACGACGCAACTCGATTTCCTCTGCCAGCAGGTTGTTGCGTGCGCTGCGATATTCCGCGCTCTCGCCCGGAAAACGGCGAGGCGAGTCGGCCAGCAGCCGTGCCGGTTTCAGCGTTTGTGCGGATGGGTCTACGTCAGTCATCAGCCACCTCCTCTTGCGGTAAAAAGGATAAAGGGCACGATAGCAGCGCCGCGCGTCGCAACCACAAGCGCATTTTTTGCCCGTACATAGTCACGACGAACCGCGTGCCGGCATATCGACACCGCCGCCGAATTATTTTTCGGCCGGTCCGCGACGGCGTTCGAGCGCTTGCGTTCGACACCCGGACGGGAAGCGGACAACCCACGAACACCCTGCAGACAACTCGCGGACAACGATCGAAACCGTATTGCAAGGTATCCTTTCCCGAAACAGCATGCGCGCACCGGCGCGCCATTGCACCGTCACGGCGCCCGCCGCGCCGACCTTGGGGATGCACCATGCCGCTTCGCCTGCCACCCCTGCCCGCGCTTCGCTTCTTCGAAGCGGCCGGCAGGCATCAGAGTTTCAAGCTCGCCGCCGCGGAACTGAACGTCACGCCGAGCGCCATCAGTCACGGTATCGTCGGTCTCGAGCAGTCACTCGGGGTTGATCTGTTCGTGCGCGAGCCGCGCGGAATATCGCTCACGACGGCGGGCGCCGATTATCTGTCGTACGTATCCGAAGCGTTTTCGCTGATCGCGATCGGCACGCAGCGCCTTCCGAACCATCGCGCGAATCGCCCGATCGCGCTGAGTTGCGCGCCCACGTTAGCGTCGCGCTGGCTGCTGCCGCGCCTCGCCACCTTTCGCACGCACTGCCCGGAGGCAAACGTCACCGTCGATACATCGCACCGTCAGGTCGGCTTTCCCGTCGACGGCTTCGATTTCGCCATTCGCCTGAGCCGCGCCCCGGTCGCGGGGACCGCCTGGACGCGTATGTTCGGCGAGCGCCTGGTGCCGGTGTGCAGCCCCGCCTACCTGGATAGTCTGCGCGATGAACACGGCAACGTCGATCTGCGTCACGCGACGCTCATTCACGTGAACTCGGCGAGCGAGGACTGGCAGGCATGGCTCGACGGGGTCGCCGTAGACGGGGTCGCTATCGAAGGGTTCGAATTGAACGACGGCTTGCGCGTCGATACGATCCAGCTTGCGTTCGAAGCCGCGAGCATGGGCCTCGGCGTCGCGCTCGGCAGACGGCCGCTGGTGGACTGCGATCTTGCGAGCGGCGCACTCGTCGAAGCCAGTCCACACACGGTCGCCTCCTCCACCGCTTATTGGCTGGTGTGCGCGCAAAATGCGGATAGCGCGCAGCAGCGCCCGGAACTGTTCGACTTCAAGCGGTGGGTGCTCAGCGAGGCTGAGCAGTTCGACACGCCATCTGATGCTGCAGACACGGAATTGCGTCGCGCCAGCCACTGAACCCCGCATCCAGCCTGAACAGGTGAGCCGCGCTCACCTGTCGTCAAAATCTTTTCTTTTGCCGCTTCTGACGCTCGCTGCGACCATGGGGTCCAAGGAGATCAGAACCATGTCCACCACACAGAGCAAACGCTTCACCTTGCCGTTCACTCAGACGACGCTCGTGATCATCGCTGGCGCGCTGATTCTGAGCGCCGCCATGGGCATCCGGCAGACCTTCGGGCTCTTTATCGGGCCATTCTCGTTCGACCGCGGCCTGCCCGTCACGCTGATCGCGTTCGCTATTGCGCTGCACAATCTGGTGTGGGGTTTCGCACAACCGTTCGCGGGCGCCGCCGGGGACCGCTATGGCTCGGCGCCGGTGGTCGCGTTCGGCGCAACGACCTTCGCCGCGGGCCTGGGCGTCGCGGCCGTCGCGCCGTCGGGCCCGATGCTGATCGTCGGCATGGGTCTGCTGGTCGGCATCGGCGTCAGTTGCACGACGTTCGGTGTGGTGTTGCCGGCAGTTGGCCGCATCGCTTCCCCGGAAAAACGCAGCATGGCGATGGGGCTGGTTAGCGCAGGCGGCTCGGCCGGACAGGTGTTGATGATCCCGCTCGTGCAAAGCATCCGGCTCAGCTCGGGCATCGCCACCTCGCTCTTCGTGCTGGCCTTCCTGATGCTGCTGATCGCGCCGCTTGGCATCGTGCTCGACCGGCGCGCGAGTGTCGGTACGCCGGTCCAGGAGCCGCCCGCCGTGTCGCTTCGCAAGGTCTTCGCGCAGGCGGCCCGGCATCGCGGATATCGACTCCTGACGCTTGGCTTCTTCACCTGTGGCTTTCAACTTGCGTTCATCGCCACCCATTTGCCCGAATATCTGACGCTCTGTCATATGCCTATCGGGCTGGGCGCAACGGCGCTCGCACTGATCGGCCTGTTCAACATGGCGGGCAGTTGGGGATGTGGCTGGCTCGGTGGCCGGTTCCGGCAGCACCATGTGCTCGGCTGGCTTTACCTGATTCGCAGTGTGACGATCGGCACCTTCTTCCTGTTGCCGAAGACCTCAGCTTCGGTTGTCATCTTCGCGGCCGTGATGGGTCTGACCTGGCTCGGGACCGTGCCGCTGACGAGCGGACTCGTGGCGAAAGTGTTCGGCACGCGGCACCTTGGCAGCCTCTTTGGAGTCTGCTTTCTAAGTCACCAGATCGGCTCGTTTCTGGGCGCGTGGCTAGGCGGTCTGGTCTTCGATCTGACCGGTTCGTACTCGCTGCTGTGGGAAGCAACGGTCGTCGCCGGACTCATCGCCGCGATGCTGCACTTCCCGATCGACGACACCGTTGTCGGCACGCCCTCAATTCGACCCGAGCCGGCGGGGGCCTGAGGGCTAGCGTGCTTGAGGCCTGCGTGAGGCCGGCGCGAGCACCCGTTCTCACGCGCGCCACGAGTCCGCAGCAAGCGCTCCGATGCTATTTTCGCGGCGCATCCGCCGCCGCTTTCGGCACGCGTCCCATCAGAAAGAACTCGTCGTTCGGGCGCATTGAAATAACGTTGGCCATCCGGTTCGACAAACCGAAAAACGCCGTGATGGCCGCGATATCCCACACGTCTTCATCCGAAAAGCCGTGCTCACGCAGCGTCTGAAAGTCGGCATCGTCGACGGTGCCGGATTCGCGGCAGACCTTCAGCGCGAAGTCGAGCATCGCCTTCTGGCGCGGCGTGATATCCGCCTTACGATGATTGACGGCCACCTGATCCGCCAGCAACGGTGCCTTTTCGTAAATACGCAGAATCGCCCCGTGCGCGACCACGCAATACAGGCACTGATTCACGGCGCTCGTGGCGACGACGATCATCTCGCGCTCGCCTTTGGTTAAGCCGCCCTCTTTCAGCATCAACGCGTCGTGATAAGCAAAAAAAGCGCGGAATTCATCCGGCCGGTGCGCCAGTGTCAGAAATACGTTCGGGACAAAACCGGCTTTCTCCTGCACTTCGAGGATGCGGGCGCGGATGTCGTCCGGCCACTCGCCCGGCTCAGGCACGGGGTAGCGGCTGATCGGCTGAAGGGTTGCCATGCGGTGTCTCCGGTATAGCTGTAGGTGTAAGACGATTGTAGCAACCGTGGCGCGGAACACTGCCTGCACCATGCGGATACGCGTCACTCGCCCGCCCCCCACACGTCCAACCTCCCCCATTCCCTTGAAATTTTGAAGGCTTTCGGCCCGCTCCGCAGCGCCCTTTGGTCAACCTGTGCTTAAATTCGCACTCGTACTGCTGCGCTCGTACCGGTCGGCTGAATGCACCGCGCGGCTGGCTGCGGTCCGGCCGGAACCGAACCTGCACGATGAGCGCGCAATGCGGGCCGTCTGGGTGCGGACTGGGCACGGACTGTTTCAAACCCTTTCACTGGCTCAAGAGGAGCGTGGTTGTGTGGCATTTTCCGGTTGCTATTCCACCCTCGCTGGGCGTCTGGGCCGTGTTCATGAGCGTGCTCGTCACGCAACTCGGCCTGCCGATTCCGGCGGCGCCGATGCTGATCCTCGGCGGAACGATGGCCGCCATGGGACAGACCTCTTACGCCAGCGTCATTGGCGCCGCCGTCTGCGCGACACTGATTGCGGACTCGCTGTGGTTCTTCACGGGGCGGACCTACGGGCGCCGGTTGCTGAATCATCTGGTGCGCTTCTCGCTCTCGCTCGACACCACCGTACGCGTTGCACGCAATACCTATGAACGGTACGGCGCGCCAATTCTCACCGTCGCGAAGTTCCTGCCCGGCCTCGGTCTGATCTCAGCTCCGCTGCTCGGCACAACGCCAATCAACGTCGGCGTGTTTCTGCTGTGGGATTCTGTCGGCGCGGCGCTGTGGGCCAGCGTCTGGGTGATCGGCGGCGCGGCACTTCACGATCAGATCGTGCAACTCGTTCTACTCGTGCGCAACAACGGCGGCACAATCTTCGACGCGTTCGCGGCGATCTTCATTGCCGCGCTCCTCTATCGCTTTGTGCGCCGCTGGCAGTTTCGCCGCTGGCTCGCGCATGTGCGCATCTCGCCGGAGCAACTCGACGAACTGATGAAGTCCAATGAGCCGCCGCTTATCCTCGACGCGCGGCCGCACAGCATCCGCGCGAAAGAATCACACCGGATTGCGGGCGCGCAGATGCTGGATCTCGATTCACCCGAGCCACTGCATCCCGAGTTACTGAAGCGGCCGATTGTCGTCTATTGCGTGTGCCCTAACGAAGCGACGGCCAAGCGGATCGTCGAGCAGCTTCATCGAAAGAATATCCATCACGTCAAGGCGCTCAAGGGCGGCCTCGATGCGTGGGAAAAACGCGGTTATCCGGTCGAGCCGCTGCCGCCCGACTTCAATACGGCGATGGCCCATATGTCGGAAGACGAGGGTGACGAAGGCGAGTACACCGTGCGGGCACGCCTCGCGAAGTGATGAAATGACGATGGACGCCCTATTCCGACGAGAATGACGAAGCGTGCAGCCCTGCTTCGGCCGGGCTGCACGCCACGCTAACGCCCGATCAGATCTTCGCCGTAAACGTCAAACCGAAGACACGCGGATCGCCATACAGGACCGGATACGCGCCATAAGACGGCAGCAACTCCAGCTTTTTATAGACCTTGTTGGTCAGGTTCGTCACATAGCCGGTCAGAATGTATTTCTGATTCGACGACGTATACGACACATGCGCGTTCATCACCGTATAACCCGCCTGACACAACTGCGGTATGGTTTGACGCGTTGCGCTGAAATACTCGGTGCTGCGATAGTTGATATCGCCGCCTACCGCAATCGACCCCACCGCCAGCGGCACGCGGTACTCACCGCCTACATCGATTGTGGTGTGTGGCGAGCGTGCGAACGAGTTACCCACCGCGGTCGGCACGTTGGCAAACTCAGTGAAGCGCGTGTTCAGCAGCCCGAGATTGGCAAACAGATAGAGGCTGTTGATCGGCTGCGCCTTCAATTCGAGTTCGAAACCATCGGCACGGCCCTGCCCCGCGTTCGACAAGGTCGACACCGGTGCGCCGCCTAACGGGTTCGGCGCGAGCGCAAATACCTGAATGTCGCGATAGTCGTAATGGAAGACGCTTGCGTTAGCGGTCAGGCGCTTGTCGAACCATTCGCTCTTGATACCCACCTCGTAGTCGGTCAGATACTCAGGCGTCACCGTCGACACCGTACTTTGCGTATACGCACTGCCGTTGTAGCCACCCGAGCGGAAGCCACGTGCATAGCGCACATATGCACGCACGTTGTTGCTGATTTCGTATTCAGGCGTCAAGTCCCACGTCGGCGCGCGCCACGTGTTGGTCTGATTCTGCCGCGCGCTCACCGCGAGCGGCGACGTAATCGACGATGGATCCCACCAGTTGTTCAGATCACTGAACGAAACCGGGCCGGTATTCTGCAAGCCGGTCAGGTTGATCGTCTTGCGTTCAATCGTATAGCGCAGACCGCCGGTCAGGTTGAAGCGATCGGTGAAGCGATACTTCACGCTGCCGAACACGGCGGCGCTTTGCGTGTGCTGGGTCAGGTCGGTCAGGTGGTAAAAGGTTGAAGCCGCGCCGCCGGGCGAATCCGGCAAACCGCCGCCAGCGCCTTCCTCGCTCAGTTCCTCGGTGAAGAAGTGCGTACCGGCGATCCAGCTCAGGCGTTCGTTCTGCGGCGATTCAAGACGGAACTCCTGTGAAAACTGATGCGACGCGAGCGTATCGTGGGAACGCGCGTCATAGTCAGGCGAGTAGTCTTCATCGTCCTGATACCAGCGATTCAGGCCTTCCAGCGCGGTAATCGAGGTCAACGTCAGGGCGCTGTTGATATGCCAATGCGCAGTCAACGAGCCGCCGTAAGAGGCAATATGATCGCTCGACGGTGCATTCAACGACACCGTGTACGGATCGCTCGACCCGACGAAACCGAACTGGTTCGCACCGCCCGGCCCGGCCCCTTGGGCGTGCCATGGGTCGCCACCGCCGGTGTAGTTGCGGCCGTGGATGTTCAGCAGGAAATCTGAATCCGAGGTCGGCACCGCGAGCACCTGGAAGCGCACCGCATTGTCGTGGAAGCCGCCAAAGCGGCCGCCGTCCACCGTATTGGTGTAAAAGCTGTCGGCATTCTCGTGATACACCGAGATGCGCGCCGCCAGCACGTCGTTGCTACCAATCGGGCCACCAATCGCGGCTTCGGCGAGCCGGCTATTGTATTGGCCGAAGCCGACCTTGCCGTAACCGTCCACGTCGAAGGTCGGTTTCTGCGAGGTCAGACTGACCGCGCCGCCGATTGTATTCTTGCCCCACAGCGTGCCCTGCGGGCCGCGCAACACTTCGATCTGGGCGAGGTCGAAGAGCGGGAAACCCTGGCCGAATACGCTGTTGATATAAACGTCGTCGAAGTAGACGCCAATCGGGCTCAGCGACAGATCCGACGGATCGTTGCTGCCGACACCGCGCAGGAACCAGCGTGGCCGTTCGCGTCCTTCGGTAGACTGCGCCGTGAAGTTCGGCACGTACTTGGTGATGTCGTTGACCACCCGCAATTCGTTGCTCTTGATGCTGTCACCGCTCAACGCGGTAACGGCGACCGGCACTTCCTGAATACTCTCCTTGCGGCGGCGCGCGGTGACCGTGACCGTTCCCAGATTCGTGTCGGCCGTGGCCTTATCCGCGCGCTTCGCTTTCGGCTTCGCCTGTACGGTTGCACCGGATGCTTCGACTGGCGCATCGGCTGCCGCGTTATCCGCAGCCCATGCCGGCGCTATCAGCACACCACCGGCAAGCACTCCCCCGAGCGCGACGACGAGTGTTTTTCTCTTGAACATTGACTTCGCTATCCTTATTCAATTGTTGTTTGATTGCGCCCGCAACCGAGATCCCGTCTTAGTGCGCGAGCGATGCGGCACGCATGGTGTTCTCTATTGCAAGTCGGATGCCAGGCGAAGCGGTCCGTCACACAAGGGTTGCGTGAACGAAGTGAGCGGGGATTGTTGCTGACGCACCCGTGAGGTGGTGTTGGGGTGTTGCGTATGCAGCACCCCAACACGGGTGGCGATGTGGCTACTGCCCGGACAAAACTATCCGATGCATACCATCAGGATGACGAATCGGTTCAGAAGAATAAACGCCGACGGTCTAAACGGCTCACAAACTATCGCGATGCCGTATAACGATGCGATTGCGCCAGCGCGCGCGAATCGATCCAGGCGTGGATATCGAAATCCGCCGGCAGAAATCCCCACTCCACGAGGAAACCCTTGAAATCGTCGAGTGCGGCAATCGATGTGTCGTCGAGATCGGTACGCAGGCGTTGATGCACGTCGTCGCCATAAGCGAGCCGCAGCCAGTCGTCGCCCGAACCGGTCTCCCGGCCCAGATAGCCGAGCACTTCCTGCTTATGCTCGCGCGCCCAGCCGTCCACGTCGATCACGCGCGCCAGAAAGCGGCTGACGATCTCAGGATGGTTGTCGAGCGTGGCCGCATTGACGGTCAACGGCCGCGGCGAGCCGTTATTGATGCGGACCTTCGGCTCCGGATGAAAGCCAATGTCGACCACGACCCGCGCGCCGATCAGGTAGGCACTCTCCAGCCCGAGTGAGCCCTTCACATAGATCGCATCGACTTCACCCCGCACCAGCGCCGCGATTTCCGCGGAATAGAGACGGCGGCTGCTGACACTGCCCGGATTGCTGAACGACGCCGCGGGCAAGGCGCCGCCATCCGCACGTTCGCGCACATTGGCCGCCGCCACGTCGACCAGTTCGACATCGCGCGCGGACAATCCGTCGAGAGCCAGCACGCTAACAAAACCGCGCAGCGCCGCCGCACGAAAAATATCGATCTTCTCGCCCGCTCGCTTTGGCAAACCCACGCGACGGCCGCGCAAGTCCTTCGCCGAGCGGATGCCTGAATCGGGCAGCGCGACGATCGCCTGCGCCTCGTCCACCCACGTCAGCGCGATCACCCGGGTATCGGCCCCGGCCGAGCGCGCCCACAACGCCGGGATGCTGCCACCCTGGCGAAATGAATTGTCCAGCGTGTGATCGACGTGCGAAGCGCGCAGCGAGGCATGCTGCGTTTCCTGCAACGAGCGCACGGTAATGCCGTCGCGCGCGAATTCGTCATCGAGCCAGCCGAGATGCGCGGCGATGCCGAGCGGCGTCGGCACCGGACAGCGCGTGTACCAGATCGACTGGATGTTGTCTGAAACCGAAGTGCTCATGAGTTGTTCCGGTAAGGAGTCGCGAGGTCACGAGATCATGGAATGACCGTGATTAGCCATTGTTGGCCGTCAATACCGACAGCTTGCTGATGCCCGCGTGCTCGATCGCCGCCATCAGCTTGGCCACGGTCCCATAGGGCACGCCCTCATCGGCCTGCAGGTTGAGCGCGACGTCCGGGTTGTTCACCTTGAGCGCCGACAGCTCGGCGCCGATCAGACGCAGATCGGTGGGCCGCTTGTCGAGGTACACCACGCCCTTCGCGTCCACACTGACGGTGACAGCCGGCTTCTGATCGGCTGGCGCGGTGGCGACCGTTTTCGGCAGGTTCACATGTACCGCTTTATTGAGCAGCGGCGCGGTGACGATAAACGCGACCAGCAGCACCAGCATCACGTCGACGAGCGGTGTGATGTTGATTTCGCTCAGCACGTCGTCGTTATCGGAAGAGGTTGAGAAGGCCATTATGCGAACGCCTCGTTGACGGCTTTCAGGCCCGGCTGCGCACGGGTGGCTACGCCCTGCACGCGGAATCCGGCTTTCTGCGCGAGCGTGACGAAGTCGGTTGCGAAACCATCGAGATCGGCAGAGGCCGCTTTCACCCGGCGGACGAAGAAGTTGTAGGCAAGCACCGCCGGCACCGCGACCGCGATACCGATACCGGTTGCCACCAGCGCCTCGCCGATCGGCCCCGCCACCACGTCGATACTGGCCGACGCGCTGTGCGTGATCGCCGTCAGCGCGTGAATGATGCCGAACACGGTACCGAACAGGCCGACAAACGGCGCGGTACTGCCGATCGACGCGAGTACGGCGAGACCTGCTTCGAGACGGCGGCGCTCGTTCTGGATTTGCTGGCGCAAGTGGCGTTCCAGCAGATCGTGGCGGCTCCAGCTATGTTCGAGGTCCTGACCATTGCCTTCGTCGGCACGTTGCAAGGTCTCGAAACCGGTTGCGGCAACGCGGCCCACCGGACTCACGCCGGGTTCCAGCGCGGCCGCCGCCTGGAAGCTGCTGGCCGCCCAGAATTGTTTCGCGAAGCGCCGGCTCTGCACGCTCGCGCGCACGCTTTGCACAGCCTTAACGACAATGAGGGTCCACGTCACCACCGAGAAAATCCCCAGTAGCCAAAGCGCGCCCTGCACGATGAAAGTCGTTGAAATGCCATTCATGATGATCGGTTCCTATTAGTTCAAGATTCGGTTCGAAATTAAGATTCGGTTTTGAACAGAAAGCGCGCGATTCGCCCGTCATGCGGACGGCACGCTTCAGCCCAGTTTGAAGTCGATAGGCACGTTGACCCAGCCGTCGACCGCTTCTTCTCCCCGTTTCGCCGGCACGAAAATCCAGCGCCGGACCGCCGCCAACGCGGCCTCGTCGAGCATCTTGCGGCCGCTGCTGGTCCTGATATCGACCGAGTCAGGCTTGCCGTCCGGCAGCACATGCACGCGCAGCAGCACGCGCCCTTCCCATCCCTGGTCTTGCGCGATCGGTGGATAGTCGGGCGCCGGGTTGTGCAGATACGCGGCGTTGCCGATCGGCGCGGTTTCAGCCACCGGCGCGGCTGGCGTGGCGGGCGCCGGAGTAGCTGGCGCAGGCACGTGCGTGGCCGCTGTGTCGGCCGGTGTCGTCGCTTGCGGCGGCGGCGTCACGAGCGGTGTCGCAGCGGGCGCGGGTTTAGCCACCGGGGCGCGCGTCAGCGGGCGCGACGTTTGTGCTTGCGGCCTGGCAGGCTGCGGCACGGGCGGCGGCGCCTGCTTCGCCTGCGGCAACGGCACGGGTGGTCGCGTCAGTTCAACCGTCATCGGCAGCGGTTTGGGCGGCACGACGGGCGCGAGCGGCGCGACATGCCCGTACCGCGCCACCAGCACGAATCCCGCGTGCAACGCGAGGATCAGCAGCGCGGCGGCGCCGATCTCGCACCATGTCCTACGTGTCGCTCCTGCCTCACGCTCCTCCGCACGCGGCCGCGGCGACGGCGTAACCGCCGGCACGTCGGAACGGCGCGCCGGCGAGCCGCTCCAGCGCGCCGCATGGCGCCGCGCATGCGTACCCGAGCCCTCCATAGTCAGAAACGTCACGGTTCACTCCTTACTGGTTTGCGCACTGCGCGAGGGCGCCTCACACTAGGCAACCCACGCACGGCGATACTTCGACACCTCGGCGTACGGCTGCGGCTCGATCCATGCGCGCGCATCGAAGTCGTGCTCGAGGAAGCCCCATTCGAACAGGAAGTCCTTGAATGCCACGAGACCGTCGATCGAGGTCTGCGAGAGGTTGGTTTCCAGATGCCGATGCACTTCGCTGCCATACGCGTAGCGCACCCACTCGTCGGACGAACGCGTTTCACGGCCAATGTAGGCCACGGTCTCGGCCGCATGCTTCGTTGCCCAGTCGCCAGCGGCCACCACCACCGACACGAACCGGCTGACCAGATCGGGGCGTCCGTCGATGAGCGCCTGATCCACCGTCAACGTGCGCGGCGTGCCGTTACCGATGCGCACCAACGGATCGGGATGCGCGCCCAGATCGATCACCACGTGGCCGTCGATCAGATGCACGGTTTCCAGCCCGGCCACACCCTTGACGAAAATCGCATCGACGTCGCCGCGCATCAGCGCCGCCACTTCGAGCCCGTACTCATGCGGCCCGCGAAACGGCGATCCATTACCTGGCGCCTGCCCAAGCTTGGCGATCGCAATCCGCGCTTCGCCCTCGTCGCGATTCGGCTCGGGTAGATCGACCCACTGCGCGTCGCTATGCCCGAGGCCTTCGAGTTCGAGCGCGGTAAGAAAACCTTTGAGTGCCGCAGCGCGCCAGAAGTCGATACTGATCGCGTGCCGCGGCAGGCCCAGACGCCGTCCACGCAGATCGCGCGCATGGCGAATGCCACTGCCCGGCAGTGTGACGATGGCCTGGAATTCATTGGTCCACGAAAGGCCGACCACGCGCGTTGCCGCGCCGCGCGAACGCGCCCACAGCGCCGGAATATTGCCGCCCTGGCGAAACGAGGACGGCAGGCTGTGATCGAAATGCGACTCGCGTTTGGCAGGCTCGCGGGTCTCCTGCAGCGAATTCAGGGTGATGCCGTCCGGTCCGAACTCCTCGTCGAACCAGCCTCGGTGAACCGCAATACCGAGCGCGGTCGGCACGGGACAGCGGGTGTACCACAGTGCAGTGGACGTCGCGGCTTGCGCAACGGTTGTACTCATCGTTGAATTCCTTGGTTGTTGTTGTGCACGGAGCTGATCACCGTTGTGTGAAGGATCGCCGCTGGCTTAGGCGAGCGCGACCCGCAACGCCGCCGCGGTTCTACGCGCGTCGATCGCCCCCGCCACCAGCGGCAGGACCTCCTCGCCGACGCGGTACGCTTCCTCCAGATGCGGGTTGCTCGCCAGAATGAAGGTCGAGACGCCGATGTCCACGTACTCGGCGAGCCGCTCCGCGACCTGCTCGTGGCTACCCACGATCACGCAGCCGGGGCCACCGCGAATCTTCGACATACCGGCCCACAGGTTCGGCCCGACGATCAGATCGTCGAAATGCTGGGTGTTGCCCTGGTGAAGCGCGAACTGCCGCTTCGCGCCGACCGACTCCGAATCGCCGGCACCGACCGTGCGCCGCGTGCCACCCAGTTGCGTCGCGTCGCTGACGGTGGCGAACATCTGCCGCAATTCGGCCCACGCCTGTTCTTCCGTTTCGCGCGCGAGGATGTCGATACGCATGCCGAAGCGCAGATCGCGCTCGGCGTTCTGTGCGTCGAGGGCCCGGCGCGCGCGGTCGATCACTTCCTTCTGTTTGGCAAGCGGTTCGCCCCAGCTCAAATGCACGTCGCCGTGTTTGGCGGCCACCGCCATCGCGGCGTCGCTGGCGCCGGCCAGATAGATACGCGGCACAGGCTGGCTGGAGAGCGGCGCGACCAAACCGCCTTCTTCGATCTGATAAAACTGGCCCTTGTGCGTGTAGGGTGTGCCCGTGGAATAGCCCTTCACCACATCGAGGAATTCATCGGTACGGGCGTAACGGCTGTCGTGATCGATAAAGTCCCCGTACGCGCGCTGATCCGCCCCGCCACCGCCCGTCACGATGTTCCACTCCACGCGGCCGCGACTGATCCGCTGCAGGCTGGCCGCCATTTGTGCGGCATACGCCGGATGCAGGAACCAGGGCTGCATCGCGATCAGCAAACGCAGATTGCGGGTCTCGCGCGCCAGCGCCGCGGCCACCACCCACGGCTCCTCGGTAAAGCGGAAGATTGGAATCAAGGCACCATGAAAGCCGACCAGGTCCGCTGCGCGCGCCACCTGGGACAGATAGTCGATGTAGGCAAAATCGTCGCTATCCGTTTTCGGCGCGACGCGCGAGGCCGTCTGGTTGTTCCACTCGCCACGGGTGTGCCGGTCGTGTGCGCGTCTGCCATCGCCGTGCATCGGCAAGCGCCACAGAAATTCGACAGCCATTGATCTGTTCTCCTTGGTTTAAGCGTCAGGTCGGTCACGCGACGACGCGTGCCGCAACCGGTTCGGCACCTCTCTAAGCACGGCCTATGCCAATAGCAATGGACAGGTCTTCGATTGGCACGCAATGCGCCATGGCCACGACTAATGCGGCCGCTTTGGCTCGCATCGCTCCGGGCGCGTGCCGACCGTGCGCAAGCTGCTGCATCAGCACCGCGCGTGTTGCTGGCGCAACACCGCTTCGACCAACTGCTGCTGGAGCAACACTCGCACGCACATCGCCCGGCCAGTCCTCGCGGTGTGCACCGGCATGCGCAGCCGGACCGCGAGCCGCTCAAGGACGGTTCGCAGCCATCGCACGCGCCTGGCCTGAAATTTGCGTTTACCGGTCCACGCCGCCGCACGCGCTTTCGCGCGCTAGCCGGCAGGCAGGACGAACTTCGAAATGGAAAACGCACATGACAGACAGGCCCGATTCGTCATCGGACAAACAGCATCCCTTCTGGTACGCACGTTCGCCGGTGCCGACACCGCTTGGCATCGCCGTGCATCTCGGCTGGCTCAACGGCGAGTCGTCGGCCGACGGCGTCGCAATCCGCTCGCTGCGCGACTCGGCGGGACACGATGCGTCGTCGATCAGCGATCACACACTGGCGATGTCGTTTCGTCAGGGCGGCAGCATTCCGGCGATGTGGGCGCGCTCGCATCGGGCCGATACGCGCGTCATCGGCCTCTCGTGGGTCGATGAATCGCAATTGGTCCTGACGCTGCCGGGCTCCGGCATTCAGTCGGTCAAGCAACTGCGTGGCCGTCGCATCGCGATTCCGCGCCGTTCGACTGACCGCATCGATATCTTTCGCGCCTCCGCGCTGCGCGGTTTCGTCAATGCATTGAGTCTGGAAGGCATGACCACGCGCGACGTCGAGCTCATCGATGTAGCGGCTCGCACGCTCCAGTCAGTCGGCGACGATCCCGCCACGGAACTGTTCACCTTGCCGCTTGGCCTGTCGAGCCGCGCGCTCTATGCCGCCGAAGCGGGCGCCTTGCTGCGCGGCACGGTGGATGCGATCTACGTGAAGGGGTCGGTCGGGCTGGAAGTGGCGCAACTGATCGGCGCACACGTGGTGATCGATATCGGCTTTCATCCTGAGCCGCATATCCGCAACAACAACGGCACACCGCGTCCGCTCACGGTCAACGCGGAAGTGCTCGCCAATCACCCGGACATCGTCGCCGGCTTTCTCAAGCTCGTGGTCGCCGCAGGCGACTGGGCACGTACGCATCCCGACGAAACCGCACAGTACGTGTCGCACGAAACCGCATCGGCGATCGAGTGGGTGCACGCGGCGTATGGCGGCAACCTGCATCACCATCTAGGCGTGAACCTCGCTGAGGAATCGGTCGCCGCGCTCGACGACTTCAAGAACTTCCTGTTCGAATGGGGTTTCCTCGAAACCGACTTCGAGATCGCCGACTGGATCGATCCACGCCCGATGGCCGACGCGCTGCATTCGACACTCAAGCGGCGAGCGTGAATGAGCGCGCCGCCCGAGCCACGCCACGTCGCTTCCGCCGGTTTCCGCCCGCTGGTTTCACCCGCTGGTTTCGCCCGCTGGTTTCGCCCGCTGGTTCCACCCGCTGGTTCCACCATTACGCTTAAGGTCTGATCCCCACATCATGAAACGCTCATCTGCTCTCTCCCTGCTGCTACGGCGCGCGTTCATCGCATGGTCGATGACGGTACCGTTCACCGCCGCCGCACTACTCACCCCCGCCGTTGCGCGCGCCGACGATGCACCGAAAGTCGTGCGGATCGCCGTGGTCGCTTATTCGAGCGGTGGCAAAACGCAATATGCGGGTGCTTCCGCCTTGATCGATGCAGACAAGTCGCTGGAAAAAGCGCTCGCTGCACACCATATCCAGTTGCAATGGGTGCCGGTCTCGACCGCGGCGGTCGGTACGCTGGTCAACGAGGCCTTCACGAATCACAGCATCGATTTCGCGGGATACGGCGACCTGCCCTCGGTCGTGGTCAACGCATCCGGCACGCATACCAAACTGATCGTGCCAGGCGGCGTGGGCAGCAACACCTATCTGGTCGTCCCGGCCAATTCGACGGCGAAGTCGATCGTCGATCTGAAAGGCAAACGGATTGCGCTTAATCGCGGCCGCCCGTGGGAAGTGACGTTCGGCAAGCTGCTGGCAGCCAACGGTCTGAAGCTGTCCGACTTCAAGATCTATAACCTCGATCCGCAAGCCGGTGCCGCCGCTGTCGCCGCGGGCCGGGTCGACGGATTCTTTACGCTCTCGGACGCGTACCCGCTCGTGGACAAGCAGGTCGGCAAGATCATCTGGTCGACCAAGGAAGCCCCCGACGCGTGGAAGATGCGTGCGGAACTGTGGGCCTCCGACGACTTCGTACGCCAGTACCCCGACATCACGCAACTGGTCGCGACCGCTTACGTGCGTGCGGCCTACTGGATCTCGCAACCGCAGAACCGCGATGCGTTCATCAAGATACTGAGTGCTTCGGGTCAACCCGAAAACGTGGTGCGCCGCGAATACGACGACGAGAAGCAACCCTGGAAAGACCAATGGGCGCCGCTTTTCACGCCGTCGCTCAGCGCGCATTACCGCGATGTGTCGGCCTATAGCCAGCAGGCCAAACTCACGTCCGGCGGCGTGGACGTCAATAGCCTGCTCGCGCCACAGTTCGTCAACAACGCGTTGAAGGAACTCAAGCTTGAACACTACTGGGATGCGAGCGCCACGACGAATGTCGCAAACCGTTGATACGGTGGCGGGTGCCGCGGCATCTGCCCCATCCCCCCCCATCACTCAGACAAGGGCGGTCGCGACCCCTCGCGTACGGGCTTTGTCGCACCGCGCTTCCTCGCTGCTGTGGTGGGTCTCGCCCGCGATGCTGTTCCTGCTCTGGTGGTACGCAGGCGCGCAACACTGGTTCGCGCCGCAACTCCTCGTGCCGCCGCACAAGGTCTATGACACCTTCAGCACGCTTGCGGCCGGCGGCGACCTGCAGGACAACCTGCTGATCACGCTGCGCCGTCTGGCAATCGGCTTCGTATGGGGCGGCCTGCTCGGTATCGCGTGCGGCACCTTGCTCGCCGTGAACCGCACCTTCTCCGACTACGTGCGCCCGCTCTTCGACATTGTGCGGCAGGTCCCGACGCTGACGCTGATCCCCATACTGATTCTGCTCATCGGCATCGATGAACCGCTGAAGGTGGTAGTGGTTGCCAAGGCGGTGTTCTTTCCGGTCGCGCTGGCCACCTACGGAGGCGTGCAAAGCGTGCCGCGCGACCTGATCGAAATGGCACGCCACTATGGGCTTGGCCGCGCTGCGTTGTTGCGCGACGTGCTGTTGCCCTCGGCCATTCCGTCGCTGCTCACGGGTATCCGTATTGCGATTGCGCGCTCATGGCTTGCGCTGGTCGCCGTCGAGTTACTGAGCGCCGACAGCGGCATCGGCGAAATGATGGAGATGGCGCGGCAGATGCTGCGTATCGACATTGTGATGGTCGATGTGATCGCAATCGGCTTGATCGGCGTCATCCTCGATCAGAGCATCGCACTCGTACAGCGCCGCGTATTGCGCTGGCAAACGCCCAACCGTTGAACGCTCCTTCTTGCAAAACGCCCGTCCATGATCGCTCTGCACACTACATCCCCCCTGCGCCGACGCGCCCGCGGTTTTGTCCTGCCGCTCGCCTTACTCGGGCTTTGGCAATTCGCCGCCTATCGCGATGCCGTGCATCAATACGCGTTCGTGCCGCTCGAACAGGTCGCGAGTGCGGGTATCGAACTCCTCAGAAGCGGTGAACTATTCGTCGACCTCGGCGCGAGTCTGCGCCGCACAACGTTAGGTCTTGCCACGGGCGTGATCGCCGGTGTTGCGGTAGGCGCGTTGACCGCGCTGTCGCGCGGCGCCGAAAAGCTGGTGCATCCGTTATTCCAGGCGTTGCGTCACGTCCCGCTGCTCGGGCTGATTCCATTGATCAGTCTCTGGTGCGGCACGGGCGAGTTCGCCAAGGTGTTCATCGTTTTCCTCGCCGCCTTCTATCCGATGGTGACGAGCAGCTTCGATGGACTGCGCCGTATCGATCAACGTTATTTCGAACTGGCGCAGTCGTACGAGTTGACGCGCCTTGGCTGGTTGCGTGACGTGCTGATTCCGGGTGCGTTACCGGACGTGTTCGCCGGCATCCTGCAAGCGGTGCCGTTCGCATGGATTACGGCAACGAGCAGCGAACTGTTATTCAACGCGGGCGCAGGTGTCGGCAATCTGATGCAGACGGCGCAGGCTGGCGCGCGTGTGGACGTGTTGCTGGTATGCGTGACAGGCGTCACCGTGCTGGCGGTGGCAATGGGCATGCTGTGCGAGCGCGTCGCGCAGCGCTTGCTGCGCTGGCGCGATCACGCCTGACGGCGGTCGCCGGCTTCGCTCGCGTCGGCGGAATCCGGCTCGCCGGCGTCACGCAGCTTGAGAATGCCCAGTTGCGCGAGCCGCGCACGTACGATGTTGCGCGACAGGTCGAGCAGCCGTGAGGTGCGAAGCTGATTGTTCTCGGAGAATTCGAAGGTGCTGCGATAGACGGTGTCCTCGATGTGCTGCCAAAGTCTGGGCGTGCCGAGCTCCAGCAGATCGACAATGGCTTCACGCAAAGCGCCGGTGGCTTCCGCGATATCGCAAGGACGGCGCGCCGGATTGGCCGCAACCGCAACCGCTGCCGTTGCCGTTGCCGTTGCCGCAGGCGCGTCTGCACCCTGCGCGTGAGGCGCCAGCGAAAGTGCGGAAAACTGCAAATCGGCGACATCGATGAAACCGCCGCTGCTCACCAGCAGCGCGTGATGAATCACGTTCTCCAGTTCACGAATATTGCCCGGCCACGAGTGAGCATGGAGCCGTTCGAGCGCGGCATCCGTCAGCGCGGGCGGCGTGATCCGCAAACGCTTCGCGTAGCTCTCGAGAAAGTGCTGGATCAGCGGCCCGATGTCGCCTGGCCGCTCGCGCAATGGCAGCAGGCTCAGTTTGACGACGTTCAGGCGGTAGTACAGATCTTCCCGAAAGTGCCCGGCGCGTACCGCGGCTTCGAGGTTCACATTGGTCGCAGTAACCAGCCGCACATCGATTTTGACGGTCTTGCGCGAACCGACCGGCACCACCTCGCGTTCCTGCAACACGCGTAGCAGCTTGACCTGTGCGGCAAGCGGCAGGTCCCCCACTTCGTCGAGAAACAGCGTGCCGCGATTGGCTGATTCGAACCAGCCGGGCTGGCTGCTGATCGCCCCCGTGAACGCACCACGTTCGTGACCGAACAGTTCGCTCTCGATCAGCGTCTCCGAGAAGGCGCCGCAATTCACCGCGACGAAAGGCCCGTCACGGCGCTCGCTCAGCGAATGCACGAGCCGTGCGATCAGCTCCTTGCCGGTACCGCTTTCGCCGGTGACGAGCACGGTGGCATCGCTCGGTGCGACCAGATGGATACGTTCGAGCAACACCAGCGACTTCGGGTCGTCGAACGTCAGGGCTTTCGCACGAATCGTGATCGCGTGCGAAGTGGGATCGGGAAAACTGAAAACAGCCATTGATCGACCAGCAAGGAATCCAGAGGGAGCCTCGACGATATCAAGCCAGCCGCGCATTACGAACCAATACATCGAGCTAACAGTATGACGGAACCGGCAATAACGCTGTCCGGCTGCATCAATACCAAAGCGGCACGGCTGACTGCGCCGCGCCGCTCATCGTCACACTTGGCCGCTAGCGCCAGGGCTCAGGCTAGTCCGGTCATCTTCCACTGCTGCTCGAGCACGCCCGGGCCGAACTCCTTCGAGCCGCCGAGCGATTCCGCGAGCGCCTGGAAGTACGCGCCCTCTTCGAGAATCAGAATGTACTGCGAGACGTCGAGAATGTTTTTGCCCCAGAAGGTCGACCCGCCGTTCGCCTCGAGAATCGCCGGTATGTTCGGATCGCGCCGGATCGAGTCGACGATGAAACGCGGCTCGCCCGGCCGCCGGTCGATATAGATCGGAATTTCGCGGGCCTTCGTATAACGCTGCGCCGGTGCATACAGAATCGGCAGTGGACGGTGCGCGCTCGCCCACGCGCCGAGATACGGACCATGCACGTGAATCACCACGTCGACCTCCGGCGCTTCCTGGAACACGCCCGCATAGCGCGGGCCATGCCCGGACGCCTTCGGATCGCCATGGATCACCTTGCCGTCGAACGACACCACGACTGCCTGAACCTCCTGCGATTGCGCCCACGGTGTGGGCGCCGACACGGCCACGACGAGGTCGGTGCCAGGCACACGCTGATAAGCCTGGCAGGTATTGGTAGCGGACAAGGTGCGGGTTTCCTTGAGGACGCGCGTGGCTTGCGCGAACTCGCGCCGGATGCGTTCGACGAAGGCGACCAGTTCGCCGCTTTCCAGCGTCTGCGTGACTGACATGTTGAGTCCTTGGGTAAAAGTGAGGGATCGATGCGAGGGGTATTTAGCAGCAAGCGTGCCAATCCTTGCGAGCCTCGCGGACTCCGGTGCGGCGGCTTTGTCACCACTCGCCACACCTGCGCACCTGCGCTCTAACCAGATGGTTTTGCTGCTGGGCCAACAGCGCAGCATCAGCGGCTGTTGCGCACGACGCAAAGCGGGCATGCGCATAGGTCGCACCGCAGCACCATTGCGCCCCGATGCGAGTGAGGTTTCGCCACTCGCGCAGGGTGATGGTTCGAAACTTGCGTTGAAGGCCGCCCGGGTTCAACGGGTTCACGCCGGCAAGCCTCGCGTGCCTCGTCCTTCTTTCTCCACCGTTCAAGGCGTCAGTATGAAAACAGAACATAGTCGAGCGCGAGATTGGCGCGCATCGGCTCGCGTCAAATTCAGCCCGTGGTTTGCCGCGCCGTTAGCGGCGTTGCTAGTGTCCAGCATGGTTTTCGCTGCCGCCGCGAGAGCACCCGCGCCCGATCCGCTGCAAGGCGACGGCCGCGTGTCCGCGTTCTATACGTGGGACGACGAGATTCCCGTACGCCCCGGCGAACTGCTGCGCTCAGAGCCACTGCCGCCCACGCTCGGGCTCGCCAATGCCGGCCAGCAACTGCGCCTGCTATACAGTTCGACCGATGGCGTCGGCGGCAAAACGCCGATCGCCGTATCGGGCGCCCTGTTCCTGCCCAAAGGCCAGCCGCCGCAAGGAGGCTGGCCGATCGTCGCATGGGGGCACGGCACCTTCGGCATGGCCGATATCTGCGCGCCTTCGTGGTTCGGCCGCTCCTATCGCGACGTACGCTATCTGAACGCGTGGCTTCAACAAGGCTTCGCCGTGGTGGCAACCGACTATCAGGGACTCGGCACGCCCGGACCCAACCCGCAGCTAAACAATCGTTCGAATAGCTATACGATGCTCGACAGCGTACGCGCCGTGTTGCACAGCGTACCTGGGCTCGCCAATCGGGTTGTGCTGATCGGGCAATCGCAAGGCGGTTCCGCCGTATTCGCCGCGGCCGGCTACGCGAGCACGTACGCGCCCGAGCTCGACATCCGCGGCACGGTCGCAACCGGCGTGATCTACAACGCATCGAAGCAGACCCTTGAATCGCTTGCGCCGTTCAAGACCGCTTACCGGCGTGATCCCAATCGGATCGATTCAACGCTCGCCTACCAGTTCTATTCCGTGCTGTCAGCGCAACAGATCGACCCTGACCTGAAGGCTTCCGACATCCTCACCGATTCCGCGCTGCCGATTCTCGAACAATCGCGCATCAGTTGCCTCGCCTCGCTCGAGGACGACGCCGCGCTCGCCGGACTGACCACCGCGAACACCGTGAAGCCGGGCGCCAACGCGCGTTTGCAGGCATGGTGGGACGAGTATCTGAAGTTCCCGACCCTGAAGATCAAGTCACCGGTGTTCATCGGCATCGGTGCGGACGACGGTCTCGCGCCGCTGGAGCTCTCGCTGGCAAAAGACGCGTGCGCGGCGGGCACCACGGTCGAGGCCCATCTGTATGCGGGTCGCGAACATAACGGCACGGTCAACACATCGCTGGAGGATTCGATACCTTTCGTCAGGAAAGTGCTGGCAGACCAGACAGTGACGCCGGTGTGCTCGCCAGTCGAGCAGGCGCCGAAGTCCTGACGCAGCCCCGTGGGTTATCGATGCGACTTGCGACGCACGATTGACGTTCACAAAAAACCACTTGCGCATCGCCACCAATGTGTGCAACATACATATATGCATGTTGCACACATTGAGGCATCCCTATGACGCAGCGTACAGAGAACCTGCTTGGCGTGCTCGCCCTGCTGGTCACGGACGAGATCAACGCTCAGCCTGCCGTGACCGCGCTTGCGGGCCCCACTGCCCGCGCCATGCTCAACGCTGTCGGTCAATATCCCGACTCATCCATTGAAGTATTGCGCGAGGCGGTCGATCTTTCGCATCCGGCCGCGGTCCGCGCTGTCGCGAGTCTGGTCGACGCAGGGCTCGTCGAGAAGAAATCCGGCGCGGATAAACGGGCCGTCGCGCTGGCCTTGACCGCTTCCGGCAAGCGTGAAGCGAAACGCCTGCAAACGGCACGCGACCGGATACTCCAACGCATCGTCGGGCAGCTCGACGAGCGCGAACGCACGGTGCTTGAAAGCCTGCTGATCAAGATCCTGTGGAACGAAACCCGCGATCCGGCACACGCCATGCAACTGTGCCGCCTTTGCGACGATGGTCCCTGCCTGAAAGCCGGCTGCCCGGTCGAATGCCGCGAACAAGGTCTGCCGATGCCCGCGCGGAGCAACGCATGAATGCCGCCGCGCCGGTGCGTTGGCCGGCGATCGCCGCGCTGACCTCGGTCTCGGCGCTTTCGCAGATTGGCCAGTTCGGCATCGGCTTCATGGTGCTGCCCGTCTGGCTGGCGCATCACGGTCTCGACGCGCCGCGCGCCGGCCTGTTCTCTGCTTCGCAATGGACCGGCATGCTGGCCGGCCTGTTAATCGCACCCTGGCTGGTGGAACGCATCGGTGCGAAGCGCACGGTATCGCTCGGTCTCGCCGCCACGATTGTTGCGTTCGCGACGATGAACGCGCTGTGGTGGCCGTTATGGCTCATACCGGGCCTGCTGACCGGGCTCGGCATCGGTTTGCGCTGGATCGCCAATGAAACGTGGCTCTACCGGCTTGTGCCGGCTGAATCGAGTGGACGTGTAGTGGGTATTCACGAGGCGCTGATCGCCAGCGCAGGCGTCCTCGGCCCGGCATTGGCGGTGTGGTGCGCAGTCGACGGACGCATCACGTTCGCGGCCGGCGCGGCCTTCACGTTTGCAGCGGCCGTACCGCTGTGGCTGACCGCGTCGGATGATGGGCGCCGTGCTGTTGAAGCAGCCCGGCCTGCGCAAAAAAGCAGGATCGGCAAAGGCGCCCCAATCGGCCCATTGGTGAGCCTCGGCATGGTGGTCGTCGCGGCAGGCGGAATCGGCGATGGCGCGCTCTACGGCCTCTTCCCGCTCTTTGCCGATGCCCACGGCCTCAACACCACACAGACGGCCACGCTACTCACGCTGTTCGGTGTCGGCGGCATGGCGCTGCAATTTCCGGTCGGCTGGTTTGCCGATCGTGCGGGCCTGGCCGCCACGGTAATCGTCTGTGCCGCGCTCAGCACGCTGGCGATCTGCGGTTTCGCGCTCGCCGCGCCCGCCTCCTGGCTTGCTGACGCGAGCGCACTGCTGCTCGGGGGCACAAACAGCGCATACATTACGCTCGGCATGGTCGCGGCGGCATGCAGCGACAAAGCCGCGCTCACGCGCAACATGCGGCTAGTGTCACTCACCTTCACCGCGAGTTCGATCGTGGGGCCGCTTATCGCCGGCTTCGCCATGAAAGCCCGCGGAAGCGACATGCTGATGTGGCAACTGGCGATCATGAGCGGCGCGCTCGTTGCCTACACGCTCGGCTTGCGCGAAGGCCGGCGTCAGCCCGATCGATCGTCGTCGATGGGCTGAGCCGGCAGTCTTTCAAGCCGATGAAGCGTGTGAAGCGTGCCTAGCGTGCGGCGACCTTCCGCTGCCGCCAAAGACACAACAGATCGCACGCGATATGCGCGGCGGCAATCGCCGTGATCTCGCTCTGGTCATAAGCGGGCGCCACTTCCACCACATCCGCGCCCACCAGATTCAGCGCACCGAGCCCACGCACGATGGCCAGCCCCTGTGCCGACGACAAGCCGCCCGCCACCGGCGTACCCGTGCCTGGCGCGAACGCCGGGTCGAGACAGTCGATATCGAAGGTCAGATACGCGGGCCGCTCGCCGACAATCGAGGTGATCCGCTCCACGGCCGCGCGCGTGCCATGTTCGTGGACCCACGCAGCATCGAGGATATTGATCCCCATAAAGTCGTCGTTCCACGTGCGAATGCCGACTTGCACCGAGGTCTTCGGATCGATCAGACCATCCTTGACCGCCTTGTAGAACATCGAGCCGTGGTTCAGGCTGTCCGGACTGTCGTCGGCCCATGTATCGCAGTGAGCGTCGAAATGGATCAGCGAAAGCGGCTTGCCGTACTTCTCCGCATGCGCGATCAGCAGCGGATACGTAATGTAGTGATCGCCGCCGAGCGTCAGCATCTTCGCGTCCGAACGCAGGATCGTGCGCGCGTGGTCGACGATCGACTCTTTGATCGTCATGGGATTGTGCGCATCGAACCAGCAATCGCCGTAGTCCGTTACGGCGAGATCGTCGAACGGATTGAAGCCCCACGGATACGGATGCAGTTCCGACAATTGCACGCTCGCTGCCCGCACGGCCGCCGGGCCGAGACGCGCGCCCGAGCGGAATGTCGTGGCCAGATCGAGCGGCACGCCGGAGACCACGACGTCGACGCCGCCAAGTTCGCGGGTGTACTTGCGGCGCATGAACGACAACACACCCGCGTAGGTGTTTTCGATCGACGAGCCATAGAGTGACGAACGACGGATCGCACCGTCGCCGTAAACGAGTTCAGTCATGGATGACCTGATACCTGATAAACATGCCGGCGTTGCACGCGAAGCTTCCTGGTAAAGCATGCAACGTCCGGCCTCGGATTCATTGGGAACGCGGCGGCGCCTTTCCCGAACGCCACCGCGCTGGCTTGCGAATCCTTTAGCGCAGCCGAACGAGCGTGGACTTCAGCTCGGTGTACTTCTCCAACGCGTGCAACGACTTGTCGCGGCCGTTACCCGACTGCTTGTAGCCACCGAACGGGAAGTTCATATCGCCGCCTTCGTCATAGCAATTGACCCAAACCGTACCGGCGCGCAGCTTGCGCGACACTTCATGCGCGGTGGTCAGGTTCGAGGTCCACACGGCAGCGGCAAGACCATATTCGCTGTCGTTAGCGATCCTGATCGCTTCCTCAACCGTGTCGAACGTAATCACCGACAACACCGGCCCAAAGATTTCCTCGCGCGCGACCTTCGCGCCGGCAGCCGGGATCTCGAAGATGGTCGGTTCGATATAGAAGCCGCCCGTCTCCTGCTTGACGCGCGATCCACCCAGCAGCAGCTTCGCTTCGGCACGGCCCGCTTCGATATAACCGAGCACGCGTTCGAGTTGCACACCGTCGACGATCGCGCCCATCGAGGTTTGCGGATCGAGCGGGTTGCCCGGGGTATAGCTGCGCGCAGCCGCGATCAGCTTGTCGAGAAACACCTCCTTGATGTCGCGATGCACAAGCAGGCGCGAACCTGCCGTGCACATTTCGCCCATGTTGTAGAAGATCGCGCCCGCCGCAGCGTTCGCCGCGCGGTCGAGATCGGGGCAATCGGGCATCACGATGTTCGGCGACTTGCCGCCGAGTTCGAGCCAGACGCGCTTCAGATTCGATTGGCCGGCGTACTGCATGATCAGCTTGCCGACGTTGGTCGAGCCGGTGAAGGCGAGACAGTCCACGTCCTGATGCAGCGCGAGCAGCTTGCCCGGCTCGCCCGCGCCCGGCACCACGTTGAACACGCCGGCGGGAATACCCGCGTCCAGCGCGAGTTGAGCGAGGCGAATCGCGGTGAGCGGCGACTTCTCCGAAGGCTTGAGCACGACGCTGTTACCCGCGGCGAGCGCCGGGCCGAATTTCCACGACGCCATCAGGATCGGGAAATTCCACGGCACGACTGCCGCAACGACACCGATCGGCTCACGCGTAACGAGCCCTACCAGATGATGATCGGCCGGCGCGACTTCGCCGCCCACCTTGTCGATGGCTTCAGCGAACCACTCGACGCAATAGGCCGCACCCGGCACGTCCACCGAGGTGGTGTCGGCAATCGGCTTGCCGGCGTCCAGCGTTTCGAGCAGCGCAAGTTCATCCATATGCTCGCGGATCGACGCGGCCCAGCGCAATAGAATCGCCTTCCGCTTGCGCGGATTGAGGTCGGACCACACGCCGGCGTCGAACGCGCGGCGCGCGGCTGCCACAGCGGCGTCGACATCGGTCGCGCCGCTGTCGGCGACCTTGGCGAGCAGCTTGCCGTCGATCGGACTCAGGCAGTCGAACGTGCGGCCGCTCGCGGCGTTACGGTACTCGCCGTCGATAAACGCGCGGCCTTCGATCGAAAGCGTAGCGGCTTTGTCTTGCCAGAATGCGAGAGATTGCTTGTCCATCAGGATGCCTCAATGTTATGCGCTCGACGCACGCCGGCATCGACTTCAGGCGGCTTGGAAATGCGTCGCGGCGCGTTGGCGCGGAGTCTTTAGAACGTGGGCGGCGAATTGGCCGACACGATCTCGCAGAGATGCTCCGCGCTGGGATTGCGAAAACGATGCGGTAGACGGCTTTCGAAGTAGTAGCTGTCACCGGGGTCGAGCAGCCACGTGACGCCGTCCACCGTCAGTTCGATCTGACCACTAACCACCACCCCGCCCTCGTGCCCCTCATGCTCCAGCATCTCCGGCCCCGTATCCGACAGAGGTTGATAGACCTCGCGCAGAATGCCCATGTTGCGGTCTTTGATACTGGAGCCCGCCAGATAGAACTCGATCGACTCGTTGCCGAGATTCGGCATGTCGGCACGGCGCGATACCACGGAGCGTTCCACCTCGACTTCAAAGGTGAAGAACTCGGCGAGACTCATCGGTATGCATTCGAGCAGTTTCTTCAGTGACCCAACCGACGGGCTCACGCGGTTCTGTTCAATCAGCGAAATCGTGCCATTGGTGACCCCCGCCCGTTTCGCCAGCTCACGCTGGGACAGGCCATTTTTCTTACGGATGTATTGCAGGCGGGTCGCTACTTCTATAGACATCGCTGAATTCTCTGACATAGGAAACGATCGGGGCGCGTGGGCTCGGGCAACGTGTGCCCGCGAGTGTTGAATATTCTAATCACTTTGATCTTCGCGCCGCTGGGGAAAACCCCTGAAAGGCTTCCGAAATATAGTGGCCGCAACGAATGTTCCCACACACAACGATTCTAATGACACCCCCGGGAAAGCCCTGATAAATCTTTTATAAAAATGATTTGACGGCATTATTGGCTCGTATACGATGGTTCTCAGGCGGTCGTCATGCCGGCGTCACGAAACACGAAGGTGTGTTTAGCGACGCAGCGAATGAACTTCGCAACGGTAGCTCCGACCATCCCAACGTGCTGTTTCTTTAAACGCCCCTAGCGTTTTCGAGCAAGCCGTTCAATAGACATTAGAGTGTAATCGTGAGAGTCCGAGGCCCTTTGGTAAGATGGAATCGTAGTCAGGCGAGTTGTCCTCGCGCTGACGGCGCCATCGCCGACGGCAGCAACGGCAGCCTTGCGTTCCGCCGCTTCCTGTCCGTCTTCACGATCCTGTCCCGCCGTTCAGTTCGACGTCACAACTCCATCTCCGCGCGCGCCTTCATTGCCGTGCGTACGGACGAAGTCGCCTCGCTGCTGCCGTAGCGCCTCCCCCCTTTTCGCTGTTCGATTCGTCCGTTTGCATGTACGCGCTCTTCTGAGCCAGGCGTTCGTGCCTGTGCGGTGCTGTCTGCCGCCTGCACGTTTCACGCGAATCAGATCAGTTTGCGCGCCGCAACGGATCGAATCGAACAGCCTCCCTGATTACCACGCGCGGCGCGTTCAGTTGACGACGACCGCCTGCACTACCCCGGTGGTCTGACGCCTTGCGTCCGGCTGCGGAATCGTGCCGCGCTGTGTTTAACGTTGTTCGTGCCGCATCCCGCGGGGAACACACACGTCTATTCGTTATGCGAAACAAACCCCTGGTCGGCATCAGCGCCGACAGAACGATGATGGGAGTCCACCCGTCGCACGTCACTGGCGAGAAGTACATCGCCGCGATCGTGGACGGCTCGCAGGCGCTGGCCATGTTGCTGCCGGCGCTCGGCGAGCGTCAGTCCACTGCGGACGTGCTGGACGCCGTCGACGGCTTACTGTTTACCGGCAGTTATTCGAATGTCGAGCCGCACCGCTACGGTGGTCATCCCAGTGCGCCGGGTACGCTGCACGACGCCGCACGCGATGCGACGACGCTGCCGCTGCTGCGCGCGGCGATTGCCGCAGGCGTGCCGGTACTGGCGGTATGCCGGGGCTTCCAGGAAATGAACGTGGTGTTCGGCGGGACGTTGCATCAAAGCGTTCACGCGGTGGCGGGCTTCAACGACCATCGTGAGAACAAGGAAGACGACCTCGACGTGCAATACGCACCGTCGCATTCGATCACGCTGACGCAGGGCGGCTTGTTGCAGCGCCTCGCGGGCGGCACGAATGAAGCGCGCGTGAATTCATTGCACGGTCAGGGCGTCGAGCGGTTGGGCGTGGGTCTGGTGGCAGAAGCCACCGCGCCGGACGGATTGATCGAAGCGGTCAGCGTGAAAGATGCGCGTGCCTTCGCGCTGGGTGTGCAGTGGCACCCGGAATGGAAGCATGCCAACGACGCGCTGTCCACCGCGATCTTTCGTGCCTTCGGCGACGCCTGCCGCGATCGAATGCGCACCAAGGCCGGCTATGGCGCGGCATCCGCCGCTGCCACGCATGCCTGAGCCGGTCGCGCACCAAAACTGAGAGAATAACCATGCATGAA
>NZ_JAQQDU010000092.1:0-32236 GCF_046027825.1 Paraburkholderia sediminicola
CGCAATCAATTATTAAAAGTAATTGCGGGATGTTGTACTAGGTGCGGATGGCGCGCTGGCTGAATTGGAGTCAAACACGAGCTCGGTGTGACCAGGCCGGTTCGTTGGCCTGCACTCGCACCTGTCAAGGCTGCACGGGACGGCCCAAGACTAACGGAACCGCAGGGCAGACAACACGGGCCCAGTCACTATCCGGATCAATAGAAGGTTTTACAGGGGACATTACGTCCCCATGGCAAAGGCCTCCGTGCGACGGCTAGAAAAGATGCATGATGCTGATACCCACCATCGTCTGTGCATCGGAACTCGATGGGCTCGTTAAAGTCGAGTTGATGCGGGCGAGCGCACCGTTGCCCGACGTCTTCTGCCAAACATAGGTTCCGTACACCGCGGTGCGCTTCGAGAAACGGTAAGTTAGCGTGGCATCGACCTGGTTTGCGTGCACGCTATCGAGCACGTGATTCCCGCTCATATAGGTATAGGTCGTGGCGAGATTCCAGAACGATGAAAAGTCGTAGCTCACGGTCGTGTCGACGGCATCGATCTGCGCTCCGGTTCCGGTATTGCGAGAGATTGTCCCCAGCACCGAGAATTGAACCGGCGCCACCAGATACTTCCCGCCTACGCCGATGTTCCGAATACCATCATTACCATTGTCGATCGTCGGCGACTTTGCCATCGTATAAGCCGCACCCACGCCACCTGAACCGAACTCATAGTTGGCGGTAAAACTCGATGAGCTGGCGTTTCCGAAATGACCGGCAACGCCACCAAAGCCGTACATCGCGCCGAAAGTCATCCCACTGAAATTCGCGCTCCTGAACTTGACCGCGTTACTGAGGGCCTCGCCGTTGAGCCGGTCAAAGTCGTAAGATCCGCCAATCACATATGGGACGCCAAAGCTCGGAAACGGCCCCTGGTGAGCACCCCAAAGACCCTGGCTGTAGCCGCCCGCATACCCATGCACCGTCAGGTCGAACATAAAATCGCGCTGCTGGCCAAAGGTCAAGGTGCCATATTGATCCGACAGGCCAACATATGATTCTCGGGAGAAAAGGCTACCCGGCGCACCAAGGATTGTTCCTGTGCTCATCGAAAACAGCGACCCCAGATAGAAGAGCGCCTGCAGACCGTCACCCAGGTCTTCCTTGCCCTGTATTGCAAACGAGTTTGGGCGCAATACACCGTTGGTTTCAGACACGCTTGAGTGACCTCCGACGTTGCTCGTGTAGCCGACCCCAGCGCCGAGAAAACCCGAAATATAAACACTGCTTTGCGCGAATACCCCAGACGAACACCCCAGCAGTAGAAAACCCACACCGCTTAAAAACTTCACGTCTTTTCCAATTCCCACGCCGATCTCCTTGCCCATCTAGTCGTTTATGTTCAGTGCGCTTGCTCTCGAACTCCATCCGAGGCTGACTCGATAATCCCTTTAGTTCTGGGAAAACAATACGGAAAAAAGCGATCAGACTCTTGAGCAAATTTGCGCCTCAATGTCCGCCTTTGTTTGTATAGCAATACTTAATACTTAACCTGGCGCGTTCTCGTTGAAACATCGACCAACCTGCTCTCAATACGCCCCGCTCTCCGTACCGCTCGCAACGGTCTCAATCACATCCGCGAAACGCATGGTCCGCCGTTCCTGCAAGTGGTCATAGGCCGGCCAATATGGCAAATGCGCGCCATTCGGATCGCCCGACTCGACAAAGTTCAGCACGTACTCCCGGATGCATGCAGATAGCGAGCGAGCAGCCGTCAGGTCGATCCCATCCAGCATTGGTGCGTCAACCCAGTCTTCGAAGTTGCCGAATATGAAGGGCAACTCGAAGCAATGACCGGCTCCCACGTCTGCCTGGGAGGACTGGAAGTCGAACTGATACGTGAAGACGTTGCTGCCTGCCGATCCCATTTCAGTAGCGAACCTGATTGCCGGAAGCCTGAACAGTTTGTCAGAACCCAGATCGACGAGGGTTGTGTAAGGTCGGCCGTTGAGCCGACGCTTGAGTGCACGCAGGTAAAGCGGCCTGCCTTGTTCGCCGAATTCTTCGCTATATTTCTTCAGGGCTTGCTCTTCCGTCACACCAACCATTGCGGGGTTACTCGCGAGGAAGCTGCCCATTTCTTCCCGGGTCCAGCCGATCATCAGCGGCTTGCCGGCAAAATTCTCGCGAGCTTGCGCACCCGGGTTCGCCGGAACCTCGCCATCGCAAACGGTCTGGAACAGCACGGGTACCTCGGCAAACGCGCTTTGCGCGCGTAACATCGAGGTCTGCAATTCCAATATGCGTTCCACGGGCATCGTCCGCAACGCATCGCCGGACGGGTCTATGCCCGCCAGCGCACAAGATTGCTCGGCCATCGTCTGGGCGGCTTCAGGCGTCATGGGTGGTAGACCCGGATAGCTGAGCATAATGCCGCCTTTGACCAGCGCACTTGTTGACTTCATCGCCGCGAGCAGTTGCGTGAACCAGGCGCCCGCAGATTGTCCGGCCAGCACGATCGATTCCGGATCACCACCAAAACTCCCGATATTCGATTTAACCCACTGCAATGCCATCTCGAGATCGCGAACGGCGAGGTTACCTGGAGAAATGCCCTTCATGAAGAGATTGCCGAGCAGTCCAAGCCGATAGTTCATTGTCACCACAACGGCGCGCCCGCTTCTCGCGAGTTGGTCGCCGAAGTAGCACTGCAGCGAGCCTCCGCCCGTCAGGAAGCCACCCCCATGAATCCAGAAGATGACAGGCAGTTTGCCGGAAAGTGCCGGCGTGAAGACGTTGAGACGAAAGGCGTCCTCCGACATGTCCGCGCCTTTGCTCGTTGGGCCCATCACAAAGTCGAGGCGGCTCGGCAACTGCGGAAAGACCGGTCCTGGCCGTGTACAGTCGCGTTCGCCGGGCCATGCGGATGGCGGAAGCGGAGGGGAAAACCGAGCCGCATCGGCAGCATAAGGAATATCGAAGAACGTGTGGACTCGGTCGTCCAGCAAACCCTTAAGAACACCTTGTGCGCAACGTGTGGTAGTTGTCTTCGTCATTGATTTATCCCGCTCGTCTCCATGTAGCTGCACGAGCACGTTGCGAACCGTTTCGCGCTCATCTCGCCGCCAAAATCCTTCATCTCACGCCGCACTTCCCCTGATATCCGTAGCGTTTCCAGCCGGAGTATGCTGTCGTGCGTTCGTAATGATGTTCACGCAGCTACTGTGGAAACAAAACGGAAAATTTCGCTACTGCCCCTGAAGAAATTTCATGAGCCACCGACTATGAGTTCCTTGCAACAGCGACTGAAGCTCCGCCATATTTCAGTGGTACTCGAAATAGCACGATGTGGGAATCTGCAGAAGGCCGCAGAAGCGCTCACGGTGAGTCACTCGGCTATATCGAAGGCACTCGCGGAGGTTGAAGCAATCGCGGGCGCGCAGCTGTTCGAGCGCACATCATCAGGAATGCGTCCCACGATTCTTGGAGAAGCCCTTGTGCGTCATGGCTATCTGATCGCCAGCGACGTGCAACGGGCCGAAGCGGAGCTCGACGCGCTGCGCGTTGGCGACATGGGAACATTGTCGATTGGCGTTTTCTTCCCGCTTAACTGGTGGGAAGTTCTCGCCGATTGCGTCGCGGAATTCCGGACGAGATCGCCCAGGATACGCCTGAACGTCCGCGAGGATGCGATGGAAACCCTGCTTGAACGCCTGGATCAGGATCTTGTTGACGTCGTCATCGGGCGTCTCGCAAGTGGCTTTGGCGGCGATCAGTACTTGCAAGCGCCGCTTCGCGATGACCATCCGCTATTTGTCGCCCGGCAGGGACATCCGCTGACGCAGAAACCGGTCACGCTGGAAGACCTGTTGGGCTTCCCATGGGTCCTACCTGAACAACCCAATATCATCAGACAACAACTGGAGTTCGCCGTGCGCGACATGGGCCTGCGCTTTGGAGCGGATGTCATGTCATCGCAGGTTTCGCCGTTGACATTCCGGCTCGCAAGCAAGAGCGACACGCTTGTGCTCGCATCGCAATGTATTGCGGAAGAGTTGCACGCCCTGTATCGACTGCAACCCGTGCTCTGTGAATTGCCGCTTCATCTCGGCCCGCTCGTCGCTGTCACACGCAGCGACAAGCCCCTCAGTAAGGCTGCGTCCACGTTCTTGCAGATGCTGAAAGGCACGATGAACGCACGCCATTTTGCACAGTGAGAGGTTTATGCCAAAGTGCAGAGGCCCTGCCTTTGCCTTCCCAATCGCTGGCTCCTGACGGTCAGCCGTCTCAAGCGCTACGAGGTAGCGATTGATATTCGACTCGATATCCGCCACGCGTCGTCGGCCCGAGTGAAGGGTCGTTTGCCACGGTCGCATTTTGTGCCCAGCATCGCAAACTGTACATGTTCGCCAGCTTAACTGGCTGATATCATAATCAACGAATACGACCACGGGTTGCCGGTTAGCCTACCGTTTTGAACAGGAGCATCTCTTGAAGCTGCCGATCTATCAGATTGATGCATTTACTGACAAAGTCTTTAAGGGCAACTACGCTGCGGTGGTACCACTTGAACGGCGGCTCCCCGATAGCTTGATGCAGGCGATCGCTACTGAAAATAACCTGTCCGAAACAGCATTCTTTGTGCGAAATGCTGACGGCGTGTTCGACATCCGCTGGTTTTCGCCGCTTACCGAAATCGCCTTTTGTGGACATGCCACGCTGGCAAGTGCATATGTGATTTTCAGGCAATGCGAGGATCTGGACGTCATCGAATTTGTTGCGAAAGCGGTCGGTCGGCTTACCGTTTGCCGTATGCCTGACGGTCTGATCGAAATGAGCTTCCCGCAGCGCCGGCCTGAAAGACTGAACGAGATACCCGCAAACCTGATGTTGGGGCTTTCGATACGACCTCAGGAAGTACTGATAAACCAGCAGGCGTACGTCGCCATCTACGAAACAGAACACGAGGTACGATCCGTCGTACCCGAACTCAATCTGCTGTCCACACTTGCTCCGCTCGATGTCGTCGTAACGGCGCGCGGCGATGACCACGATTTTGTGTCCCGCTATTTCTGGCCTGCCAATGGCGGCGATGAAGATCCGGTGACCGGGTCGATTCACGCGGCGCTTGCGCCATTCTGGTCGGAGCGTTTGGGCAAGAGCGAACTTGTGGCCATGCAGGTTTCACGCCGTAGCGGGCTGCTTCGTTGCCGCGCACAAGCCGACCGGGTGTATATCTCCGGTCAGGCCGTTCAATATCTTGAAGGGACAATCGAAGTCCCTGAAGCGTAGGGGCGGCATTGTCGCGTTGGCGAGGTGTTCGCGCAACATGGCGCGTTGACAACCTGCGAGCCGGATGCGTCGGACTGGTTTTTTCTCCCGACACATCCGACCAGTAGGTCGCGATACAACAGCCGTTCACTAACGGGCAAGCCCGGTTCGATACAGGACCCAAAGCTGTTCAAGCCGCCGCCGGATCGCTGGTCAGGTCGCCCCCGTTCTCCAACCGCCCGGCGAACCGTCGAAGGAACGCAGTCTGTTGTTGAACCGTTACGGTGAAATCGTACCAGTTGGCGCTCGACGTGATGGCCCAGTTAGTCTCCGCCACCGCGCCACCCGCAACCTGAAATGTCCACGGCCCCCCGCTCACGTACGCATTGGCAGCAACCACAAACGTGCAACTCGCGCTCCCCGTGTTCATCATGGTCAGATATACCGCGATGTTCGCTACGTCGTAGCAAACTCTAATCTCCGGATTCGCGGCATTGCTTCCCGAAGTGGCGGCAATATCACCTGAGAATTGACGGTAGAAGCCATTGGGCCCCTTCAAGGCGAGTGAGTATCTGGTACCCGTCAACGTGGATCCACTCCAGCTATCCGTAATCTGTGCACCTGCGTCCACCGCGTAGCGACGCGGCGGATTAGACGGCGTATCGAGGTCGAAAGCCTGAAAGGCAGCACCTGCCGTGCCGGAGTTGGCAACAATTAGCCAGAACGAACTCGCCGCGGGTACGACTCGACCGCTGGCATGAAGCTCATAGGGCAAAGCGCGCGAAAGGCGCGTGCCCGACTCCTGTGTCGGCATCGACTGGGTCGTGGGTACAGTAGGAGCCGGCAGGTTGCTGCATTCGCTGTCCCCCGTCGAAACATATGTACTGGTGCCTGGGAGGCTTGGCGCGCTTGCATCGGGAGTTTTAAAGTTAAAGGCTGACGTCAGGTCGCCGCAAATGGACCGACGCCATGGGCTGATATTGGGGCACTGAATCCCAAAGCGCTCTTCAATAAGGCGAATTGTCGAGGTGTGGTCAAACAGTTGGGAGCAAACATAGCCGCCCTTACTCCACGGAGAAATGACCAGCATTGGCACCCTGAACCCGAGGCCGATCGGCTGTCCTGCGGCTATCTCGCCTTGCGTCGTCATTGTAGTCTGCCCTTGCGTGCTGGAAGCGGGCGGCATCGGCGGCGGATCGTGATCGAAAAAGCCTCCGTTCTCGTCATAGTTAAGCAAGAAGATTGTCGACCCCCACACCGTGGGATTGGCGACCAGGGTCGCCAGCAGACGAGCGGTAAGATCCTCGCCGTCACACGGATGATAATCGGCGTGCTCGGACTGGGCGGCCGGCGCCACGATCCATGAAACCTGAGGAAGCGCTCCTCCGGCTACATCCGCGGCGAACGCTTGCACGATGTCCGGCACAGTTGCGAGGCCATTCTTGTAAAGCGGACTGGACGTTGGAGCGTTCTTGAAATTCGCGAACCATGCGAGCGCATTGTCATCGAAATTATCGGTTTCCTGATAGACGCGCCAGCTTATATTCGCAGCTTGCAAGGTCTCGGCTACCGTCGGCCACGTCGATACAGGCTCCGAGTTGTCGAGCACTGCCGTTTGTCCGACCGACAAACCGTTGCTGCCGCTGAACACGTGAAGTCTATTTGGGTTTGTTTGTGTGAGTGTCGAACAGTGATACTGATCGCAGATTGTGAAAGCGTCCGCCAGCGCGTAATAGAACGGCAAATCATTGCGGGTAAAGTAGCTCATCCCCAACGCGGGGGTTCTTGCCGTATTCCACGCGTTGTAAAGTCCGTTGTTCCAGATACCGATGTCGGTCGGATAGTCCATTGCAGCAGCGCCAATACAAATAGCACTGGTAGTCGTAGTGTCGATATGAAACGGCAAAATGTAGCTGCCTGTGCTGCTGGTAGGCTGCTGCCAGACAGGCGCGCCGTTTGGCAAGGTAATGGCGAATCTGTCGTTGAAACCTCGCACGCCCCGTAACGAACCATAGTAATGGTCGAAAGCCCGATTCTCCTGAGTGAAAATGACAATATGCTGGACGTCGTTAATCGTTCCAGTTGTGTTCGCCGCTGGCGCTGCAACCGCTTCACGGATAAGGGAGGGGATCATGGCGCTCATTGCCGAAGCGCTGAGGGACCCCGCCGCCATCTTTAGAAAATTGCGTCGTGTATTTGAATGCATTTTCTCACCTCTGTTTATCTTGATCGCTAATGCATCTGAGGACCACGCTCACGGCGCGCAATGGAGCACGGGCGTCACGGCGCTCGCGCCAGAGGCCGCATTGGTCGCGGCCGGCACTGGCGCCGCCCCACTGCTCACAGAGGGGACGTTTGCGGCGCTCTGCGCTGGCGTTCCCCCACCATTCGAATTGGAGGAGGAAGACGAGGGCGCCCCCCCACCACACGCCGTTAAACACAATGAGATCGCTCCGACAACGCACCATGCCGGTACGGCAGCGCGAATACGATCAAGAGACGATGAAGTTAAGTAGTTCATCACGCCACCTGCGTTATGGGTTGAGTGTCGACAAAGACTTGTTCGACGCATAAAGCGAATTGATTTGCGCGGAGGTCAATATCTTGTTCCACATCGTCATGTCATTGAACGTCATCGTGCCCGGAACACCCTGTCCGCTTGAATAGTATTTTCCGGTTGCACTCTCGTTGAATCCGATGGTCCCGTACACGCCCGGTATCTTCGCCATGTTCATCGAACTCATACTGAGCGTCGTCGTTTCCAGGCCGTAGACCGGGTCGTCGATGTACCCAATCGCCGTTTTCGTACCTGTTGTGTCCACGGTCATGGCGACATAGATCCACGCATTCTTCGTGAAATTCAGCGAACCGTCGGATCGAACTGAACCGTCTGCAATATTGAACTTGAGCTGGCCGCTGCTTTCCTCCGCAATGGCAAAACCTGGATTGAGCCCGGTGCTCCAGTCCTTGTTCGTGATGACGGGGGAGTCGTTTTGCCCATCACCGGAGTAAAACCAGAAGCCGACCGTGAATTGGGGTTTATTGGTGACGTCATCCGCCAATTTCATTCCGTTCAACGCATTCGACGTCGTATTCAGCGATGCAACTTGCAGAGCCTCCGCATTGAAATTGTCAGCCACAAACGACGCGGTGGTCGTGGAGCCTGAGTTGAATTGAGCGATCGCGACCGAAGGGGTGATGACGTCCGAGAGTCCACTGTCAAACGAAAAATAGTGGATCAAGCCACTTGCGAGTGTCGGATCGAGTACCACGGGTTGGACATAGTTGATCTGCGCAAGAGTCGACACCGCTGCGTTATTTCCAACCAGCGTGTAATTGAACGTGTAGAGCCCGTTGCTACTCTCGCCGAGTTGCGAGTCGACGTAGGATTGAGTGCTCCCAGACAATGTCGCAATGAGATTCCCCCCACGGTACAACTGGAATTGAGAAGGGGTTGTCGGAGGCGGCGTCCATGTCAGATTAAAGCTGGCGAGGTCGCTTCGCGGTGTCGCCTGAAGCGACCGGGCACCGATATTGCCAACCAGAGAGGTGCCGTCGATCGCGTAGGTACTCGGGTTCGGCACCGCGCCAAGCCACGTTAGGACAGTCGGTGTTATATCCGCCTGCGTTGCGCCCGTGGTGAGCTGAGCCAACGTGGGCGCGGGCTGTATTGTGCCGAGCGCGGCAGTCGAACTGCCGACAGTCAACGCCTGATTTGCCGCGATAAAGCCCGTCTCATTCGAAAGTAGCGGCAGGCCGCTTTCGCTCCCCGTGGCGTCGAGCCCCTGGTCGGTCGTGACAAGCACAAGCCAGTTTTCATTTACTCCACTTTGACCTTCGCGTGTTTTTATGGTGTTCAGCAACTGCCCGATCTCACCATCCGCGGTAGCGATCGCGCTGGGGTAGTTGCCGCCCAGACCCGATGCTGCCGCTACCGTTTGAGGTCCAGTCAGGTTTGCAAAGACCACACTGTCGGTGCCTGATGAAATGGCGTTAGTGGCTGCGCTCATCACGCAACTGTCCACACCCTGGCAGTTGATTGACGTATTGACGTAGCCAGCTCCGATCGCGGGCGAAAGAAGAGCGTTTATGGTTCCCCAACTTGCGAACGCAGCAGTTCCATTTGCGCCCGCCTGTTGAGCGAGCTTGAAAAGCGGATCGGCTTCAAGTGCCTGATCCGCATAGTCGCTGCGAACGCCGTGGCGATTTGCCCATGTGCCGGTCAAGACACTGGCCCACCCTGGACCAGAGAGGGTAGCCTGCTGTGTCGTCGTCCCGCCAAATCCACCCGCCAAGGCTGGAACGACTGCCATGCTCTTCAGATTTGGCAACTGATTGTTCGCGATGCCGGCTTGCAGAGCAGTGTATTGAACACCAGAAAGACCGACTATGAGTACCTTTTGCGTCGCGCCGGACCCGCCGGCAAGGTTGTTCGTCGTTGAGGGGCTAACTTGCCCCGTCGATGCTACTTTACCCAAATCATCGCCGCAGCCGAACATTCCGCCGATGGAAAATACTACCAGTAGGAATCCTAATTTACTGAAACAAACTTTCTGCCAATCTTTTTCCATGACATCTCCTCGATACGTTTTAGGTCCTACATGGTCGTCCAGGCACTACATGCACTCCAAAGAACCGCTGATGAAGATAACGTGCCTCACCTGTCTTCTCAGATCGTCTAAAGATGCATCACTGATACGTGCACGTCGCCGAGGGCCGCTCGCAGCGAGCGACAGCCCCCGTCGCACAGCGGCACTCACGGATTGAGGGCTATCCGTCGGGCAGCGATTTGCCTGGATTCATGCCAAAAGAACTGCTAGTGCGTATTAGCCCTGCATCAGTGCGACAGACGGGGTGGCATTCCAGATTGAAAAGACGATTGACTTCGTACCTGCGTCTCGCTACAGACCGAGATATCCTCCGCGCCTGTTTCGAACCAGTATTGCGACGCGTCAAATCGCATCCGCGCAGGCGAGCGTCCTCAAGGTATTGATCGCCGCTTTCTTCTTCTCGATTACTTAATAGACTTCAGTACTTGCTTCGCTATCCAAAGCGATTGAAGAAGAAACCCGCATAGGCGGTAGACAACTCAACTCAATAGCCACCCTGTTTCGAAGCCTACTCCATCAGAATTTTGAACGCAACATTTCGTCACAAATTGCCCCATAACGCCTCATTCTGGAACGCAACTGGAATGCGATGAAGCAATGCAACGTGGGGTGCGCGGGAGAGGATCAGGAGTTACGATGGTTCTGGCGGTACTTTGTCAGCATGAGGGCGGTCGGAAAGGCTGCCTCGTTAACAAGCTCATTCAGGAAGTATCGCGCGAGCGGATCGAAGATCCTGGCGTTGACGAGGTGCGCCCGCCTTGAAAGCACTAAGCGGCGCATGGTCGATTGAGCAAAGCGTCCATTAAGCGTACTGAAAGCGCTATTGCGAGAGGGGGGTGATCAGTCGAGTTGACGCCTGTACCTGAACACGATTCTCCACCGTCGCAATCGGCGCGCGCTTCTCAGCGCAAATCTACCGTATGCGTTAAATGGATAGGTCTTGATGTAAGCGAGAAGCCAGTGACGCTTCGGCGGGGTTCGTTCCGTCCGCGAGTGGGATTTCGAGCGGCTGCACAATTAAGCCGCTCAATTCACCTCTGGTACCGAATTCTGCTCGTTCGGGTGGCGGACCTGACGAGACCGCCGTATACGTTCCCGGCCATGATCCAGGTGGCTTCGAATCAAGCTCTCGGTGAGATTCGAGTCACCCGCTGAAATCGCCTCGATGATCGCTTCATGCTCGTGGGCAGACTGATCGATCGCGTCTGCGTCAAGCGTCAGGGCTGTTTGCCGGAACAGGCTGAGTTCCCGGACGAGGCCCCGGTACGTGTCGAGCAATTTCGCATTGCCGACCGCCGCGGCCATCGTGTCATGAAACTGCAGGTTCAGGTGACCGTAGGTCTGCCCGTCGTGACTGTTCTGCGCGCGTTTCATTGACTCGACGATCTGGCGCAGCGAGTTCAGATGCTCAGCCGAAATACCGTTGGCCAGCAACCGGCCAATGTGTTCGTCCAGCATGGCGCGGACCTGATAGATCTCTTCCGCTTCCTTAAGGGACAACATCTTCACCGATACGCCGTGATTCTTTTCCGTGCGCAGCAATCCCGCCTGTTCGAGCGCGCGAAATGCTTCCCGCACCGGACCACGCGAGACGCCCAGGCGAGTGGCCAGTTGCGCCTCGTTTAGCTTGTCACCCGGAGCGAGTTCGCCGCGCAGAATCAGGCGTTCGAGTTCGTCCTGCACGAGCGTTGTAAGCGAGTGCTTTTTAAGTAACTGGATTGTACCGATCGATGGCGCGTCAATCATGGCAGACCGAGCAGAAGTAATGTTCAACCTTAGCAGACTGAATCGTTAACTGTCAACAAAATTATGGCCTACTGCTTCGAGTAAATCGATCACCGGAGCAATCAGTACGCTCTCCTCCCGTCGTCAGCGGTTTCTATAGTCCGGGTTGATTACGCAACGCTATTTTGGCACGTTGATGCTGTCTCAGATGGGGCATCCATCTTGCGCGTTACGGCGCAGATGTCGGCACCGCTACAGAACCACCCGGCGCCGTCAAACTGAGTTGGCTGAGCATCGCACGATCTTTCTGGTCGATCTGATCACACTCGCGTAGCTGTGAACTGACACAGTCGAGAAATCTCGTCATCCACGAAGACAGCTTTGTATTTCGGAAGTAGACCGCATAGACCGGCTGATAGCAGTCCGCGGTACTGTCTGCCAGTATCTCGACCAGCTGACCGCGCGCACGCGACGCATTCGTCATGTAGTCGGCCAGACAGACGATTCCTGCGCCCGCCACAGCGAGCGCAAGCAAAGTCTCATCATTCGACGCTCGCAAGACTGGCTTGATGAGGAAGGAATCCCCTCTGGAGTGACAAAGCGGCCAATGATTCAATGTCTCCGCCTGAGAGAAACCGAGTTGCGCATGCATGCTTAGATCGGCGACACGTTCAGGTTCGCCGTGGTCAGTCAGATATGCCGGACTCGCAAGAATACGCAAACGGCTACTGCCCAGGCGCCGCGCATGCACAGATGAATCGCGCAGTTCGCCGATCCGGATTGCAACATCGGTGCGATCTTCTGTCAGATCGACGATCTCGTTGCTGCTGCTCAGCTCGATTTCGATACCTGGATAGGCGGCGTGAAAGTCTGTGATCAGCGGAACGATCGAATGTTGCATGAATGGACCTGGCGCACTGACCCGCAGCAAGCCAGCGGGCACATCCCGACGCAGCGCGATCTGTGCCTCCACGAATTCGACGGATTCAATGATGCTACGGACCTGGCCGAGAAATATCGTGCCCTCTTCGGTCAGTTCCAGCCTTCGTGTAGTGCGTCGGATAAGGGTCGCGTCAAGTTTATTTTCGAGGCGCCGCAATATCCGGCTTATCACCGGCGTGGTCAGAAGGAGCCGCTCAGCGGCCTTTGTCATCGAGCCGGTATCCGCAATCGTAGCGAATGCAAGCAATTCTGCGAGGGTACTTTTCAACTTTTCATGTCATCTCGCCTCTGCGATTCCCCCAGTGAGAATGTGAACGCGGCACCCGCGGCGGGCTACCGGTCAGGTGCAGTCGAGCAATTCGCGTAGTACCCCCAACGCGGGCGCACCTCGTCAACGCCAGGATCATCGATCCGTTCGCGCGGTATTTCATGGACGAGCTTGCCATCGCAACGAACCTCCCGGCGTTGCGTCATTTCGTTATCCTTACACTCAAACATTCATACCCTCCACAGTTTTAAGCGTTGCGTCTGCACTTGAGGTCAGCCCGTTCAGCATCGCCTCCGGATTAAGGGCTGCGGGAGACCACAGCGGCGCCAGATCATTCAGCGCACAGAACAGCGCTTTATCTCAACACGGATTCGCAACGTCCCTTTAACCGGTGCGTCCACCTCGCGAGCGACTGAACCGGTTAAGGTTGAAAATGAAGTTGAAAATGAAGATGACGGGTAGATGGTGAATCGCGAATCAGGCCGACGTGCCGAACTGGTCGAGAATCGACGGGTTCTCCAGAGTCGATACGTCCTGGGTAATGCTTTCGCCCTTAGCCAGCGAACGCAACAGCCGCCGCATGATCTTTCCCGATCGGGTCTTCGGCAGATTTTCGCCGAAGCGGATTTCTCTAGGTTTTGCGATCGGCCCGATTTCCTTGGCCACCCATACGCGTAGTTCGTTGGCGATCCGCGCACCCTCCTCGCCGGTAGGCCATGTTCGCTTCAACACGACAAAGGCAACGATGGCTTCGCCCGTTGTTTCGTCCGGCCGGCTGACCACGGCGGCCTCGGCCACGATCGGATTCGCAACCAGCGCCGACTCGATTTCCATTGTGCCCAGCCGGTGGCCTGAAACATTCAGAACGTCATCCGTGCGCCCCGTAATCGTGAAATAGCCGGTAGCCCTGTCGCGGATTGCACCGTCGCCGGCAAGATATAACTTGCCGCCCAGTTCGTCGGGGAAATAGCTCGCCTTGAAGCGTGCCCGATCGCCCCAGATCGTACGTATCATCGATGGCCACGGACGCTTGATGACCAGCGCGCCACCCTGTCCGTTTGGCAACTCATGTCCGGTTTCATCGACAATCGCGGCATGGATGCCCGGCATCGGCAGCGTGCACGAACCAGGAACGAGCGGTGTCGCGCCTGGTAGAGGTGCAATAACGTGCCCGCCTGTTTCGGTTTGCCAGAACGTATCGATGACAGGGCAGCGGCCTCCTCCCACATGCTCGCGATACCAGATCCAGGTTTCCGGATTAATCGGCTCGCCGACGGTACCCAGAATGCGCAGACTGGAAAGATCGAAACACTTCGGATGGGTTGAGATATCGGCTTCGGCCGCTTTGACCAGCGAACGGATCGCCGTCGGGGCCGTGTAAAAAATCGTCGCCTTGTGCTTCTGGATCATCTCCCAGAAGCGGCCCGCATGCGGATAAGTGGGAATACCTTCGAATACAACCTGCGTCGCGCCCACCGCAGTCGGGCCGTAGGTGATATAGGTGTGACCCGTAATCCAGCCAATATCGGCCGTGCACCAGAAAACATCGTCCGGGCGAATGTCGAACGTCCATTTCATCGTGAGTGCAGCCCACAGCAGGTACCCTCCGGTGCTGTGCTGCACACCTTTGGGTTTGCCTGTCGAGCCGGACGTATACAGCACGAAAAGAGGATGTTCGGCGCTGACCCATTCCGGCTCACACGTGTCGGATTGGGCCGCGACAAGGTCGTGCATCCAAACGTCGCGATTTGCATGCCATCCGACTGTGCCGCCCGTGCGCCGGTAGACGATAACCGTGTTGACCGCCCCGCAGAGCTCCATTGCTAACGCTTCGTCGACAATGTTCTTCAGGGGCAACGTCTTGCCGCCACGGACCTGTTCGTCCGCCGTGATGACGGCAACCGCCCCGATGTCGGCGATACGTTCACTGAGCGACTTCGAGGAAAACCCACCAAACACAACCGAGTGTATGGCACCGATGCGCGCGCAAGCGTGCATCGCGGTGATACCCTCGACCGACATTGGCATGTAGATGACGACCCGGTCACCTTTCCTGATGCCACGCGAGCGCAAGGCATTCGCCAATCGGCAGACGCGGTGGTACAGGTCGCGATAGGTAACGTTAGAGACCGTGCCGTCGTCGGACTCAAAAATGATTGCAACTTTCTCGCCATGGCCGAGACCGATCTGGCGGTCGAGGCAGTTATACGATGCGTTGAGCTCGCCGTCCTCGAACCATTTGTAGAACGGTGCATCTCGTTCGTCGAGCACCTTCGTGAACGGCGTGTGCCAGGCGAGGTGTTCGCGCGCGAGGCGCGCCCAGAAACCCTCAAAATCGCGGTCGGCTTCTGCCACGAGGGCATGATAGGCGGCCATGCCTGATACGGTCGCGCCGAGGACCGCTTCGGAGGACGGGTGGAATACGCGGCGCTCTTGCAGAACTGACTCAACGGCTGATATCAACTAATCCTTGAGGATGATAAGTACACGGCAATTCAAAAACGATTGCGACTATCAAGCTTCCCGAAGCCACTTTTTCGTGGACTGCCGGCACCATTCATGTTCAATGCCTCTGCTCTGTTCGCCTGAGGCCGCTGAAATTTAATCCATGATGCTCGTCACCTGCTGCACCGCCTGCACGATCGATTTGATGCTGACGCCTGCCTCGTCCACGAGGCTCGACCCCGTGTCAACCCGGGTCAACGATGCGGCGATCTGCGCCCGCATCGCATTCGCGACCCGTTATTACACCCGTCGGCCAGATCAGTTCAACAATTGATCTGCTGGTACATAGGGATAGCCAAGATCTTTCGCGACCGCTTTGTAAGTGACGTGGCCTTCGCAGACATTCAGGCCGGCCTTAAGATGCGCGTTCTCACTCAACGCGTGTCTCCAGCCCCTCTCAGCCAGTGAGACCGCGTGACGAATCGTGGCGTTGTTCAGCGCGAAAGCAGAGGTTCTCGCTACTGCCCCCGGCATATTCGCCACGCAATAGTGGACGACATCGTCAACCACGTACGTTGGCTCCGCATGGGTGGTCGCATGCGACGTCTCGAAGCAGCCGCCCTGATCAATCGCAACGTCGACGACAACCGCGCCCGCTTTCATCGCCTTGATCATGCTCCGCGTGACCAGCTTGGGTGCTGCCGCGCCCGGGATGAGCACGCCTCCAATCACCAGATCCGCGTCCAGCACCGATTCCTCAATGCTCTGACCATTCGAGTAGAGCGTGGAAATACGATTGCCGAAGACCAGGTCGAGCTGACGCAGGCGGTCCACATTCGTGTCGAGAATCGTCACCTTGGCGCCCATCCCTACGGCCATCTGCAAGGCGTTGGTACCCACGACGCCCGCACCGATAATGGCCACATGAGCCGGCGCCACGCCCGGGACGCCGCCGAGCAACACGCCTATGCCGCCCTTTGACTTTTCCAGATGCGCCGCGCCTGCCTGGATCGACATGCGGCCGGCCACCTCGCTCATGGGCGCCAGCAAAGGCAGGCCGCCACCCGGGCCAGTAATGGTTTCATACGCGATGCAGATAGCGCCCGACTTCACCAATGCCGCTGTCTGCTCGGGATCCGGGGCGAGGTGCAGGTACGTATAGAGAATCTGCCCGGGACGCAGCATCGCGCACTCAGCGGGTTGAGGCTCCTTGACCTTGACGATCATGTCCGCTTTCGCAAAGATTTCCGTCGCGTTGTCGGACAGGGTCGCACCTGCAGCGACGTAGGCGTCGTCGGAAAGACCGATTGCGGCACCGGCTGCTGTCTGCACCACCACCTGATGACCACGCCCGGTCAACTCACGCACACTTGCCGGCGTGAGGCCTACGCGATACTCGTGATTCTTGATTTCCTTCGGGACACCAATCAACATTTGTCACCTCCATTTGTTCTGTTTTTTCCGCTCATACACGGCAGCGGAGTGGGTTGGCATGCGCGTTGCACACGGTGATCGTGGGTCACGTATTTGCCAACCCCAACACTACGCTAAAGCGCTACCCGCCGCTGCGCAAGGATCCACTTGTGGCGCGGCGTAGCACACCTACAGTATTTATTTTGTCGCTTCGCGCTGATTTCCCGGGTTACTGCTTGGCCTCGCTCTTCGACGAATAGCGCTGCGCCCATTGCGCAAGGATTTTGGATCGGTTGTTTGCCGCCCAGGTGAAGTCGTTCTTGACCAGCAGGCTTGCGTAATTACCCGGGATATTCGGCAAAGGCTTGGCCGTTCCTGGCACTGCCGTGATCGCATAGCTTTTCGCGTAAAGCATGTTCGCTTCCCGGCTTGACGCAAAGTCGGCGAGCTTCTTCGCCGCGTCCAGCTTCGTCGTGTTCTTCATGATCGCGAACGCCTCCAGATCCCAGCCTAAGCCCTCCTTCGGAAACACGAGATCAATTGGCGCGCCCTGCGCCTTGAGGGTTGCCCCGCGGTATTCGAACGAGATCCCGATCGGGTATTCGCCTGATGCAGCCATCGTGCACGGTGCGGAGCCCGAATGATTGTATTGCGCGATGTTCTTGTCGAGCGCATCCATGTATTGCCACCCACCCTGCTCGCCGAACAGTTGCAACCAGGCGGTCACATCGAAATATCCCGTCCCCGATGAGGCAGGGTCTGCCATCACGATCTTGCCCTTGTAGATCGGCTTCGTCAGGTCCTGCCAGCTCAATGGTTTCGGCAGATGCTGGTCAGCGGCGGCCGCCGTGTTGAAGCAGATCGTCGCGCCCCATACGTCCATGCCAAACCAGTCCGGCGGCGATTTCGGATCACGGTACGCAGCGCTCATGGCAGGCAGATTCTTCGGCGCGTAGGGCAACAACATGCCGTCGCTTTCGAACTTTGCGATGCTGGTCGCCGCAAGGCCCCAGATCACATCCGCCTGCGGGTTGTTCTTTTCGGCGAGGATCTTGGCGGTGATCACGCCAGTCGAGTCACGCACCCATTTGATCTCGATGTCCGGATTGGCTTGCTCGAACGCGTCCGCGTATGGCTTGAGTTGCTCGTCCTCAAGCGCTGTATAGACCAGCAGAGTGGTCTTGGCCATCGCCGTAGCCGTGCTGCCGACCAGCAGCGCGAACGCGGCGGTCGTCATGATTGCGATCGTACGGACACTGTGCAGAGGGGACGCGTTGCGCTGAGGGGTGACTTTGTGCTTGAACATTTCTTACTCCCGGTATGAGGATTCTTCACATGAGCCTCACCGTCGCCGGCGTATCAATACGCTGACGAGATGAGGTTGCCGCTGACAACAGTGGCCTGTCCGCCTTTCCAGCCAGAACGCTAACGAAAATGCCACCAACACCCGGGTGAGTCGCGCGAGCGACGCAACCGTCTTCGTGCTCTTACGCGACGATCTTGTGGGGTGAAATCTGCTTCACGCCCATTTCCGCCAGTGTTTCCTCGATCGCCCTTACCGCGCTGCGCATCACATTGCGGTCGATGTCACCAATGCATCCGACGCGGAACGTATCGACTTCGGTCAGCTTTCCTGGGTAAAGAATGAAACCCTTGGCCTTGACCTTTTCGTAGAACGTGCGGAACTCGTAAGCCGGATCCTCCGGCGCGTGAAACGTCACAATGATCGGCGCCTGTACATCGCGAGGCAGGAACGTCCGAAAGCCCAGGTCCTGCATCCCGCTGACCAGGGCGTCGCAATTGGCCTGGTACCGTTTGCCGCGTGCGAGCTGACCGCCCTCGGCCTTGAACAGATCCACGGCCGTGCGCAATGCGGCAACAACTGACGTCGGCGGCGTGAAACGCCATTGCGACGTTTTTTCCATGTAATCCCACTGATCGTAAAGGTCCATGGACAGCGAAGCTGAATTGCCCTGGCACTTTTCCAGCGCCCCACGCCGGATGATCACGAAGCCCATTCCAGGGACCCCTTCCAGGCATTTTCCCGAAGCGGCCACGAGCGCATCGAACGGTGTCGTGCGGACGTCGATCGCGATTGCGCCGAACGAGCTCATTGCGTCGACGATGAGTCCCTTGCCAAGCCGCGCGCAGGTCTGCGCAATGTCCTGCAAGGGGTTGAGGGTGCCCGTGCCAGTCTCGCAATGCACCTGCGCGACATGGGTGATCGCCGGATCGCGCCTCAGTGCCTCTTCGATCATGGCACCGGTCGGCAACTTACCTTCCTCGATCGGCAATTCGACAACGGCCCGGCCCATGTACTCGCAGATCCGCACAACGCGCTTGCAGTACGCACCGTTTTGCGGCACGAGCACCTTGCCGTCGCGCGGTACCAGCGTGCCGATTGCCGCCTCCACCGAGAAGGTGCCGCTTCCCTGCAGCGGTACGCAAACATGCGTGTCGCGCCCATGCACGATGTCCACCAGATCGGCGCGCAGGCTGCGGGTGATCGAATTGAAGTCGGTATCCCACGATCCCCAATCGCGCAGCATGGCACTTTTGGTGATCAATGATGTTGTCAGCGGGCCCGGGGTAAGAAGAACGGGATCCAGTTCATCATTCACGATTGTCTCCGTACTGTTAGTAGATCTGATAGATGTCATGCCTTGTCGGACTTTCCGGCCGCTTGCGCCAGGCGGCTGAGCGCCACATCGAAGAACCAGGGTTTAGCGCCAGCGTCCTCCGCGCTTTCCTTGCGGCGAATCGCGTCACGTACGACAAGTGAACCAACGTAGCGAATCGGTTCCGGCGGAAACACACCGCGCGGCCCACGCACGAGCGGTGAACGCGTCCATGCATTGTCGAGACCGAGTACGAGTGACGACAGGATCTCGCCGCCCATATAGCTCGGTCCGACGCCGTTGCCTGAATAGCCGAAACCGTAGAAGACGTCATGCCGTTCGTCGAGCCGACCGAAGAACGGCAATCCTGTGGCCGAGCGATCTGACGGCCCGTTCCAGCTTGCGGCAATCGGCACCGACGCGAGCTCAGGAAAGAAACCGCTCAGATCGCGCGCGAGCGCCGCCCGGTATGGCGAGGGTTGATCGAACACCGGCAGCACGCGGCCGCCATACGCAAAAGTGTTGCCGCCCTTGCCGAGCATCAGCCTGCCATCGGGCGTGGTGCGGTAGTAGTAGACAAAGGTCCGTGAATCGAGCACCGACAGACCGTTCGTGAGTCCTACGCGCTCGAGAACTTCAGGTGCGCGTTCGGTGATGATCATGTCGCTCGACACGAGCGCAATGCTGCGCTCGAACTGCGGAAAGGTTTGCGCCATCCACGCGTTGATCGCCAGCACGACGCGCTTTGCGCGAACCTCCCCGTACGCGGTGCGGACCAGCGGACCAGGCACATAACTCAGCGATTCGAATGCGGTCTTCTCATACAACCGCACGCCCATCTCCAATGCGACGCGCCGCAGTCCGCGCACGAGCAATGCGGGCTGCACCGTCGCGGCGACAGCCGAGAAATCACCGGCGAGGTGTCGCTTCGACCCGGCACGCCGGCGGACTTCTTCGACGTCGAGACTCACGAATGAGCCCATGCCGCGTTCATCTAGCGCTGCTTTAACGGCTTCAGCGCTGCCAATCTGAGCGGCACTCGTCGCGGTATATAACGTACCGTCGACGCGAGTCTGCGCATCGATTCGATGCTCGCGGCAGAAGGTCGCGATTTTATCGACCGTCTGGCGCGAAGCCTCTACGAGCCGTAGTGCCTCACTTTCGCCGAATAGCCGGCGCAGTGTCAGAAAACGGGTTTCCCAAGTCAGTAAGCAGCCACCGTTACGGCCGCTCGCACCCGCACCGCAGATGTCCGCTTCGATCAGCACGACATCCAGATGGGGATTGGCGCGCTTCAGTTGCAGCGCTGTCCAAAGACCGGTAAATCCACCGCCGACGATGCAAACATCGGCGCTCACCGCGCCCTGCAAAGCCGGCGCATCAGACGCTTCGCCGCGCAATGCCTGTTCAAGCCAGAAAGGTCTCATCGCTATGTCCTGTTTGCTCTTCCGGTGTGCGTTATCGGCTGCGCGACGTATAGCGCCAGCGCTGTGTGCGCGCCAACAGCAAGCGATTCACGAGCGCATACAGCACACACACCAGAGCCGAGGTGACCACGATCAGCGTTGCCATCGCCGCAGCCGGTCCGATCTGTCCGGCCTCATCGAGATTCAGGATCGCCACCGACGCCGGTTGCGTACCCGGTGAGTAAAGGAAGGCAACTGCCGAGATCGTCGTCATGCCGTTAATGAAGAAATAGCGGCTGATTTCAAGAATGGCCGGCAAGCACACAGGCACGGTGACGCGAAAAAACGTGACGTAGAACGGCACTTTCAACGACGCGGATACCGCCTCGAACTCGTTATCGATCTGCTTGAGCGCGGTAATGGCGGTCAGATGGCTCGACGAGTAGTAATGAATGATCGTGACGATGGCGAGAAGCGGCAGCGAGCCGTAGAGAAAATTGAGCGGATTGGCCGGATGATTGAAGAAGAAGATGTAACCAATTCCGAGTACGAGACCCGGCACACCCATCGGCAGAACCGCGCACAGATTGATGACCGGGCGCAGCCAGTCCATGCCACGCGTCTTTTCAACCAGATAGGCACCGCCAAACACGAGCGTGGTGCCCGCTGTCGCGACCAGTGCCGCCATTTCCAGGCTGTTCTTGTACGCGCCAATGATGCCTGCGCCAATGAGCCCCATCCGGTAATGACTCAAGCCGAGCGTCAGGTTGTACGGCCAGAAGTGGACAAACGAGCCATAAATCGAAATTCCGACAATCGCCATCATCAGAAGACACACGACACTGCAGTACGCCAGCATCGCCATGTCGAAGCCACGTGATCGCTTGGGTTCGTACGGCACCGAGCGCGCGCCAAGCAGCGAACGCTGTTTGCGCCTGACGAAGAAGTCGGTAGCGAAACTGAGGAGTGCCGGCAACAGCAGCAGGATGCTCACCACCGCACTGGTATTGAAATCCTGAAGACCGACAATGAGCTTGTACACGTCGGTGGACAGCACGCTATATGAGCCGCCGATCACGATCGGTACGCCAAAGTCGTTCACACAGATGGTGAACACCACCATCGTCGCGCTGATCAGACCATACTTTGCGCCGGGCAAGGTGATCGTGAAAAACTTGCGCAAACGGGTCGTGCCCATCGCGTCGGCGGCCTCATACAGGCGGCCGTCCGTCAACGACAACGCAGTGATCAGGATCATCAATACGTGCGGCATCGACGCGTACACCAGACTCGCGATGATCCCAGGTGCGCCATAAATGCTGTGGCCGGCCATCCAGTGCCGCAGCAAACCTGCGTTGCCAAACCAGTAGATAAACGACACCGCCGACAGCAGCGTCGGCGCGAGCAGCGGAATCAGTGCGATGTTGCGCACGAGCCCCTTGAACGGCATGCAACTGCGCGTTAAGGCATACGCGAACGTGAAGGCGAGCGGAATCGTAATCGCCGTCACCGAGACAGCAACAAACAACGAATGTCCGACCGAATTCCACAGCGCCGGAGTCCGGAAGTACGACGTGAAATTGGTAAGGCCGACGAACCGCCCATCACGATCCTCGATGCATCTCATGATCACCATCGTGAGCGGCGCAAGCAGGGCCAGCAACAGAAAACACCCCATTAACAGCATGCCCGCATGGCCGATGCGATCCTGCCAGTGGGTACGTTGCCGCACTTCGGTAAGCATCACGTCCTTTCCTGGTTCGGTGAGTGTCGTACTCATTGCACCCTCCGCTGGTCTTCACCGAAGATTCGCACGCGGTCGCCCAGGACAGCGAGATTAAGCGCCGAGCCTTCCTGCAAGTCGAATTCGGTCATATCGTGGTACGACAGGTCAGCCAGCACTTCGGTCCCGGTCATGCCGTCCACCTGAACGCTGACCCGGCAGAACGCCCCGAGAAATTCCATCTTCTCGATACGGCCGCTCAGCGTGTTGCCGGCTTTCGTGTCGACGCCTCGCACGACGAGATCCTCCGGGCGCAGGAACAGCGACACCCGCGAACCGCCCTTGAGCGACTCGCTCACCTTCACGCAGTTCAGGCCGACATTACCCACCTGGATCGCGCCGTTCGCGCTCACGGTGGCCGGCAGAATATTGGCCTTGCCGACGAAGTCGGCAACGAACGGCGTGGCGGGCTCGCGATAAATCTCGGTCGGGGTGCCGATCTGCTCGATCACACCCTGATTCATCACCACGATGCGGTCGGCCATCGAGAGTGCCTCCTCCTGATCGTGCGTCACCATGATCGTCGTCACCCCGAGACGCTGCTGCAGTTGGCGGATCTCCTGGCGCAGACGGACCCGCACCCGAGCATCGAGCGCAGACAGAGGTTCGTCGAGCAACAACAGACCAGGCGACGTAGCCAGCGCCCGCGCAAGCGCAATGCGTTGCTGCTGACCACCGGAGAGTTGACCGGGATGTTTCGGACCGCTATCGGGCAGACCGACGAGCGTGAGCAATTCGGCCACACGCTCGCGGATCACCGCTTTGCCCGCCTTCCGGTTAGTCAGACCGTACGCGACGTTCTCCGCCACCGTGAGATTCGGAAACAACGCGTACGACTGAAACACGATGCCGTAGTCGCGCAGCATAGGCGGCAGCATGGAAATGTCCTTGCCGGCCTGCGCGATGGTGCCCGCGCTTTGCGTCTCCAGCCCCGCGATGATCCGCAGCAGCGTGGTCTTGCCACAACCCGAAGGGCCCAGAAAACAGACCATTTCCCCCTTGAAGATCGTCAAATTGACATCCTTCAGAACCGGGGTCGAACCGAACTGCTTGTGAATCCCTTCGATGCGCAGGTAATCCGACATCGTCATCCTCCTGGAAATTACTGTTCCGCCGCCGTGCTCTGGCCCTTGCAACTCATAGCCGTACAGCGCCTGCACTTCCTTACTGACACGGTGACTGCAGCCTCACGGTCCCGTGGTCTCCTCTCGCAACGATTGCAATCGGGCAGAGCACTCATCCGGCTTGTTCGCACGGTGGCCTATCTGGCCCCATGCCTAACAACTCCACGGTATGTCGCGCTGGCAAAGGGCTTTGCGGACCTTTTAACCGTAGAGTGTTTTTTGCTTTCTGCTTGTTGTTGACAATCTACGATTCACGAAGTTTAATGTCAAGCATGCAAAAACACTTTTCGATGACTCCCGTGGAAACCCCTACCCGCCTCGCATCCATCGGTCTGCTGCAGAGCCACTCCCTCCCGCTGCTGGTGAGGGATGAGATCGAACGGATGCATACCACTCACTCCGAAACCCAACGCATCGCAATGCCAGTCTCAACCCTCACCTGATCACTCAAAGGGAAACCTCATGAACACGAACACTCAAACTATCAATGTAAATGGGCGTAGCTACCGCTGGATGGACCAGCCTCTCGTCGTGGTCTGCGTCGACGGTTGCGAATACGACTATTTGACGGAAGCGGCTCGCGCGGGGGTCGCTCCGTTTCTGGCCCAGATTCTGGAAAACGGCGCCGCGCTCAAAGGCGACTGCGTCGTACCGAGCTTCACCAATCCGAACAATCTGTCGATCGTGACAGGCGTGCCGCCCTCCGTGCACGGCATCAGCGGAAACTATTTCTTCGACCGCGAGAGCGGTGCCGAAGTGTTGATGAACGACCCGAAATACCTGCGTGCGCCGACCGTGTTGGCCGCGTTCGCCGACGCGGGCGCAAAGGTCGCGGTCGTTACCGCGAAGGACAAGCTGCGCCGCCTGCTTGGCAACAAACTGAACGGTATCTGCTTCTCGTCCGAGAAAGCAGATGAGGTGACCCAGGCCGAAAACGGCATCACGGGTGTGGTGGAGCTTGTCGGCAAACCGGTACCGGATGTGTACAGCGCCGACCTGTCCGAGTTCGTATTCGCGGCTGGCGTTCGTCTCCTCGAGACCCGCCCCATTGACCTGATGTACCTGTCGACCACGGACTACGTGCAGCACAAGTGCGCGCCGGGCAGCGCCGGGGCCAACGCGTTCTACCAGATGATGGACCCCTACTTGCAGCGTATGGCCGAACTGGGCGCCACCATCGCGATTACGGCGGACCACGGCATGAACGACAAGCACGACGCGGCCGGCAAACCGAATGTGATCTATCTGCAAGACGAACTGGACGCATGGCTCGGCGCCGGTGTAGCACGCGTGATCCTGCCGATTACCGACCCGTATGTCGTACACCACGGCGCCTTGGGCTCGTTTGCCACGATCTACCTCCCGCCTTCGGTCGATCAGGCTCAAGTCCTGGCAAAACTGCGCGAGCGCACCGGTATCGAGCTGGCACTAGCCGGCGCTGAGGGCTGCGAGCGTTTCGAGCTGCCGCGTGATCGACTCGGCGACATCATCGTGGTCTCCGGGCGCCATGTCGTGCTCGGCACCAGCGAATCACGCCACGACCTGTCAGGTCTCAATGCCCCGCTGCGCTCGCACGGTGGCCTCTCCGAACAGACTGTGCCGCTCCTTTTCAACCGTCCGGTAACGCGAGCCGTGTCTGAGCGAAAGCGTCTGCGCAACTTCGACATCCTCGACCTCGCGCTGAACCACCTTCAATAACTATCAATACCCCTCTTTCACATCAGGAGACAGCATGAATGCCATCGTGGAATCGCGGCCATCTTTGCCGGTCCGTCATGAAGCCCTTCGAATCTGCGGAGAACAGATCCGACGCGACCAGGTCATCGAGGTTCGGAATCCGTATAACGGCGAGCTGGTCGGCACCGTGCCTAAGGCGACGCTCGCCGACGTCAAGCGCGCCTTCGCGTACGCCCATGCCTACCGCGCAAAGCTCACCCGCTACGAACGCTCGCAGATCCTGCGACGCGCAGCCGAGATCGTGCGGGAGCGCACCGAAGAAATCTCCGCCCTGATTACCGCCGAAGCCGGTCTGTGCAGGAAGGACTCCCTGTACGAAGCGGGCCGCGTCAGCGACGTGCTGATCTTCGGTGCGAACGAGGCGCTCAAGGACGACGGCCAGGTGTTTTCCTGCGATCTGACGCCCCACGGCAAGAAGCGGCGCGTCTATACACTGCGTGATCCTCTGCTGGGCGTGATTTCCGCCATTACGCCGTTTAACCACCCGATGAATCAGGTCGCACACAAGATCGTGCCATCTATCGCGACGAACAATAGGATCGTGGTCAAGCCGTCGGAAAAGGTGCCGTTGTCCACCTATCTGCTCGCCGACATCCTGTACGCCGCCGGCCTGCCTCAGGAAATGCTTCAGGTCCTCACCGGCGACCCAAAAGAGATTGCCGACGAACTCATCACCAATGAGCACATCGATCTGATCACATTCACCGGAGGCGTACCAATCGGCAAATACATCGCCGAGAAAATGGGCTACCGGCGTGCAGTGCTCGAACTTGGCGGTAACGATCCGATTATCGTGATGGAGGACGCTGACCTCGACGAGGCCAGCACGCTCGCCGTGTCGGGCTCGTACAAGAACTCCGGTCAGCGCTGCACGGCGGTCAAGCGGATGCTGGTGCATGAAGCTGTGGCCGACCGTTTTGTCGAGTTGCTGGTGGAAAAGACCCGCGCGGTGCGCTATGGCGATCCGGCAGATCCGGCCACCGATATGGGTACCGTCATCGACGAGGCCGCCGCAAAGTTCTTCGAAGCGCAGGTCAACGATGCGGTGAGCCGCGGCGCGAAACTGCTGTACGGCAACATTCGAAAAGGCGCGCTCTATTCGCCGACCGTCCTGGACCACGTGACGCCTGACATGCCGCTAGTCAAATACGAAACCTTCGGACCGGTGTCACCGGTGATCCGATTCCGCGACATCGACGATGCGATCCGGATTTCGAATTCGACCGACTACGGACTGTCGTCCTCGGTATGTACGAATCGTATGGACTACATCACACGTTTCATCGCCGAGCTCGAAGTCGGTAGCGTCAATGTCCGCGAAGTACCCGGTTACCGGCTTGAACTCACGCCGTTCGGCGGCATCAAGGACTCGGGCCTGGGTTACAAGGAAGGTGTGCAGGAAGCGATGAAGAGTTTCACCCACGTGAAAACGTACTCGTTGCCCTGGAATTGAGTATCGATCCTTCCCGGTGTCGCCGGCAAGCGTCGGGAACATCGGGAAGGTCGACACTATGTTTACGCCTGCGCCGTCTGGCAGGCTTTATCGTGCGGTGCTGCCAGACGATTGCATCGCTTGCCTCAACGGGGCGCGACCCAGCCATGAACACGCATGAGAAATGTTTACGCTCCTTGATCGAGAAATGGCTCTCGCCCACGCCCGCGATGGCCGTGCGCGTCATTCGCGCCAGTTGCACTCGCTCGAACTGCAGACGCTACGTGCGCGTCGAGACGTTAGGTCCACGCGGCCCGTTTGCCATGTTCTTCTTTCAGCATGAAGATGGCTCGTGGCAGGTTTTTCCTCCTGAAGCGCAACGGCCAGCGATAGGTGCATATCAGTATGCTGCGTAACGCGAATGTGATTTTCTCGTAACGCAGTACGCCAAAGCGGCCTTTTGCTGAATTCAGATTTTTTAACCGGGAAATCCAGCAATGACTAATGACAGACAAAACGGAACTGAGACGCGACACGTCGCTCCCCCGCGAGAGCCGGGCAACACGGGAGCCAACATGGCGACAGAAGATCGTCGAGAAAGCATGGCAAACAATGGCCGGACCAACTGGGCCTGGGCACACGGCCGGGCGGGCTACGACTGGATGGATTCGCACTACCTCTCAACTGATTTCGCTGAGGCACAGGTGCAAATTGTGGAAATAACCGAGTAAATCCATTTCCACCTCACAATCATTCGGCGCGGAACCGGCTTCGACAGCGGCGCGCGACGCCCAGAACATTGCCCACTGCTTACTTCGAAAGACTCCCGACATGTTCTCCTCCATTCGCGCGCGCATCGTCGCCCTGTGCGTCGCCATCGTTGTGGTCTCGCTCGCTGCTAACGCGGTTCTCAACTACCTCATCGCCAACTCGTATAACAGCGATGCGATCGAAAGCAGTCTGGACGCTGTCGAAAGCGGCCATACAGATGGTATCGAAGACTGGATCGCCGCCAATAGCCAGATGATCAACTCGCTGCAGGACGCCGTGCTGCAACCCGATCCACTCACCGCGTTGAAGCAGGTCGCCGCCGCCGGCAAGTTCACCAACGTGTATGTCGGCTACGCGGACAAGACCTGGAAGTTCACCGACCCGACCGGTATCCCGCCCGATTACGATCCGACCGGCCGCCCCTGGTACAAGCAGGCTGCTGCCGCCGGTAAACCGGTCGTGACACCGCCGTATGTGGACATGGGCACGGGCAAGCTGGTGGTCTCGTTCGCCGTGCCCGTGGTGCGCGACGGCGTGGTGAAAGGCGTGGTGTCTGGCGACGTCGCAATGGACAGCGTGATTGCCAACGTCAAGACGATTCACCCAACGCCCGCGAGCTTCGGCATGTTGATCGATACGAGCGGTCATATCGTCGCGCATCCGGACGCCAGGCTGACCTTGAAGCCCGTAACGGACCTCGCACCCGCGCTCACCGGCGACAAGCTGGCCGCGCTCTTCAGTGCCGGGCACCCCGTCGAAGTCGACGTGGGCGGCAGCACGAAGCTGCTGCGCGCCGAGGCCATTCCCGGCACCGACTGGTACGCGGTCGTCGCGCTCGACAAATCGGAAGCGACGGCGGGCATGCGATCGCTGTTGACCGCTTCAGTGATCGCCTTGATCGTGATCGCCGCCATCGCCGCCGCAATCGTGGCCGCGGTCACCGCCGTGTCGTTCCAGCGCCTCTCGAAAGTACGTGATGCGATGGACGCAATCGGCTCCGGCGAAGGCGATCTGACTCAACGTCTGCCGGTCACTGGTAACGACGAAGTCGCGCAGATCGCGCGCTCGTTCAATACCTTCATCGACAAACTCAGTCACGTGATGCGCCAGATTCGCGATGCCAGCGATTCGGTGCGTGTGGCGGCGAATGAAATCGCCGCGGGCAATGTGGATCTGTCGAGTCGCACGGAATCCGCTGCGGCCAGCCTGCAACAGACCGCTGCGTCGATGGAAGAAATCACCTCGACGGTCACGCAATCGGCCAGCGCCGCGAAACAGGCCGACGACTCCGCCGTGTCCGCGTCGAAGGTCGCCTCGCGCGGCGGCTTAGTGATCTCCGAAGTGATTACGACGATGGGCGAGATCGAACATGCCTCAGTGAAGATCTCCGACATCATCGGCGTGATCGACGGTATCGCGTTCCAGACCAACATCCTCGCGTTGAACGCCGCGGTGGAAGCCGCACGCGCCGGCGAACAGGGCCGCGGCTTCGCGGTGGTGGCCGGCGAGGTGCGCAGCCTCGCGCAACGCAGCGCGCAGGCCGCGAAGGAAATCAAGGCACTGATCGAAGCAACTGTTGGGAGTGTGACCTCCGGTTCAGGCCAGGTTCGCCAGGCGGGCAAGACGATGACGGAGATCGTCAGCAACGTCGCCAACGTGACGACCATCATTTCCGAAATCACCCAGGCGGCCAACGAGCAAACGCGCGGGATTCAGGAAATCAACCGCGCGGTCAGCCAGCTCGACGAAATGGTTCAGCAGAACGCCGCACTGGTCGAGGAATCCACGGCGGCCACCGCCGCGTTACAAAGCCAGGCCGTGAGTCTTGCCGGCGCCGTCGCGCTATTCAAGCTGGACTAACGTGCCCCCTGTTGCGTGCCTGAGTCGCCGCCGTGGTGATTGTTGCACCCACTCAACCAGGTCCCTCTTGGGCCACGCTACTGAGGGCCGCCGAACCATCCGGGCGGGCTTCCGGCAGACGTCGAAATGTGTTTTTTTAGCATATTGACTGCTTTTTTTTGCATCCACTAGAGTGGATTTCATGCGTCGATACAGACGATAAACAGACTTCCAGAGGAGATCTTTGATGACCAATTCCACATATGCGGTGGCCGCTTCCGAAACGGGCGATCCGCTATTGCTGACCCCAGGGCCGCTTACTACGTCGCGCACCGTCAAGGCGGCGATGGTGCACGACTGGGGCTCGCGAGACGCGAACTTCGTCGAGATCAACAGATCGGCGCTCACACGCCTCGCCGAGATCGCGAACGGCGCGGGCGACTGGGTGACGGTGCCGATGCAAGGTTCGGGCACCTTCGCGGTCGAAGCGATGCTGACAAGCTTTGTACCCGCAGACGGCACCGCGCTGGTGTTGATCAATGGCGCCTACGGCAAGCGGGCGAAGCGCATCCTCGAGATCGCGCGGCGCAAGACGCTGGTCTACGAGACCGCCGAGGACACGCCGCCCGACCTCAGTGAGATCGAGGCGATCCTCGCGCGCACGCCCTCGATCACCCACCTGTTCGCCGTCCATTGTGAGACCACGACGGGCATATTGAACCCGATCGCGCAGCTTGGCGCGCTCGCGGCGAAGTATGGCAAGAGTTATCTGGTTGACTCGATGAGCGCGTTCGGCGCGCTGCCGCTCGACGTGCGGTCAATGCACATCGACGCGGTAGCTGCCTCATCGAACAAATGCATTGAGGGGGTTCCCGGCCTCGGTTTTGTGATCTGCCGGCGCGAAGCGCTCGAGCGGACGCAGGGTAATGCAACTACGCTGGTGCTTGATCTGTACGACCAATGTACCAACCTGGAAAAGACCAGCCAGTATCGTTTCACCCCGCCGACCCACGTGATCGTCGCGTTTCACCAGGCGCTCGAGGAGTTTGTCGCCGAAGGCGGTGTGGCGGGTCGCGGTGCACGCTACCGAAACAATTGCCGGATCCTCCTTGAAGGCATGCGCGCCCTCGGCTTCAGGCCGCTGCTGCCGGAAGCGCTACAGGCCCCCATCATCGTCACGTTCCATATGCCCACGGATCCGCGTTTCGTGTTCCAGCGCTTCTACGACAGCCTCAAGCAACGCGGCTTCGTGATCTATCCGGGGAAACTGACCGTGGCCGAATCGTTCCGGATCGGCTGTATCGGCCGCATCGGCGAGCCGGAGTTGCGCGCGGCACTCGCAGCGATCCGGGCGGTACTGGACGAGATGGGTGTGACCGGACTCAGCGCCCAAACGGCTTGAAAAAGAGCACTGCGGAGTACGCTACACCGCGCCGCCGCAGCGGCGAATGGCTGCTGGTTCGACGTCGCGATCCCGTCCACGTCGAACCAGCCGTTCGTTGGAAACGAGCCGATACGGGAACTTGTGCTGACGCAGGGAGTGGGTCGAATGAGACACCGGCAACACTGAGCGACTCCTATTTGCGAGTGATGCTTCCTTTGGTTAAAGACTTCATTCATATCTCACAGTCATGGCATCGTTTATCTGTACAGCACCGCGGGCACAAGCGATTGAGCTATCCACTGCCACGCTTGTCGATTTGTCGCTCCGCAACCATCTTTGCTTCTTTTCCTTACGCACGGAACACGGTACGGCTTTCCATCTCGGGACAATCGTTCGAACGATGTTCGCTTCTTTCTTCCTGCTCGAGGCAGGGTTCGGCATTGGCGAGATGTCGTTGTTTCCAGAAGTCGACATCAAGCTGGGCGAAGCAGTCCTGTCTATGAGTCCGGAACGGCCGTGGAATCTTACGGCTAACGCCATTGAGCCGACTGCGAGACTTCTCAGACTCTACGACAGTCAACTTCAGACTGCGCCCCTCACCGAGTTGGTCGCAGCGCATCAGCGCGCCGAACGAAACTTCCAGACACCACCTCATGAGCGGCTGTCAATCGCAGCACTCGTGCAACGTTCGAGACTGGATACACGGCATTCTGCCCTTCAGAGTAAACAACACACCGCCCAGGAGGCCAACGCGGAAGCAAGCGTATGAGCGGCCTTCGAATCGGGAGGTGTGGCTTCGGTCGGCGCACGCCGATCTGCACCTTCGGTGACTCAAGATACAGGGGCACCCCCCGGCCTGAACGACTAACGAATGACGTACCAATCCAACATGAACGCCCTGAAAATGTATTTGGTTGCTGAGGAAGCATTCGACCCAGCGAGTCGCTATCAGGCAAATGTGAGCCAGGCGAAGCCGCGTTCGCAAAATGCATACACCACGCTGCTACGAGCACCGGCGGCAACGCTGGCCGGGAGCATGGCAGACCGCGACGAAATTCAATCGGTCGCGATTCTTGGGTATAACTGAGCGGCGGCGGTTCAACGGACAAATCGCGCGCCCCATCACCTCTGTTTCTGCAATCCCGGAAATAGCGTCAATGCATTCCCTGGCATCGTAACCGCACGCGTCGCGTGCGGTTAGCGTGGGCGTTTCATCGCAACACTTACCCAACCCGGCGGCTAACCTGACAGTGCCTTTCGGATCAAGGCTGATCCGAGAGAATAAAGTCCGTCACGCGGTGAATTTGCAGGCCGTTGTTTCGGCTCATCAATACCTCCATTCCTATATTTTAGGCTATTTCAAATAGTGGAGTGGGTAATGCGGCTTACGGGGCATGTGGGTTGAAGGCTGAGAAGTCGAGCTTTCCGGCGATGAGGAACAGCACGGTGCGCATGGTTTTGAAGCTGGCGTACCCGCGCGCCTC
>NZ_JAQQDU010000093.1:0-32212 GCF_046027825.1 Paraburkholderia sediminicola
TCCCGATGAACAAACCTGCAAATGATGCCGCCACGAACGCGCCCAGCCCGCTGAAACCGAAGAACGACGCTGTAGTCACCGAATACATTCCGCTCTTGACCAGACCCGGTCCGACGTATGCAGTCATGAAAAGGTCGTAAAACTCGAACCAACCTCCGATCGATACCAGCAGCACCAGCATCCACACGGGCCGCGTGGCGGGAAGCTGATCGAGACGTTGATTGATCCCCGAAGCAGATTCGGACGTGTGAGCAGGCTTCACCTGAGCCTCCGTCACTGCCTGAGACGATATTGCATACATCAATGCTCCTCCTGGCACTTTGACAGTGCGCCGCTTATGGGGTGATCGTCACCCGGATTTGGTTTTGTAATTGCAGTCTCGCGAAGACGGCGACGCGTCAAGCCGACTTCTGCTTTAAAAATTCATCGGATTACGCATGAAGCCATGCGCGATTCGCTGCTTATCGTTACGCCTTGATCTCGACGGAGGCTTTCGACCCACCTGCCCCAGCCAAGTAGTTCAGCATCTCCGTTCCACTTGCCTACCAACTGGATACCGAGTGGCAAACCATGACGGGACCGCCCAAAGGGAATATGCAGACATGGCCAGCCGAGTACCGACCAGACCACGTTGAATGCAGAGGAACCCGTAGCCGCAAGTCCCAGCGGCGCTTCACCCGGCACGCTAGGAGTGAGAATCAGATCGGCGTCGCCGAAGTGCATGTTCCACGTATCTCTTAGCGAGGACTGAACGTCCTTCATCCCACGATATTGGCTGCGTGAGATCGCAAGGCCCTGCCGAACACACGCCAGCAATACCTCGCTGAGCCCGCTGCGTACTACCCTCGCGACTGACGCCAGGCTGCGCGCGAACTCGTACTGCATGATGGTTCGATGTGCTTCCACCAGCAGCGCGAATTCCTGTGGAAAGGCAATCTGCGTACAGGTTGCGCCGTAATCTATCAGCGCACGTTCGGCCATCACGAGTATCTCTCTCGCGTCTGAATCCAGAGCATGCAGCGAGGTGCCGCATATCACCGCGACTCGTGGACGTCTCGCCGGCGATTGCAACACGCGCTCGTCGGACAGCAGCACGTCAGCAATAGCACCAATATCGCTGACCGACGTTCCGTACCATCCGATCACATCCAGCGATTCGCACGACACCTTCATGCCGTCTCGCGGTACAGCACCGAATGAAGGTTTGAAACCCGCCACGCCGCAGAACGCCGCGGGCCGGATGATGGAACCGCCTGTCTGCGTGCCGATAGTCACGGGTACCATGCCGGCAGCAACCGCTGCAGCGGAGCCGCTAGAAGAGCCACCCGGCGTGCGCCGGAGGTCGTGGGGATTACGCGTTGGTCCCGGGTGTTTATAGGCAAATTCGGCCGTAACGGTCTTACCGATCGGCACTGCTCCTGCGGCACGCAACATGCCCACGCATGCAGCATCAAACTCCTCGGCGCGACGCGCGAAAAGCTGCGCGCCATACGCGGTTGGCATGCCGGCAACATGTAGCACGTCCTTGACGCCGATGGGCACGCCGGCAAGAGGTGCTGCTGTATCTACTGCACTTGTTGCTTCAATTATGTTCGCACGTGGTGCGATGCAAGCCCACGCACGTATTTGCGAATCCAGCGCTTCGATTGACGCCAACGATCGGCGAACAAAGTAGTCTTTCGGTCTCTCTTTTCGTCGAACCTGTCCGGCGATCTCACGCACGCCTAGTTGTCGGATTTCACCTTCCATCTTTCCGTTCCTGGGTTATCTCGCACCACCTCTTGTGATGCTGTCCCGAAGCGTATATAACGGATTATTCATAGTCCAATTCATAATGAATAGGCATTTATGTCGAAATCTGAATTAATCGCGGCCAGCGTCGACGCGAAACTGGTCGCGACGTTCTGCGTAGTGGCCGAGGAATTGCATTTCGCGCGGGCGGCAGAGCGCCTTTTCATGAGCCAGCCGGCGCTGAGCCACCAGATCAGACGGCTCGAAGAAACGGTCGATGCGGAGTTGTTCGCCCGCACCACGCGTTCGGTCCAACTGACACCAGCAGGCGTCGTGATGCTCGAGCACGCGCGGGAGCTTCTGAGGGACATGGAGCGCATGGTGCGCCGTGTCAGGCAAGCTGCACGCGGAGAAACGGGTAGGCTATCGGTCGGGCTGACACCTACGGCAGCGTGCTCTCCGCTGGCGGAGGCACTACATCAGTACCGGCTGGCGAACCCAGGAATTGAACTGGACCTGCATGAACTGAACTCCATCGAGATGCAGAGTGCGCTGAGACTGAGAACGATCGACGTCGCGCTTATGCGGCCCACCGCAGTGGACGCAGACATGCGTGTCGAAGTGATCTATCGTGAGCCGATGTATGTGGCGATGCGATCTGATCACCCGTTGACGACAAAATCCAGTGTCGATCTGGCAGAGCTTGGTAGCTATCCACTCGTCGGATATCGAGCCGATGCCTCGCCCTACTTCCGGAATCTCATTCATTCGGCCTTCTCGATTGCCCGCGTAGTCCCTTCATTTCTCCAGGATAGCGTATTGCCGACGTTACTAACGCTAGTCGAAGCAGGCGTCGGCCTTGGCGTCGTGCCGGAGTCGGTCATCAGCGCGCGCGGCGGCAATCTGGTCTATCGCAAGTTGCCCAAGCGCGAAGAATTGACCGCAAAGATCGTGGTGACTGAATGCGAAGCGCAGCCTAATCCCGCAGCACGACCATTCATCCTTTCCATTGCAAATCCGACACCACAAACCGATCACACGGGTTGAATAATCAGGCGTTATGACGACCTCAACGAATCTCCAGCATCGTGGACGGCAGAGCTGGGCCTTGCGCGTGCCTCCGTCGACGGGCTCAGGTCGACATCCCGCTACTTCGAGTCCACTCTCTACACACCCATAGCTAAGGTTACCGCGATGAGAACGACCGCTTTAAGTTGGTCTTCGGCCGCTCGCCCCCCTTTGTCGAACGCCCCTTGATGGCCCGGTCCCTGTCTCATTCGATCGGCATATCTGGCCGACTGCGATAGTTCGAAGATCTTCGCCCGATTAACTTGAGTGGGCCCTTTCAGCTGAAGTGAAAACGAACCGCCTTCAGATATGTGAAGCCCCCCACTTTGTCAGGACCTCTGCCTGTAGTTCACACGGCAGCGAGCAATTTGTCCAAAGCCTGCACGTCGGATTCCGTTCAGCGCCGCTTGCGATACGCTGCCTGCGTGGCAGATGCATACGCCAATTTCATCCGCCGCTTCGGTGCAGTAGCTGTCTCCGAAGCTGATACAAGATGCCCAAGTGTCGCGGCGGCGCCCGGAGTGTGTGACTGTAGCCACGCTGTGACGACGTCATCACGCATCCAGCCCCTGACGAAGCTCGCGGCCAAGGCGAGACAGCAAAGGTCGTCGTGATAGCTCGGCGTCAGCGACTGCACCATCTCCTGCATGTGCGTAAGACCCTTTTCCATCCCGGAAAGCAGCCTTGCGCGATGGCGGTCAGACTGCCGGCCGCGTGGATCGTCCGCGCGTTGTGATGCAGGCGTGGCCGCGAGTAACGCGCGCGCCAGATCGCCCGAACAGTTGTCCTCCCCAGCCATCACCAGTGCTGCGGCCAGCTGACGCACTGTGACCATTCGCCTGAGCGCAGCCACAGTGCGGTCCGGCAGTCGGTATCCAGCCAGCAGTGCGAGTGCCTCCGGACAGATGCCCGCCGGACCCGCCCGCTCTGTGGAGGTCTCGGCCCGCGCGACGAATCTGGCAGGACGGGCGGTGGTCATGAGTTCCTTCCGCTCAGGCGATCTCGAAGCAGTCGTGGCATCGTAGCGAAACCCTGGCGTCTTAGCAGCGCCACAAACGCGGGATCGGACAGTAGCTCCCGCAGCACGCTTTCCAGAATAGCCATCTCCGCTCGAACGGATTCCATCAGCCTAAGAAGAGTTTGCTGCCGTGCGCGTTCAAGCATGAAAACCTTTCGCGCCCTGGCTTCGGGCGTTGATTTCCGGTTCGCGGGACACTGGCCGTCGCGCAACGGGGCCTGAGCCTGGTCGTCCGCCGGGACAGCCAGATCTGAACTGACTGGAATCGCCTGTGCCATCGCTTCTACCTCGCGGCCGAACTGGAGACCGCCGGCAGCACGTCGAGCGAAACAGTGTCCGCTAGCACAAGCAGTGCTTTCAGATCGAGACGTCGGTACGCTTCAAAATGGGACTGGCCATGACGGAACACCACGGTGTATTCGCCTGCACGCAGACTGCCGCGCGGCAGGATATGGAAATCAAGCAGTTCTGTGCCCGCACGTTCGATACGAACATAAACCAGAAAGTCGATCGCGAAACAGTCCGGCCAACGCGCGGTCCAGTAAGGCAGATGCCCCTGGATCATCCACGGACGGCGCACGACCAGTTGCATCCGTAGTGCGCCATCGACGCACAGCGTGGTGGTGTGCTTTTCATACCGGACGTCGTGTCCGAGTTCGCGCAGCATTGCAGAAACGCTGTCCGCGACGTGCCGCTCCATACGGCGTTCGACACATCGGTTTTCGGAGCGCTCGGGATCGAGGTTCGGCGCATAGCCGATGACTTTGTACGCTTCGTTGAGACTGCCAAACTCGTGCGCCACTTGCTCCGCCGACGGCGCGCTTCGGTAGTGCCTCAGCAACTTCTGGTTGATTTTGCCTGTCCGGCTTATGACCTTGCGCATGCCATCAATGATCTCTTCACGCGTCGGTCCGCGCCGGCTACGTGCGAGCCTGGCCTGAACGGCTGTAAAGAGCCGCCTATCAACCACAGCGGCGAACGCGCCCGGTACCCTTATCCACTCGTCATAGGGGACCTGTCGCCAGGGACTATCGAGTTTGGACGTCGTGCGACTATACACATTGGTGCCGATGTATTTCTCATTGCGCAGGATCTGCATGACGTGCTGCCCCTCCCAGGGGTGCCCGCCTCCGTTGACGATCCCAAAGTCGTTCAGACGTCGCGCAATCCCGGCCGCCGTGACCGGTTGCGTCGCATACCACTCGAACATCTTACGGACGATGGCCGCTTCGCCCGATGAATCCGGGACAACGATGACACGATCGGTCTGCACGTTCTTGTATTCATGGCGGCCAAGTGGTTGTCGGATCTCCCTGCGAGCGTTGACGAGCACGCGACGCAGACCGTAACCCACAGGCCCCGCAGTGTGAAATCCGCGCTGGACGTTCAGACAGTGACCGAGAAATATCTTGCGCGACATCTCCCGGCTGAATTCACCAGCCATCGCCCGCTTCATCGCTTTCAACACCGACGAGAGTGGACTGCCGTCGTTCTCAAAGGGCTCAGCGACGTAAATAATGTTCACGCCAGCGCGGCGGCATGTGTACTCATAGAAGGCGCTCTCATCGACATCCTGGAAACGCCCCCAGCGGCTGACGTCGTACACCAGAACGCTGGAAAACCTGCGAGCGGGATTTTCCACATCGAGCAGCAGTTGGATCAGCGCCGGCCGGTCACGTAATGTGAGACCGCTGATGCCCGCGTCTTCGTAGTCCCGCACGATCCGTATGTTGTGTGTGGCTGCATACCGGGCAATCGCTTCGCGCTGGAAGAGCGGAGAGTATTCCTGGTGATCGGTGGACATGCGAATGTACTGCGCGGCCCGGGGCGGCGCAGCCGGGTGAATAGAAGGTGTCCGGGCGCGGGACATGGAAGCTCGACCGACGGTAAGCTTCAGTGCTAGTGTTTTTCGCTACGAAGTCAAGATCGGCGATGACGCTTGCCGCGAGAGGAAACCGACATTATTGCCCGGCGCCCGCTCCAGTCCGGCATCAGAAACATTTGCGGCGACGCCATGCGTAGAATTACTTGAGGACGGCAATTCGCAGGGCTACGAACGCTTAAAGCCCGGTCGCAGCTCCAATCCTGCACGGAGGTTCCAGTGAACGAAACCCAGGCGAACAAACGCACTGAAGTTCGCCTTGAGCGGCGATTATTGAGGACGGCTGTCAACGTGCGATCATCGTCTGTGCCGACATGCTGGACGTCACCCAGACAAACGGCGCTTACGAGCAACTATACGAGGTTCGGGACGTTTCGCCAGGTCCTCACGTTTCAGCTAAGGCAGCACAACACAATTCTGACCGGATACGGTACAACTGATGATCGAATCTACCGGATTGGACGAGGAAGCACGCGCCGAAATGCTCTGCTATCTTGCAACAGCGCAGCTTGTCGCCATGGCGCGCTGCGGTGATTGGCTACGCACAGATCACCTCGTCGAGTCGACACGCATCTGGCTGGCCGGAAACGGCGCGAAGGCCAACTGGTCAGAGCGGGTGCAGCTTGGCAGTCTCTCAGAAAAGATCGCGCTCGACTTGACAGGTCTGCCGGGTTTCGGCGAACCGGAATACCTGGCAAGACTGTTCACCGACGGCTGGAGACTGGACTATCGATCGCCTGTTGTGCGTGGAATCTACTCAGCTTGCGTGGCCGAGCTGAGCGGGGAGGCATGACCTGGTAGTTACACTGCCTTCGACCGTGGAGCTATCGATGTTGACGAGGGTGTCGCGCTCGTCGAATGAGAATGGCGGACGTTGCATCGGGGCCGAAGTCGACCCACTGCTGACGCTCGTGTTCGTACCGCGGGGTAGGCTCTTTCCAGGGCATAGCAGTCGTTCGTTTAGCTCTAGTACTTCGATTTCTGCAACTTAACGGGCGGCCGTTCCAAAGCACGAGTAGCCAGCGGCGTCGACATTACCATCGAGGTGCGGGTTTCTCCATACAGGTTGATCCTTTCGATCAACCGTTCCAGATCGGTCATATTCACCGCAACCAATCGCATCACGTACGAGTCCGCTCCGGTCACGTGTTGGCACTCGAGCACCTCGGAAATCGTGTCGAGCAGCTTGAGAAACTTCGCTTTCGCAGGTTGCGAGACGGTGATGCCGACCAGTGCGCTCACCGGATAGCCCACCGCTGCTGGATTGACGCGCGCCACGTAGCCCTCGATAACCCCCGCCTCTTCGAGACGTTTTACGCGTTCCGTCACCGCCGGCACCGACAAATGGACCTGACGAGCAAGTTCCGTATAGGTCATGCGGCCGTTCTGCTGCAGAAGCGAAAGCACCTTCCAGTCCAATTCGTCCATGATGGCAATCTTTTTAATGTAAAACCGCCATTCTCCCTTAAAAATCCCCTTCAGCGGCGCTCAAGTATTGCCTACGATGCATCTCCGTACCAACGCGTATCGTAGGAGCAGGAAAATGCTGTTCATCAAGTCTGTGGCGATGGGGTTCTCCATCGCAGCGCCGGTTGGTCCCATCGGCATGCTATGCATCCAGCGAACCCTAAGCCGTGGTTTCCGCTCCGGTTTCGCGACAGGCATCGGCGCGGCATGCGCGGATACGGTTTATGGGCTACTCGGCGCGCTCGGTATCGCAGGAATTGCGATGACCCTGCCGGTGCTCACCATCGTCCTGAAAATCGGCGGTGGGGCGTTTCTCGTGTGGCTGGGCTGGACCGGCGTACGTGGAGCGTCGGCTGCGCCGTCGGTTTTATCAGAGGCACAGCGTACAACGGTTGCACGCGATTTCCTGACGACGTTTGGTCTAACGCTATCCAACCCGATGACCATCCTCTCGTTCATTGGGGTTTTTGCTGCACTTGGACCACTGCCTACCACGCAAGGGGCGCCAGAAAGCACAGCGTGGCTTACGGTGTCGCCTATGGTTACCGGGGTCTTTGTCGGCTCCGCAGCCTGGTGGCTGTGTCTGAGTAGCGCGACGGCGGCACTGCGCAGAAAGATGCCGGACTCATTCATGCACGGTATCGCGCGTCTATCGGCCCTCGTGATCGCAGTGTTTGGGGGTATTCAAGTGGTCGCCGGACTCAGTTATTTTATTTAGGGTTTGACCGCTCGTTTGGCACGCCAACGACCGCTATTTGGAATCTATGGGCCGCTCGAACGTCTGACGGGTACACAAGTCACCGGCAGCAGATGGCCGACGGCCGTCCGGCGCGATCGACAGCAGCCGACCCATTCCGGACGCTGCACCAGGTGCCATTTCAAGGGCAGATTTCAAGGTGCAGCGGTCACTCATGCATTTCGTTGGCCAATATGTGATCGGCAGGAGCAACCTTTGGCGATCAGCCAGGCGCGGACTTCGCCCTGCCCGACCTGCCGAGTGTCGTGGAGGGAAGTTCGCCAAATTGGCACAAGTAATCTTGCGCGAATCTAGCAAAATGAAAGAATCCCCAGTGCATAGCGATGGCCGTCACCGTGGCGTTTGTACCGCGCGCCGCTTTCAGGGCGCGCCGCGCGCAATTGAGCCGGCGCATCCTCAAGTAGGCAAGCGGCGCGACACCATGAATCTGCAAGAAGGAGCGCTGAAGCGAGGCACGGCTGACTCCCAGCCCCTGACACAAAGTCATTACCGTCAACGGCTCGTCGGGGCTGCTTTCAAGCAATGCTTGCGCGGCTTGGGTGATTCGATACGCACTACCCGACGGCATCTGAGAGGACCTTGCGGTCGAGTTGGAAAGGATGCGGAGCGTTCGCTCTACCACGACCTTTTCCAGGTATTCGTGATTCAATGCCTCAAGCTGGCTTGAATCAGGCGAATGTCGAAGCGACATCAAGGTCTCGAGCATGTCGTTCAGATCACTGGAATCAATGCTATCGAACATCAGCGCTTGGCCCCCGTCTCCCGCCAAGTCGTAACCCAAGGTGTCTGCTGCTTGTAAAAAGCGATCCTGGCGGATCCGAAAATAGGCTATCTCGCTTGGCGGCAAAAGCACTTCGTACTCGTTGTTCGCCGGTAGGTAGGCGACAGTCCCTTGCGAAATCGCATCGAGGTCGCAGCGTGCCTGACCTGAGACCGAACGGACGAAGCACACCGAGCAATAATCGGGCGGGAAATGTAGCCGCTTCAGCACGGTGCGATTCTGTCGTTCAGCAGCCACGAGTGTGTCTTGAAAACCCAGTTGCTGAAACCGGCCGGCAAACGCGCCTCCATCAACCTGGTCGTACTCGGTTGGCATCCATCGACGCTGAACGCCTGCGGCGTCCTCTACATCGGTCGTCGCAAGGTCCAGCCATGAGAGCCCACCATCGACATCCGCCGCGTGCTCGTCCGACGCGCCTTGGGCAGCCACATTCACTGATCGGTTTGGCAGATCCATGCGTAAATTTCCATGCGTGACTAATTTCGGATAGCTGAGGGGCAAGCAATCAAGTAATTTGCTTTTGCATCACCGATTATAAGAAAAAGACAGAGTCTTCAAAAAGAGCCTTACAGGTCAAAAAATTCCGAGGAAAAGCAATTGGAGCTGGTACCTTCTCTGCCGCGCTGCTCGCGGCAATCTTCCGTGGCGACGCAAACGGGCGAGATGACTCGTGTCGACATAGCGTTGTTCAATGGCTTTACGCTGCCAAAGATTGCAGCGCTTATGGAGATCTTCCAGAAGGCAAACGCACTCATCGCATCGCGGCGATCGGGCCGCGCGCACTATGACGTCTCGCTGCTTTCGGCTGGGGGTGGCCGCATCGCAAGCCCGTCGTCGGTGTTTGTCTGGACGGACAGCGTCGAGTCGCACCGAGGTACGAATGACAGGCACCTGCTGTTCATCGCAGGTGGCGCGGGCGTGCAGCAGGCGTGCCGCGACGAACGCCTTGGCAACTGGCTGCGCCGTAGGCATCCCTTCAGCGAGATTGTTCATCCCATTGCAGAAGGACGACTGCTTCTGAAAGCGGCAGGGCTTCCCAGCCGCTATTACGCGCTTCTATATGGCAGCAACGAAGCGCACGAACTTTACCGGCAACGCCGCTTGGCGAAGCGCCTACAGCCGTATGCACGGCACTGCGCATCGTCGAAGAGGATCTTGGGCCCGAACTGGAGCGGATCCACATCTAATGTCTAAAGACGAAAAATCTGGAAAGGAAAATTGAGGTTTGCCAGGCGCCTACGAGACGCGCGGTTCGAATGTCGCTGATCGACCCACAACCGTCTCTCAGGCGAAATTGACGAGGGTCCGTTGCCAGACCGACAGGAGTCGATCGTCAATGAAGCCTCGATCTGCCGCTCGTGTCTCTCCGCTGGCAGGCAAGTCCTTGTCACGCTGTTCAGGGAGCCGTTGTACGAGCAGCGTCGTCCGGGGCGGCAGTTTACGGACTGTAAACAGATATTCCGTTAGCACAAAAACTATCCCAAAAAATGTGTTTTTTCCACAAATTGAGACGTACGGTCAAATGGCCGTAAGAAATAAGGCAGGCTCGCGCGCAACCATCGCGGATGAACCGCGAACATAAAACGACCAGCCACATACATAAAACGACCAGCCACATACGGGGAATTTCCAGCATGAAGCAGCACGTCCATCATCATCCCAAACAGAAAGTCCTGACTCTCGCCCTGACAGCCGCCCTGGCTGTCATGGCGCACGCGGCAATGGCGGCGGGCGGCGGCACTGTCAGCGGCACGGTCACCGGTTCGATCACCGGCCCCGTCACATGGGTGTCCGGCACGAACCTTTCCGTTGCGTCAGGAGGAGCCATTTCCGGTGGCCTTACCGTTAACGCTTTGACCACCGTGAATGGGCTCCTCAATTACGGCGCGATCGACGCGCTGACCAACAACGGCACCATCAACGGCGGCAGTCCCGGCATCTACACCACCGGCACGATCGGCACGCTGACCAACAGCGGCATCATCAACGGCAGCTACGCCGGCATCGAGAACGTAAATGGCTTGATCGGCACGCTCATCAACGGCGGCACCGTGCGCGGCTCCGCCATTGGCATCTATAACACCGGCACGATCAACACGCTGACTAACAGCGGCACGATCAGCGGCCAGGGCACCATCAGCGGCTCCGGCATCTCGAATTCCGGCGCGATCAGCGCGCTGACCAACAGCGGCCTCATCATTGGCAGTCAATTCGGCATCGTTAACAATGGTGGCGTGATCACCACGCTGGATAATGCCGGCGGCACCATCAGCGGTGGTTTCGCCGGTATCTCCAACAACAACGGCACGAACGGTACGATCAGCACGCTCACCAACAGCGGCACCATCACTGGCAGTCAAATCGGCATCGTGAACAATGGTGGCGTGATCACCACGCTGGATAATGCCGGCGGCACCATCAGTGGTGGTTTCGCCGGCATTGGCATCAACAACTACGGCACGATCGGCGCGCTGGATAATGCCGGCGGCACCGTCCGCGGCGGCGCCACAGGCATCTACAATAACGGCACGATCGACACGCTGACCAATAGCGGCACGATCAGCAACGTCAACGGCAGCGGTAGCGGCGCCGCCGGCATCGGCAACACCGGCACGATCAGCGCGCTGACCAATAACGGCAGCATCAGTGATACTGTTGGCGGCGCGGGCATCCAGAACATCGGCGGTAGCTCTTCCGGTACCGCCCGCATAGGAACGATCGGCACGCTGACCAACAGCGGCTTCATCGCAGGCCTTCAATACGGCATCGATAACAATGGTGGCGTGATCACCACGCTGGATAATAAGGCTGGTGGAACCATCAGCGGCGGCACGATTGGTATCGCGAATCGCATCGCTACTGGCAGCACCGGCAACCAGTTTGCAGGTACGATCGGCGCCCTGACCAACAGCGGCGTGATCAGCGGTGGTGTCACAGGCATCTACAACGACGGCACGATCGGCACGCTGGCCAACAGCGGCACGATTACCGGCGCCCAGTATGCGATCTACAACGATACGCTGGGCTCGCTCAGCCCAATCATCAATTCGGGCGTAATCGCCGGCAACATCGCGAACCTCTCCAGCAACGCCCTGAGCATCAGCGGCGGCACCGGTACGATCTTCGGCACGCTGACCGGCTCCGGCGGCACCATCGGCGCGATCACCAGCCCCAATTCGAACGTCGCATTCGTTTCCGGCAACCTGCTGCTGAACGACAACATCAGTGTCGGCAGCAACACGGTGAACAATGCCGGCGCAGTACTGCAGGTCAACCAGCCGGTCACGATCACCGGCAATTACCACCAGACGGGCGGCACGCTGCAGGTCGGCGTGGTGAGCTCGACGCAGTCGGGCCAACTGGTGGTCACGGGCGACTCGACGATGACGGGCGGCTCCGTGAGCATCGTGCCCGCGGGTTATGCGCTGGCCGCGGGCCAGCGCTACGTGGTGGTCGATACGGCGGGAACGGCAACCTACGGCTCGGGCCTGGCCTATTCGGCCGGCACGCTGACCGCGACGGGCTCCAGCACGATTACTGGCGGACATAATGATCTGGTTGTGACGCTCAGTGCAGCACCGACGCCTACGCCTACGCCGACTCCGACTCCGACTCCGACGCCAACACCCGCTCCGAGTCCCACGATCGCGACCGCGCCGAACGCCATCGCGTCGCTCACAGGCCTGCTGGGTTACACCGGCATCAGCAGTCCCGCGCTGCTGAACCTGTACAACGCCGCGCTGGGCTCGCTCAGCCAGGGCTCAGGCGCCACCGCCAACCGTATCGGCAAGCAACTGGGCGCGACCCAGACGGGCTGGGCATCGGCGGCGCCGACCTTCGACGCGCTGAACGTGGTAGGCGCGCACGTCAACACACTGCGCCTCGCACAGGCATCGGGCGCACCGGGTGAATCGGGTGTGTCGACCGGCGAAGGTCCGGCGCAGTGGGGCGTATGGGGCCAGGCATTCGGCGGCCATGCAAGCCAGGACGAGCGCGACCAGGTGGACGGCTACAGCGCCAACTACGCCGGCCTGCTGCTCGGCGTGGACCGGGCGATCAATGACCGCTGGCGTGCCGGCGGCGTATTCAGCTACAGCAATACGGCGATCAACAACACCGGCGACACCGCCGGTGACTCCACCCGCGTGAACGGCTATGGCCTGATCGGCTATGCGAGCTACACGGGCAGCCCGTGGTACGTGAACCTCTCGGGCGCCGTGTCGCAGCAGCAGTACGACACGACCCGCCTGGTCGGCATGCAGGGTTATGCGGGCGCGGCCAGCGGCCACTTCAGTGGCCAGTTGTATGTAGCGCGGGCCGAAGCCGGCTATCCGCTGGCGCTCGGTAGCGCCACGCTCACGCCACTGGCGAGCCTCACTTACAGCTATCAGAACCAGGGTAGCTATACGGAGAGCGGCGGCAACGGCTCGGCGCTGTCGGTCGATTCAAGCCATGTCAGCTCGGTGAAGAGCAGTCTCGGTGCGAAGCTGGAGAAAGGCTTCTCGACGAGCTACGGCGAGATCGTGCCGGACGTGCAGGCGCAGTGGATTCACGAGTACGACCACACGAGGCAGGCAACGGGCGCGGGCTTCGCGGCCGACCCGACGGGTCAGACCGCATTCACCACGGTCGGTGCGACGCCCGTGGCGGACCTCGCCGACATCTCGGTGGGCGTGACGCTGCTGCGCGCGAACAACCTGAGCCTGTCGGTGCGTTACGAACTGCAGGCGGCACCGGGCTTCCTCTCGCAGACGGGCATCGTGCGCCTGCAGCAGAAGTTCTGATCCGCTGAAGCTGACCTTGCTGTAGCGGAACCACCGGGCTGTCTGTTCGCTTCTGTCCCCCAGGACAAAGCGTGCAGCCGGCCCGGCGATATATGAAGAACCTGTTCCCTGCGCGTAGTAGCATCCCGACTCCTGTCCTTTCAGCTGTTTGCTGCCCTCCCCCATGTCGACCCCGCCCAGCACACCCAGCCAGGAAACCCTAAGCATTCCCGAAGCGCTGAGTCGCGCCCATGCCCACTGGAACGCCGGCCAGGCCGAACAGGCTGAACAGTTATGCCAGCGCGTGCTGGCCGCGTGGCCCGGCCAGGCCGATGCGCTACACCTGCTCGGCCTCATGGCTCATGCGTACGGCAATCTGGACCTCGCGCTTACCCATCTGCGGCAGGCCTGCATGTCCCCGCACGCGCCGGCTGTCTATTCCAGCAACCTCGCCGAGATGTATCGCCAGAAAGGGCTGCTTGCCGAAGGCGAAGAAGCCGGCCGGCGGGCCGTGGCGATGGACCCGGCGCTGGTGTCCGGCTGGAACAACCTGGGCATCCTGTTGCAGGAGGCAGGCAAGTTCGCGGAAAGCCTCGTGTGTCTCGAACGTGTGATCGCACTGCAGCCCGGCTGGGCCGAAGCGCACAACAACCTTGCCAACACGTCGAGGCGTCTGGGCCGCATGGACCGTGCCGAACAGCATTACCGTCAGGCGCTGGCCCTGAGTCCCGCCTATGCCGAAGCGCACAGCAATCTGGCATTCCTGCTTTCCACTCAGGGCCGCTATGACGAAGCGGCGGCCGCTGCGCAGCAGGCCATCGAACTCAGCCCGCGCCTCGTCGACGCCTACCTGAACCTGGCGGAAGTGGAAGTCTCCCGCCATCGCCATGAAGCTGCTTTGCGCGCGCTCGATATGCTCGCAGCCTTCGCCCCCCAGCATCCGGCCGCGCTGGTGGCGCGCGCAAAGGCGCTCAAACAGATTGAACGTCTCGACGAGGCACTCGCCTTCGCCCGCGAGGCCGTGGCGAGTGCGCCGAACAGCGCCGATGCGCACAACACGTTCGCGCTGGTGCTCCAGGCGCTCGGGCAGACCGACGAGGCCCTCGCGCAGTTCGAACAGGCTGCCCAACTGCCCGGCGCGGTGGCCGAGGAAGCACTGGTTGGGCGCGCCACCCTGCTGATGGAGGCGGGTCGCAAGGACCAGGGGCTAGCCGCCTTCGAGCGGGCGCTGGAAGCCTTTCCGGGCTCGGTACAGGCGCTGGCAGGCCGGGCCGACGCGCGTACCTTCAGGGCCGGCGACCCCGACATCGCGGCGCTCGAAGCGTGCCTCGCCGAAGGCGAACGCCGCTCGTTGACTGACCGGATCTCAGCCCATTTCGCGCTTGGCAAGGCCTACCTCGACATCCAGGACCCCGCGCGGGCTTTCCACCACCTCGACGCGGGCAACCGCCAGAAACGCGCGACCTTCACCTACGACGGCGCCGCGAACGGCCAGTGGATGGAACGTATCGCGGCAGCCTTCACGCCAGAACTGTATGACACGTTTCGGGGCGCAGGCGAGCCCTCGGAGCTGCCGGTGTTCATCGTCGGCATGCCGCGTTCAGGCACCACGCTCATCGAACAGATCGTGTCGTCGCACCCACGGGTCACGGGAGCCGGAGAGCTGTCCGCCCTGCGCCTTGTGGTCGACGGCAGCGGCCTCTTTCCGGAGAAACTGAAGACACTGGCAGGTCAGGATGCCGCGCAGTTCCTTGACCAACTCGGCCTAGCGTATCTGTCCCGCGTCGCGCCACTTGCCGAAGGGCGGGCACGCCTTGTCGACAAGATGCCGGGCAATTTCCTGTACGCCGGACTGATCCCGCTGATCCTGCCGGGCGCGCGCGTCATCCACGTCCGGCGCAACCCGGTGGATACCTGCCTCTCCTGCTATACCAAGCTGTTCGGCGGCGAGCAGCAGTTCACCTACAACCAGAGCGAACTCGGCGTGTTCTACCGCCACTACGAACGCCTGATGGCGCACTGGCGCGAGGCATTGCCGTCAGAGCGCTTCATCGAAGTCGATTACGAGGCCGTGGTGGACAACCTGGAGGGCGAGGCACGGCGTCTCGTGGATTTTCTGGGGCTGCCGTGGGACGACGCCTGCCTGAGCTTTCACGACAACCGCCGGGTGGTGCGCACGGCGAGCGTCAACCAGGTGCGCCAGCCGATCTATAAAACCTCGAAAGGCCGATGGCAGGCTTACGCCGGCTATCTCGCCCCGCTGCTTGAAGCACTCGGGATCGACGCGCCATGACACCCGGCCTCGTGCCCGACGTTCCGTTCATCGGGCGTCAGGTTAGCCCGCTTCTTTCAGCCGGCCGCTTCGAGGAAGCCGAAGCGATGCTGCATCCGTATCTCGCCTCAGGTAGCGGGCCGCTCGCGCTGTGGAAGCTGCTGGCGGCGGCGATTCGTCCGCAGGGACGCATCGCGCAAACACGGGCCATCCAGGAGATGCTGGTGGCGCACGCACCGGGCGATTTTGCGACGCGGTTCGATCTCTCAGAAACGCTGCTCCTGATGGGCGAGTTCGAGCGCGGCTGGCGGGAATATCACTACCGGTACAGCCTCGCACATACAACGGTCATCGAGCGTAAGGTGCAGCGCCCCCGCTGGACTGGTCAGCCGATCCCGGGCAAGACCCTGCTGATTCACGACGAGCAGGGCTTTGGCGACACCTTCCAGTTCATGCGCATGGTGCGATGGGCAAAAGAGCGCAGCGGCGCGCGGGTCATTCTCGAGGTCAACGCGGAAACGCTGTCGCTCGCCCGACGTAACAAGGGCAGCGGGGATTTCGACGACATCGTGGTACGCGGCAGCCTGCCACCCGCATTCGATGTGCATTGCGAAATGATGAGTCTGCCGATGGCGATGGGCCTGACGCTGGCCGACCTGCCCGGACGGATACCGTATCTGAGTGCCGATCCGCCGCGGCTGGAGAAATGGCGGCAGCGCCTCGCGGGGTTGCCACGTCCACTGCTCGCGCTGGTGTGGGCGGGGCGCCCCACCCACTTCAACGATGCCAACCGTTCGCTGACGCTCGCACAACTCGCGCCGCTGGCAGGGTCTGGCGTCACGTTCCTGTCGATCCAGAAGGGGCCCGCCGCAGCCGCCGCAGCCAATCCGCCGCCGGGTATGTCGCTCGTATCGCTGAGCGACGAAATCCACGATTTCGAGGACACGGCCGCCATCCTCAGCATCGCCGACCTGCTGATCTCGGTGGATTCGTCGCCGGTTCATCTCGCTGGCGCGCTAGGACGTCCCGTCTGGGTGATGCTGCCGTTCGTCCCGGACTGGCGTTGGCTGCTGGCGCGTACCGATACGCCGTGGTATCCGGGCATGCGCCTGTTCCGTCAGCCGTCTCGCGGAGACTGGGGCAGCGTGATGGCCACCATGGCGGCGGAACTTGACCGCTTCGCAACGTGAGGCGGGCATGCGCATGCTGATGCCGGTATCGACGCAGCGAGGGCGGTTCATTGTTGCGTTGGTGGGTGCGCTGCTGATCAGCGTGGTGGTCGGTTGCGCGACGCTCGACCGCAATGCCCACGCCGATTCGCTGGCCGGACCGGCCGGCCTGAAACGCGAACTGATCAACACCGACAGCTTCGTGCTGACCGCCTTCTCGCGGATCTCCCGGACCGGCGCACCGCTCGACCTCTATATCGAAGGCGACGGCCTTGCGTGGATTTCGCGCAACGAGCCGTCGCTGGACCCGACGCCGAGCGAGGCGTTGGGTCTCGCGCTCGCGGCAACTGACCCGGCACCTAACGTCGTGTATCTGGCGCGTCCGTGTCAGTTCGCACCGATGGCGATGAATCCGCGCTGCGGCGTCCCTTACTGGACCAGCAAACGCTTCGCACCCGAGGTCGTCGCATCGATGAACGAGGCAGTGAGCCAGTTCGCTGCGCGGGTGCCGGGGCAGCGCATCAACCTGGTGGGTTATTCGGGTGGTGGGGCGCTGGCCGTGTTGATCGCGGCACGCCGCGCCGACGTCGCGTCGATCCGAACGGTAGCCGGCAATCTCGACGATGAGTTCGTCAATCGCCTGCATGATGTTTCGTCGATGCCGCAGTCGGAAAACGCGATCGATTTCGCGAGCCGCGTTGCAGCGATTCCCCAGATTCACTTCAGCGGCGCCGACGACACCGTGGTGCCACCATCCGTCGCACAGCGTTTTGTCAATGCGGCCGGCGTGCGATGCGCGCGCGCATTGACGGTCCCCGATCTTGCCCACAATAGCGACTGGAGCGTCCGCTGGCCGGGGCTACAGGCGATCGTGCCGACATGCTCGCCCACGCCGCCAGGACAGTAGATGAAAGATTTCCCGTGTACTTTATGGCTGACGGGCCTGAGCGCGGCAGGCAAGACGACCCTTGCGCTTGCGCTCGCGGACTCACTGGCCGCCTCCGACGTGATCTGTCAGATTCTCGACGGCGATGTCGTGCGCCAGGAACTGAGCCGCGATCTGGGTTTCTCCAAAGAAGACCGCAGTGAGAACATCCGGCGCGTCGCCAACCGGTGCCGGCAGCTCAATGACGCCGGGACATGGGCCATTGCTGCGCTGATTTCGCCGTACCGGGAGGACCGTGGGTTGGCGCGCCAGACAGTCGGGAAAGCCCGGTTCTTCGAGGTGTACCTGGCCACTTCGCTCGCGGATTGCGAAGCGCGCGACCCGAAGGCGCTGTATCGTCGGGCGCGAGCGGGAGAGATCGCAAACTTCACCGGAATCAGCGACCCCTACGAGGTGCCGCTGATTCCGGAATTGTCGTTTGATACGAACAGGCAATCGTTGAACGAGTGTGTCGCGGCAACGCTCGAGTGGCTCGAGTTGAATGACTTTCGCGTGAAGCGCTGCGACTGACCCCGCGTCTGCGGACCTGCCCGCTGTTGACTGGCGGGCGACGGGTCAACCTGTTATCGGTGAGCGTCTCACTCCATCTCGGGAGCAGCCGTTCATTTACCTTGCCTGAACGGCACAAACTGGCCGAACTCTGCCTGATGCGATTGACTCAGTTCGACCCGGAGCCGCCGCTCAGGTGTTTTGGATGAACGTCCGTTCTCTGGGTTCAGGCCAGCACCGACCGTGCACCTGTCCGGCTCGCCGCCAAGAACTGGCCTCCCTGTCGTTACCCGTTTTTCCTTCGACTGCGCAGCGCGAAAGCGGCAAGCGTACATCCCAACATCGCGATGCCGGCTACGAAGAATGTATCGCTGTAAGCCATAAGAAGCGCTTCACGTCCAATCACTTTGTCGACGATCCCGAGTGCCACCTCGCGCGTACCATCAAGCCCTGACACCGCCAGCGCATGCGCCCTGTCAATGTGGCTCTGTGTCAACACCCTGACCATGCCGATCATGCGCTCCTGAAACGCGCCATTGAACGGGGTGATCGCCTCCCCAATGCGCGAAGCATGCAGCTTTTCCCGTTCGACCACGATCTGACTGGCGATCGCAATGCCGATCGCACCGCCCAGATTGCGCACCATACTGAACAGTCCCGAGGCTGATCCAAGCTGACTCTTTTCGATGCCGTCCACGGCCATCACACCGAGCGCGACGACCACCAGCGACTGTCCGATCCCGCGCACGATCAACGACGGCACGACCACATTCGCCGATGCATCCACGTTGAGATGAATGTTCATCAGACAGCCGATTGCCACCAGCAAAAAACCGGCGATGATGGCTGTGCGGGCACTCGTGTGACGCATCAGCGGCGGCGTCAGGAACGACATCACGAACTGAACGAGCCCGTACGGCACCATCATGACGCCGATATCACGCGCACTGTAGCCCTGCAATTCGGCAAAGTAGTTCGGCACGAGAAACACCACCGCGAACACTACGCTACCGAACAGGAACTGCATCAGACTGGCTATGCCGAAGTTGTAGCGGCCGAGCAATCTCAGATTGATGAACGGGTCCTCGCGACGAAGCTGCACGACCACGAAAATAGTCAGTCCAACGGCCGCGATCAGAAACATGTTCACAATGAAGCTCGAGCTAAACCAGTCCTTGCGGCCGCCTTCCTCCAGCACGATCTGCAGCGCACTGAGTCCGACTGCCATTGTCGTGATACCAAGCCAGTCTGCGTTGCGCAACCTGTCCAGATGCACGGGCTCCGGTTTGATCGCCCAGCCGATTGCGCCCAGCAGCACCAGCGCGGGTGGGATCTGCAGATAGAAGATCCAGCGCCACGAATACATGTCGGTTAGCCAGCCCCCCAATGAGGGTCCGGCGGCCTGCGCGACATTGTTGGCGACGGCAAACAGTGCCATGCCAAGCGGATGCCGCGAGGCCGGCAACTCCGTGACGATCAGTTGAAACGACAGTGGAATCAGCACGCCGCCGAACGCCCCCTGAAACGCGCGGGCGACGATCATGGCATTGATGGTCGGCGCCACCGAACACACCAGCGAGAAGATCAGGAATCCGCTTGTGCCGACCAGCATCACACGGCGGATCGAAAACACCCGCACGAGCCAACCGGTCAACGGAATGACGATGATTTCCGCCACCAGGTACGCGGTGGTAATCCACGAACCTTCCTCGAAACTCGCGCCGAGCGAACCGCGAATATCGGGCAGCGACGCATTGGTGACGTGCACGTTCATGCCGGCCATAAAGCAGCCGAACACGCCGCCAAGCACCGCCACCCATGCGCGCAGCGACACCGATTCATGAGTATGGGACAAGGCGTTCGTCGTGCTCATGAGCGGCTCGCGGAGGGCTGCACAACGGTGGTGCCGGTGTGAACGCGCGCGACGACTGACATGCCTGGCCGCAGGCTGATGGACTCGCGCTGCCCGGCGTCCAGCCGGATCTTGACGGGAATGCGCTGCACGACCTTGGTGAAGTTGCCAGTCGCGTTATCGGGCGGCAGCAACGCGAACTGCGCGCCCGAGCCTGGCGCGATGCTCAGCACGCGCCCATGCAAGGAATGCCCCGCATAGGTGTCGACGTCGATCTCGACCGGCTGGCCGGTGCTCATTGCGGCGACCTCCGTTTCCTTGAAGTTGGCGATCACGTAGACATCCTGGAGCGGCACCACGGCGAGCAGAGGTTGGCCGGTCTCGACGTATTGACCCGGCCTCACGGCGCGCTGGCCGACCGTGCCGTCGTTCGCCGCGCGAATCGTCGTGTGGTCGAGATCGATCTGTGCGAGCGACAACGCTGCGCGCGCAACACCGAGCTGGGCTTGCGCCTGCTCGATCGCCGCCATGCCTTGACTCCGGCGCTTCTCCAGCACGATTTGCTGGCCGCGCTGGGCTTGTACGGTCGCATTGGCCTTGGCCAGCGCGGCGTCGGCAGTGAGTGCGTCGGCATGCGCCTGTTCCCAGCGCTGCGCGCTAGAGGCCTGCTCAGCTGCCAATTGCCGGTAGCGCTCGGCGTCTGCCTTGCTGCGGTTGGCGCCTGCCCGCGCCGCGGCGACGTCCGCCTGCGCCGCGTTCATCACACTGCCTTGCTGGGCAATCTGCGCATCGAGCGTGGCGACGTTCGCCTGCTCCGCGTGCAGGGTCGCAAGCCCGGCATCGACCGTTGCCTGAGCCCGCGCGACCTTGGCCGCGTAGTCGGCGCGGTCGATATGCGCGAGCACGTCGCCCTGGTGCACCGGCTGATTGTCTTCGACATCGACGCTCGTTACATAGCCCGGCACGCGCGAACTGACCGTCACCACGTCCGCGCGCACATAGGCGTCGTCAGTGCTTTCGATAAAACGGCCGACGGTCCACCAGCGGATGCCCACCACGACAATCCCGGCGACGGCTATCGCCGTGCCCGCAAGCACAAGGTTTTTTCTGCTAAACGGCAATGTCTTTCCTGGAACGACAGTGGTACTCATATCAAGACCTTGATGAGAAAGTAATGGGCGTGTGGCGCGGCGACACGATGCGCTAGTGTTGCCAGCCGCCACCGAGTGCCTTGAACACGGCGATCTGATCGGACGCGAGTGCTTCAGTCGACACAGCAAGCGCTGCATCGCCGGCAACGAGACTCCGCTCGGCATCGAGCACATCGAGAAAGTCCAGTGCGCCCGCCTGGTAATTCAGTTCGGCGAGATGGAAGGCGCGGGCATCGTTCGCGCGGGCGGCCTGCAACGCACGTTGGCGTTCCCACTGCGCACCGTAGAACGTCAGCGCCTGTTCGGTTTCCTTCAACGCCGTGAGCACGTTGCGTTCGAACTGGGCGAGCGCTTCCGTGTTGCCGGCCTTGGCCTGTGCAAGCCGCGCGCGGCTCACCGCCATGTTGGGAAAGCGCCAGCTGATCAACGGCCCCACGCCCCAGGCCACCGCGTACTGATCGCCGAGCGATGCCAGGCTGCCGGTGGTCGACAGAAAGTTGACCGAGCCGCCCAATACGATCGACGGATACAGATCGGCACGCGCGACGCCGACCCGGGCGTCGGCGGCTGCCAGCCTGCGTTCCGCCTCCCGCAGGTCGGGACGACGGCGCAGCAGGGCGGCGCCGTCGCCAACCGGGAACGGCGCGTTGAGCACCGGCGCGAGACGGCACTGCTCGGCCGCCTGGGGAAACTCGCCAGGCGGGCGGCCCAGCAGCACGGTCAGTTCGAACAGCGCTGCGCGACGCTTGCCCTCGAGCGTCGGAAGTGTCGCGCGCGTTTCGTCGAGAAAGCCGCTCGCGCGCGTGACCTCGAGGTCGGACACCAGCCCGCGATTGCGTTGCCGGGTGGTCAGATCCACCAGGCGTTGCGCGATCCCGAGCGAGCGGTTGGCCACGTCGATCTGTTCGCCGTAAGCACACACGTGCATGTACGCGTCAGTTGTCGATGCGACGACGGCGACGCGGACCGCGTCCGTGGCCGCCTGCATCGCGTCGGCATCGGCTTGCGACGCTTCGACGAGATGGCGCACGCGCCCCCACAGATCCACTTCGTACGAAACCGCCAGCGAGGGCGCGTAAGCCCAGCGCGTGTCAGCCGACTCGCGCCGCGCCGCCGCGACGATCTGATCAGCACTCTGCTTGCCGTAGTTGCCGCCGAGTGCAAGCTGCGTTTCGGGCAGCCTGGCGGCCGTGGCTTCGTTCAGCACCGCTTGCGAACGCGCCAGACGCGCAACCGCGACCGCGAGATCACGATTCTGCTCGAGTGCCTGCTGGATGAGACCGTCAAGCACCGGGTCCTGGTAGAGACGCCACCAGTCGTCAGGTAATGGCTGTTGCGCAACAGGCGCATGTTCCGCCGACATGAACGACGCGGACGCTGCAGCCGACAACTGCGGCGCGCGGTACGGCGCCTCAAGAGAACACGCCGAGCCAAGCAGCGCGAACGCCGCAGCGCAGACCACGCGCAGAGGCGATTGTGTGAAGCGACGTGGCACGCGTGGCTGCCGCCTTGCGCCTGGACGAACAAGAAAATGAACGGTGCGATGAACGGTGCGAAAAGCGCCCGAAGGAACCATGACAGATACTCGGCTGTGGAATCGAAGGACTGATGGTAGAGTCCTGTGATTCGTTCATCTCTCGAAGAATTGCCATGCATCATCGCGAAATGGACAGCTTCGGTTTTTTCGAAAGCCAGAAGGCGCTTGAAGTCGCGCCCGTCACCGTGCTCGCCACGGATCAGCCCGCCGGCGCCGCGTTCCCGCCACACACGCACAGCAGCGGTCAATTGATCTACGCCATTTCGGGCGTGATGATCGTGCGTTCGGCCGCCGGCAGTTGGATCGTGCCGACCGGGCGCGCGGTGTGGGTGCCGGGCGGCGTGCGCCATGAAATCGAAATCGCGAGCGACGTGCAGATGCGCACGGTCTACGTGGCGGCCGACGCTCGCGACACATTGCCGGATAGCTGCAGGGTGATCCTGGTGGGTGCGCTGCTGCGTGAGCTGATCGTGACCGCAGTCGGCATCCGGCCGGTCGCCGGGGAGGGTGGGCGAGAACGGCGCGTGCTGGAGTTGATCCTCGATGAGATCCGCGTGGCCGAACCACTGCTATTGCATGTGCCGATGCCACGTCATCCGGCGCTCGTCGAACTGTGCGCTGAACTGATTGCGCAGCCGTCGCTCGACGCTACATTGCAAGGTTGGGCGCACCGGGCCAACATGAATGCGCGTACGTTCGCACGGGCATTTCAGCGCGAGACCGGTATGACGCATGGTTCATGGTGCCGTCACACGCGGGTCCTGCTAAGCCTTCCGCAACTGGCAACCGGCGCATCGGTGCTCGACGTCGCACTTGAACACGGCTACGACAGCCCGAGCGCGTTCACAGCAATGTTTCGCAAGATCCTCGGAGTCGCACCCAGCGAGTACTTCAAATGAGGCTCGTCCCGCACAGCACGACGACATCGGAGGCTGTCCGATTCGCGACGATCAGTTGACGATTTGCGTGCGCGGCGATCCGGGCTTCTCAAATAGACTGCTAGCGCCGAAGCGCGCTATTCAATGCAACGACAATCCCGCCCGGCGCCTTATCACCATTGCTCGGGGAATTCCACTGGACCTGATTCATTGCATGCGCGTTTTTTCTGTGCTCGCCGACACCGGCAGTTTTACCCGCAGCGCGGGACAACTCGGCGTCTCCACGCCTCATGCGTCGCGCGCTATAGCCCAGTTGGAGAGCCATCTTGGTACTCGTCTTCTGCATCGTACGACGCGTTCGATTGCGCTTACCGAGCCAGGGTTGCGCTATCTCGCCCGGGTGCACGAAATTCTAAGTGTGCTGGACGCATCTGAACGTGAAGTGAGGTTTGCATCCGCAGAGCCACGCGGCACATTGCGGATGCATTGCAGTGCAAGTCTGGCCGATCATTTCGTGTTGCCACTTGCCGCAGGATTTCAACGTCAATACCCGCATGTGAATTTTGATCTGACGGTGGCGTCGCAAATGCCCGATCTGGTTCGGGCACGTTATGACATTGCATTGATGGCCGCCAACCACCTCCCAGAGTCCAATCTGGTCGCATTAAAGGTCGGCGCTATTCGAAGCGTGCTGTGCGCGTCTGCTGACTACGTTGAGGAATACGGAGTGCCTTACACACTCGTCGATCTCGCAACACACCGCTGCCTGCAAATTGGGGGGCCGGCATTTCGCGAACGTGAGTGGCAGATGAGATGCGGCAGGGAAACCGCGACGGTGCCCATCGACCCACAGCTAATTGTCGATGCCGGACGCTCCCTGGCAATCGCTATCCGCCAAGGTATGGGTGTCGGGCCGCTGCCGTCGTATATTGCGTCGCAAGAGATACAACTCGGCGACGTTATCGCCGTACTGCCGGAATACACGGTCAACGAAACTGACCTGTATTTGCTGTATGCGTCCCGGCAATACCTCGATACAAAAATACGGGCATGGATCGATTTCATGAAGGCGCACATGCGATCGGGCAGTCCTGGGGACTTTGACGTAAGCCTATGAGGGTTCGGCACGCTTGCGGTTTTCCTGACGCAGGTTTGACCTTTCTCGCCTCAGTCGTCAGGGCGCCGCTGCATGTCCAAGGGCGGTTCATCTGCCGTAAGCAGCCGTTTGCGAATCAATTGTGTGGGACCGCTTCTGGCCGATTGTCGTCGGATGAGCACGTGCGAGCCGGGACTGCGCGATAGTCCGTGCAATGAGCTAAGAGGGGACGTTTCGCATGCTACAGATTTACTACAGCAATGGAAATCATCCATATCTGGCGGGCCTTGCGCCTGTCATTCCACCCCCTGAACTACCGTCACCAAAGTGACTTTGACCGGCTCAGTTCCGCAAGTGTCGTCCAAGAATAGACGCTCCTTCACGCTCTCAAATTTTGTCACGTTAGTCCGCCCCCAACGTCGGGGGCGAGAAAGCGTAAACAAACCAGATTCGCAGAACTGCGAAAACTTCACCGGCGGCCTTAGGCTTGATGGTCGTCAGTTTTGGACTGCAGTCGTATTTTGGATAAGGCCTTCCGTCCGTGTGAGGCCGCTCGGATCGCGCCCGCCTACCGACGGATCAATGTGTTTTGGACTGTTCATAGGAGCCCTCCTAAAAACGATGCAGATTCTTACGTGAAAGACAGCGGAGCGTGTGCTCCAATCTCGCCGCTTCGCACGAGCGAAGCAGCTGCGGCAATGTCAGGTGCAAAGTAGCGGTCCGAGTCGTAGTACGCCACTTCCCGGCGGATTGTAAGCACCCGGTGAAGGCACCGCAGATGTCTATCAGGCAGTAGCGGGTGCCCAGCGATGTGGTAGCAACTGGGCGATGTCGTCGGCCCGGTGGGTGGGTAACCGTGTGAGAACGTCTTTCAGGTAGACATACGGATCGTGGCCGTTGAGCTGCGCCGAGCGGATCAGGCTCATGATCGCGGCGGCACGTTGGCCGGCGCGCAATGAGCCCGCGAATAACCAGTTCGACCTTCCGAGGGCCCACGGACGGATCTGGTTTTCCAGCCAGTTGTTGTCGATGGGCACATGCCCGTCGACCAGATAGCGTGTGAGCGCCTCCCATCGCCTGAGGCTGTAGTCGAGAGCTTTGGCAATCGCCGATCCCTCGGAGACCAGTTTGCGCTGGCCCATCATCCAGTCGTGCAATGAGTCAGCAATCGGTCGGGCGCGCTCCTGGCGAACCTCACGTCTTCGATCGGGCTTGAGTTCGGCAACATCGCGCTCAACGTCGTAAAGCGCCCCGAAGTATTTCAGCGCCTGTTCGGCTACCTGGCTCTTGTGGTTGGCGTGCAGTTCGAAGAACTTGCGCCTTGCATGGGCAGCACATCCGATTTCGGTGATGCCCAGCTCGAATCCGGCTTTGTAGGCGCTGTAGTCGTCACATACCAGCTTGCCACGCCAGTCGCCGAGGAACGTCCGGGCATGTTCGCCGGCACGACTATCGGCAAAGTCGTAAACCACTGCGCGCACGGCGGCGAACTGCGTGGTGGCGTATGCCCAGACGTACGCGCGCTGGGTCTTTCCTTTACCGGGAACGAGCATTTGCACCGGCGTCTCGTCGGCGTGCAGCACGTCATGCTGCACAAGCACGTCGCGAAGCGCATCGACCAGCGGCTGCAGGCGTACGCCGCAAACACCGACCCACTCGCCCAGCGTCGATTGCGCAATCGCCAGACCCGCGCGCTCGAAGATGCGCTCCTGACGGTACAGGGGTAAGTGATCACCGTACTTGGCAACCAGCACCTGCGCCAGCAATCCCGCGGTGGGAATGCCCTTGTCGATCACATGAGGTGGAACAGGGGCCTGAATCAGCGTTTCGCACGCCTTGCACGCCCACTTGCCGCGGATGTGACGCTCGACCGTGAACACGCCCGGCGTATAGTCCAGCTTCTCGCTGATGTCCTCGCCGATACGCACACGCTGGCAACCGCATGAGCAGGTGATGTCGTCGGGTTCGTGGTGAATGTCGGTGCGCGGTAATTGCGGCGGCAAAGGCGCGCGTCTGGGCTTCTGACGCTGCCTGTCCGGCGCCTTCTCCGGCTGCAACTGCTCGAGCTCGATTTCGAGCGCGGCCAGATCGGCGTCGATAGCCTCGTTGAGCAGACTCATCTGCTCAACGTCCAGCTGCTCGCTGCGCTTGCCGAATTGCAGGCGCCTGAGCGAGGCAATCTCGTGGGTGAGCTGGTCAATGCGCGTCTGACGGTAGCGTAGCTCCCGGTCCTTCTCGCCAACCTGAGCCATCAGCTGCGCAGCCAGCGTGCGCAGTTCGTCCGGGCTCATCGTGTCGAGGTTGGCGGGCAGGTTCATGCAGCCAGTCTGCCAGAACCGAACCCACCATGGGAGCAAGCCAGTATACGGCTTGGGGGGTATTACACGACGGTGATCGCGTGATCGTGCGTGAGCGTCTGCCAGGGTAGCCCCGTCACCAGCGCACGCAATTGTTCGGGATTCAGAGCGGTGGCGATCGCCTGGTCTGCGTTTGTCCAGATGAATCGCCCCTTGTTCAGGCGACGCGCGGCCAGCCAGATGCCGAACCCGTCGTACACCAGCACCTTCATGCGCGTCGAGTGCCTGTTGGCAAACAGGTAGGCGTGATGTGGCCGTGCCGCGCCGAACACTTTGACGACACGCGCCAGAATCGTATCGATGCCCGCGCGCATATCGATGGGCTCAGTCGCCAGCCAGATCGCGTCGATGCGGATCATCGCAGCCACCCTTGCAACCAGGCGGCGCAATCGGCTGCAGCGCAAAGCGGCCAGCGCACCGTGACGGTCGCCGCCCCTCGGCGCACCTCGATCTGAATCTCCGTCGAAGCGGGCATCATGCCCGGCGCTTCCAGTTGCAGTGGAACAAACGCCGCCGGCGGTACGCTCAACGACGGAGGTGCCTCACGGGCGACGTCCTGTTCCTCATGTGCAGCCACCCATCGGCGCAACAAATTCGCATTCAACTGGTAATGCAGCGCGACCGCGGCGATCGACACGTTCGGCTGCATCGCCGCACGGATCACCTTCTCCTTGAACTCCTTGCTGTGGCGACGGCGGCGCCGTGTCGGCTGTACCACCTCAGAACCGGCTTCATTCTCGTTCATAGCGTACACGTGTCCATTAAAGAATTGGTGGACACGATCGTCGCTTCCCTAACACGCTGGTTCAAGGCGACATTGCCGGGCGCTTACGGCGGATTGCGCGCATCACCAGTTGCAGACTCGGGCTTGTCTCATGGGGGGAACGCAGTTCTACGCCTTGTGCCGCTGCGAGCAGTTCAATCGCAAGAATATTGGCGACAGTCTCGGCAATGTCTGCCAGCCTGCGGGCAGCGAACGTACCGATGTGGCGACTCAGGACTGGTGCGCGATATCGGCCGTTGGCCGTTATAGCTTCGGATGCGCTCCAGAAAGTTCAAAGTTAAGCGAACCAAACTTCAGATAGTTCAAACTTAAGTGAACCGCGGGTTCAGAGTTGGCTGAGCAGCGCGCCCCGGAAGCCTTATCAAAGCGGCATGACCAGTTCAAAGTTGAATGAATCTCGACACCAGTTGTTGTCGAGATTCGCTTAACTTTGAACTTTGTTCACTCAAGTTTGAACGCCTGAGCTGCGCGCGGCCGCCATCAAGAGACGAAATATCACGCAAAAACAATGACTTATAGTTTCACCCAAGTGCTCTACCGTGTCGCCTGAGCAGTGCGACTGCGCGGCCCGTCTGACAACATCTCTTTACAAGTCCTGGCGACTCACGCCAAATCCAGGGGAAAACCCCTCCCCGCTCGCAATCGTCAGTCGCGTTCGGGCAGATCGAAAACATGATCCAACCCTCTGCCCTCTATCTCCCTCCCCGTGTAGCGGCTCTCGGTTCAGTTACTCAATCAATCTCATCACCAGGCGGGCGATAACAACGGCGTAAAGGTAGTCGCTGTACTTGCATCACTGCTTCAAAGGATTCCCGGCATCACGTTTCCCCGTTAGGCTCGCGCAATGTGACCGCCTTGAAGCAACACTCCGTGAAGCCGTTGTCGACTGGCGGCTCTATCCGGCCGTGCTGGCGTTGCAAGCCATGCATGGCGTCCAGTTCATCACCGCCGTGGGCATGCTCTCCGAATAGGGGGACTTCTCGCGCTTCGAGCACCCGCGCCAGCTGATGGCCTGCCCGGCCGTGACGCCGTCAGAACACTCTTCGAGTGACCGGCGCCGTCAGGGAAGCATTACGAAGACCGGCATCAGCTACGCCCGAAAGCCGCTTGTCGAGGCGGCCTGGAGCTACCGGTACCCGGCGCGCGTGAGTCCGGATATCCAGCGCCGGCACGAAGGCATCCCCAAACCCATCATTGATCGCGCACGGGACGCACAGCTCCGACTGTGCCGGCGATCTCGCAAGCTGGCAGCCCGCGGCAAGAACATGAACATCGCGGTGGTCGCCGTGTCCCGCGAGCTCACGGGGTTCATCTGGGACAAAAGCCGACTGGCAATGTCCCTTGCCATACCGGGCCACGCACAGGCAGCGTAGCCGATAACCCTGTCAGTCACTGACGAACAGCAAACGGAAGGAGTTTCCTGAAGCCGGCGTAGCCCGGCACCCGCGTAACCCGCGTTGGACTATGCAACGGATGTCATCCGATTTGCGGCATTAGATGGCCGCAAGCGCATTGGGCGGACCTCTGTAATGCAGTAACCAGCCCGCGGATATCAGATCCACGGTCGAGACTTACAGTTACGCCGCCCTCAGGAAATTCAGCCACTTATGAAAAACCGAAAACCGATCTCCAATGACACGGAAAGTCATATCAGTCCATCGAGGTCAAGCGGACAGTCATTTGACCGGTTGCAACCCATCAAGGCATCGGCATCAGCGATACCCTTCATTTGCTTCCAGCCGATTGCGGCCACCGCGGGCGTCTCTCCCCGTTTCGCAAAGAGGAACTTTCAAGCAAACGATGAACCGCAATGGCGGTCCATCGCTAAAGCAAAAAGCCAGCTGGAAGGCGCTTTCGAAATATCTGCTGACAGATTAAAGCGCATTTCTGTTCGGACAGTGCGCCAACGAACTATGCTGTAGGCCAAAGCGTGAACCACGTCACAATGCGCGCCACGTGTCCGGATAAGGGGCAAGGTTGTCCGATTTCGAGCCAATGTAGCGCCTATAACCAACCTTGAGCATCTGGTAACGACGTCGTTAACGTTCATCTTTGTAATCGAGTTGCACTATCTCTATGCGGCTTTGGCTCAAGGTTACTGGCGGGAGCGTTGCAGCATCAAGGAAAGCACACACTGAATAAAAGTCTACGAGAGGGTTGCCGAACTCGCCTCGGAGTTCCCCCAAGCAGGTCTGATGTACATCGCCAATTGAGAAGCGGATATCGCGGCGCCAATGCGGCGCAATCAGGTACTCAGAGCGCCAACTGACTGGCTGATCCGCCCAACGCATAACCGCAGTCTGGACGGCGGTGAAACGCTTTGGCGGAAGCTATCGAAGTCTGAATGTATGGGGCGAAATCCAGTTCGGCATGGTAGCCCACGAAGGACAGAGGGTCAGTGGCGTGGAAGAGCCGTTGCGTATGCTGAGCGTGACGTTGCCAGGTGCAGTGAGCGACCTATGGGTGATTGCCCCCGCTGGCCGGCGCGAGACAGATCGTACGGGGGGGCTGCTCACAAAATCGCATACCGACCAGACTCGACGATCTGAGACGTTGATACGACTGGTGCCGGGCTAAATGGGAAATCGCGATGTTCTTCAACGTGTTGAAGAATGGATGCTGCGTCGAGCGTTGTAACTGTGGGCCGTTCTTTCGCCAGCTTGAATGCCAATATGCCGCCATGCGACATTTCTCGCGGAAAATTAGCAACGCATCATAAAAGGCAAAAATAATGGGAAAAGATAAACGTAAATTATTTTTTATTCAATATCTCAGAGCAATTGCAGCCGTAATGGTTGTTTTTCATCATGCTCGGAACCCACAGCCGTGGTTATTCAATCCATTAAAAAATTACGAATCACTTGCGTGGGGAGTTGATATTTTTTTCGTAATTAGTGGATTTGTCATGTATATTGCAGCAAAAAATGAAATTCCATCTGAATTCTTAAAAAATCGGATAATTAGAATTGTCCCGATGTATTGGTTTTGGACATTTGCATTGGTGGCGATATCCACAAAATTCCAGCCATGGTCAATGCAGCCATATCAAATTACCCATCTGGTCAAATCTTTACTCTTCATCCCTCATTACAGCCCTGTTTTCGAAGGTCAGATTTGGCCATATCTAATCCCTGGATGGACATTAAACTATGAAATGTTTTTTTATGCTATTTTTTTCACCGGGCTAATATTAAACAGAGTTATAGTGACAACCACTTCGATAATCCTGATTCTTATTTTTTCGGGGTTTGCAATTGAGTCAAAAGACGCATTACTCAAAACGTACACCGATCCCATTATTTTTGAATTTCTCGGCGGCATTTTAATTGCCCATTTTTACGAGAAGAAAAGAATCCAAAAATACGCGAGCATACTGGCTCCAATTGGTTTTTCGGTCTTGCTAACCCTACCATTTTTTTCAGTCAAAACATGCTGATTTATGGAGAAATCGCAAGTAGCATCGCAATCGTCCTGGGACTCGCTTCTATTTCTGACACTATAAAATTTCACCGCGCTTTCAGCCTCATCGGCGACGCAAGTTATTCAATTTATCTTAGTCACATTGTAATTTCACTTCGCATCGCCGAGGCAATATATCGGCACGCCCCAATAACTGGCTGGTGGCAATTTATTGGCTGGATATTCACCTCTCTTTCGATCAGCCTGGCAATTGGCGTGACCGCTTATCTGCTCATTGAAAAGCCGGCTTTAAGGTGGATTAAAAAAACCGGAATTTCAGTTACTCATTTCTCCAGAGGAAATTCCACATGAGCACCCCGGATCTGTTCGCGCAACGGATGCCGGAAGAAATCTTATTCAGGCATAGGCGTCTTCGCACCCATCTGTACCGCAGGGCTGTGATCGGCAGCACGCACCCCACAAGAGACAGTCGACATTCCGGTTAGCGGACTTTCGTTTGACTGAAAGCGTGATCGCGCGTCGACGGTCTTGTCATGGGCGGCCCTCGGCAGCGACAACGTTCATGCCTTTTCTTTAGTTCGATTGCATTCGTACTCGTCACTTCTCTTCGCTGATGGCACGCGCGCTCGTCGCAACGACAACCGGTTTTGGATACTCATCCAGATCGTCGCGCCACGCGCGCGGGCCCACCACTATGCGCCTGATCCGTGATGGGGTGCGTGTGCTGATGAGCTCTCTGCTGGACAGCGAGCGCTATCCGGCGGCTGCCTTCGGTGCGCTCTATCATCGCCGCC
>NZ_JAQQDU010000094.1:0-31626 GCF_046027825.1 Paraburkholderia sediminicola
CCCCCGGCCCCCCGCCCTACCGGGCCGCCCCCCCCCCCCCCCCCCCGCCCGACACAGGTCTGGATGTCGGAGTGACCACAATACAGACCGTCGTTCGAAATTGGCCGAGGGACGGTGCTATCGACAACCCATCAATTCGAGAGAGCTGACCATGCAACGTCCGACAACTGAAGGTGCGTTGGGGGATTTCGTCGTCACCCATCCACTTGACGCGGAAGATAGGGTGATCACCGCCGCAGCGCGAGCGATGGCAGTTCCCATGAAAGGAAAACTAAGGGGAATCGAAGCACGCGAGCCGTTCGATGCCATGATGGAGCGCACTTCGCCACGCGATGACGTGAGCTTCGAGCCCGGCACGGTTGGCGGCATTCCGGGGCTCTGGGTTCATCCCGCGTATTCGCGATCAGACGAGGCGATCCTCCATCTGCACGCCGGATGGTTCAGCCTGGGATCGGCTAAAGCATTCCGCCACCTGGTCGGCCATATCGCCGCGAGGGCGGGAGCGAGCGCGTTTATCCCCGACTATCGGCTTGCCCCCGAGCATCCTTTTCCCGCAGCCGTCGACGGTGTGCTGGCGTGTTACCGCGGGCTTGAGGAAAGGGGAATTCGCCGCATTGCCGTGACGGGAGACTCTGCCGGAGGCAATCTCGCCCTGGTACTCGCCGCACGCATCTCCAGCGACGCTATCTTCGCGAAAGCGGCGCTGGTTGGCGTGGCGGTACTATCGCCGGTCACCGATTTGACGCTCTCGGGCGAGACGTATGTGACGCGCGCGGATGCCGAGCCGTATTTCACGCTCCCGCAAGTCGCGGAATTGGTAGGTGCCTATTTGGGCAGTACCGACCCGAAACATCCGCTGGCTTCGCCGCTCCACGGGCCGCTTTCCGGGTTGCCTCCGGTCCGCATTCACGTCGGAGACGACGAAGTATTGCTCGCTGATTCGCGCAGCTATGCCGAGCGTGCCGTTGCCGCCGGAACCGATGCCCGGCTTGATGTCTGGATGGGGATGCCGCATGGATTCGCGGGCAGTATCGGCGCGTTGAAAGCGTCGGCACAAGCGCTGGATGCCATCGGCAAGTTTCTCGCGGAGAAGCTGCAGGCAGGCGCCGGCCCGCATACTGCGCGCTGAAACCGCGGTACAGTTTGCAGGGCACAGCGCGGGTGGACAGCGCTAGCGCTGCTGGTTCAGCGCTTCGAATCCTGCAACGAGTGCATCGAGCAGGTGACGGACGGCTGGCACCATGCCTCGGCGCGTGGGAAAGATCGCGTGCACAAGACCCGGCGTGGTCGTCAGACCTGGCAGCAGATGCTGCAGGCGGCCAGCCTGAATATCGACCTCAACCAGCTCTCTCGGCAGCATCGCCACGCCGACGCCAGACATCGCCGCAACCCGCAGGCTGGCCAGGTCGTCGGTCGCGAGGCGAGGCTTGTGCTCCCATGAAGTCACGCGCCCCTCAACGTCAACCAGGTTCCAGACAAATCGCTCGCTGCTGCTGGCCATGGAGAGCGTGGGCCATTCCTTCACGGATTCGATCGAGCTGGGCGCTGGATGGCGCGCCGCCAATGCGGGACTGGCAACCAGAATGTGGATCGACAAGCCCAACTGGCGGACGGCGAGATCCGTGTTTTCCAGCGGGGGGCGCCTGACCCGGATCGCAAAGTCCAGGCCTTCCTCGACGACATCCACGCGGCGGTTGGTTGCGTCCAGCAGGATCTGGACATCAGGATTGTCCTCTACGTATCGCGCGATGATCGCGGAGATGCCGGACTCCAGTAAGGCCACGGGGCAGGCGATGCGGACGGTGCCCTGCGGTCTGGAGCGCGTGCGGTCCACGATATCTTTGGCGGCCTTCGATTCCGCCACTAGCGCCAGGCAATGCTGGTGGAACTGCCGCCCGGTTTCGGTCAAAGACAGGCTCCGGCTCGTGCGATTGAGCAGGCGGACGCCAAGCTCTTCTTCCAGGGCACGAATGCGCCGGCTGAGTTTCGATGTCTGCAGGCCGAGGCTGCGCGCAGCCGCCGTGTAGCTTCCATGCTCGACCACTTCCGCGAAGAGCCGAAGATCATTGAGGTCAGTGATTGCGTTCATGGGCAGCCTTCATTTCCTTCTCATCGTTCTATTGGTGGCAATGATGCCTTTCATTATTGGACCTATGCACGAGTTCGTTGCAAATATAGCATTCTTCTCATCAGCTGCATTGCCTGCACCGACACCAGATTCCGTCGGTCGCACAGGTGACAGGCGCCGCATTTGCAGTAACAGGAACCGGAGAAGGACATGCTCACACACAGGCGTTGGGAATCGTTGGACAGGGCGGAGCAAAGTTGGCTGCGCGCGAAATACCATTTCACGGTTAGCGCCGATGGTAATCCCGACCATGCAGCGTTGGGTCCCCTGATCGTCTGGAACGATGACGAGATTGCGGTAGGCAGTGGTTTTCCCATGCACGGGCACCGTGACATGGAGATCATCACCTACGTGCGCCAGGGCTCGCTCGGGCATCGAGACACCTTGGGATCCGACGGCACGATCCACGCAGGCAATGTTCAGGTCATGAGCGCCGGCACGGGCATACGCCACACCGAGTTCAACACGGGTGACGTGCCACTCAAGGTCTACCAGATCTGGCTGCTGCCTCGTAAAGCCGGTGGTGAACCCGCGTGGGACACCAAACCGTTTCCTAAAAGCGACCGGTCAGGGCGATTCGTAGTCCTTGCCAGTGGATTCGCCGGCGATGAAGGTGCGCTTCCTGTTCGCGCCGATGCGCGTGTGCTTGGCGCAATGCTAAAGGCAGGCGAAAGCGTTCGACACGAGTTGAATCCGGCGCGTCGTGCCTATCTCGTCGTGGCCTCGGGGCGCATCGAAGTGAATGGCGAGCCTGTTGGGCCGCTAGACGGCGTGGCGATTACGAGCGTCGCCGCGGCGCAGATTTCTGCTCTTGAAGATTCCGAGCTGGTGATGGTGGACGCCGGCTAATTCCCTTTCTTTGTATCCACCTACGCAAATTCATATTTAAGGAGTTAGTCATGGAACGTTTTAAATTTCTTCCGTTGTTGGGTCGCATTCTGATTGGAGCACCGTTTGTCATGAGCGGGCTGGGCAAACTCGCAGCGTACTCTGCGACGGTTGGCTATATTGCAGCCATGGGTCTGCCCGTGCCGCCACTCGCGTTCGTTGTTTCCGTTCTGGTCGAGTTGGGCGGCGGTCTGCTGCTGCTGTCGGGCTACCGGGTTCGCCTCGTGTCGGTGGCGATGGCGGTGTTCTGTGTAGTCACTGCGCTTTTCTTTCACCACAACTTCGCAGATCAGAACCAGATGATCAACTTCCTCAAGAATGTGATGATGGCGGGTGGTCTCCTGCAAATCACCTACTTCGGTGCCGGCGCCTTCAGTCTGGACGCGCGACTCGGTCGGGTGGTCTCGCGCGCTGCATCGCTGAGCGCGAACTGAGAAAGGTGACGGGCGTCGATATCGTGGTCGATGGCGGAACGAAGGTCTGGTGATGGCCGATCGATTCTGATGGTCCCACTGTTCGTGATTACGTGTATCCGCAGGTTACGTTCGTGGAATATGACGCTCCAGGCGACGGGCAGCGCGCCGGCGGCGCGCGTGCCAGGTCGCAGTAGCGCAGTAGTTGGCTTACTTCGCCAGTTGTGCAATGAAGGCGCGGGTCGCCGGTCCCGGCGGCGCGTCCTTACGGTAAACAACCTTCATCGGCATCATCACATCGCGCGGCAGGCCTTCAACGCGAATTGTCACCAAGGTGCCGCGTTCGAGATCTTCCTTGACCATGTGCAGGGGCATATGCCCCCAGCCCAGGCCCGCCTTCAGAAAGGCGTACTTGGCGCCCAGATCCGCGAGCCTCCACGTCGAGGGAGACAGCACGCCGAATTCACGTCCCTGGGACAGGGCGGTCCGGTCGCTGAGGACGAGTTGCACGTGCTTCCTGATTGCGGCCGCGGAAATGAGTCCTCCGACATTTGCGAGCGGATGAGCGGCGCTGACGACGGTAACCAGTTCGAGCTCGCCCAAGGATTCGACCTGGAGTTCGTCCGTGACGATCGGCAACGTGCCGATCACGCCTATGTTGCAAATCTGGTCGAGCACAAGTTTCATCACCCCACCCAGCGCCTCGACATAGAGCCGCAGCGGCGTGTGCGGATAATCCTTTTGTGATTGAGCCGCCGCGCTCGTCAGGCTGTCCATGGGGTACATCACGTCCATCGCAACGGAGAGCTCGGGCTCCAGACCTTCTCGCATCGCGCGCGCTCGCGCCTTGAAGCCATCGATCGTGTCGGCCACGGAGCGGGCATCAAGCAGCAAGCTCTTGCCTGCGTCGGTGAGCTGCGGGTAACGGGCGCTGCGATCGAATAGCTTCACCTCGAGTTGTGCTTCGAGATTCGCGAGGGTCTGGCTGACCACGGATTGCGCGCGCCGGAGCTTCCGTCCGGCTGCTGAGAAGCTGCCCTCATCGACCGCCGCGATGAAGGTGCGAAGCTGGTCCAGTGTCACGCCGTCGAGCATATCCATCGCTCCAGTCGATAGGTGTGATCTAAAAATATAGGCTTTTAAGATGGAGTGCAAGCTCTTACCTTTACACGTATCGCGTTTTCTCGAGACAGAGCCATGAACATCGACACAGCCGTACTTACCCCGATTCAGGAAACCACGCTGGCGCCGCGCCGGATCGCTTTTCGCACCGGCGGCCGTGCGCACGGCGGCATTACTCGTCTGGCCAGCCCCTCCGATCTCGGAGACTTGCTCAAGCCTTTTGTGTTTCTTGACCACGCCGTGGTCGTGCCGACCGGCAAGCCGATGTTCGGCATGCACCCGCACTCGGGCATCGCAACACTCACCACCGTGCTGAATGGCGCAATCTCCTATCAGGATACGACCGGCAAGCATGGTGAACTTCATGCTGGCGGCCTCGAATGGATGAAGGCGGGCAATGGTGTCTGGCACGACGGAGACGTATTGCAAGGTGAAGCTGTGCGCCTCTTTCAACTCTGGGTCGCGCTGCCGCCCTCGATGGAGAATTCGCCGGCGGAAAGCCATTACATCTCACCATCCCAAGTGCATCGAGACGGGCCGGTTCGCGTCATCCTCGGCCGCCACGGATCTGCGACGAGCGATATCCGCGCGCCTGAAGACATCAACTACTTCCACGTTCAACTGAGCGCGGGAGAGTCGTGGCGATACGTGCCGCCTGCCGGGCACAACGTCTCCTGGCTGGCAATCGACAAGGGCCGCCTGAGCGCTTCCGAGCCGATCGAGGCAGGGCAACTCGCTGTGTTCGAGGAATCCGACGGTGCACCCATTGAGCTGCAAGCCGAAGACGCGACATCGTTCGTCATCGGCTCCGCTATCAAGCACCCCTATCCATTGGTGCTCGGCCACTACTCGGTGCATACGAACGCAAACGCGCTTGTGCAGGGCGAGGCCGAGATCCGCCGCATCGGTCGCGAGCTCGCGGGAGTTAAATGATGGAACGCGTGCGCATCGTAGAAGTGGGTCCCCGCGACGGGCTGCAGAACGAGAAGCAGAATGTCCCGACTGCGGTCAAGCTGGAGCTGATCGAGCGCCTGACTGCGGCAGGCCTCCGCGATATCGAGGTCACGTCGTTCGTCTCGCCCAAGTGGGTCCCGCAGATGGCGGACCAGGCCGAGGTGATGCGTGGACTGCGACGTCGTCCCGATGTGAATTACCCGGTGCTGACGCCGAACCTGAAGGGGTTCGAGGCTGCGGTAGCCGAAGGCGCGACTGAAGTGGCCGTGTTCGCGGCAGCCTCGGAGGGCTTCTCGCGGAAAAACATCAATTGCTCGATCGACGAATCGATCGACCGCTTCGTTCCGGTGCTCGACGCCGCAAAGCGACTGGGTGTCAAAGTTCGAGGCTATGTGTCTTGCGTAGTGGCCTGTCCGTACGACGGCGCGATCGCGCCGCAGAAAGTCGCGCACGTGGCCGCGCGCCTGCACGAACTGGGCTGCTACGAGGTATCGCTCGGCGACACGATTGGTGCCGGCACGCCGGGCCCGGTGTTGCGCATGCTCGAGGCGGTAGCGGCGAAGGTACCCGTCAGCAGCCTCGCGGGACACTACCACGACACCTACGGCATGGCTGCCGCCAATATTCACGCCTCGTACGACTTCGGGCTCCGGGTGTTCGACAGCTCGGTTGCGGGCCTCGGCGGGTGCCCCTACGCTAAGGGTGCGACCGGCAACGTCGCGACGGAGGACGTCGTGTATCTGCTGCATGGAATAGGGGCAGACACGGGCGTGGATCTGGACACGCTGGTGGACTGCGGCGCGTGGATCTCGGTCCAGCTTGGCCGCGACAACGGGTCTCGAGTGGGGCGGGCAGTCCTCGCCAAGCGTGCCTGATTCAAAGTCAGGCGACGATCGCGACAGTGCTGTGGCGTTCCGATTCGTTCGGCGACATGGAACGACCGACCCCGGCGCTCGGGTGCATAACCCCGTGCGCCGGGCGTTGTTTTGTCAGGCGGCCTTGGCGGCGGCTCGCGACGATTGTGCCGTGGTGTCCCTGGTCGCCTTCGATGCGGCCGCAGTTGCTGCGTCGAAATTGCTTTCCGCAATTTCGACTGCCTGGCGGGTTGCCTTGTTAGCGGTGTCGTAAGCGGTAAAAGCGGCGGTGATTGTCGACTTCAGCAGGGCCACCGCGGGTTCCGAACCAGCCGGTGCGTTCTTAGCCACATTATCGACAAAGTCTTGCGCATTCTGGCTGTATCCGGCAAATTGCGCTTCGGCAAACTTAACGAATTCCGCATGCGTCTCCGCAAGGATCTCATAGGCGTGACGGCTGTATGCCCGGGTTTTTTCGACGGCCGGCTGCGTCAGCGAGTTCTGAAGCTCGAGCAGATCCTGCGGATCTTTCCCGGACAGTGCTTTCTGGGTCGTTTCCTGAGTTTCGGCAATGATCGACTTCGCAGCCTGCAGGTTGAGGGTGGTCAGTTTTTCCAGACCATCGAACACCTTGTTGGTCAGGCCGAAGAATGTGTCGGCATGGTTTTTTTGTGCTGCGACGAACTGTTCCTGAGAAAACTGGGTCATCTCTATACTCCAGGGTAGACGTGCATGGGCGGCGACTTCTGAAAGATGGCGCGAACGTGATGCGTTGCAACATGAAGACCATTCTTGGTGCCAAGAGTAGGGAAGTCAAATGACTTATTCGTGATAGCAAATATGACCGACGGGGCTGGGCAATCGGGTGCCGATTCGACAGTCGGCTTTGTTGTGGCCTCTAAAATCGCGTCCACATGGACGGTTGCCGCAGCTCTTCTGCCAACGGGGCGCTGCAGGCCGGGCAGGCTGCATTCAGAGGGTTTGGCAAAGGGCTTCGATGGAATCGTTTACACCTTATAGTGCGCTGGCCGGTGGTGTGCTCATCGGCCTCTCGGCCTCGCTGCTGCTCTGGGCCAATGGGCGTATCGCCGGCATCAGCGGTATCGCTCGTGGTCTCTTTTCCGGCGGCCGCGAAGTGTTCTGGTGGCGTGCGTTGTTCCTTGCCGGACTCGTCGCCGGTGCCTGGTTGGTTTATGTCTTTGGGAAGCACAACGGGGATGCGTCCGTCGTTCCGCATAGCCGTCCCGGATTTCCGCCGGTGCTGCTTATCGCGGGTGGCCTGGCCGTCGGTTTCGGCACGGCACTCGCGCGGGGATGCACCAGCGGTCATGGGGTGTGCGGTCTCGCCCGGCTTTCTCCACGCTCCTTCGTTGCCACGCTGACTTTTCTGCTTGCGGGTATCGCCATGACTTACGTCGTGCGTCACGTGCTGGGTGTTCAATGATGCGGCGCTATCTGGTCAGTCTGATCTGCGGACTTCTGTTCGGCGTTGGCCTCGCGCTGTCAGGCATGACACGCCCGCTGAAAGTGCTGGGTTTTCTCGACGTCGCTGGAAAGTGGGATCCGAGTTTGATCTTCGTACTAGGGGCCGCAGCGACTGTTGCGACGGTGGCATTCCATTTCATTTTGCAGCGCAAAGCGCCGCTGTTGGCGCAGTCCTTCGATTTGCCCACAACGAAGGGGGTTGACCGTCGGCTGATTGCGGGCGCCTTGATCTTTGGCGCCGGCTGGGGCATCGCCGGCTATTGTCCCGGCCCGGCCATCGCACTGCTTGCGGCGCCTGACACGGAAGCGCTCTATTTCCTGCCTGCGATGGTGGCGGGGTGGTGGTTGTACCGGCTCACAACGAGCGTGGCGATTCGGCGATTGGCAAAGCATTGAGCCCGTAATGCAGGTTGGTCCAGCCCAATACATGCGGGCGAAGCGGCGGCCACGCGCCCGGTATTGGGACCGGGCGGATCGCGCTAAAAAATGCAAAGCTAATGACGCTTGCTTGTTTTCCGATCCTTTCGAAACGCCTTAGTATCCTGAATTTTTATAATAAACAGGATACCTATGAGCTTCCAGAACAGGTTGCGGGGAACCATATTCGGTGTGTTGTTCGCGACCACGCTGATCTGCACCGGCACGGTACCCGCTCTAGCAGCGCCCAATCACGGTGGAACCATGACATGGATCGTCACGCCGGAACCGGCGTCGATCATTCCGTTGACCACCACCGCCGGGGGTAACGCCGAGATCGGTCCCAAGGTGGTCGAAGGCCTGCTGACCTACGACAAGGATCTCAATCCGAAGCCGCTGCTGGCTATCGCATGGTCTGTCAGCAAGGACGGACTTCAGTATCGCTTCACCTTGCGGCAGGGGGTTAAGTGGCACGACGGCAAGCCGTTCACTTCCGCCGACGTTGCATTTTCGATCCTGACGCTAAAGCAGGTCCATCCGCGCGGCCGAAGCACGTTTGCGAACGTGACCGACGTCAAGACGCCGGACCCTTATACAGCGATCATCGAACTGTCGAAGCCGGCGCCGTTTCTCCTGACCGCGCTTTCGGGTTCCGAGTCGCCGACCATCCCGAAGCATCTGTACGAAGGGACGGACATCGTTTCCAATCCGTATAACAGTGCGCCGATCGGCACTGGCCCGTTCATTTTCAAATCGTTCGTGCACGGCAACTACATTCTTCTCGAGCGCAATCCGGACTACTGGGACAAACCCAAGCCGTACGTCGACAAGGTCATCGTGCGCTTCCTTCCTGACGGTGCGGCCCGGGCGGCGGCGCTCGAATCAGGCGCCGCGAACCTTGGCGACCAGGCGATTCCCCTATCGGATGTCAAGCGTTTCAGCACGCTGCCGAACTTCAATGTTGATACGACCAACTGGCCCTATGTCAGCAACCACCAGCAGTTGATATTCAATCTGGACACACCGGTCCTTAAGGACAAGGCGGTGCGCAAAGCGATATCGCAGGCTGTCGACGTCAATGCCTTGAACCGGGTTGTCTGGTACGGCTATGGCCAGGTCTCGGCCGCCGCGATCGGCGCTGCGAATACGAAGTATCACGATGCCGACATCCATTACTTTCCGTATGACGTGGCCGAGGCCAATGCCGCGCTGGATGCAGCCGGATTGAAGCGTGGCCCGGACGGTACTCGCTTCAAGCTGCGGCTCCTGTTCAATCCCTTCCAGAACCCCCGCGCTGCTGATTTTGTGCGTCAGTCGCTGGCGCGTGTCGGGATTGACGCCGAGATCGAGAGCTATGACTTCGCGACCTACGTGAAGAAGGCGTACACCGATCGCGCTTTCGATATCACGCTCGAAGCGCTTGCCAACGTGTTCGATCCGACTGTCGGCGTACAGCGCGTTTTCTGGTCGAAGAACTTCAAGATCGGTCTGCCGTTCTCCAACGCAGCACACTATTCGAACCCGGAGGTCGACCGTCTGCTGGAAGCGGCTTCGGTGGAAACCGACGAGGCGAAGCGCCGTCAGCTATTCATCCAGTTCCAGCAGATCGTGCACGACGACATTCCGTCAATCGAGTTCGGTGCGAACCCCAACATCACCATTGTCTCGAAGAAGGTGAAGGACTACGCACCGACTGGCGAAGGTCTGCGCGGCAACTTTGCTGACGTGTACATCCAGCCGTAAAGCACAGCGACCCTTCGAGCGACGCATCGAGCGAGCCATGGCGCCGGCTTGCGAATAGCCTACGGTTCCTCGTTAGCGTCGCTTTGCATATCAGAACAAATTGGTTCTCCGCGAGTCCCGCTCAGGCAGACAATCGTCTTCGGATGACGGTACGCAAGCACCGCCTTTGCCGGAGCTTTCCGGTGCTGTAGTGGGTTCGCCTGGCCGGGCCCGCCGGAGAAGCCATGAAACGTCTGCCGTTGCTCAATCTTGCCGCCGTGGCCGGTGTTGTGATCGCCGTGACGCTGATTGGCGTTAAGAACGTTCAGGGGAATACCCGCAATGAGATCCTCAACGTATCGTACGACCCCACTCGCGAACTCTATGGCAGCCTCAACGCCCAGTTCATTGCGGCATACCAGCAGAAAACCGGAATCCGGCTGCGCGTGGTGCAGTCGCACGGTGGCTCGTCCCGCCAGGCGCGCGCGGTGGTGGCCGGCGACCAGCAGGCCGATGTCGTCACGCTTGGGCTCTATTCGGATGTCGACGCGCTGCGCAAGCAGGGGTTGATCGCCGACAACTGGGCCGCGCGTTTGCCGAATCACTCGCAGCCGTACTATTCGACGATCGTCTTCGTGGTGCGCAAGGGCAATCCAAAGCATATCCACGATTGGCCGGACCTGATCGCGCCGGGCGTGGACGTCGTGACGCCCGACCCGCGCAGTTCCGGCAACGGCAAGCTGAGCGCCCTCGCTGCGTGGGGCGCGGTGACCACCCGTGGCGGCAGCGAGCAGGCAGCACGCGATTATTTAAGTGCGCTATACAAGGCACGCCGTCCGGCTCGATAGCGGCGCGCGTGGCGCGGCGACCGGTTTCACCGTCGAGAAGATCGGCGACGTGCAACTCGCGTGGGAAAACGAAGCGCAGCGTGAGGTCGCCGACGCACGCGACGAACTTGAGATCGTCTACCCACCCGTCAGCATTCTCGCCGAGCCGTACGTCGCGTGGGTCGATACGAATGTGGCGCGGCATCACAGCGAACGGTACGCGCGGGCGTACCTGGAATTTCTGTTTACCGACACGGCCCAGCAGACGATCGCATTGGCTGGCTACCGTCCGTTCAATCCGGGGATCGCGCAGCGCTTCGCCGCGCGCCTGCCGCCGCTCAAGCTGTTCCCGGTGACGGCGATCGCCCATGACTGGGACGACGCGAACCATCGCTTCTTCGACGAAAACGGCATTCTCGACACGGTTCTTAAACCGGTTAACGGGGTGGGGGCGGCGAATTCCTCCGGCCCAGGCCCAGCCACGGGTGCACAAGACAAGGGTTAAAACATCATGGCGCTGTCCGGTAACTTTTCGTACGACTGGAGCAAAGGAAAACGTGATCTGCTCGCGGGTCTGACCGTCGCCGCCATTTCGCTGCCGCAAGGCATGGCGTATGCGCTGATTGCAGGTGTGGATCCCCGCTTCGGGCTGTATTCAGCGGTGGTGGTGACGCTGGTCGCATCGCTGCTGGGCTCGTCGTCGCATTTGATCAACGGGCCGACCAGCGCGATTTCGCTCGTCGTGTTCAGCGCGCTCGCGTTCCTCGATCCGAATGCCACGTCCGATATCTATGAGGCAATGTTCCTGCTTGGCGTGATGGTCGGTATCGTTCAGATCGGCATCGCCGTTTTCAGGCTAGGCGATCTGACTCGCTACATCTCGGAGTCGGTCATCCTCGGTTTCATGGCCGGCGCGGCCGTGCTGCTGGCGATAGGGCAGATCGGCAACGCGCTGGGCGTGCGGGAGAAAGGCACCGGCCACCAGCACGTGCTGGTCCGGCTCTGGTTGACTGTGGTCCATGGCGATCCGGTCAATCTGAAGGCGTTGGCCATTAGCGCGGCCTCGGTCGTGCTGGCGGTGGCGCTGCGACGCGCCGTGCGGCGTTACCGGCTGCCGCAACTCGACATGTTCGTCGCGCTGTTGATCGTCGCGGGCGCCGTCTATGCGTTGGGCTGGTCGCAACCCGGTGAGGGCGGCCACACGCCGGTTGCCGTCATCGGCGCGCTCAAAGCAGGGCTCCAGTCGCCGCATATTCCGGAAATTCACTTGAGCTGGATCGGCCAGTTGTCGTCGAGCGCAGTGGCGATCGCGTTTCTCGGCCTGCTGGAGGCGCTGTCCATCGCCAAGTCGATTGCCCATCACACGCATCAACCGCTCGACTACAACCGGCAATGTCTTGCCGAAGGGGTGGCCAATCTGGTGGGAGGTTTCTTTTGCTGTCTTCCTGTCTCCGGCTCGCTCTCGCGTTCGGCGATCAACTATCAGGCCGGCGCTGCCACCCGCTTCTCGGGCGTGGTGACCGCGGTTGCGGTCGCGTTGGCCATGCTGGCGCTTGCCCCGCTCACGCGCTATATCCCGAAGGCGGCGCTGGCGGGACTGTTGCTCGTGACGGCGGTGCGCCTGATCGATGTGGAGCGCCTGCGGTACACACTCCGGGCGTCGAAATACGATGCGGGTCTGATCATACTGACGGCGCTGGCCGCGTTGCTGATCGGCGTCGAATTCTCGATTCTGATCGGCGTTGCGCTGTCGATCCTGCTATTCGTGCCACGCGCGGCGAAGCTGAAGGCAACTGAGCTGGCCGTGAGTCCGGAAGGTGTCGTTAGAGAGCGTTTGTTGTCCGATCCGTTGTGTACGGCGGTGGCGGTCTGGGACTTCGAAGGGGAATTTTTCTTTGGGGCGGCCCCCGAGCTCGACCGTCATTTCGACACCATCAAGGCACGCGCGCAGCAGCAAGGGGTTCGGTATCTCGTCCTGCGCTTCAAGCGGGTCAGGAATCCTGACGTGGTGTGCATCGAACGGCTCGAGCATTTTCTGCGCGACGCGCAGCGCGACGGACTCATCGTCCTGCTCGCGGGACTGCGGCCGGCATTGCGTGGCGTACTGACCAATCTGCATTTCTCCGACTGGTATCCGGCAAAGCGGTTTTTCCCGGAAGAGGATGAAACGTGGTCGGCGACGGTGCGCGCAGTACGTTACGCCTATGCGCAACTGGGAGAGCGTAACACCTGTGCCCACTGCGCGCGGCGCTCACAGACTGAGCAGCGCGCGACGGAACTCTATTACCTCGTATAGCGCATTGGCAGCGCAATCTGGCTGTAGTCGCCGTCGTTATCCGAGTGGCATGCCCGATTTTCAACGTTGGTTTTGCCGTTATGCGCCCGCCTGCTAAGCATAGTTAAAACGCTCGCTTATCCGTGCGATCCGGCGTTGCTACGATCACAGTTTTATCGTCCTGACCAGACCGGAATTTCGCGCCGTGACCTTTTCCATCTTTCGTTTGCTCGCTCGCGCGGTGCTGACTTCGCTGCTCGTCGTGAGTGCCGCTCACGCGCAGACTGCCGCCAATTCTCCGGCCCCGGTGAAACTACGGATCGGCTATCAGAAGTCTTCAACGCTCATCACAATCCTGAAAGCGCGTGGCTCGCTCGAGCAGGCGCTGGCGCCACTGGGCGTGAGCATTAGCTGGAACGAGTTTGCCAGCGGCTTGCCGCTGACCGAAGCGCTCAACGCCGACGCAGTCGACTTTAGCGCCGATGTTGCCGATACGGTCCCGGTGTTCGCTCAGGCCGCTCATGCGCGTTTTGTGTATGTCGCGCAGGAAGCGCCGTCGCCGGGCGCCCAGGCCATTATCGTGAAGCGCGACGGCCCGCTGCATACGCTTGCCGACCTGAAAGGCCAGCGCATCGCGGTGACCAAGGCTGCAGGCAGCCATTATCTGCTGCTCGCCGCGCTCGCCAAAGCGGGTCTCGCATCTGCTGACGTGCGCATCAGCTATCTGACGCCCGCCGATGGACGTGCCGCATTCGAGCGCGGCAGCGTAGATGCATGGGTGACGTGGGACCCGTATGTCGCGTCGGTCGACAAAGCGCCGGACGTGCGCATCCTCGCCAACGGCGAAGGCCTCGCCTCCTATCAACGGTACTACCTGGCGTCCAGTAGCTTCGCTGCGGCTCACCCCGATGTGATTAGGACTGTGTTCGCACAGCTGACGTCGGCGGGTGTATGGCTTCGCAGCCATCCCGACGATGCAGCGAAGTTGCTCGCGCCGATCTGGGGGTTAGACGCGGCGACCATCGAGCGTGCCAATGCACGCCGCAGCTACGCGGTACGCGCGGTCGACGCGCAGAATTTCGGTGAGCAGCAAAAGATCGCCGACGCCTTCTATCGAGCGGGTCTTCTGCCGGCACCGGTCGATACGGCCACGGCACTACGCTGGAACTTCACCATGAAGCGTGCCGAAACGGCGGGTACTTCGACCATCGTTTCCGGTGGGGAGTCTGGAGGACGAGAGTGAGTGCTCCGTCTGCCACCTCCGCGTCCCGGAAGGGCCTCTCTCGCCGGCTCGCCCCGCGAGCCGGTTGCAGGAGCGTCAGAGAACGAGGCGTCCTTCCGATGCGATGGTGGTCAGGGAATTGCGTTGGCTCTGTACTTCACGTGCCTGTAGCGCTTCCGGCAGCGATGCCTTGTCCCCGGCGCGGCCGATTGCGATACCGGCTTCTATGGAGTAGACGTCGGGAACGGCGAGCGCCTGGCGGATCTTCTCGCGTTCGATGCCGGCAAGGCCGTGTGCATTCCATCCGGAGAGGCTGGCCTGCAGCGCCAGATATGCCCACGCGGCGCCGGTATCGAACGAATGGGTGGGAGCCGGGACTTCAGCCGCTCCGCCGGGCGGCGTGAACGTGCTCTTGGACAGAACGATGACGATGGCCGCTGCCTCGCGAGCCCAGCTTCGATTGAATTCGTTGAGGAAGCCGACGAATTGTTCCCAGTGGGGGGTATCCCGTCTTGCATAAACGAAACGCCAGGGTTGGGAGTTATACGAGGACGGCGCCCAGCGGGCAGCTTCGAGAAGCGTCAGCAGGCTTGCTTCCGAAATCGGGTCGGACGTGAAAGCGCGCGGCGACCAGCGGTTTAGGAATTGCCTGTCGATGGGATGGTCGGCCGTACGTGCGTTCGATGCTGTCATTGACTGCTCCTGAAAAGAAAGAATTCGACGCTCAAGCGTGAAGGCCACGAAAGCCTCTGGCGATGCCGGATCACTTTATTTGCGCGGACAGGATGACTGAACCGATTTATTCTCACATCGTTATTCCGCAAGTGAACACGGACGCACCGCCGCTGCCCGCCGCGCGTTAAAACATCGGGTTTATCATTCCAGCAGATAACCGTATCGGATTTGCTTCGTTGTCGTCGCGCGCGTGCGCCGGTAGATTTGTCTGGCTGCGCCCTTGTGGGCGTCTTTCGAACAGATTCGACAAAGAGTTTCCTGTGACGACTGCCTTTACACCCACCGCCGCCAGCGCTGCTGGCCATGTCAAACAAGCGCAGCCCATCGAAATTCGCGCTTTCGACGGTCCCGCCGGCGCGGAAGTTCTGGGTCTCGATCTCAGCAAGCCGCTGGGTCAGGACGATTTCGCACGTATCCACCGTGCCCATCTGGACCATCACGTGCTGGTGTTTCGCGATCAACGCATCACGCCGGATCAGCAGATTGCCTTCAGTCGCCGCTTCGGCCCGTTGCAGATTCACGTGCTGCATCAATTCCAGTTGCCCGGCTACCCGGAGGTGCTGATCGTCTCGAACATCGTCGAAAACGGCCAGCCGATTGGTCTCGGCGACGCCGGTTACTACTGGCATTCCGATCTGTCGTACAAGGAGAAGCCGAGCCTCGGTTCGATGTTGCATGCGCAGGAACTGCCTTCGGAAGGCGGCGATACGCTGTTCGCCAACATGCACCTCGCGTGGGACACGTTGCCGGCGCACTTGCGCAGCGCGGTGCAAGGGCGCTCGGCGGAACACACGTATCTCGCGAAATACGCGGAATTGCAGAAGCGCAGCCCGTGGCGGCCGAATTTGTCGGCCGAGCAGATCGCAGAGGTGAAACCGGTGGTGCAGCCGATCGTGCGCACGCATCCTGAGACGGGGCGCCGCGCACTTTTCGTCAGCGAGCATTTCACCACCCGAGTGATCGGCTTGCCGGAAGACGAGAGCAAATCGTTACTCGAGGAGATTTTCGCGCATAGCGTGCGGCCCGAGCATCTGTACCGGCATCAATGGGCCGAACACGACATGGTGTTCTGGGACAACCGCTCATTGATGCATCTTGCAGCCGGCACGCCCGATCATCTGCGCCGCAAACTGTATCGCACGACGATTGAAGGCGACGTGCCGTTCTGAGGGCAACGCCGCGGTACGAGGCGGCGCGGGCCGCTGGTTTGCGTCGATCCACGACGCGTCACCCGTCTTACGCGTCGTTCGCGGCCGCCTGCTCCTCGCGCGCATATTGCGTAGGCGGCCGGCCGACGTGCCGCGTGAAGGCGACGCTGAAGGTGCTGGCGGAGCTGTAGCCGACGCGCAGCGCAATCTCGCCGACACGGCCTTCGTTGCGGCGCAGCAGGTCCTTCGCGAGTGCCATGCGCCACGTGAGCAGATATTCCATCGGCGCAACGCCGACTGCGCGGCTGAAGCGCTCGAAAAAGGTCGAGCGCGAGAGCGCGGCCTCCTTCGCGAGCTCGGCAACCGTCCACGCGTGCGTTGGGTGTTCGTGCATTTCGCGGATTGCGGCCGCGAGCCGGCTGTCGGCGAGCCCGCGCACGAGGCCCGGTGACGCGTTCGTTTCTGCCGTGGACCGCAACGCCTCGATGAGTAGCACTTCCAGCAGTCGTGAGAGCACGACTTCGCGCGCGGGCCGCTGCTCGCGTGTTTCCTCTCGCACCAGTTGCACGAGCGTGGCCAGCCGCTGTTCGCCGCGGACGTGTACGAATTGCGGCAGGAGGGACACCAGCAGGGATGCATCCGGTGAACCGAAGCTGCAATGGCCCGCCACCATTCGCAAGTCGATCGGGTTGCCCGGCGCGCCGATTCTGAATTCACCGTTGCCCAGCGCAACGGGCGCCAGCGTCTCGATCCCCGGTGGTGGGGGTTCGAGACTGGACATCGCAACGCCGTAGGCCGCCGGAATCAGGATGAAGTCGCCCGACAGGAGCTCGATCGGCTCGTGTCCATCGATCGCGATATGGCACCCGCCCTCGAGGATCACGCAATAGAACGGCTGGCCGGCATCCGAGCGGCTAATGCGCCAGGGGCTGGCGCCGAGGACGAGTTTGGAGAACCTGGCGCCTGGTTGCAGCAGCGTCACGACTTCGGCTAAGGGATCGATCATCGCCGGACTCCTGCAAATGAAATTCGGATGATTGATTGTAGCGAGTACGGTCTCAGAGATCTATCGTAGGGGCACACCCAAACCACCCCAAGGGATTGCCCATGAAAACCGTACTAATCACCGGCTGCTCTTCCGGATTCGGCCTCGAGATCGCTCGCTACTTCCTGGCCCGCGACTGGCAGGTCGTCGCCACGATGCGTACACCGCGTGCCGACGTGCTGCCGCCTTCGGACCGCCTGCGTGTGCTGGCGCTCGACGTCACCCGTCCGGAGAGCATTCGCGAGGCTGTCGAGGCCGCAGGCCCGATCGACGTCCTCGTCAACAACGCGGGCTTCGGCGCAGCTTCCCCTGCCGAACTCACCCCGATCGCGACGGTACGCGAGCTTTTCGAAACTAACACCATCGGCACGATCGCATTGACGCAAACCGTACTGCCCCAGTTTCGGCAGCGCAGGGCCGGTGTCGTCGTGAATGTCACGTCGAGCGTGACGCTGAAAGCACTGCCTCTGCTCGCCGCGTACCGCGCGAGCAAGGCGGCGGTGAATGCATTCACCGAGTCGATGGCGCTGGAGCTCGAGCAGTTCGGCGTGCGGGCGCACCTGGTGCTGCCGGGCCGTGCGCCCGACACCCGCTTCGGAGAGAACGCGCGCGCCCACATCCACGGCTTCGACCACGAGGCCTATGCCGATCTCGCCAAGAGCGTCGTCGCGAGGATAGGGGATACGTCTGCTCCGATCACCCATGCACAGGATGTCGCCGAAGCCGTGTGGCGCGCGGCGACCGACCCGTCATCGCCGATGCGCATCCCGGCCGGGGCCGACGCCGAAGCCTGGGCGGCTGAGGTTCGCTGACCGGCGGGCGTCGTCGCCCTGAATTTCTGCGCGCTACTGCGCAATACAGTGCAATACACAAGGAGATTGTCATGCAGGACAAACCCGTCGCCCTGGTCACCGGGGCTAATCAGGGAATCGGTCTTCAGATCGCAAAGGATCTCGCGGCACACGGCTTCACGGTGCTGGTTGGGTCGCGTAATTTCGACCGCGGCGAGGCAGCAGCCAGGGACGTAGGGCCGGACGCCCATGCGCTCCAGCTCGACGTGACGGATCAGGCTTCGATCAAAGCCGCGGCGGAGCGCGTTCGTAACGAGTTTGGCCGCCTCGACGTGCTGATGCAAAACGCGGCCATTTCGAATACGAACAAGCTGCCCGGGCAATCCGTCGAGGAGTACGTGAAGACGACTCGCGCGAGCAACGTGTCGCTCGATGAAATGCGCGCAGTGTGGGACACCAACGTGTTCGGCGTTCTCGCCGTCTATCAGGCGATGCTGCCGATCCTGCGCGAGACGCCCGGCGCCCGTATCGTCAACGTGTCGAGCGGCGTTGGGTCGCTAACGGCCAACTCAAACTCGGACTTCCCTTACCGAGCGATCTTTGGTCCCGTCTATCCTGCGTCCAAAACGGCACTCAACGCTTTGACGGTCGCCATGGCAATCGAGCTGGAGCCGGAGGGGATCAAGGTCAACGCTGTCTCCCCGGGCTTCACCAGGACGAACCTCAATGGATATGCGGGCACGCAGACGGTCGAGCAGGGCGCTCGCGAAGCGGTGCGCGTCGCGTTGCTGGGCCCGGACAGCCCCACAGGAACGTTCACGCGCTGGGAGAACGAAACGATCCCGTGGTGACGAGGTGACTAGGCGTACCGCGCTTCGTTGAGGTCGGCGATGAGTGTGGGTCCGGTTGGATGCCAGTCCAGCCGGGCCTGGGTCAGGGCACTGGAGGCCGGCATATCCACGTCGGCGAACATGGCCATCCATCCAAAATGCGATGCCGCTTCATCCGGATTGATCGAAACGACGGGCAAGTTCAGACCCCGGCCAAGCGCCTCGGCGATGTCGCGGCAACTGATGCCTTCTTCGCCGACCGCATGATACCGAGCCCCCTGTTCGCCCTTTTCTACGGCGAGCCGATAGAGCAGCGCCACGTCGGAGACATGGCCAGCCGGCCAACGGTTGTGGCCTTCGCCCACGAAGGCGCAGACGCCTTTCTCCCGGGCAATAGCAATGAGCGGCGTGATGAGACCCTGCTTGAACGGGTTGTGAACCTGAGGCAGACGTACCACCGACACGTTGACACCGGCCTCGAGTAGCGCATTCCCAGCCAGCTCGGAGGCAATCCGCGGATGGGGACGACTGGTATTGAAGACATCTTCGGTCGCCGTTTGGCCGGGCTCAGCGGCACCAAAGGCGGTCCCGGAGGTGATGATCAGAGGGCGGTTGGAGCCAGCGAGCGCGGAACCGAGTGCCGCGATCGCACGCTTGTCCTTTTCGCAGTTCTCCACGAATCTTGAGAAGTCGTGATCGAATGCCGTGTGGATAACGGCATCGGCTTGTGCGGCACCGCTGCGCAGGCTCTCCGGGTCCTCCAGGGTCCCGCGATGCACCTGCGCCCCTGCATTGATAAGCGCTTGAGCGCCGGCGTCCGAACGCGTCATGCCGATCACCTGATGACCCGCCTTGATGAGTTCGGGCACGATGGTCGCGCCGATGAAGCCTGTCGCACCGGTCAGAAAGATACGCATAGTGAAACCTCCTTGGTTGTGAAGGCTACTATCCGGCCGTTTCTTGTTCGGTTGAAGTAGTGACGTCATCCTATTAAAAGGACTAACAGGATCCCGATATCCGCCGGCCATGAACAGTACTTCGGCATCAATCGCCAGATCGCTGGTTGGTACTGACACTCATTGATTTTGCCGGTGGATATATGCGAGATTGACTTTCAGGCCCCTGCCGGCTCATTGGGCTGTCCACCTTGCGGCTGCCGCCTCGTGCGGGAGCGCTTTGGTGCCGATTCCTTCAAGCAAGAGGATTTATGTCCACTCAGAAAGCAGCCGAAATAGCGGCGCGGTTAGACCGTTTGCCACCATCGCGCACGATCTGGACGATGGTGATCCTGATCTCGCTGGGCGGTGTGTTTGAGTTCTATGACCTCTTTTTTACGGGTTACGTTGCGCCGGGCATGACCGAGTCCGGGCTTTTCAAGCCCGAATCGCTGGGGTTTCTCGCGTACCTTCAACCTCTGGCCGTCTCCGGCTTCGGCACCTTTGTTTTCGCGACGTTCGCCGGTCTGTGGGTCGGCACGCTGGTGTTCGGCTTTGTGGCGGACCGGTTTGGCCGCCGGCTGATCTTCACCTGGTCGCTGATCTGGTACATGGTGTGCACGATCATCATGGCGTTCCAGTCTTCCGGCTTGGGCCTCGATATCTGGCGCTTCATTGCCGGAATGGGTATCGGGGTCGAACTGGTGACGATCGATACTTACATTTCTGAACTGATTTCAAGTGAGCAGCGAGGGCGTGCCTACGCCGTCAATCAGTTCATTACGTTCTCCGTTGTACCGGTGGTGGCGTTCCTTGCCTTTGCGTTGAAAGGCACTCAGCCACTCGGGCTCGACTACTGGCGGGTGGTGATCCTGATTGGCTCCGTGGGCGCAATCGTGGTCTGGATCCTGCGGCGCCACATTCCGGAAAGCCCGCGGTGGCTGGCGCGTCATGGAAGGATCGACGAAGCCGAGCGTATCGTTGCGGATATCGAGCGCCGCGTCGTCGCGGAGAAGGGCATTCAACTGGCCGCACCACGGGCTGTCGCGCCGGAGAGCGGAGGGGCGGGCACATTGGGCGAAATCTTTACGTCCCAGTATCGCCGCCGCACGATCATCCTGTCGATTTTCAACATGGCCCAGGTGATCGGCTTCTACGGGTTCGCGGCGTGGGTGCCGACGCTGTTGATTCACCGCGGTATTCACGTGACTGCCAGCCTCGGCTACGCATTCATCATTGCTATTGCCAACCCCTTCGGCCCGCTGCTCGGCACGTGGTTTGCAGACAGGGTGGAGCGCAAGGTTCAGATCATCGGCGGTCTTGTCATCATGGCGGTCGTGATCGCGGTGTTCTCGCAAGCCTCTGAGCCGTGGCTGCTGATCGCCCTCGGCGTTCTATTCACGCTCTCGGCAAACATTATGTCCTACGCCTATCACGGCTACCAGGCGGAGCTATACCCAACGCGTGTTCGTGCCCGGGCAATCGGATTCGTGTACTCGTGGAGCCGGATTTCCGCTGCTTTCGCCGGCCTTGCGATCGGGATTCTGCTGCACGGCTATGGCGTACCCGGCGTTGCGGTCTTTATCGGTATTTCGATGATCGTCGCCATCTGCATGATTCTGCTCGGACCGCCCACTCGAGGCCTGGCTCTGGAAGCGATCAGCCACTGAGTGTCAATGACCTTCCTTCCATGATCGGCATCCCTGCGCCGCCGCGCGGCGCAGGCGATTGTCGGGCGCGACGGGATCGATCAGCGCTCACGCATGCGGAGTAGATCGTCTGGCGGCGCCCGACAAAGGGTTTGTCTCTACACATATCGGCGCCCCCCATGTCGATAAACAGGTCGGGTGGCCGTGTTCAGGCAACGACTCGCCAGTCCCCGGATCGCGGTATCGCGGCCATCGCGGGACCTGGGGCGAACCCTCGATAGCGATGTGGAGCGTGCATGCACCGACTCAGTTTCACGCAAAAGCTCTGGCTGCCTCTGGTCGTCAGTCTGGTGGCACTACTCGTCGTGTCCGTGTCGGCGGCATGGTTGTCCCGGCAGACTCGCATTGATGAGCGCAAGAACGATCTGGTGAACGTCGCCCATGTCGGGCTCAGCATTGTGAAGGAATACGCGGCACTTTCACAAAGCGGCGCGCTCACCGAAGCGGATGCCCGCCAACAGGCACTCGAGCGGCTGCGCAATATCCGTTATGGGGAAGACGGCTATTTTCTCGTGATCGATTCCAAACCGCGAATGATCATGCATGCGGTCAAACCCGCACTAGATGGCAAAGACCTCGCTGGAACTGCCGATGCCGATGGGCGGCACCACTACGTCACGTTCGCTTCGGTCGCGCAGGCGCCGGATGGCGGCTTCGTCGATTATGTGTTCCCGCATCCCCACGACCCGGCCACCGCCGCGGTCGGCAAGATTGGCTATGTCGTGCGATATGCGCCGTGGGACTGGATTATTGCTACAGGCGCCTATGTGGACGATATCGACGCGGCTTTCAAAGAGTCGCTCTACATTGTTGGCGGGATATTTGCCGGACTTGCAGTGTTGCTGTCCACTCTCGTTTCATTCACTAATCGAAGCATTCAGCGCACGATCGGCGGCGATCCGGCCTATGCCGCCCAGGTGGCCGGGGAGATCACATTGGGTAACCTCGCCATCGCCATCGAAACCCGCAAGACCGACGATTCAAGTCTGCTGCACGCCATGCAACGCATGCGCGACGGACTCGCCGGCACGATCGGGCAGATCAAGGATACCGCCAGCAAGGTAGCGACGGGTGCGCGCGAGATCGCTGCGGGAAACGCCGATCTATCCGCGCGCACAGAGAATCAGGCGGCCTCGCTCGAGGAAACCGCTGCGAGCATGGAGCAGATGACCGCCATGGTCAGACAGACGGCTGAGAACGCTCAAACGGCAAGTGAACTGACTGCGAATGCGGAACAGATCGTGAATCGCGGTGGCGCGACGGCAGCGCAAGCTGCGTCGACGATGCAAGAGGTGTCGAGCGAATCTCACAAGATGGTGGAGATCATTTCAGTGATCGAAAGTATTGCATTTCAGACTAATATCCTCGCGCTGAACGCTGCGGTAGAAGCTGCGCGAGCAGGGGACGAAGGGCGCGGCTTCGCCGTTGTGGCCGGTGAAGTGCGTACGCTGGCGCAGCGCAGTGCGGGAGCGGCAAAAGAGATCCGGGTTCTGATCAATCGCGCGGTTGGAAAGGTGCAGAACGGCGTTGAACTTGTCGATAAAACCGGCGTGACGATCGAGGCTGCACGAGATGCCATTACGAGAGTGTTGGGGGTGGTGCGCGAGATCACAGCGGCCACCGCTGAGCAGAGCGCCGGCATTAATCAGGTCAACGTTGCTGTTACGCAGATGGATGGCATGACACAACAAAACGCAGCGCTCGTCGAGCAGGCGGCGGCAGCGGCGCAGTCGTTGACTGAGCTGGCGCAACTGCTTCAAGTCTCGACGGGTAAGTTCCAATTACAGGAAGGGGGGAGCCGGGAATATCAGCCGACGGCGATCAGTCCAGCGAAGGGGGCGACATCGCGCGAGTTGGCTACAGCGCAGTGAACGCAGGGCACGCCGGAAGTCGCGCCGCATTCGGGTTCAGGCTCGGGCTAACACTGCTTCAATGCGTGACTTGCTGGTCGCGGCCGAATAGGCCAATAAGCGCCAATAAGCGGCTTGATGCGTTCAGTCACGCTTCTCCATGTTCATCTTCCCCAATCAGCACGCTTGTAGAAGACGCAAACATGTAGCGTGGCACATCCAGGTTTTGCGGTGCCGGTTTGTCCTTGAACACGCGGCCGGCGAGATCGTACGTAGAACCGTGACAGGGGCACAGAAAGCCACCTGGCCAGTTGTCGGGAAGGTTAGCCTGTGGACCTTCCTGAAAACGCGGTCGAGGTGTGCAGCCGAGATGCGTACAGACACCTACGACGACGAGAATGTTCTTATGATCCGTGCGGGACCGGTACTCATTCTTGCAGTAGGGCGGCAGTGGAATCGAAAAGGGGTGTTTGGTGGTGGGATCGGCCACCATGGGGTCCGCGGTCACGACGTCTGCCAGCATTTTCTCCGTCCGATTGACCACAAACACCGGTATGCCGCGCCACGCAATGGTCATCATGTCCCCGGGTTGCAGCTTGCTGATGTCCGCTGCAACAGGTGCGCCGGCCGCCTTGGTCTTTGCGGACGGAGCGAATGAATCGATAAACGGCACGAGGGTGGCAACGCCTGCAACGCTTCCTGCAAGCGAGGTTGCTATCAGCCACCTACGGCGGCCATCGTCCATGCGATCCCGCGCGATTTGCGTCATCTCGTACTCCATGCATTCGCGAGTCCCTATGCGTTTGAGTTCGAATCTGCGAACTCGTTCTTGACCCTGACGGGAATGTTCATGAAGTCTGGCCGTGCGGCCAATCCATAGCACTCGGCAACAAGACGTGTGGATGCGCTGCGTTCACGCACACTACCGGATCCGCGCTGCGAGACGGACTGAAGACATCGAGTCAGTATGCGAATTCGCGTGATGCAGGAAAGGGGGATGGAGCAGGGATGGCAATGCAGCAGGTTGTGCGATTCTGTCCGGCGCTATTTGCCATCATCGCGCTGCGGCCATTCGAAGCTGTCGCCGTGTAAACGTGTGCGTCGCCCGTTATGGTACCCGTCAGTGTCCGGGAGCGAAGGGTAGGAAGACCATACTCGGGTCGGCGATGAGGGCACGTAGGTAACGTGCGCAAGCTCACCGCGTTGCGCCGGCATGCCGTTAGCAGGGATGGTTGAGCCCGCATCCAGCGGGTGCACCATCGCAACGTCGACACAGCCTTCCGGACAGGCGTACAAGGTACTGCTTGCAATCGATGTAGCCAGAACCGTGAGCCAGGCGATCAGACCGTGTTTCATCCCTTTTGTCCTGTGCTGCCACTATCCCATGCAGCGCCAACCATTGCGTGAACCACGACCTGTCCAGGGCCGGCGCGCAAAGCCCATCTGGAACCCCTGTTCTGAAGTGGTCAAACGCGGCTGCAGGGGCGGGCGCGTGTGCCGCGGTGCACGAAATCTTTCATTTGAAAGTCTTTTGCGATTCGCGCGATCTCCACTTATATTAGGTCATGAAGTGACATTCTTCCAATGCTGAACGCGACGCCAGAGAAAGCAGGCTATGGGCACCAGAAATCGCTCCAAAGATGCCAGGTTGACCAAGCAGGAGTTGGAGGAACTGTCTGAGTTTCGCTATCAACTGCGCCGCTTCCTCCATTTCTCCGAGACGATTGTGCATGCGGAGGGAATCACGCCTCTGCAATACATGTTGCTGCTGCACGTGAAGGGTTTCCCGGGCCGGGACTGGGCCACGGTCGGCGAACTGGCCGAACGTCTGCAGGCGTCGCCACACGGAACTGTTGCGCTCGTGTCCCGATGCGAGGCGGCGGAGCTTGTCACACGAAAACCCAGTGCGCACGACCGTCGCCAGGTGGAAGTGCATCTGCTCGCCAAGGGCGAACGTTGCCTCGCGAAGCTGGCGGTCTTGCACAAGTCGGAGGTTCAGTCATTTGGCTGGGCGTTCCGCAATAGCGCGGACTCCGTATGAACATGCCAGAGTGCCCCAGTTCGGGATGAGTATTGACGCCAGTCCTTTGAGCATTGCAAGCGTGTGTTGACGAAGCTCAATGGCAACAAGGTTCCGCGGGTTATGGTGCTCGCTTTCATCTGCAGCAATCTCGTGATCTACCACACCGGTTTCAAGACAAATTCGTTCCTTTTTTCGCTGGTCGCGATCGGTTTCGTGGCCTACGCTATCTACTACCACCTCATTGCCCGCAAGCCAGCCTGTCAGTTCAGGTGGCGGCAGATTGCGTGGCTGCTGCCGTCGTTTGGCGGTGCAGGGGGCCTATCGTCGCTCGGTAATATTGGCGGCGGGCGCAACGTGCGATGCGTTTCCCAGGCGAAGCCTTGAAGCCGGCTGAGCCGGAGAAAGTGGTCGAGGAGTTGAAACTGTGAATGACAGTGGCCGACCAGTAGTCCCTCTGAGGACACCAAACAATGACGGGTGATTCCCAACGGCCAGATAAGGCTGCAGACGGGCCACGCCATGTAAAGGTTGCTCCGCTGCAACCGCGTGCGGTCGTCCACCCGGATGACGATTCCGTGGTCCCGATCGCCATGTACTGGTTGTGCTTTCTCGCGTTCGTCGTGGGAATCGTCACGGGATTAGGGGCCGTGGTCTTCCGGGGTTTGATCGGATTCGTACACAACGCGTTCTTTCTCGGTCAGTTTTCGTTTCTATACGATGCCAGCCACTTCACGCCGGCCGCGCCGTGGGGTGTTTGGGTGATTCTCGTGCCCGTCGTTGGAGGTCGCGCGGTCACCTGGATCGTGAGCACCTTCGCTCCGGAAGCCAAGGGGGCACGGCGTACCGGAGGTCATGGATGCGATCTATTACAAACGCGGCGTGATCCGGCCGGTTGTGGCGGTCGTGAAGTCGATTGCGTCGGCGCTGGCGATTGGTTCCGGTGCCGCAGTGGGGCGCGAGGGGCCGATCATCCAGATCGGCTCTGCGCTTGGCTCGACGCTCGGTCAGATCGTGCAGATGACTGCCGGACAACGCATCACGCTCGTGGCCGCTGGGGCAGGTGCAGGCATCGCGGCGACCTTCAACACGCCGATTGGCGGCGTGCTCTTCGCCACTGAACTGATGATGCCAGAGATCAGTGTCAACACCTTCCTGCCGGTAGCGATCGCCACCGGCACCGCGACCTTTATTGGCCGGCTCTTCTTTGGCGCAGCGCCAGCCTTCTTTGTCCCCGCACAGTTGGGCGCGATTCCAAACCAGCCGGGCAGTGCGTTGACGCTGATTCTGTATGCGCTGCTAGGCGTCGTGGCGGGTGCGGCTACCGCCCTGCTGATCCGTGCGCTGCATTGGTCCGAAGATGCGTTCGACCGTATACCGGGCCGCTACCAGCGCCACACGGTCGGGATGCTGATTGTCGGGTTGACCATGTATCTGCTGTTTCGCTATGCAGGGCATTATTACGTCGAAGGCGTCGGCTACTCGACCATTCAGGCCACGCTCTATGGCCAGTTGCAGGGTGGGGCATTCCTGCTGATGCTGGCGTTGTGCAAGACATTGGCAACGTCGGTCAGTCTGGGGTCGGGTTCGTCGGGCGGGGTATTCTCGCCGTCGCTCTTCATCGGTGCGACGCTTGGCGCGGCGTTTGCGTCATTGGTTGCCATAACGCTGCCTGGGGCTCCGGTCAGCGCGCCGGCGTTTGCGATGGTCGGCATGGGCGCGATGGTCGGCGGCGGCACGGGCGCCGCGATGACTGCGGTCGCGATGATCTTTGAGATGACGCGGGACTACGACATCGTGCTGCCGATGATCATCGCAGTGGCGTTCAGCCTCGGCGCACGCCGCTTGCTGTCGCCCGAAAGCATCTATACGCTCAAGCTCGTGCGGCGCGGTCATCAGATCCCCAATGCGCTTCACGCGAACATGTTTCTTGTGCAGAGCGCGGCACAGGTGATGGAGACGGACGTTTTCGTGCTCGATGCGCAAGTACCTTTTCGCGATCTGCTTCCGCACTCGGAAGGCCCCGCTTTCCGGCACGTTGTGGTCACGAAGCAGCATGAGATCTACGGCGTACTGCGCATCAACACGGGTTTGCGTCGTGCGGTGAGTCAGAGCGACTCGGAGATTACGCTTGGGGCACTCGCGCAGCGCAATTTTATTGTCGTGCAGGAGAACGATGTCGCGTTTGGTGTCATCACCCGACTCCGCAAGCAGCATGCAGTGATGGCGGTTGTCGTGGGGCAACATGAAGGACGAGGCCCGGCGCGCGTGCTCGGCGTGATTGCGAAAGAACACATTGCGGATGCCGTGGCGAGCAGCATCACGATATTTCCGGGGTAGGGCGCCGGGCGCAATCCTCGGTAGTGGAGCGTCAAGTGAGACTGGCACATGGGCTGGATGCAGCCTGTAAACGCATCGGCAAAGCTCTTCATCTCGATGCCCTGAAAGGCTCGTCGACCAGAACAGAGGCGGACCCTGAATGGGTGATCGTTTACCGGACGGCGCAGGGGTTCTGCTGCGTCTATCAAGGGGTGGCGATCGATTTTGGCGAGATGCTCGACGTCCAGATCTGGGCGGAAGAGATGGACGTGCAGACTTATTTCATTGGCCTCTGAAGCGATCCTGCGCGGAGGTACACAGGGGCGGCAGCATTCGCGGGCCCCTTCCTGAAGAGCCGATTCGGGAGACAAGATTTTCGCTCTCCCGTTGACGCGATCAGCGATAAACCCGGTCAGCTATTCCTGTAGATCAATCAGTACGGCGCGTCGCCGATGATTGCGGTGCGCTCCATCTTGCGATGGCACGGCGCGTAATCCATCACTGCATAGTGCTGGGTTGAACGGTTGTCCCAGAACGCAACGCTGTTTTTCTTCCAGCGAAAACGCACCTGGTATTCGGGAATATTGGCTTGGCTGGTGAGGTAGTTAAGCAACTGACTGGCGCCCGGCGACTTGTCCAGCCCGAAGCGCACGTTGGCCGGTGTATTGAAGTTGGTGAAGTGTGTCGTAAAACTTCCACTGACAAACAACACCTTCTCTCCGGTTTCGGGGTGGGTGCGCACAACCGGGTGTTCGGCGTCCGGGTACTGAGCCTTTAGTGCAAGACGCTTCTCGATCGGCATCACGGCGCCGAAGCTCGCCTCGATGCTGTGGCGCGCGCGCAATGAGGCGATTTTCGTCTTGATATCCTCGGGCAGTTGCCTGTAAGCCTCGACCATGTTGACCCACATCGTGTCGCCGCCCACAGGCGGGCATTCGACACAGCGCAGGACGCAGCCTAATGGCGGCTTTTCGCGCCAGGTCGCATCGGTATGCCAGGAATTCTCGTTGCGTTCGAGAGGACTCTCCGGGGTCTTGTAGATCTGAACCAGTCCCGGGCAATCGGGATCGCTGCCTAGCACTGGATGGTCCTCCAACTCGCCGAAACGGCGCGCAAAGGCCACGTGCTGCGCGCGCGTGATGTCCTGGTCGCGGAAGAACACCACGCGATGCTTCAGGAGCAGCGCCCGGATCTCGGCCATCAGCAGGTCGTCCTCAGCAGCCGCACCCAGGTTGACGTTGCTGAGCTCGGCGCCAATCGTGCAAGTGAGTGGCTCGACCGTGATCGAATTGCCCAGAGAGGTTGCGCGGACCACGGCGGGTGCTGTTTTGAGGCGTTGAGTCATGAAGGTTGTTTCCTGTTGTTGACCAGGTCGATCGATGCTTGTGAGTGTGGGCGTGGCGTTTTTGCCCGCGTCTTGTATGGGCAGCGTGCGTGAGATGGCCAATAGGGCTTATCGGCGACGATCTCTTCTCAATCCATGGCCGCGTAACCACGATGCGATCGTCGATTCATGCGCGCTTTCGCCCGGTTGGATCGACGGCGACTATTTGTAGGACGTGTTCATTACGCCGCAGATGCAAGTAAGTGGCACGTCGTGGGTGTGGGGTTCCGCGCGAAACTCATCGTGGGTCGCTTCGCATCAGGTGGGAAGACGCACCACGATCCGTCGTCGTGTCGAAAGAAAATGATCGCGATTGGGCCAGCCGGTTGGGTGGTCTCCACGCACACAGAACGCCACGGCATCTGTCGTGACTGGCTGAACCGCGTAACTCGGGCACTACCCATCAAATTGTGTCCCAGCCACTTTGCGACCAGGACGCTCAACGACCTTTCCCGGGTACTCATTTGCTCCTCCAACCATTCAAACGTCTGACACGAATCGCGCCGTACTACTTGCTCCGGGCGGCGATCGATCACGCCGCTCAACCACTGACCACAACTCCGCCTGGCTTATGCGTTTGCGTGGTGATCTTGGGTTAGGACAATGATTGAAGCATAGCGCCGATATGTATTTATGTCGACATTATTTATTTATCGTGACTCGGCAAGCGATTGTCGTTCGCTACGTCTTGCCTTAAAAATAGGGTTTGATGCAGGTCAACCGGCGCTGGCTGGCTCTGCCGCTCGTTCACCATTCTGTCTATCCCCCTTGCTTTGGTTTTGACGCGGTCTCGGTCGAGCCTTAGTGCTACCGTGTCAAATATTCCGGGGGGGACTGCTTCGATGGATTGCGCAAGCGTTGCGTGAGCCGTAGTCCGAGCAAGATGCGCAACCTGGCGATGGAGTCAGGAACATGGCGCGGTGCGCGCTGGATTGCCGCTTGCGATGTAATCTGCTGGCGGCGCGCGTTCAACGAAATTTTTTATCGCCGCGGCCCGATCTCATCCTGAGTCTCTGGGCGAGGTTTTGTCGCGAAAAGGAGGGCAGAGGAATTGCGATCGCTATGCAAAGCACGGCTTATGTTGCCAGGTCGTGGAATTGATCGTACCGTTTCATCTGGAGCGAAGTTTCGTTAAATTGATAAGGCATCCATATTTATGTGAAGCATTTCGATAGCCTTATCTATTTACACCGCGACCTCGCGCGCTGCGCAGATAACGCACGCCAATCAACAGGACGACGGTGGCCGCGATACTGGCGAGTGGCAATAGTTGCAGGGCAGATGCCAGCCCCAGTCGGTCTGCCAATGCGCCCGTCACAACGGAACCCGGCGCCAGCCCAAGAATGTTGAAGGCCAAAGCGAGCGTTGCCATGGCTGTGCTGTGAATGGCCTTGGGCGTCAGATTTGCAACCATCGTACCGCTCGGACCCATAATGCTGGCGCTAAAGAACATCGCCAATGCGATGAGAGCGAGTTGCGCTGAACCGGCCGGAAACTGAAATGCCGCGACCAGCAATGCGCCGCAGACCAGGTTATAGGTGATCATCAGGAGCATTTTCCGGCGTGGGGAACCACGGTCAAGGCGATCGGACAGTGCGCCGCATAGGGGCATTCCACATGCGCCACAAAGGACAAAGACGGCGGCGACGCCACCCGCCCTGCTCAGGGGCATGCCATAGACCCGGTTCAGGAAACTCGGCAGCCAGGCAAGCAGGCCACCGTTGATGAATAGCTGCAGCCCGCTGCCGATGTAGACGCAGATCAACACCGGGGAGGAGAACAGATCTCTCAACACATGCCTGACGCGGACCGTAGCCAGCGATTCAGTTTGCCTGATGCCGGTCGATTGACCTTTCTCCCCTTCGATTCGCGCCGGACTGGCGACCATCATATAGAGCAGGGTTAGCGCGATACCAAACTGGACTGAGCCCTATGGGAACCATCGGCACCATGAAGGCCAAGCATATCGCGATGTCCCAGAAAGAGCGTCAAGCCGTGCAATCCAAACAAGGCCGTGTGGTGTTTGGCGTCGACATGAAAATCGTTGACGCTGACGGCATGGCGTTGCCCTGGGACGGCGCGACTTCCGGTGACTTGCTGGTGCGTGGGCCATCGGTGGTGTGCGACTATTTCCGGAACGAAGGGGATAGCCCACTGCAGTTCGATGACGAAGGACAAGTATGGTTTCCGACCGGCGATGTTGCGACCATCGATGCCCATGGTTTCATGCAAATCACAGATCGCAGCAAGGACGTCATCAAGTCTGGGGGCGAGTGGATTGGCTCCATCGACCTTGAGAATATCGAGATGGCGCACCCGGCAGTCTCTCAGGCAGCATGCATTGCCGCGAAACACGCGAAGTGGGACGAGCGTCCATTGCTGATCGTCGTCAGGAAACGGCAAGCGGATTTAACGCGGGAAGAACTGCTCGCCTTTTATGACGGCAAGATCGCGAAATGGTGGACGCCTGATGATGTGATCTTTGTTGACGCGATCCCGTTGGGTGCTACGGGCAAGATCCAGAAAAACCGTCTGCGGGAGCAGTTTGGCGAT
>NZ_JAQQDU010000095.1:0-31595 GCF_046027825.1 Paraburkholderia sediminicola
CCCCCCCCGCCCCGCCAAGAAAACCCGTGACGCCCCCCCCCCGAGCGGGGCCCCCCCCCCCCGCGCGGGCGCCCGGGGGGGGGGGCGGCGCGGGGTTTTCGGGGGGGGGCTGCGTCCCAGGCGCACCGGCAGAAGACGCCGGCCAGCGCCGCGCAAGCCTCGCAAGCCCCGTAAACCACGGCGGACGACGAGCTGATGAATCTCTCCCGTCTCTTCATTCTTCGGCCAGTAGCCACCTCGCTGCTGATGATCGCCCTTGTGCTGGTGGGGCTGGTCTCGGTGCGCTTTCTGCCGGTCTCCTCGCTACCCGCCGTCGACTACCCGACGATCCAGGTGCAGACCTTCTATCCCGGTGCGAGCCCGGACGTGATGGCCACCACCGTGACTGCGCCGCTTGAAGTGCAGTTGGGGGAGATTCCCGGCCTGCAACAGATGATTTCCTATAGCTCGGAAGGGGCGTCGGTCATCACCTTGCAGTTCGATCTCTCGCTGAGTCTCGACATCGCCGAGCAGAACGTTCAGCAGGCGATCAACGCGTCCAACAGCTACCTGCCGAGCGGTCTGCCGGCGCCGCCGACCTACGCGAAGGTGAACCCCGCGGACCAGCCTATCCTGACCCTGGCGGTGACATCGAAGTCAATGTCGCTGACCCAACTGGAGGACGCGGCCAACAACCGGCTTGCCACAAAAATCTCCGAGGTGCCGGGCGTGGGCCTCGTTGGTCTCGCCGGCGGCAATGTGCCGGCGGTCAGGGTAGAGGCGGACCCGCAGAAGCTGGCCGCCTACGGTCTGAACCTCGACGATTTGCGCACGCTGCTTGCCAACGTCAACGTCAGTCAGCCTAAAGGCAATTTCGACGGTCCGGAGCTGGACTACACGATCAACGCGAACGACCAGATCGTCGACCCGAAGGATTATCTGGATACGGTGGTCGCTTACCAGAACGGCGCGCCGGTGTTCCTGCGCGATGTCGCGCGGGCCACCCAGGCCCCGCAGGACGTCGAGCGGGGCGCCTGGTACAACCACACGCCGGCGATCATCCTCAACGTGCAGCGTCAGCCGGGGGCGAACGTGATCGCCACGGTCAACCAGATCATGAAGCAGTTGCCCGCGCTGGAATCCACGCTGCCGGCGGGCATGCAGGTCACCGTCGTCTCGGACAGCACGGGGGTGATTCGCTCGTCGGTCTCCGACGCGGCCTTTGAGCTGGTGCTGGCGGTGGTGCTGGTGGTGCTGGTGATCTTCGTATTCCTGCGCAACGTGCCGGCGACCATCATCCCCAGCATCTCGGTGCCGGTTTCGCTGATCGGCACGCTGGCGGTGATGTACGAGCTCAATTACTCGATCGACAACCTCTCGCTGATGGCGCTGATCATCGCCACCGGTTTCGTGGTCGACGACTCGATCGTGATGATCGAGAACGTCGTGCGTTATCTGGAGGAGGGGATGAGCCCGCTGGAGGCGGCCCTCGAAGGCGCCGGACAGATCGGCTTCACGATTCTGTCGCTGACCATCTCGCTGATCGCGGTGCTGATCCCGTTGCTGTTCATGGGTGGGGTGATCGGGCGGCTGTTCAGCGAATTCGCGGTCACCCTCGCGGTCACTATCGTTATATCGGCAGTGGTCTCGCTGACGGTGGTGCCGATGCTCTGCGCGCGTATTTTGCGCGCCCAGGCGCAACGGCACCCAAGCCGGTTTGAGCGTATCAGCGAAGGCCTGTTCAACAAGACACTCTCAGGCTATGAACGCGGGCTGCGCTGGGTGCTCGATCACCAGACCCTCACATTGCTGGTGGCGGTCGGCACCGTGGTGCTCACGGCGGTCCTGTATATCGTGATTCCCAAGGGCTTGTTTCCGGTGCAGGACGTCGGCGTGATCCAGGGTATAAGCGTCGCTGACAACTCGGTGTCCTACACGGCAATGGCGGTGCGCCAGGCGGCGCTGGCCGAGGCCATTCTCAAGGACCCCAACGTCACCTCGGTCACCTCCTACGTGGGCATCGACGGGACCAATCCCACGCTGAACAACGGCCGCTTCCTGATCAATCTGAAGGCTCGAGACGACCGCTCGCTGAACGCGCAGCAGATCGTCCGGCGCCTGCAGCAGGAGGTGGCCGACGTACCGGGCATCAAGCTTTATCTCCAGCCCGAGCAGGATCTCACGCTCGACACCACCGTCTCGCCGAACCAGTACAAGTTCGTGTTGCGCGGCCCGAACCAGCAGGCGTTCGACCAGTACGTGCCCGCGCTGATTGGGCGGATGAAGCAGATTGCCGCGATTACCGACGTGACCAGCGATCTGAATACGCTGGGCCTGAGCGTCAATGTCGAGGTCAACCGGCAACTGGCCGCGCGCTACGGCATCACGGCCGCGACCATCGACAACGCGCTCTACGATGCGCTCGGCCAGCGCATCGTCTCGACCATCTTCGAGCAGTCCGATCAGTACCGGGTCATTCTGGTGGCCAAGCCCGAGGCGCTGTCCGATCTGGATTCGCTCGGCAACCTGTATCTGCCCAGCCAGACCAGCAGCACCGGCCAGGTGCCGCTCAAGGGGATCGCCACGATCAAGGTCACGAAGTCCCCGCTCGTGATCAGTCATCTGGCCCAGTTCCCTGCTGTCACCATTTCGTTCAATCTGGCGAAGGATGCCTCGTTGAGCACGGCGGTGGACCAGATCCGCAAGGCCGAGCAGGCGGTGAATCTGCCGCCGTCGATTACGTCCTCTTTCCAGGGCGCGGCCCAGGCGTTTGAGGATTCCTTGCAGAGCGAGGTGTATCTGCTGGTCGCGGCGCTGGTCGCTGTTTACATCGTGCTGGGCGTGCTCTATGAGAGCTACATCCATCCGGTGACGATCCTGTCCACCTTGCCGTCCGCCGGCATCGGCGCCTTGCTCGCGCTGATGATCGCGGGCAGCGATCTGGACGTGATCGGCATTATCGGCATCGTGCTGCTGATCGGCATCGTCAAGAAGAACGCGATCATGATGGTGGACTTCGCGCTCGACGCCGAGCGCAACCACGGCAAGTCGCCGCGCGACGCGATCTTCGAGGCCTCGCTGTTGCGCTTCCGGCCGATCCTGATGACGACGCTCGCGGCCATGCTCGGCGCGTTGCCGATGCTGCTCGGCACCGGCACGGGTTCGGAACTGCGCCGGCCGCTCGGTCTCGCGATCATCGGCGGCCTGACCTTGAGCCAGATGCTGACGCTGTTCACAACGCCGGTGATCTACCTCTGTTTCGACCGGATTGCCCAGCGTGTGCGCCAGAGGGCCGCTGATCGCGCAGCGAGGAGCGCGCCGTGAACATCTCGGCGCTGTTCATCCGGCGGCCTGTCGCGACCACCTTGCTGGCGGTCGCGATCCTGCTGTCGGGCGTGCTCGCCTATTTCCGGCTGCCGGTTGCGCCGCTGCCGAACATCGCCTATCCGGTCATCGTGGTGCAGGCAAACATGGCGGGCGCCAGCCCGGAAATCATGGCTTCCACGGTGGCCGAGCCGCTGGAGCGCCGGCTCGCCACGATCGCCGACGTGAGCCAGCTGACCTCGACCAACTATGTCGGCTCGTCGATGATCGTCATCGTGTTCGGGCTGAACCGGGATATCAACGGCGCCGCCCGCGACGTCGAAGCGGCGATCCAGGCCGCCCGCGCCGACCTGCCGACCACGCTGCGCGCCAACCCGACCTACCGCCAGTACAACCCGGCGGGAGCACCGATCATGGTGCTCGCGTTGACGTCGGACACCCTCACCAAGGCGCAGCTCTACGATTCCGCCGATTCGGTGATCCAGCAGCAACTCTCCCAGGTCGACGGTGTCGGGCAAATCACGCTGGGCGGCGGCGCGTTGCCCTCGGTGCGGGTCGAGTTGCAACCGGGCAAGCTCAGCAGCTACGGCATCGGGCTCGAAGACGTGCGCGCGGCGATTGGCGCCGCGAACGCCAACAGCGCGAAGGGGCACATCGACCAGGGCGAGCAGCGTTACGAGATCCTGTCCAACGATCAGATCAGCAAGGCCGCGCCCTACCGTGACGTCATCATCGCGTACCGCGACGGTGCACCGGTGCTGCTGCGCGATGTCGCCCAGGTGATCGACTCGAACGAAAACATTCGCAACGCGGGGCTGTACAACAGCAAGTCGTCCGTGCTCGTGATCGTCTATCCGATGCCGGGCAGCAATGTCGTCAAGACTGTCGCGCAGATCCAGGCACGCCTGCCTTCGATCGAGGCGGCGTTGCCGAGCGCCATCCGCGTCAACGTGGCGATCGACCGCTCCGAATCGGTCAGGGCCTCGGTGGGCGATACCGAGCGCACGCTCTTCATCGCCGTGCTGCTGGTGGTCGGCGTGGTCTTCGTGTTCCTGCTTTCGCCGCGCGCGACGCTGATCCCCGCGGTCGCCTTGCCGCTGTCGATCATCGGCACGTTCGGGCCGATGTACCTGCTCGGCTACAGCATCGACAACCTCTCGCTGATGGCGCTGACGATCGGCACCGGCTTCGTGGTCGACGATGCGGTGGTGGTGCTGGAGAACATCGTGCGCCACCTCGAAGCGGGCCTCGATCCGAAAGAGGCCGCGTTGCGCGGCAGCGCCGAGGTGGGTTTCACGGTCATCTCGATGAGCCTGTCGCTGATCGCGGTGTTCCTGCCGATCCTGTTGATGCCGGGCATTGTCGGCTTGCTGTTTCATGAATTCGCGGTGACGCTGTCCATCGCGATTCTGTTTTCGCTGCTGATCTCTTTGACGATTACGCCGACCATGTGCGCGTATGTGCTGAGCCATCAGCATGCGAAGCACTCGCAGGCGCGCTGGGCGAGCTGGTTAGAAGCGCAGTTCGAGCGCTTCAAGAATGCCTACTCGCGCTCGCTGGACGCCGTGCTCGACCACTCGCTATTGATTGGCCTCATGTTGATCGTGCTGCTCGTGCTCAACGTGTTCCTGTTCAGATTGTTGCCGGCCACCTTTTTCCCGGAGCAGGACACCGGCATCCTGATCGGGCAGATTATCGCCGATCAAAGCATCTCGTTTCCGGCGATGGAAAAGAAGCTCGCGCAGTTGCAGTCGATCGTCCAGCAAGACCCCGCAGTGGCCTCCGTCGCGGGCTTCACTGGCGGTCGGGCACTCAACAGCGCCAACGTCTTCATCGAACTCAAGCCATTGGCTCAGCGTCATTTATCGGCTACCCAGGTGGTTAACCGCCTGCGGCCAAAACTGAATGCGGTATCGGGCGCGCGACTCTTCCTGCAGGCCCAGCAGGACTTGCAGATCGGCGGCCGGCAGGCAGCGGCCGAGTATCAATACACACTGACCAGCGACGATGCTGACGCGTTGTTCAAGTGGGTGCCCAAGCTCGTGACCGAACTCGGCAAGTACCGCGGGCAACTGCTCGACGTCAACTCGGATCTGCAGCAAAACGGTCTGCAAACCTACCTCAATATCAGCCGCGCGACCGCGACGCGCTACGGTTTCCAGCCGAACCAGATCGACAACGTGCTCTACGACGCATTCGGCCAACGCACGGTGTCGACGATTTATAACGCGCTCAATCAATACTTCGTGGTGATGGAAGTGGCGCCGCAATACTGGCAGTATCCGCAAACCCTCGACCAGATTTTCCTGAGCACGGCGGCAGGTAACGCGAACGGTACGCAGCAGACCCAGATGCCGGGCGGCACCGTCACCGCGCCCAAGCAGGCCGTGGCCGTGAGCACGGCGCAAAGTACCAGCAGCAACACAAACGCGCTGAACGCCGACGCCGAAGCCAATCAGCTCACCAATAGCATTTCCAACAGCAAGGGCGGCAATTCCAGCGGCAGCGCGGACAGCACCGCGGCCGAAACGATGGTGCCGCTTCCGACCATGTTGACCTACGCCAACAGCCACACCGCGACGCAGGTCAACCATCAGAGCGGCCTCGTGGCCGGGACTATCTCGTTCAATCTGCCGGGCGGCGGCTCGCTCAGCCAGGCGGGCGAGATCATCAAGAAAGCCGAGCAGGACATCGACATGCCGGCCTCGGTTCACGGCGCATTCGCCGGCGCGGCGCAGGCCTACGCGCAGTCGATGGGTACCGTGCCGCTGCTGATCCTGGCCGCCCTGGTCGTCGTCTATATCGTGCTGGGCGTACTCTACGAGAACACGATCCATCCGCTGACCATCCTGTCCACGTTGCCATCGGCCGGAATCGGCGCGACGCTCGCCTTGCTCGTCTTCGGCACGCCGTTTTCGGTGATCGCGCTGATCGGCATCATTTTGCTGATCGGCATCGTCAAGAAAAACGGGATCATGATGGTGGACGTTGCTATCCAGTTACAACGCAATGAAGGGATGGACGCGAGGCGGGCCATTCACGAAGCCGCCGTGGTGCGTCTGCGGCCGATCATGATGACCACCGCCGCGGCCGTCCTCGGCGCGGTACCGTTGGCGATAGGCATCGGGCAGGGCGCGTCGCTGCGCCAGCCACTGGGCGTCACCGTGATGGGAGGTCTGATCGTGAGTCAGGTCTTCACGTTGTACACGACACCGGTGATCTACCTTTACCTCGACCGCCTGCGTTTCAGGATTGCCAGGTGGTCCGACGGCTTGCCGTGGAACCGCCGAACGGATACGAGAGCATGAAGATGAACACTCCCCGCACCCCTCTGGCCGCGATCGTCGCCTTGCTGGTGAGTGGTTGCATGGTCGGCCCTGACTACCACCGGCCGCCGGTGCCCGTGCCGGCGACGTACCTGGAGTTGCCGCCTGGATGGACGCAGGCCGAGCCCGCCGCCGAGGGGCCGAAGGGCGACTGGTGGACCGGTTTTAACGATCCGCTGCTGGATCAGCTTGAGCCGATGGTGTCCGTGTCCAACCAGACCGTGCGTCAGGACTACGCCAACTACCAGCAGGCTCTGGCAGAGGTGCGCGTCGCGCGCAGTGCGCTGTTTCCTACTCTCAGTGCCACCGGCTCGGTGACCCGGCAGCGCAGTGCAACCAGCAGTGCCAGCGCCAATGCCGGATTCGGCAATTTTCAGTCGGTGAATAACTCAGGCTCGCTCGAAGGCAATGTGAGCTGGGCGCCTGATCTGTGGGGGCAGGTGCGCCGTAACATCGAAGAGAACGCCGCGACCGCCCAGGCGAGCGAAGCGACGCTCGCCAATGCCACGCTCTCCGAGCAGACCGCGCTCGCCACCGCGGTGATCGAACTCCGCATCACCGACGCCAACATCGACCTGCTGCAGCACACGGTCGACGCCTACCAGGGGTATCTGCGCGTCGTCGCCGATCAGGATCAGGCGGGCACGGTGCCGCCGTCCAACCTGATCACTGCGCGCACCCAGCTTGAGAACGCCCAGTCCAGCCTGATCGCGCTCGGCGTCGCGCGGGCCCAGTATGGGCACGCAATTGCGGTGCTGGTGGGCAAGAATCCGGAAGACCTGTCCATTCCTCACAGCACGGCGTTGCCGACACTGCCCACGATTCCGACCGGCGTGCCCTCGACCCTGCTGCAGCGGCGGCCGGACATTTCCACCGCGGAACGCCAGATGGCCGCGGCGAACGCGGCGATCGGCGTTGCGGTGGCGGCGTACTACCCGAACATTTCGCTGTCGGCGCTGGACGGCTTTACGCAGTCGCCGTTGGCCGGCCTGCTGCACATCGCCAATCATGTGTGGTCGCTGGGCGGGAGCGCCACTGAGACGCTGTTCGATGGCGGTGAGCGTGGCGGCGAGGTGGCGGCGGCCAGGGCCGCGTATGAGGCCTCTCTTGCCAACTACCGTGGCACGGTGTTGACCGCGTTTGAGAATGTCGAGAACGACCTCTCCGGGTTGCGGATTCTCGCCCAGCAGGCCGACGTGCTGGACACCGCCGTGCGCGACGCGACTCGCGGCACCGAGATCGCGTTCAACGAATACCAGGCCGGCACCGTGGATTACACGACCGTGGCCACCGCCCAGACGACCCAGTTGAACGATCAGCAAACCGCGCTGAGCGTACAGCAGCAGCGCCTGCTCGATGCCGTATCGCTGATCGGCGACCTTGGCGGGGGCTGGTCGGATAGCCAGCTTCATGACCCACGTGATTCCAGGGCGACAGCAGTGAACCCGTGATTGTGCTGGTTGAGCGTAAGTCCGTCACGTTCGCGTGATGCGCGGGCTTTTTTTCATCGCGGCCGCCCTGTTGTCCAGTATTCGCCAATAAAAGATCACCACCAAAAAGCGGCGAGCAATTGGCAACGAGCGTGTTTCTCATCAAGGCATTGGGGGAGGGTGAGCGCGTTCTCGTCTGCGGCGAAGACGCAGGATCATTCCCGGGGAGCGGGCTACGGCGCTCCGTCGTCAAGCGACTGGCAACCAGGCGATAACCCTCGGCTGGCAGAAACTCGAAAGTGGTTGTCCGCCGCGCTTTCCCTGAGTCGCTAGCATCCACGTATGGCCTCGCAAAATCCATCGAATCCAATTTCAAGCGCTTTATCAACGCCATCGTGAGGCAAGTGCGATGAAGCCACGTTTCAGATGGCTAAGCCTATTCGGAGACTCGTATGACTGATTTATCCCATCTGGACAGTATCGCGGACGACGCTGAGTCGATTACCGAGGTGGTGCTGGCTGCAATGAGCCGAACCGATGACGCCCGGCTCAAGGAGATCGTCGATGCGCTGGTCCGGCACGCCCACGCGTTCTTCCGGGAAGTCAGATTGACGGACCGGGAGTTCGAGCAGGGCATCGAGTTCGTTAAAGCGATTGGCCAGGCCACGGTAGACGATCACAACGAAGTCGTGTTGTGCGCCGATGTGCTGGGCTTCTCGACACTGGTCACGTTGCTCAATACGATGGACAAGACCGACCGCACGCCCGGCGCGCTGCTCGGGCCGTTCTATCGCGGCAATTCCCCTGAATACGGCGACGGCGAGTGCATTGTCGCTGAAGACTCGCCCGGTGCACCGCTGTTCGTGCGTGGCCGTGTGGTCGATCGGGCACAGCGGCCAGTCGCGAATGCCTCGGTTGACGTGTGGCAGGCGTCGCCGGTGGGTCTTTACGAAAATCAGGATCCTGACCAGCCCGATATGAATCTGCGTGGCCGCTTCAGGACCGATGCCGACGGTTACTTCCGCTTCCGTTCCGTCAGACCTGCTGGTTATCCGGTCCCCACGCATGGTCCCGTGGGCGTGCTGCTGGCGGAGCAGCACCGGCATCCGTACCGGCCCGCTCATATTCACTTCGTCGTCATCGCCGAAGGGTACGAAACGCTCGTCAGTCAGGTCTTTGCCGACGACTCGGAATATCTCGGCTCAGATGTCGTGTTCGGCGTGAACCGCTCGCTGGTCGGCAGATTCGCACTACACGAAGACGGCAAGGCTCCCGACGCGGACGTGACAGGACCGTACTACACACTCGAATACGATTTTGTGCTGGCTGAGGGTACGCCGACGTACCCGACACCCCCCATCAAATAAAGCGGAGATTTACGTGTCCAAGGATCTCGAAGGAAAAGTGGCGGTCATTCTGGGCGGTACGGGTGGCATCGGTGCCGCTACGGCAACCCGGCTCGCCAGCGCCGGCGCCACTGTCGTCGTCACAAGTCAGTCCGACGTCGCCAAGGCGCAGCATGTGGTCGATTCGTTGCCGGGAAGCGGTCACCTGGCCGCAGTCACGGCGATTACCGACAGCGCTTCGCTTGCCGACCTCGCGGGTCGCGTCAAGGCCCAGTTTGGGCGGGCGGACATCCTCGTCAATACGGCCGGCTTTACCAAGCCTGTCAAACATGCCGACCTGGATGCGCTGACCGACGAACTCATCGATGAAATCATGAGGGTCCACTGGCGCGCGCAGTTCGCGGCCATTCGGGCCTTTCGCTCTCTGCTCGACGAATCGGGTGACGGTCTGGTCGTGAACGTGTCGTCGATTTCCGCGAGCACGGGCGTGGGGAGCAACATTGCCTACTGCGCGGCCAAGGCCGGGCTCGATGTGATGGCCGCGTCGCTGGCGCGGGCGCTCGCCCCGCGAATCCGGGTTCTGAATGTGTCCCCGGGTGTCGTCGACACGAGCTTTGTGCCTGGACGGGGCGCGGACTTCAACGACAAGGTCGCTGCGACCACACCACTCGGACGCATCGGCACGCCTGACGATATTGCCGCGGCGATCGAAGCGTGCGCGACCCATTTGAAATTCAGCACGGGCGTCACGATCGTGGTCGATGGCGGCCGGCGGCTGAACTGAGCTTGAGCTTGAACTTGAACTTGGACTTAAGCGAGACCCATCATGCATGAACGTAAAACCATCATCACCTGCGCCGTGACCGGCAACCTGACGAAACCGGAGCAGCATCCCGGCCTGCCTATTACGCCGCAACAGATTGCAACCTCTGCACTGGAAGCGGCGCAAGCCGGCGCCGCCGTCGTTCACATTCACGTGCGCGAGCCGCAAACCGGCCGGCCGTCAATGGAGATCGACCTGTACCGTCAGGTCATTGACCGCATCCGCTCGGTCGATCCCGAACTGATCATCAATCTGACTACGGGTCCGGGAGGGCGCTTTATTCCGAGCGACGACGACCCCAAGGTAGCGGCGCCGGGGACGACGCTGCTGCCCCCGGAAAGACGGGTCGAACACATCGCTGCGTTGAAACCCGATATCTGCAGCCTCGACCTGAATACGATGAATTCAGGCGGCGACGTGGTGATCAATACGTCGAAGAACGTTCGACGCATGGCGAGTGTGATACGCGAAGCCGGCGTCAAGCCGGAGCTCGAAATTTTTGACTCCGGTGACTTGCACCTCGCGCTGGATCTGATCAAGGAGGGCGTGCTCGATGGACCGGGACTCTGGACGCTTGTGCTTGGCGTGAAGTACGGCTTCGCCGCGACGCCGGAAACGCTGCTGTATGCCCGTAACTTCCTTCCGCGGGGTGCGGCGTGGTCGGCCTTCGGCATTGGCCGCGCAGAATTTCCCATGGTCGCCCAGGCATGGCTCGCGGGTGGGCACGTGCGTGTCGGCCTCGAAGACAACATCTACCTCTCCAAAGGCGTGCTGGCTGAAACTAACGCGGTACTGGTGGCGCGGGCCCGGGAGATCGTGTTGTCGCTCGGTGGCGAGATTGCGACGCCACGGGAGGCCCGCGAGCAACTGGGGTTGGTGAAATGAGCGAGGATCAGGATGCCCGGCAGTTCGGGACGCCGTCAGTTCATCGAACCGTATTCGTCGCGCATGGCACCTCGATTATTGGCGATGTTCAGATTGGTGAGCGCGCATCGATCTGTTCTCCAAACCGGTCGTATTGAATATCTAGCGGATTATTCCCCGCGTGCAATCAGGCAAATTGGTTCGGTTGATCGCATTGGGTTCTGGGCCTGGTTATCGTCAACCTTCGGCAAGCATGGCGTGACACACGACTGACACAACGCGCCGCGACGATTGTCATCCTTGCCTTTTCAACTGATCCAGGGAAATAGCATGTGAGGTACCGCGAGAAGGCGGAACACACGTTCGAACGCGAGTCGACTGTGCTGACCCGTCGCTTGAGGTCGTAACTTAAGGAGTCTTGCTTAAGCCATGAACGTGACGCGATTTAACGAAGCCCCCGAATACCACCCCGCGCATCACTATCAGATGCGCTGTGTGAGGCTTCAGGGGTACGAGGCCGGCCCTGCTGACACACTTTGGATCGGCGTGTCGACCATTGAGCCCGGCGGTCACACGTCGCTCTCGGCGTCCCCGCTGGAGAAGCACTACGTTGTGCTGGAAGGCGAGATTGTCGTCTGCACCGAAGACCATGAAACGACGCTCCACAGGTACGACTCATGTCGATTGGCCCCGGGTGAAGCGCGCGCGTTGAGAAACGATTCCGCCGAACCCGCCATGATTTTGCTTGCCATGCCGTTGGCGGATCGTATTTGAACGTGCACTGAGTTGCATGACCCGGCGAAAGTTCCAGCGACAGTGTTGCGTTCTGGTTAACAGTGTTTTGGGAAACAGTTGTACATCTCGTCTAAGCATTGCCTCTACCATTGCACCGGTCCGGTGCTGCATGCGCCGCCTGTCATAAAGGAGTCTCATGAATCTCGCTTCGATCCGCAAAGACGCCTTTGCGATGCCTGTTCACAATCCCGCTTACCCCCGGCCGCCGTACCGCTTCATCAACCGGGAATACTTCATCATTTCATACGAGACCGATTTCGATGCGCTGCGCGCCATCGTGCCGGAGCCGCTGCATCCGGAAAATGATCTCGTTCATTACGAATTCATTCGCATGCCGGACTCGTCGGGCTTTGGTGACTACACCGAAAGCGGGCAGGTCATCTCGGTGCGCGACCAGCAAGGGCGTCTCGCCAACTACACGCATTCGATGTACCTCGATGACGAAGGCCCGATCGCCGGTGGCCGCGAGATCTGGGGGTTTCCGAAGAAGCTGGCCAAGCCGACCTTGAGCGTCGATGGCAACGACACGCTGCTCGGCACGCTTGACTACGGCACACAACGTATCGCAACGGGCACGATGGGTTTCAAGCATGTGCCCCTCGACATCGAGGTTGAGCGCAAGAAGCTTGCGGAGACGCCGAATTACCTGTTGAAAGTGCTTCCGCACGTTGACGGTACGGCGCGCGTGTGTGAGCTCGTCCGCTTCTTCCTGCGCGACGTGAGCGTGCTCGGCGCGTGGTCGGGCCCAGCCGCGCTCGAACTGCATCCGCACGCGTTGGCGCCGGTCGCCGATCTGCCGGTGAAGCGGGTGGTCGGCGCGCGGCATGTGATCGCCAATCTCACGCTGGATATCGGCGAGGTCGCGCTCGATTATCTGGCCACGAGCGAGAACGAGAGCGAGAGCATGAAGCTCGCGGTCAATCTATAACGATCAGTCAATCGATAGGGACAGCAACATGTCATTGAACAATAAAGTCGCGCTGGTGACCGGCGCAGCAAGCGGTATTGGTGAGCAGTGCGCACGCAAACTCGCGAGTCTCGGCGCCGCGGTGGTGATCGCCGACCTGAATCTCGAGAACGCGCAAAAGGTGGCAAACAGCATCGTGGAAGCAGGCGGCAAGGCGCTGGCAGTCGCCATGGATGTGACCAACGAAGAAGCGGTGAATAGCGGCATTGAACGCGCGGTGCAGGAGTTGGGCAGCATCGATGTGCTCGTGTCGAACGCGGGTATCCAGATCGTCGCACCCATTGAGGAGTACGCGTTTTCCGACTGGAAGAAGATGCTGGCGATCCACCTGGACGGTGCCTTCCTCACAACGAAGGCGGCGATCAAACATATGTACGCGGGCGGCAAGGGCGGCTCGATCGTCTATATGGGCTCGGTGCATTCGCACGAAGCGTCCAAGCTCAAGTCCGCCTATGTGACGGCCAAGCATGGTTTGCTGGGGCTCGCCAGGGTGGTCGCGAAGGAAGGCGGCCCGCGCGGCGTGCGGGCGAATGTGGTGTGTCCGGGCTTTGTGCGCACGCCGCTCGTCGACAAGCAGATTCCCGAACAGGCGAAGGCGCTGGGTATCTCCGAAGAAGAAGTCGTCAAGAACGTGATGCTCAAGGAAACGGTCGATGGTGAATTCACCACGGTCGAGGATGTGGCCAATACGGTCGCCTTCCTTGCGGGCTTCGAATCGTCTGCGCTGACCGGCCAATCGGTGATCGTCAGCCACGGCTGGTCAATGCAATAAGGGGTCGCGTATGCGCAGCAGCACAAAAACAACTGACCGGCAGCCGGATGCATTCGCGCTGCCGCGCTACGACGAAATTGCCCTGGTGCTTCAGGGCGGCGGCGCGCTTGGGTCGTATCAGGCCGGCGTCTACGAGGGTATGGCCGAGGCCGGTGTGCAACCGCACTGGATCGCCGGCGTCTCGATTGGCGCGCTGAACACCGCGATCATTGCCGGTAATGCGCCGGAGAACCGTGTGGAAGCGTTGCGCGGCTTCTGGAATTCGATCTGCCATCCGGCGGACTGGCTCGGTGGTCTGGGCGCGTGGACGCTGCCCGGACTTGGGCTGCCAGACCTGTCGCGCAAGTGGGCCAGCATGTGGGCGGCCGGGCGCGCGTTGACGGAGGGTCAGCCGGGATTTTTCTCTCCGCGTGTGCCCTTGCCGATGGCGGGTTTCGGCAAGCAGATCCCCAACGCGGTCAGCTACTACGACACGGCCGCGCTGAAGGAAACGTTGTTGAAGTTCGCCGATTTCGATCGCATCAATGATGGCGACATCCGGGTTTCGGTGGGTGCGGTGAACGTGCGGACCGGCAACCTCGTGTACTTCGACAACACGAAAATGCGCCTGCGGCCGGAGCATTTCATGGCGTCGGGGGCGTTGCCGCCAGGTTTTCCGGCGGTGGAGATCGACGGCGAATACTACTGGGACGGAGGCCTCGTTTCCAACACGCCGCTGACCGAAGTGCTTCGCGATGCCGAGCACAAGGACGCGCTGATTTTTCAGGTCGATTTGTGGAGCGCGCGAGGCAACGCACCGGGAGACTTCCTCGACGTGTCCGAGCGTGCCAAAGACATCCAGTATTCGAGCCGCACGCGCGCGGTGACCAACATGCTGGCGGATCGTCAGAAGCATGCACGCTTCATCAAGGAACTGCTCGCGCATGTTCCAGCCGATCTGCTCAGGACCGATCCGCTATTCCGTCTCGCTGAAGAGGCGGCCGACGGTAGTGCAATCAACGTGGTGCACCTCATCTACAAGAACAAGCCTTATGAGGGGCATTACAAAGATTACGAGTTCAGCGTCGACACGATGCGCGAACATTGGGAAAGCGGTCTCGACGACATCCGTGATTCGTTTGCGCATCGGGAGTGGTTCGATGTGCCGAGTCGCGAACAGGGCTTCGTGACGCATGACGTCCATCGCCGGCTCGGCTCTGTGCCGCAGTCTGACCGTGACATCCCTGAATTGCCCGTCGACGCCCCACAAAAAGCCGCTGCCTGAACGGGTGCGTGTTGAACTGGCGCGCATTGGGCGGTCGCTTATTGGGTGGCCGCTCGATTGCGTGTCGCAACCGGAGATATCATACCGACAGTGAATACAGTAGTTCCTTGACGACCGCGTGTTGACGTGACGGAGTTCGCGATGAACAAAGCCTCTTCAGGCAAGCCCAACGATCTGTCGTCAGGCGGCAGCCGCCACCATCAGGTCTATCCCACGCTGGACGAAACGCAACTGGCGATCCTGGAGCGATATGGCGAGCGGCGCAAGCTGAAAGCCAACGACATTCTCTATTCCGAAGGCGACCGGCACACCGGGATGTACGCCATTCTTTCCGGAACGATCGAGGCGAGCAGAGGGTCCGTTCAGGGCGCCCGATCACTGAGCGTTCACGGCCCCGGCAGTTTCACCGGCGAGGTTGGCACGCTCGCTGGCCGGGCCGCGGTGGCAACGACACGCGCCCTTACCGATTGCGAGGTCATCGTCATCGATGAGGAATCACTCCACGCGCTCGTGATTGCTGAAGCGGAGTTAAGCGAAACGATCATGCGCGCCTATATCCTGCGCCGGGTCGCTTTCATCCAGGGGCAACAAGTCGGCGTGATGGTGATTGGCAGTACGACCTCCGCCCCTACGCTGCGCCTGCGTCACTTCCTGAGCCGCAACGGTCAACCCTCGGCCTACTTCGATATCGTCCAGCACGCCGAGGCCAGGGAATTGCTGACGCGCTATGGCGCAACGGAAACCGACCTTCCGGTTGTGATCACGTTGCAAGGGGTCGTGCTGAGGCAACCTAGTCACAGGGCCGTCGCCGATGCAATTGGCCTGAGTCCGGACCGGCTCAATGGCGAGCACTTCGACCTTGTTGTGGTGGGTGCGGGGCCCGCGGGGCTCGCGGCCGCGGTATACGCCGCATCAGAGGGATTGAAGGTGGCGGTTCTGGATGCCAAAGCGCCGGGAGGGCAGGCCGGCACCAGTTCGAAGATCGAGAATTACTTTGGTTTTCCGACTGGCATATCCGGCCAGGCGCTGGCCGGCCGCGGCCTGTCTCAATGCCGCAAGTTCGGCGCCGAGGTCGGCGTTCCCATCGAGGCACTGACGATCGACTGCACGGACAGCCAATCGTTTCACATCGGCCTGAACCATGACGAGTGCGTGTACGCCCGTGCTGTCGTCATTGCCACCGGCGCGCGCTATCGAAAGCCGGACCTTTTCCGTCTTGAGCATTTCGAAGGCCGCGGCATCTACTACAGTGCGACTTTCATGGAGGGCGCGTTCTGCGACAACGAAGAGGTGATTGTGGTCGGCGGCGGAAATTCGGCCGGACAGGCTGCGGTATTTCTTGCGAGGTTCGCGCGTCATGTCCACGTCGTTATTCGCGGCGACAAACTCAGTGCAAGCATGTCGGCATACTTGATCCGACGGATCAACGCGACGGCCAACATCACGCTTCACACGAAGACACAGATCGTCGAACTATGCGGGGAATCGAAACTTGAGGCGATAAAGTGGGATCGGCAGGGGCAGATTGAAACCAGGCCCATCCGGCACGTTTTCCTGTTTCTTGGCGCCGAGCCCAATACCCGGTGGCTTGGCGATTGTGTCGCCCTGGACAAGGACGGCTTTGTGCTGACAGGCGCCGATACTGGCGACGCCTGGACAGAAGATCGGCCACCGCATGATCTCGAGACAAGCCGGCCCGGCATCTTTTCCGCCGGTGACGTCCGGAGCAGCTCCGTCAAGAGAGTGGCGGCCGCCGTGGGAGAGGGGGCCGCCGCCATTCAGGCCGTACATCAATATCTTGCAAGTACTGTGCTGCGTTCGTGAACAGCTCATTGACCAGTAACAGTCGCCCCCGAGCGTGAAGGGTGTCCGTGCTGCGATGTTCGACGCATTCGGTACGGATGCTGTTGGCAGGGCCAATCCCAGTGTCGCAACGTTCATTCGGACGATTTCGTTAAACGACGGCACGTCTATCGTCATTGGCACTCTGGTTCCGTCCGGTCACCCGTTGTGGTCGGATTCGGCGACCGCATCAAGGGGAGTGTTGGATGACGCTGCTTCAACTCACCGGCGCCCGCGCCAGGAAGATTGCCCGGGAAGGGGCATGGTCGCCCAGGCGACCGCTTGAATGGCTGTCACGCGCAGCGGTGGCGGTCACTTTGATTGCCGCGATTGCACCGACGGCCAATGCCCAGGAGGCGGCGACCGACAAGTTGATCGGTGAGGCCTACAACTACGCGTTCCCACTGTTCAAACTATCGCAGTATCGCTGGACCGCGCTCGAAACGACCGATGCGCGAACCAGCACCCGACTCAACCAGTTTGCCCACGCCCGCCGGATCGCGACGCCCGATGATCGCTGGGCAAATTCGCCTATCGTCGACGCCTTGTATTCGACGGCGTGGTTGGACCTCGCGCACGGGCCGGTCACGCTCGATACGCCTGACACGGGCACACGATACTTTGTTCTGACGCTGATCGATTTCTATTCGAACACGTTCTTCTACGCCGGACACCGAACGACCGGCACCGCGTCGCAGCGCTATTACGTTGTCGGACCGGATTGGCGCGGAACCGTCCCCACAGGCGCACAACTGGTTCGCGCGCCGACCAACGATGTCTACGTCAACCTGCGTGTGCAGGTTGATGGTCCGACTGACGCCCAGGCGGCCAACGCGATTCAGGATGGTTTCAGAATCACGCCTGCGACGCCGGATCGTGTCGCCGACGTGCCGGCGCGCGTCCATCCGCTGGCAGAGGAGGGCCCACGGAATTTCCTCGCGGTCGTCAACGAAATGCTGGCGCTCGATCCGCCTCCTGCAAGAGACCATGCGCTAATCGAGCAATACCGTCGCGTCGGCATTTGCGGCGCCGAATGCACATGGGACCGTTTGCCGGCCAACGTTCAGGCTGCGTGGCAGGATCGTTATCCCAATCTCGAACATGAATTTCTGGCAACGTACCTCGCCGCAGCCCGTGCGCATGGCTGGATCGACTACAACCCGCCCGGCTCCAAACTCGGTACGAACGAGCAGCGCGACTATGACCTGCGTGCACTCGCGCTTGCGATGGGTATGGGCATCCTCGGTGTGAACCGTGAAGAGGCGAACTACTGGATTACCTTTCGCGACGCCCAGGCTGATCCGCTACTTGGCAGCCAGCGATACCGCCTGCATTTGCCGCCGGGCGGCATTCCGGCGAAGGCGTTCTGGTCGGTGTCGCTGTATGCGGTCGATAAGGACGGGCAGTTCCTCGCCGCGAATCCGATCAACCGTTATCAGATAAGCAGCCGCACGCCAGGACTTGTCGTCAACGCGGATGGCAGCGTGGATATCTGGATGCAAGCGCAGCGCCCGACGGATACGCAAGCCGCGAATTGGCTGCCGACGCCTGACGACGGGCGTCGCTTCACGCTGTTTGCGCGCGCCTATGACCCGACGGGGAGTGTGCTGGCCGGTACATTCAAGATGCCACCGGTTGAGTTGCTGCCTTGATGCATGGCCGAAGGTGGTGACGCCCGTATCGCTTGTCGGTCATCAAGTGCCGGACGGTTTTCTTCGCGAACCGGACTGCCATCGGCAACTGCCTTAATGTCTCGTATAGTGAACGTTATGAGAATATTAGACGTTAACGTCTCAAATATAGGACATTACTTGCATCGCTGAAATGTTCAATATACGATACATTATCCGCGTATCACGCGATAATGTACTGGATATGGAATATGAACCTTGCCGAGCTGGGAGAGGCCTTCCGCACTGCCCGTATGGCTGCCAATCTGACTCAACAACAGGTTGCCGATATGAGCGGCGTGACGCGCGGTCGCATCAGCACGTTTGAGACGGGGACGTTACCTGAAATCGGTGCCGTAAAGATGCTCAGTCTTTTCGACGCGGTCGGGCTGGAACTCCTGGCCCGTCGGCCTGGCCATCAGCGCACGCTCGACGACGTCCTGACTGAGTCCGCCGACTCGGCCGACGCGCCGTCGCGCCAGCGCGTGCGTCCGAACGCCTTGCAACGTCTGAAGGCGACGGAGGGTAAGTCATGAGCCGCGCAAGCCTCGACGTCTATGTGAGCGGCCAGCAGGTGGGCACGCTTACCGAGGAGGCGGGCCAGTACGTCTGCACCTATCTGCCTGACGTTCCGCCGGCAAGTCTCGTCTCCCTGCTCATGCCTGTGCGTGCGGCGTCGTACGACTGGAAGACGCTGCATCCCTTCTTCCAGATGAATCTGCCGGAAGGATTCAAGAAGGACCTGATGATCCGCCGTCTTGGCCCACACGCTGACGTGAGCGATTTTGGTCTGCTTGCGCTCACTGGCGCGAACACGATCGGGCGCGTTCAGGTGGTCCCGCGAGGCGTCACGCCTGCGGTCGCCGCGAGCAACGCCGACATGGCGGAGCTACTCGCGTCGGCCGACTCTCGCGACAACCTTCTGCGTCTGCTTGAGGGCGGAGTCGCGGAAGGGATATCGGGCGTCATGCCAAAGGCGCTCATTCGGCCAGGCGACAAGGCAACGGTGTGGACCGACGGGTTCATCCTGAAGACCGGTTTCCAGGACCTGCCGGGGCTCGCGATCAACGAATACCTGTGCCTCGAAGTGGCTCGCGAAGCCGGCCTTGAGGTGCCCGAAGCAAGATTGTCCGACGATGGGCAGGTTCTCGCCGTGCGTCGTTTTGACCGCACGGCGGATGGCCGGATACTGGCGGTCGAGGACTACTGCGCTCTCAAACCCAACGACGCCGTCAACAAGTACAAGGGCTCGCTGGAGGACCTCGCCAAGCTCACCACCACCTACGTGCCGCGCGCGGCGCTCAAGGATAATGCCCGGCGTCTCTACACGCTGATACTGCTGAACTACGCCATTCACAATGCCGATGCACACCTGAAGAACTTCGCGCTTGTCTACACGGGCGTCGATGATGTTCGGCTTGCGCCGGTCTATGACGTTCTAAGTGGGACCGTCTACCCGAAGTACGCTACGCAGTTGCCGGCGCTGACGCTGCACGGCAAACGCGTGTGGGCTTCGGGCAGCATGCTGGTGGCATATGGGGGCGCGCGGCTGGGTTTGAGCAAGGCTGACATGGGCGAGGCGCGTGAGCGGATCACGAGCGCAGTGCACAAGGTCGCGCCGATGGTCAAAAAATACGCGAGCAGTCACCCGAGCTTCAGCGAAGTTGCAAAGGGCATGCTGAACGCGTGGGGGTGCGGGCTCGAAGATATCAAGCCCGACGCCAAGCCAGGAAAGACCGCTCCGGCACCGTTGCGCGAGCAGATGGGTATGTCCGATCCTGACGCGGCAGCCCGGCGCAAGGAGGCGAATCCCTACGCCAACGTCGACGGTGCTTTCAGCCACAAGTCCCGATAGCGGCACGTGCGGCAAATCAGGGCGAAACGGGATATGTCACGCAAATGACCCGCCATCAATCAAGGCCTGATGCTAGACGATCACTGGCATGACTGATGACCGTCGCCGGGAACCCCCACTGTGCTGAAATCGTCATCGAAGCGAGGCCGATAGCGCAAGACAGCTGCAGCGCCGCGGCCTACGATTGTTGTCATGAAAACCTTGACCGCAATCGACTCCCACACTGGCGGCGAACCCACCCGCCTCGTGATTTCCGGCGGCCCCGAGCTGGGCCACGGACCGTTGCAGGAACGCCTCGCCGTGTTTCTGCGCGATTTCGACCGTGTTCGCGCGGGTATCGTCAACGAGCCGCGCGGCTCCGATGTCATGGTCGGCGCGCTGCTGTGCGAGCCGCATGATCCGTCCTGTACGGCGGGCGTCATCTTCTTCAACAACGTCGGCTTTCTCGGCATGTGCGGGCACGGCACGATCGGTCTCGTCGTCTCACTGGCCCATCTGGGCCGAATCGAGCCGGGCTTGCACCGGATCGAGACACCGGTGGGTATCGTCGAGGCTGAATTGCACACCGATCGCAGCGTGACTGTGCGCAACGTACCGGCGTATCGCTACCGTCAAGCTGTGCCTCTCGATGTGCCCGGCATCGGGCGCGTGCATGGTGATATCGCGTGGGGCGGCAACTGGTTTTTCCTCGTCTCCGATCACGGGCAAACGCTGGACCACAGTCGTATCGACGAGTTGACGGAAGCCACCTGGGCCATCCGGCGTGCGCTGGAGGCCAACGGTATTACCGGCGAGGGCGGCGCGCTGATCGATCACATCGAGCTGTTCGCCGATTCCGAGCGGCCCGGTATCGATAGCCGCAATTTCGTGCTGTGTCCGGGCAAGGCTTATGACCGCTCGCCGTGCGGCACCGGCACGAGCGCGAAGCTCGCCTGCCTCGCGGCGGATGGCGTGCTGGCGCCAGGCGCGCTATGGCGGCAGGAGAGCATTATCGGCAGCGTGTTCGAGGTCCATTACGACACCGATCCGGCACTGCCGGCAGGGCAGATTCGACCGAACATCCGCGGCACGGCTCACGTCAACGCTGAATCCAGACTGATTTTCTCCGACGACGATCCTTTCGCATGGGGCGTCCGCGCGTCATGAAGCGTTCCGACGGTCAGCCGGACGTGGTCGTGATAGGAGCGGGTATCGTCGGTGCGGCCTGTGCGTACGAGCTGGCCTCGCACGGCCTCGACGTGCTGGTGATCGAGCGTGCGGGCGTGGGTGGCGGTGTGACGGCGGCCGGCATGGGCCACCTGGTCGTGATGGACGACTCGCCTGCCGAGTTCGTGCTGAGCGCCCATTCGCTCGCACTGTGGCATGCGCTAGCGCCGCGCCTCGATGCGCGCCATGCGTTTGTGCGCAGCGGCACGCTGTGGGTTGCGACCGACGACGAGGAACTGGCCCTGGCGCAAAGCCGGCAGCGTGCGCTGCAGCAGCAGGGCATCGACTGCGCGACACTCGATGCGCAGCAGGTGCGCGAAGCTGAGCCGGCGTTACGACATGGGCTCTGTGGCGGCATGATCGTCCCCGACGACGCGGTGGTCTACGCGCCGGCAGTTGCGGCCTGGTTGCTCGCGCAGCCCGTCGCCGGGCGCATCGTGCAACGGCTGGATACCGAAGTGACCGGTATCGAGCGACAGGGCGTACGTCTCGCGGACGGCGGCCTCATCGCCGCCGGCGCCGTGCTGCTGGCCAACGGCCTGCAGGCTGCAACGCTAATGCCAGCTCTGCCGCTGCAAGCAAAGAAGGGGCATCTGCTGATTACCGATCGCTACCCCGGCACGATCCGCCATCAAATCCTCGAACTCGGCTACATCAAGAGCGCGCACAACCAGAGCGGCACATCGGTCGCATTCAACGTGCAGCCGCGCCCGACCGGTCAGTTGCTGATCGGCTCGTCGCGTCAGTTCGACAGCGTCGATTCGAAGGTCGAGCCAGCGATTCTCGCGCGCATGCTGCAGCGTGCGGTCGACTATTTGCCGGCGCTGGCCGGCCTGAACGCCATTCGGGCGTGGACGGGTTTTCGCCCGGCATCCAGCGATGGTTTGCCATTGATCGGCCCGGCCGCGTCCTTTGCCGGCGCTGCGATGCATCCCGCAACATGGCTTGCGGTTGGCCATGAGGGATTGGGCGTGACGACCGCGCTCGGCACGGCGAAGCTGATCGCGGCGCAGATGCTGGGTCTGCCGGCGCCGTTCGACGCGCGTCCTTATCTGCCCGCACGGTTTGTGCACTCGGGGGCGGTCCATGCCTGAACACATCACACTCGATATCGATGGACAAGCCGTAAGCGTTGCACGCGGCTGCACGGTGGCCGCCGCACTTGCCATCGCCCGCAAGCATGCGGCGGTGGTGACGCGCCGCTCGGTCAGCGGCGAACTGCGCGGGCCGCTCTGCGGAATGGGTATCTGCCAGGAGTGCCGGGTCACGATTGACGGCGTACGTCATCGGCTGGCCTGCCAGACGATCTGTACAGCGGGCATGTCCGTCATAACCGGAGAATCGGCACAATGAATTTCGATGTACTTGTGATCGGTGCCGGACCTGCTGGACTCAGTGCCGCGCGGTCCGCGTCGACGTATGGCGCAACGGTTGGCATCGTCGACGATAACGCGTTGCCAGGCGGTCAAATCTGGCGGCAGGGGCCGCGGCATCCGTCCGCTGGACCGGCGCGCGCATTGCTCGATCAACTGGCTGCGCGTCAGAACGTGGCGTTGCTGAGCGGCGCACGCATTGTGCAGGTGCTATCGGCGCACACATTGCTGGCCGAGCAGGACGGGCGCGCGTTGACGATCGGTTATAGCAAGCTGATCATCGCGACCGGCGCGCGTGAGCGCTTTCTGCCGTTTCCCGGCTGGACGTTGCCAGGCGTCACGGGAGCGGGCGGGTTGCAGGCGCTGATCAAGGGCGGCACGCCAGTGACGGGCGAGCGCATTGTGATCGCCGGCAGCGGTCCGCTACTGTGGGCCGCTGCCACGACGGCGCGCAGCCAGGGCGCGCATATCGTGGCGCTGGTCGAGCAGGCTTCGGCGGCGTCTGTGGGCCGCTTTGCCCGCTCGCTGGTGCAAACGCCCGCCAAGCTGCTGCAGGCGGCGCGCATGCGCGCCGGCCTCTGGCGCACGCCGTATCTGCTCGACGCGTATGTCGGCGAGGCGCTTGGCGACACCAGCGTGCGGGAAGTTCGCGTGCGTCAGAACGGCCGCGACCGGCTGATTGCCTGCGACCGGCTGGCCTGTGCGTACGGCCTGCTGCCGAATACGGGCATCGCAGCCGCGCTGGGATGCCGGGTCGACATGGCGGGGCCGGTGGAAGCGGTCGCGGTCGACGAGTGGCAGGCCACCTCGGTGCCGGCCGTGTTCGCTGCGGGAGAATGCACGGGCGTGGGGGGGATGGAGTTGTCGGCGGTGGAGGGCAAAATTGCCGCGCTGGCGGCCGTCGGCGACTCTGAACGTGCTCGCCCGCTCTTTGCCGAACGCGCGCGCTACCGGCGCTTTGCGCAACGCCTGCATGAGGCGTTCGAACTGAACCCGGATCTGCGCACACTCGCGACACCGGACACGCTCTTCTGCCGATGCGAGGACGTGCCCTATCGGGATCTGGCGCAGCACACTTCATGGCGCGATGCGAAACTGCATACACGTTGCGGCATGGGCCCCTGTCAGGGCAAAGTCTGCGGCGCGGCAGCCGCGTTCTGCTTTGGCTGGACAGGTAGCGGCGAGCAGATGTTGCGCCCGCCATTCTCTCCGGTGCGCATTGAAACGCTGCTGCAAGTCGGGGCCGATGCGTAATATTTCCGTTCAATCGACCATCTGACGTTTATCCATGCCCGACCTGGCGCTTCCCATTCCCGGCGACCACACGACACTGTCGCATCTCGTGGCGCACTTCGAAATTCTTGAGCCCATTTTCGACGCGATGCAGGACGTGGTGTTCTTCGTCAAGGACACTGATGCCCGCTATGTGCTCGCCAATGCGACGCTGGCTGCGCGCTGCGGTTTCAAGGACAAGCGTGCGCTCCTCGGCAAGCAGGCCGAGCAGGTTTTCCCGCCTCGCTTCGGACACATTTACACCGAGCAGGACAAAGCCGTGCTCAAGCTCGGCAGCAAGCTGATCGATCAACTCGAACTGCACCTGTACCCCGGGCGCCGGTCGGGCTGGTGTCTGACCAGCAAGTTGCCCATGTACGACGCGAAAGGCCGCGTGCTCGGCGTCGTGGGTATCTCGCGCGATCTGCAGGTGGCGGAGGACAGCCATCCTGCCTATACGCGACTGGCGATCGCGGCCAAATACATCCAGGACAACTACGCTGAGCCGCTTCGGCTTCCCGATATCGCGAAGCTCATCGATCTGTCGGTTGCGCAGATCGAACGCTATTTTCACAAGATCTTTCATTTGACGCCGCGCCAGATGCTGCTCAAGACGCGTCTCGATGCGGCATCGGCGCTGCTGGCGGGCGACCTTAGCATTACCGATATCGCCACGCGGTGCGGCTACAACGATCACAGCGCATTCACGCGCCAGTTCAAGGCGACCGTCGGTTTAACGCCGAGCCAGTACAGGGGATTGCTGCATCCGAAGGGCACGGCGGACTCCGCCACCTGAGCTCCGACTGTGCAGATTTCATCTCTTTCGTTCACGAAATACCCCAAGCCCCGGCGCGGATAAAACCCGATACTCATCCCATATTCAACGTGTGTCGGCATGACCGACCTTAACGAAGGAGATTTGCACAGTGAGCCGCAACGCTATCCAATGGAGCGGGGTATTTCCCGCCGTCAGCACCCAGTTCAAGGCGGATTTTTCGCTCGACATCGAAGCAACGCATCGCGTGGTGAGCAATCTGGTCAGGGACGGCGTGTCGGGCCTCGTGGTCTGCGGCACGGTCGGTGAAAATACCTCGCTGAGCACCGCTGAAAAGATGGCGGTGATCGAAGCCGCACGCGACGCGGCCGGCGGCAAGGTGCCCGTCATTGCCGGCGTCGCCGAGTTCACCACGGAATTCGCGCGCCAGACTGTGCGCGAAGCCGCACGCGTGGGTGTCGACGGTGTGATGATCATGCCAGCGCTCGTCTATTCCGCCAAACCGCATGAGACCGCGGCCCATTTCCGGGCGGTCGCCACCGGTACCGATCTGCCGGTCATGATTTACAACAACCCCCCGATCTACAAGAACGACGTTACGCCGGACGTGCTGATCGCCCTGCAGGACTGCGAGAACATCGTCTGCTTCAAGGATTCGTCCGGCGACACGCGGCGCTTTATCGATCTGCGCAACGCGGTAGGCGATCGGTTCGTGCTGTTCGCGGGTCTCGACGACGTGGTCGTTGAAAGCATTGCGGTGGGTGCTGAAGGCTGGGTGTCGGGCATGTCCAATGCCTTCCCGAAGGAAGGGGAAACGCTGTTCCGGCTGGCGAAGCAGAAACGCTTTGACGAAGCGCTGGCGCTGTATCGCTGGTTCATGCCGCTGTTGCACCTCGATGCGCGCCCTGATCTCGTGCAGTGCATCAAGCTGTGCGAGGAATTGCTGGGTCGCGGCAGCGCGGTCACACGGCCGCCGCGCCTCGCGCTGCAAGGCGAGACGCTGGCCGAGGTCAAGGGCATCGTCGAAAAGGCGCTCGCCACTCGACCGGTGTTGCCGGACGTCGGCCTGTAAGCATCTCGCCACTGAGTTTTCCTCGTGTGACTGGCAGAACGAGGCAAGCTTGGCACTGCCAGGTATGAGGACATCCGCTTTCTTTCAGATACGTCAGACGGCCAACCCTCTGCCTGCTACGTATTCAAAGGAGACAAGCCTATGTCAAGCCAAGGCAAATTGCAGGGTTCGTTCAAGCCATCAGATCTCGCATCCAGCGAGGCAGGCGAGGGCCGCTTCAAGAAACAACTGTCGCTGACGGATCTTACTTTCATCGGCCTCGGGGCAATTTTCGGCTCGGGCTGGTTGTTCGCCGCGAGTCATGTATCGACGATCGCGGGGCCCGCCGGGATCATCTCCTGGCTGATCGGCGGCGTTGCTGTTCTATTGCTCGGTATTGTGTACTGCGAGTTAGGCGCGGCATTGCCGCGTGCCGGCGGCGTGGTGCGTTATCCGGTGTTTTCCCACGGCCCGCTGCTGGGCTATCTGATGGGCTTCGTCACGCTGATCGCGTTTTCGAGTCTCATTGCGATCGAGGTCGTGGCCGCACGCCAATATGCGGCCGCGTGGTTTCCAGGACTCACTCAAAGCGGGTCGGGCAATCCCACCGCAGTGGGATGGTTGTTGCAGGCCGCATTGCTGTGCCTGTTTTTCTATCTGAACTACTCGAGTGTCAAGACTTTCGCGCGGGCGAACAACATCATCAGCATATTCAAGTTCGTCGTGCCGCTCTCGGTGATCGTCGTGCTGTTCGTCTTCTTCAAGCCGCAGAACCTGACCCTGCATGGCTTTGCACCGTTCGGTATGCCGGGCATCGAGATGGCCGTGTCGGCGGGCGGGGTCATTTTCGCGTATCTCGGCCTGACGCCGATCATCTCGGTGGCAAGCGAGGTCCGCAATCCGCAGCGCACGATTCCCATCGCGCTGATTCTGTCCATCCTGTTGTCGACGTTGATTTACGTGCTGCTGCAACTGGCGTTTATCGGCAGCATTCCGACCGCGATGCTGGCCGACGGCTGGCACGACGTGAGCAAGGCGTTCTCGTTGCCGTATCGCGATATCGCGCTCACGCTAGGGGTAGGCTGGCTCGCATATATGGTGGTGGCCGATGCGATGATCTCGCCCAGTGGTTGCGGCAACATCTACATGAACGCGACCCCGCGCGTGATCTACGGATGGGCCCGCACGGGCACCTTCTTCAAGGTGTTCACGCGCGTTGATGAGGCGTCCGGCATCCCGCGCGCCGGGCTTTGGCTGACGCTCGCGCTGGCCGTGTTCTGGACCCTGCCGTTCCCTTCATGGGAGGCGCTGATCAACGTCGTGTCCGCCGCGCTTGTGCTTAGCTACGCGGTTGCGCCGGTTTCCGTCGCCGCACTGCGCCGTAGTGCGCCGGACATGCCACGGCCATTCCGTGTCAGCGGCTTTTCGATCATCGGTCCGCTGTCGTTCGTGGTGGCGGCGCTGATCGTCTACTGGTCAGGCTGGGGCACGGTCTCCTGGCTGCTCGGTTTGCAGATCGTGATGTTCGTCATCTACCTTGCGTGCGGGCGCCTCGTGCCGACCCAGCATCTGAGCCTTGGCCAGCAGGTGAAATCGTCGCTGTGGCTGATTGCGTTCTATGCGCTGATGATCGTGGCGTCGTACTTCGGTGGGTTCGGTGGCAACGGCGCGCTCGCGCATCCTTACGACACCGTTGTGGTCTCGCTGTTCAGCCTCGTCATCTACTACTGGGGCGCGCGAACAGGGGTGCCGTCCGGTCTTCTGCAACTCGGTTCGGATGACGAGTAAGCATGACCATATGAGTCGATTTTAACTTCGGACAGCCGGGCCTTGACGGCCCGGTTTTCAATTTGCAGAGGGAAGTATGTCTATTACAGGTCAACTCCTGATTGGCGGAGCAGGCGTTCGCGGGCAGGGCGGCGAATTTCGGGCAATCGATGCACAAAGCGGCGAGCCGTTCGGCATCGCATTTGGCGGCGCCACGCGTGAGGACCTCGATGCTGCGTGCTCGCTGGCTGACGACGCGTTCGACCGTTATCGCGAAACGACGCTCGACGCGCGCGCGGCCTTCCTCGAGACAATCGGCCGCAACATCATGGCGCTCGGCGATGAACTGATCAGCCGCTGCATGGCCGAAACCGGCCTTCCGCGTGCGCGACTCGAAGGCGAGCGGGCGCGCACGGTCGGTCAACTGGCACTGTTCGCGTCGGTCGTGCGCAGCGGCGATTTCCTCGATGCACGTATCGACCCCGCAATGCCCGGGCGCACGCCGCTGCCGCGGGTCGATCTGCGGATGCGCAATATCGCAATCGGGCCAGTGGCCGTGTTCGGCGCGTCGAACTTTCCGCTGGCGTTTTCGGTGGCCGGCGGCGATACGGCCGCGGCGTTTGCGGCCGGATGTCCGGTGATCGTGAAGGCGCATTCCGCGCATCCGGGAACCTCGGAACTGGTCGGCCTCGCGATTGCACAAGCCGTGCGCGAATGCGGCCTGCCGCAAGGGGTATTTTCGTTGCTGTTCGACTCGGGACGCTCGATCGGGCAGGCGCTCGTCGCCGACCGTCGCGTGAAGGCAGTCGGCTTTACCGGTTCCCGTGCGGGCGGCATGGCCTTGCTGAAGATCGCACAAGATCGACCCGAACCCGTGCCCGTTTATGCAGAGATGAGCTCGATCAATCCGGTGATCCTGCTCGCTGGCGCACTCACTGAACGGGCCGACGCGATTGCGCAACAGTTCGTTACGTCGTTGACCTTGGGCGCGGGCCAGTTCTGCACCAATCCCGGACTCGTTCTCGCGGTGGAGGGCGACTCGCTGCGCGCGTTCGAGCGTGCGGCGGCTGCGGCGCTCGCGAGCGTGCCGGCGGCAACGATGCTGACGCCCGGCATTCATGCGGCGTATCGCGCGGGCGTCGAACGGCTGCGTGGGCACGCGGATGTTGAAGTATTGGCCGAAGGCGCGGCGGGCGGACGCTATGACGCGCCGGGGGCGTTGTTCGCCACATCCGCTGACGCGTTCGCGGCACAGCCCGCGTTGCGTGAGGAGATCTTCGGCCCTGCATCGCTGGTCGTGCGTTGTGCGGATGTGGGCGCGTTGCTTCGGCTGATCAAATCACTCGAAGGTCAACTGACCATCGCCGTGCATCTGAACGACGCCGACCACGACGCATTGCGCGCCTTGCTGCCGACGCTCGAAAACAAGGCTGGACGAATCCTGGTTAACGGCTTTGGAACGGGTGTCGAGGTCGGTCATGCGATGATCCACGGTGGTCCATTTCCGGCAACCTCGGACACGCGCACGACGTCGGTGGGCAGTCGGGCGATCGAACGCTTTCTGCGGCCCGTGTCGTATCAGGACCTGCCCGGCACGTTGCTGCCGGCGGCGCTTCGCAGCGACAATCCGTTGGGCGTTGCGCAACGGATCGACGGTATGCTTGTCCGCGCGGAGGCAGCAGCATGAGCACCGAATCAACGGATGTCGTGCTGACGCTCGACGAGGTTTACCAACTCTCATACCGTGTGTTGACGCGACACGGTATGTCGGACGCGCACGCGAACGCCATCTCCCATGTGATCACTCAATGCCAGCGCGACGAATGCCATTCGCATGGGGTGTACCGGCTGCTGGTTTGCGCGAGGTCGTTGCGCGTCGGGAAAGTCAATCCGCGTGCCGAGCCGACGCTGCGCGACGTATCCGCCGGCATCGTGGCAGTCGACGCCCACAATGGTTTCTCGTTGCTCGCATTCGAGACCGGTTTGCCGGTTTTCCTCGACAAGGCGCGGCAGCAGGGGATCGCGGCCATGGCGATCAATCACTGCTATCACTTTTCAGCGCTCTGGCCTGAAGTGGAGGCGATCGCCGCGCAAGGGCTGGTGGGTCTCGCCATGAATCCCAGTCATAGCTGGGTCGCGCCCGCGGGCGGCAAGGAACCTGTGTTTGGCACCAATCCGCTGGCGTTCGCGTGGCCAAGACCGGGCGGAGAGCCATTCGTATTCGACTTCGCAACCAGTGCAATCGCGCGTGGAGATATCGAACTGCACGCGCGGCAGGATAAAGCCATTCCCTCGCACTGGGCGATCGACAGCGCCGGCCGTCCGACTACCGATGCAAAGGCAGCGCTGCAAGGCGCCATGCAGACGTTCGGCGGTCACAAGGGCTCGGCCTTGGCGGCGATGATCGAACTGCTGGCGGGCGCGTTGATCGGAGACCTGACCAGCATGGAGTCCCAGGCCTATGACGAGGGCGTGGGGGCGACGCCTTATCACGGCGAATTGCTGATCGCACTGGACCCGAAGGTGTTTCTCGGTGACGACTACGAAGCGGGACTTGCGCGGGCCGAGACGCTGTTGGGCGCGGTGGTGGCGCAGGGCGCGCGGCTGCCGTCGCAGCGGCGCTTCGATGCACGGGCGCGCAGCTTGCGAGACGGTGTGCGGATTTCCCGGGCGCTGTACGATGACGTGCTGGCGTTGCTTGAGTAGGAAGGCGGGAGGCAGGTGCTGACAGCTTTCCCGATGCATTGCCTGGCGGTATCCTGCTTGTACTCATCCCGATCCTCTGAACGTGTCCTGAAGGCGAGTTAGCCGCAATATATGAACGAGCAACCATCCCCGATTGAAATTGAAAGTGGGCCGAATCCCAGGTTCGCCGTGATTCTGATGCACGGTCTCGGTGCCGACGCCACCGACTTCTTATCGCTCGTACCCGAGCTGCGTCTCACCGACGCGCCCCCAGTGCGCTTCGTGTTTCCCAATGCGCCGGAGATTGCCGTCACCGCGAACAATGGTTACGTGATGCGCGCCTGGTATGACATCCGGTCGTTTCAGAGCATCAATCAGCAAGTCGACGAAGCGGGTATTGAATTGTCTTGCGCAACCGTGCGGCAATTGATCGAAGAGCAAAACCGGCGCGGCATTCCGACTTCGAACATCTTTCTCGCGGGTTTTTCGCAAGGCGCCGCGATGACCTATTCGGCAGGGCTGACGCATCCTGAGGCACTCGCCGGCTTGATCGTGATGTCAGGTTATGTGCCGTCGCCGGACTTTATTGATCGCCGCTTGAGTGCCGCGAACCGTAGCACGCCGATCTTTGCCGCGCACGGCATATACGACGATGTGTTACCCATCGAGTTAGGGGAGGCCGCGCGCGACTTCGCGATCGCACGAGGTTGCAAGGTCGACTGGAGCGCGTATCCGATGCCGCATTCAGTGTGCGAAGAGGAGATATCGGCACTGCGCGCGTGGCTCGGCGCGCTTCTCACGGCATTTTCCTGAAGCGTCCTGAGTTTAGTCCTGAGGTGCGCCGCAGAGTTAAATTCCTGCAGCGCACACTGGCAGATGGCGGTGAAAGGGTGTGCGTAGGATTTCGAGCGACGCGTTTGCGGCCTTTGCCGTCATTCACAGCATCTTTCCGAAGGCCCGGCGTTGCGCTTAGACCGGAGTTCGCGGACGAGTGACTTTAGAAAAACTTAACGATGAGACAGGAAGACCCCCCTGTTCGCCATTTTTTTAAGTTTCTAAGCTAGGAGTGTGCGCGGCAGAAATCTGATGTCATCCGGCCGGGCGGGGTAAACGTTGTTAGAAGATGCCAACAAGCTGTCTCCCATACGAGCCGCAGCAGCAGATGTTGCTGCCCTACGCGCTGCAAGACTGGCTGCCTGAAGGGCACCT
>NZ_JAQQDU010000096.1:0-31541 GCF_046027825.1 Paraburkholderia sediminicola
AGCACACAGAGAGAAAGCGCCAAGCAGGCAAACAGCTCAAGCAAAGCCCAACGCCGCAGGCAACCAGAAAAAAGCGCCGCGCAGGCAAAAACCCCCAAAAAAACCCCAACCCCGGAGGGGCATATAATGTCGGACGCACTTGCCGTCCTCCCAAAAAATGCCCGATCTGCTAGCCAATCTAAACCCCGAACAACACGCCGCCGTCACGCTCCCCAATGAGCCGGCGCTCATCCTTGCCGGCGCGGGCAGCGGCAAAACCCGCGTCCTCATCACCCGGATCGCATGGCTCATCCAGCACGGCCTGGCGTCGCCCGCCACCATCCTGGCGGTGACCTTCACCAATAAAGCCGCCCGCGAAATGATGTCGCGTCTTTCGGCACTCTTGCCGATCGACACGCGAGGCATGTGGATCGGCACCTTCCACGGCCTGTGCAACCGGATGCTCCGCGCGCATCATCGCGACGCCGGCCTGCCCGCCACCTTCCAGATCCTCGATACCGCCGACCAGCTCTCCGCGATCAAGCGTCTGATGAAGGGCCTTAACATCGACGATGAAAAGTACCCAGCGAAAAATCTCCAGTACTTCATCAACAATTCCAAAGAACAAGGCCTGCGGCCGAAAGACGTCGACGCCACCGACAACTTCAACCGCAAATTCGTCGAACTCTACGAAGCCTACGACCAACAGTGCCAGCGCGAAGGTGTTGTCGACTTTCCGGAACTGCTGCTGCGCTGCTTTGAACTGCTGGCGCACAATCCGCCGCTGCGCGCCCACTATCAGGCGCGCTTCAGGCACATTCTCGTCGACGAGTTCCAGGACACCAACAAGCTGCAATATGCGTGGCTGAAGATGCTGGCCGGGCAGACCAACTCGATTTTCGCGGTCGGCGACGACGATCAGTCGATCTACGCCTTCCGCGGTGCGAATGTCGGCAACATGCGCGACTTCGAACACGAGTTCAACGTCCGGCACATGATCAAGCTCGAGCAGAACTACCGCTCGCACGGCCATATTCTCGACGCGGCCAATCAGTTGATCGCCAATAACTCGCGGCGGCTGGGCAAGAATCTGCGTACCGACGCGGGGCACGGCGAACCGGTGCGCGTCTATGAGTCCGCCACCGATACGCAGGAAGCCGGCTGGATCGTCGAGGAAATCAAGGCGCTCATCAGCACCGGCACGTCGCGCAGCGAAGTCGCGATCCTGTATCGCAGCAACGCGCAGTCGCGCACGATCGAACATACGCTGGTCAATGCGGGTATCGCGTACAAGGTGTACGGCGGTCTGCGTTTTTTCGAGCGTCAGGAAGTCAAACACGCGCTCGCCTATCTGCGCCTGATCGACAATCCGAACGACGACACCGCGTTCGCCCGCGTCGTCAATTTCCCCACGCGCGGTATTGGGGCACGCTCGATCGAGCAACTCGCTGATGCGGCGCGTCTGTACAACTGCTCGATGGCCGCCGCGATTCCGTATGTCGCGGGTAAGGCGGGGTCGAGCCTCGCCGGCTTCGCGAACCTGATCGGCAAGATGCGCGCGGAAACGCAGCAGATGAGCCTGCCGGAAACGGTCGAATACGTGGTCCGCACGAGTGGTCTCACGGAGTTCTATCAGAACGAACGCGAAGGCCAGGACCGGCTGGAGAACTTGCAGGAACTGGTCAACGCGGCTGCCGCGTTCGTCAGCGAAGAAGGCTACGGCATGGATACGCCGGCGCGCTCGATTCCGCTGCGCCCCGGTGCGACCGCGGCGCCCGAGTTGGCCGTCGCGACCGACGATCCGAATACCGTCGTGTTTGACGCGCCCGACATCGCCGATCCGGCGCAAAATCCCGACACGATGACACCGCTCGCCGGTTTCCTGTCGCACGCATCGCTGGAAGCGGGCGACAACCAGGCGCAAGCCGGTCAGGAAGCGGTGCAGCTGATGACGGTGCACGCGGCCAAGGGCCTCGAGTTCACGGCGGTGTTTATCACCGGGCTCGAAGAAGGGCTGTTCCCGCATGAAAACAGCGCGATGGAGTCGGACGGGCTGGAAGAAGAGCGCCGTCTGATGTACGTGGCGATCACGCGGGCAAAGGAGCGTTTGTACCTGTCGTTTGCGCAGAGCCGGATGCTGCACGGCCAGACGCGCTACAACATCCGCTCGCGCTTCTTCGACGAACTGCCGCAAGAAACCCTCAAGTGGCTCACGCCGAAGGTCGAGGCGGGCGCGCGTTGGGGCGGCCGCTCGGATAACGCCGGTTATGGTCGTGACTGGTTCGCGCGACCGGGCTACACGGGTCCTTCGTCGTCGACGCCGGCGCCGTTGCCGGCTTTTGCGAACGAACAGCGCGCGGCTGAAACGGGTTTTCGCGTCGGCCAGCAGGTGTTCCACACCAAGTTTGGAGAAGGCACGATCACGGCGCTGGAAGGCGGTGGCACGGATGCCAAGGCCCAGGTCAAATTCAAGCGGCACGGCGAGAAGTGGCTGGCGCTGGCGGTCGCCAAATTGCAGGCGGTCGAATGAGCGCCTCTACCTCGCATCGTCCGCTTGGCATTCTGGCGGCCTTGCCGCAGGAACTCGGCGATCTGATCGAAGCGATGCGTGCCGAATCCGGCGTACGCACTATCACCCACGGTCAGCGTGACTATCACCTCGGCACCGTACACGGCGCGCCATGCGTCGTGACACTGGCGCGCGTCGGCAAAGTCGCGGCGGCGGCCACCGTCAGCGCCTTGATCCATGCGTTCGATGTCGAGGCGGTCGTGTTCACGGGCGTCGCGGGTGGAGTGGGGACGGAGGTGCGGGTCGGCGATATCGTCGTCGCCAACGCGCTGATGCAGCACGATCTCGACGCGTCGCCACTGTTTCCGCGGTTCGAAGTGCCTTTGCTCGGCGTGTCACGTTTTACCGCCAATGCGGCGCTTGCCGATCAACTGGCCGCGGCCTGCGAGCGTTTTGTCGCTGAAGAGGGCGCCGCGTCGGCTGCGCGCTTCGGCACGCGCGAGCCGCGCGTCCATCGCGGCTTGATCATCAGCGGAGATCAGTTCGTCGCGAGTGCAACGGGCGTCAAAGCCTTGCGCGATGCGCTGCCGGATGCGCTCGCTGTCGAGATGGAAGGCGCAGCGATCGCGCAGGTCTGTTACGAGTACGGTGTGCCGTGCGCGGTGGTGCGCACCATCTCCGACACCGCCGACGATCACGCGCCGCAATCGTTCGTATCGTTTCTGACGGAGATCGCAGGGACATATTCGAATGCGATCTTGACGCGGTTTCTGGAGGCGCGCCGGGTGGCGTGACATGCTCGACGCTTGGGCGCGCGGGGTGTTGGTCAGCCGGCCGATAGCATGCAATCCAAACCGGCGGCAGCGTACGAGTGTGCTGCCCGTTCACGGCGCGATCGGCCTCGCCGATCGCTAGTGCTTCGGTAAATCTCCCAACGCCTCACGCACCTGCTGCAATGCCGCCGGATCTTCGATAGTCGGCAAATCGCCCGGTTCGCGTCCCTCGGCCAGCGCTGCAATCGCGCGGCGCAGCAGCTTGCCCGAACGCGTCTTCGGCAGCATCGACACCACCACCACACGCGCCGGCCGCGCAATCGCGCCGAGCTGGCGGTCGACCGTCGCGGTGAGTTCGGCTTCCAGCCTGGCTCTTGCCTTGTCATCCGCATAAGCTTGCGCGTCGCGCAGCACCACGAAGGCCATTGCCGCCTGACCTTTCACCGCATCCGTCACGCCGACGACCGCCACTTCCGCGACCGCCGCATGGCTCGACAGCGCTTCCTCGATCTCGCGTGTGCCGAGCCGATGGCCGGCGACGTTGATCACGTCGTCGGTGCGGCCGAGGATCGTCACGTAACCGTCTTCGTCCTGAATACCCCAGTCGAAGGTCGAGTAGGCCTGCTGGTTCGGAATGCTCGACCAGTACGTGCTGACAAAGCGCGTGTCGTCGCCCCATACCGTCGACATGCAGCCCGGCGGCAGCGGATAGCCCAGCGTGAGTACGCCTTTTTCGCCTGGCGGGCAGGGCTCGCCGGTCAGTTCGTTACGCAAGGTCAGATTGAAACCGGCCGACGGCACGCCCGGCGAGCCTAGCTTGGTGGGCAGCGCTTCGACGCCGCGCGGAATCGCCAGCATCGGCCAGCCGGTTTCGGTCTGCCAGTAGTTGTCGATCACGGGCTTGCCAAGCGCGTCGGTAATCCATGCCGCGGTCGGTTCGTCGAGCGGCTCGCCGGCGAGGAACAGCGTGCGCAGGCTCGATAGATTGGCTTTCTTCAGCAGCGCCGGGTCCTGCTTTTTCAGCACGCGCAATGCGGTCGGCGCGGTAAACATGATATTGATCTTGTGCTGTTCGACGAGACGCCACCAGATGCCGCCGTCCGGGCGGATCGGCGTGCCTTCGTACATCACCGTCGTGAGCCCCGCGATTAGCGGCGCGTAGACGATGTAGCTGTGGCCGACCACCCAGCCCACGTCCGATGCGGTGAACATCGTGTCGCCGGGCTTGCCCTGAAAGATGTGTTCCATCGATGCCGCCAGCGCCACCGCATAGCCGCCGACGTCGCGCTGCACGCCCTTCGGTTTGCCGGTGGTGCCCGACGTGTATAGGACATACGAAGGTTCGTTCGATTCGAGCCATTCGCACGGCACATGGGCGTCGAAAAATTGCTCGCGCAGCGGCTCGTAGGCGACCAGATAGCTCGCGTTCAGCCGCTCGGGTGCAAGTTGCCGGTCGATCAGCAGCACATGCGGAGTCTTGTGGGTCGCGCGGGCGAGTGCTTCGTCCACCAGCGGCGTGTAGTCGATCACTTTGCCGCCGCGCGCGCCGGCATCGGCGGTGACGATCAGCGCGGGTTTGGCATCGTCGATGCGAGCCGCCAGGTTGGGCGCCGCGAAGCCGCCGAACACCACCGAATGAATCGCGCCGAGCCGCGCGCATGCCAGCATGGCGAACAGCGCCTCGGGGATCATCGGCAGATAGAGCAGCACGACGTCGCCACGCTTGACGCCCAGAGAACGCATCACCGCGGCCATCCGGTTGATTTCGGCGTACAGCTCGGCGTAGGTGTAGCGCCGCTCGATACCGGTTTCCGTCGACACGTAGATCAGCGCATTCTGCTGCGGACGCTCGGCCATATGCCGGTCCACCGCGTTGTGACACAGGTTCGTTCGGCCGCCGACGAACCAGCGCGCGAACGGTGGATTTGAGCGGTCGAGCACGGTATCGAACGGCGTCTGCCAATGAATCCGCCGCGCCTCATCGCGCCAGAATTCCTCGGGTTGCTCGATCGAACGGCGGTGGAAGTCGCGGTAGCTTGGCATCGGCGGCGATCCTTCTGCTGCGTGAGTGAACGGATGTCGAGTCGTACGGCGGTTAGCCGCGGCGAGAGAGCAGTACGACCATCCGCACAAGCATAGAGCAGGCGCTGCCCTGCGGACAACGCGGGTTCACCATGAGCGGGGGACGCCCCAAAGAAAAAGGCGCCGTAGCGCCTTTTTCTTCATGCAACCCGAAGCGACCCCATCACGCTTTCGCGCGCTTGCCTTCGACGTTCGGCAGGAACACCGTCAGCATGCCGATCAGCGGCAGGAACGAGCAGACCTTGTACACGTAGGTGATGCTGGTGGCGTCGGCCAATTGCCCGAGTACGGCCGCGCCGACCCCGCCCATACCGAACGCGAAACCGAAGAAGAGGCCCGCGACCATCCCCACCTTGCCGGGAATCAACTCCTGCGCATAGACGAGGATCGCCGAGAACGCCGAGGCCAGCACGATACCGATGATCACTGTCAGCACGCCGGTCCAGAAGAGGTTGGCGTACGGCAGCAGCAGCGTGAACGGCGCGACGCCGAGGATCGACACCCAGATCACATATTTGCGGCCGATCCTGTCGCCGATCGGGCCACCGATCACCGTGCCGGCCGCGACTGCCGCGAGGAACACGAACAGGTGGATCTGCGCGGCCTGCACTGGCAGATGGAACTTGTCGATCAGATAGAAGGTGAAGTAGCTGTTGATGCTGGCCAGGTAGAAGTACTTCGAGAACACCAGCAGCATCAGCACACCCATCGCGAACATGACCTGGTTGCGCGACAGTGTCGCGTGACCAGTCTGGCTGCGCGCCTTTTTCACCGCCGGATGAGCCTTGTACCAGCGGCTGATTTGCGTGAGCACGACGATCGCGACAAGCGCCGCCACCGAGAACCACGCGATGCTGCGCTGGCCGTGCGGAATCACGATCAACGCGGCGAGCAGCGGCCCGAGCGACGAACCCGCATTGCCGCCCACCTGGAACAGCGACTGTGCCAGACCGTGACGGCCGCCCGAGGCCATGCGTGCCACCCGCGACGATTCCGGATGGAACACCGACGAGCCGCAGCCGACCAGCGCGGCCGCCACCAGCAGTACGCCGAAACTCGGCGCGACCGACATCAGCAGCAGGCCGGCAAGCGTGAAGCCCATGCCGACGGGCAACGAATACGGCTTCGGATGCTTGTCGGTATAGCTGCCGACGATCGGCTGCAGCAGCGACGCCGTGATCTGGTAGGTCAGCGTAATCAGACCAATCTGCCCGAACGACAGCGAAAAGTTGTCTTTCAGCATTGGGTAGATCGCCAGAATCAACGACTGGATCATGTCGTTGAGCAGATGCGAGAAGCTGATCGCACCCAGCACGGAGTAGACCGTGCGCTGGACTTTAGCGGCCGGCTGCGCGGCAGCGGCAGGGTTGGCAGAACCCGCGGGAGAGGCTGAGGCGCCGGCGAGGGCGCTTTTTTCGAGGCTCGTTTCCATACGCTAGATGAGAAAGAAGAGAGGGGTAAGGGGTCATCGATTAAAGCTGCTGGCGGGTCGTTGTTCTTCGCGTCGTTCTTCGTATTCGCCTGCCTGTTTGATATCTGCGGCATTTCGACGCAGCATCCGGCGTTGTCAGCTATTTGTCGAAGTTTAATGTGGCTTCGATGAATTGTAAGGACAAGTTTTGTCGCGAATCGGACACTTGTTGGCGTGTCCGGGTGTCGCGGATGCGCCTGGATCGGGAAACTGGCGCACCGCGGCGGTGCTTTGGGCGAGTGTGTTGCCATTTCCACGCGCGCCCGGCAAGTCGTCCGATAAAAGCGGTTTGGGGATTTTTGGCCGTGTATAAAACGGTCGCGGGCGCGAAGCTTACAAAGTGACGCGTCGAGGACCGGGCACGACGGTCGGCATGACGCGAGCGGCGTTAAAGATCGCAGACGTTTATGCCGTAGACCCGGAGAGATAAGCACTAATGCCGGAACCGACCTTTCCGGCAGTTCGATACGTGGGGACGAGGAATATGAAAGCAGTGTCGCTGGCCGGCCAGACGGGCGCGGGGTTCGTACCGGAAGGGGAAGTGGCGGGCAAACCGTCGCCATCGCGTGGCCAGAGCAGCCGCTCGCGTGCCGTGCGGCTCAAGGGCTTGTCGGTGAAGGCCATGTTGCGGCTTGCGTTTGCGGTGCTGCTGATCGGCACGCTCGCGATCGGCGTGTTTTCGCTGACCCAGATCAGTCGCCTGAACGCCTCCGCGCAATCGATTTACGACCAGGGCCACGTTGCCAGCCGCGCTGCCGAAGAAGCACGCGGTCACATGCTGCGCGCGAGCCGCGCGCAAAAGATGCTGCTGACCGCAACGACCGCGAAGGAACGCGACGATCTCGGCGCCGACATCGACAAGGGGTTGAGTGGTCTCGCCACGGAGCTCGGCACACTGCAACAGTACGTCGACACGTCCGACGCGGGGGCCGTCGACCAGCAGAAGAAATTCGCCGCTGCCGTCGCGGTGTGGAGCGGCCATTTGCGTGATTTTGTGACGCTGGTGAAAGCGCAGCCGCTCGACTTGTCGCAGATGAACTGGCAGGTCGGCACGCAGGATGTATCGCTGCTGGTCGAGACCGGCAAGCTCGAAAAACTCGTCGACGAACTCGTTGCGCAACGCGGCACGGCCGCCAAGGCGACGATTGAGGCGTCGGGTTTTATTTTCCATTCGTCGTTCGTGATGATCGCGGTGATGACGGTCGCGCTGATCGCTCTGGCGTTTGGCATAAGCGAGTGGGTGGTGCGACGCCTTGCTGGCCAGCTCGGCGGCGAGCCGGCGTACGCAAAGGAAATTGCCAGCCGGATCGCGGCGGGCGATCTGTCGAATCAGATCGCGCTGGGCCGCAAGGACAAGTCGAGCATGCTGTACGCGCTGCACGACATGCAGAGTGGCCTTGCAACGACGGTGTCCGACATTGCTTCCAGTGCGGACGCGATTGCGACCGCGTCGGGCGAGATCTCGATGGGTAATCTGGACTTATCGCAGCGTACCGAGCACCAGGCGATGGCGCTCGAGCGGACCGCGAGCAGCATGGAGCAATTGACCTCGACGGTTCGGCAGAACGCCGACAACGCGAAGCAGGCGAGCACGCTGGCCAACAACGCTTCGGAGATTGCCGAGAAGGGCGGCGACGTGGTGAGCCGCGTGGTTGCGACGATGAACGAGATCAACGATAGCGCGCGGAGCATTGGCGACATCATTGGCGTGATCGAGGGGATTGCATTCCAGACCAACATTCTCGCGTTGAACGCCGCGGTTGAAGCTGCGCGAGCGGGCGAGGAGGGCCGCGGTTTCTCGGTGGTCGCAGCGGAAGTGCGCAATCTCGCGCAGCGCAGCGCGGCCGCTGCCAAGGAGATCAAAGGCTTGATCAGTACGTCGGTTGAGCGCGTGAGCAATGGATCGACATTGGCCCAGGATGCGGGGCAGACCATGGATGAAGTGGTCAAGGCGGTGAAGCGCGTGACTGACATCATGGGAGAGATTTCGGCGGCCTCGTCCGAGCAGAGCGCGGGGATTGAGGAGATCAACCTTGCGGTGACGCAGATGGATTCGGGCACACAGCAGAATGCCGCGTTGGTGGAGCAGGCCACAGCGGCCGCCAGATCACTGGATGACCAGGCACGCGGCCTGAAGCAGATGGTTGGAAAGTTCAGGCTGTAAGCTTTACGGTGAATGCCTGACTGCTTTGGCTGTTAAGTGAGTGTCTTGGGTAATCGGTAATTGAGATGGGGGTAGGTGGGTTGCAAAATATAATCCGCGCCTCCGCCAATATTACCGAGAACCCTCATGCGCGTCGCCGTCATTAGCGCCTACTATAAAGAGCCGCGTCACATTCTGCGGAGATGCCACGAAAGCGTCCTTGCGCAATCTGGTGACGTGACTCACTTTATGGTCGCCGATGGATTTCCTGACGCTGAGGTCGATAGCTGGGAGGGCGTGGTCCACATCAAGATTCCCAATCACGCCGACTATGGGGATACCCCTCGCGGTGTCGGCGCCGCCTGTGCGTCCGCCAGTGGATTTGATGCCATCTGTTTCCTGGACGCCGACAATTGGTACGAGCCAAACCATATTGAAACGATGCGCATGACTGTCGAGAAGACTGGTGTGCAAGTCGTCACGATGGCGCGAACACTCATCACCGCCGACGGTCGCGTGCTCGGCACATGTACGGAGTCCAACGGTGTCAATTTCAACGACACAAACTGTTTTTTTCTGACGCGCGCGGCCTTTCCCGCATGCGCGGCGTGGCTCTTCAAAGACGCGTCCCAAAGTGCTGTCGGCGACAGAATATTCTGGAAAGCCGTACAATCCGGCGGCTACACGCGTACCCACTTGAGCACGCCGACCGTCAACTACGTGAGCTCGCACGCATTCCACTACGAGATGTTCGGAGAAATCCCGCCCGACGATTCAAAGGTCATTTTGCTGCTCGCGAACCAACAGGCGCAGATGCTCAGTTACGCGCAGTACAACCGATGGATGATGGAGAAAGCTACCGCTAGCGATCGTGCGCGCACAGGATTCGTGGCGGCAGCCGGAAACGCTTCGGTTGCCGAGGACCAGGAAAACACCTCTAGCTGAAGCACCGCGTCGGCGCGCGCAGCGCCGCCGGAAGAATGACGCCCGTGTCACTGACGCTGAATGTGCGAGAACACAGATTCCAGATGCACCACTACCGCGACTGTGCGGGGGCCCGCTTATGAGCTAGCGGGGTGAGCCGCTTTCTTTGCTTATCTTTCTTTGCGGCGGCAAAGAAAGTAAGTGCCGCCCCGCACAGGGGCAACACTAATAGACCACTAAGAACACAAGGAAAGGCCAACGCCGCAGGCAAACAGACAAAGCGCCGCGCAGGCAAAAACACCTTAGCTTGGCTTAACAACAACAGTACAAGTAATCCCAGCAGCCAACACAACCCCCTCCGGCACAGAATCAATCTTCACCCGCACGGGCACACGCTGCGCCAACCTCACCCAATTAAAAGTAGGATTCACATCAGCCAGCAGCTCGCGGCTTTCAGGATTATCCCGATCATAAATCCCACGAGAAATACTCTCGACATGCCCCTGCAGCGTACCCCCACTCATCAACCGAACTTCAGCCTTATCACCGATACGAACATGAGGAAGCTTAGTCTCCTCAAAATACCCATAAACCCAGAACGAGTGACTATCGACAATAGCCAGCTTGGCTGAGCCAGCCGTAGCATAATCGCCCCGAAACACATTCAGGTTAGTAACATAACCATCAACCGGCGACACGACGCGAGTCCGCTCAAGATTCAACTTCGCAGCGTCGAGCGCAGCCAGCGCTTGCTGATAAGAAGCCTCAGCAGCCGACGCAGTATGAGTCGCATTCTCACGACTCTCCTTGGACACAACCAAAGCATCCATATCCGCCCGCCGCTGCGCATCATCCCGCTTCATCTGCAACTCGGCCTTGCGCGCAGCCACAGCAGCTTCCGCCTGCTCAACAGCAATCTGATAGTGCGAAGGATCGATCTGCATCAACAGATCGCCTTTCTTGACCAGTTGATTGTCCTTAACAGGCAAATCAACCACCGCGCCGGAAACATCAGGCGCCACATTCACAATTTCAGCGCGCACGCGCCCATCACGTGTCCACGGGGCATCCATGTAATGAACCCACAACACGCGCCCAATCAAAATCGCGACGATAAAAATAATGGCTGTCGCGACGAAGCCAACAATATTTCGGATAGTCATGTTTCGACTCTGATCAACGATAAACGGCGAGACTCAGCACGCCGCACACACACACGAGCAAGCTGGCCCGGAACAGGGATGGATGCCACACCACGCGATACAGGCCCGTATAGGCAATCACGCGGTCCAACACCCAGGTAAGCGCGGCGCCCGCGATAAACAGCAGCACGATGGCCGGTACGTAGGCGTCGAAAACGGCGATATCACGTGGCATGACGAACTCCTTCTGACGCGTTGGCAGGTCCGCTCATCAACGGTTCAAGCGGCGATTGCGGATCGAGCAGCGCGGTACGAATGAAATGCAGTTGACTCAGAATGCGTTGCAGTTGATGCCGCTCCTCGCGCGGTGGCGTGAAGGTCGCCAGCATCTGTTGAGCGGCGGCAATCGCATCAGTAGTGGCGGCGAGCGCGCGGTCGAAGCGGTCCGCGCTCGGCCGTTCGAAAAGCGCGGTCAGCGCGTCGCACATCGCACGCACGGTGACGCGCCATGGCATCGACTTCGCGTAGCGTGCGTCGCGAGGCAGCGCCGCCACTTCGCGGCGCAGGTCGATCACCGCGTTACCCACTTCGAGCACCGAGAAGAGCCAGCGCAAAGTGTCGCGTTTGAGCTCGGGTTCGTTCTGCGCGAGCGCGTTAATCTGGAACATCAGATCGCGTGCACCGCTCTCGAAGCGCGAACGCACCCGGCGCATGCCCGCACGGCTCGCCAGCGCGACCTGGCGGCGCAGGTCCATCAGCAGGCGGTTGCGCAGCCACGGCGTCGAAGGCGGCAGCAGCACGGCAAACGCAACCGCGCACACCAGCATCGACAGCACCAGCGCGATCGCATCGTTAATGGTGCCGCTCGGATCGTAGTGAATCAGGTTGTCCGGGCCGGCCAGGAAACAGAAGAAGATGCAGTAGCCGACGCCGTAGCCGGCCAGCGCGGGGCGCGTCGTCATGAATACGCCGAGCAGCAGGAACGGCGTGAGCGCGGCGCACAGCAGCGGAAAGCCGTCGATGTGCGGATACACGCCGTACACCGCGATCATGCCCATCACCGAGGCGACCAGCGTGCCGGCCGCCATCTGGAATGCCGTGCGCTTCGGATCCGGCGATGACGATGCCAGCGCGCACACCGCCGCGGCGTCCAGCGTCAAGGTCGAGCCGCTCGGCCACGCGGTGGCGATCCAGAATGCGCCGAGCACCATCATGACGATGGCCGCCCGCAAACCGGCGACACCGGCGGCGATCGCATTGGTCTTCGGTTCGTAACGCTCGATCCAGCGCTCACGCTGGTGCGTGTCGACGGCAAGCGACGCATAAGTGGCCGCGTACGCGTGCAGATCGTCGATGAAGCGGTACAGCAGTTCTGCGCCAGTGTCGAAGTCGAGCAGCGGTGCGTCCGGCTGCGTTTCCAGTGCGGCGCGTGTCGAGCGCACCCGCTTGGGCAGTTCTGCTCTGTACGCATCCAGTTGCGCCGCAGCGTGAGCGGCGTCCGCTGCGCTCAGCACTGGTTCACCGGACTTCGCGAGCAACGGGGCGATTTCCTTGAAGTACGGTTCCAGCGCATCGACCGCGACTCTCGCGCCGCTCGTGTTCGCATCGCGCAACCGGTTCATCAACTGATGCAAGGCGTGAAAGCGCGTCGACGCGGTCATGAACTCGCTGTTCAGACGCGCCAGACGGCCACCGCGCATCCGCGAATCGGGGCCTTCGAACACGGCGACGCTGCGTGCCGCTTCGAAACCGACGATATCGGCGACAAAGCGCGCATTCGTGGCTTCGATCTGCACGCGGTCGTTGCGGCCGGCGAGCGACGCCGACACATATTCGACGAACGCCGAGAAACGCGCCCGCACGGTGCCACGCATCTGCAAGCCGGCGAATTGCGGGAACACCAGCCCGCTGACCGCGCCTGCGCAGACGATGCCGACCACCACTTCGGCGACCCGCGTCAGCGCGCTCAAAAACGCGCCATCCGGATGCTGTGAGGCGGGAATACCGATCAGCGCGGCGGTATAGCCGGCCAGCACGAAACCGTACGACTTGAAGTTGCGATTGCGCGCGGCACCGGCGGTGCAGATGCCGACCCAGATCGCGGTCGACGCGATGAACAGTTCCGGCTGCTGCGCGAACAGGCCGATCAGCGCAAGCATCACGACGAGGCCCACCAGCGTGCCGCAGATCCGGTAGAAGCTCTTGGCGAACACCATTCCGCTTTGCGGCTGCATCACGATGAACACGGTGGTCATCGCCGTGCGCGGCTGCGGCAGGTCGAGTTTCATCGCGATGCCGAGCGCGAGGAAGCAGGCGGCCAGCGCTTTGAACAGATAGACCCACGTGAGACCGTCGGTGCGCGCCCAGTCGGCCGCGGCGGCGTAGAGCGCGGCAAACGATGCTGGGCGCGAGGCGGGAGAGGGGGAGGCTGACATGGTCGGCCTCCTTACTCAGCCGCTGCTGCGGCGGCGGACGGGCGAGACGCGGTAGCCGCAGCGCTCATGCCGGTGTCGCTCGCACGTTTGGCAGTCGCGCTCGACGGTCTTGCCGCAGAGGCTGCCGGGCTCTGTACTTGTACCGTGGAGGCAGCGGGTGCGGGGTTATCCACATGACTCGCCGAACCGTCCTGCGTCGGCGCGTCCGAAGGTTTGGCCGCAGCTGCCGCGCCTGCCGCCGGCTGGCTCTTGCCCTTCGCATGCGCCGGCAGCGTCTCGTTCGCCTGCGGACCATTGGCCGGTTCGTCGAGCCCACCACCCAAAGCCGTGACCAGCGAGGCATGCGCGCCCAGCCGCTCGGCCTGAATCTTCGCGACGCCTTCCTGCGCGCGCAGCAACTGGCTTTGCGCGATCAGGACATTCAGATAGTCGGTCAAACCGCGCCGATAGCCTTCGCGCGCGAGGTCGTAGTTCTTACGAGCCGCTGCGACCGAACGGTCGGCGTCCTGCGCCTGGGTCGCGAGCGAACGGATCCGGATCACCTGATCGGAAATGTCTTTCAGCGCGCCGACGATCGACTGGTTATAGCGATCGACCGCTTCGTCGTATCCAGCCGACGCCGCGCCGAGTTGCGAGCGCAGACGCCCGCCGTCCAGGATCGGCAGCGACAGCGCCGGACCCGCGCTCCAGCTATGCGACGGGTCTTTCAGGAACTGGAACAGCGGGCCCATTGCCGCATACCCGCCGATCGACGCCAGCAGGTTAATGTCCGGATAGAAGCTGGCCTTGGCGACGTCGATGCCGCGCGCTTGGGCCGCGACCGTCCAGCGCGCCGCGACCACGTCCGGCCGATGGCCGATCAGATCCGCGGGCAGGGCGCTCGGCAGACCGGCAGGTGCGGTGTCGAGCGAGAGCGTCGGGCGCTGGATCGTGTCGCCCGCGCCTGGACCCTTGCCGGCCAGTGCGGCCAACTGATTGCGGCCGAGGGCGATCTTTTCTTCGATCGCATCGATCTGGCGTTCGTATTCCGGCATCGGCGTTTCGGCCTGGCTCACTTCGAGCTGGGTGCCGATGCCGCCTTTCAGACGGCGGTTCGCGAGGTCAACGATCTGCTGCTGTTGCTCCAGCGTGGATTTGGCGATATCGAGCAGCGCGTAGTTCAGCGACAGTTCGATATACGCGCGGACCACGTTGCCTTCCAGTTCGAGCTGGGCGGCGCGGAAGTCCGCTGCGCTGGCATGGGCGGCGTCGAGCGCGCGTTCGGCGGCGTTCTTGTCCTTGCCCCAGATATCGAGGTTGTAGGAGAGGCCCAGCGTGCCGGTGTTATTCCACGACTGCTCGCCCGCGAGCGGGCCTGGGCCGTAATAGACGTTGTCGGCCCATTTCTGACGCTGGATCGACAGGCTGCCGTTGACTTGCGGCGACAGCGCCGAACGGGCGACGCCTGCCATCCACACGGCTTCGCGCACGCGCGCCTGGGCGACGGCAAGACTCGGATTGCCCGACTGCGCGGCTTCGACCCATTCATTGAGTTGCGGATCGTTATAGGCGCGCCACCAGTCGGCGGCCGGCCATTGGGCGTCTGCGTTGGCGGCGCGGATGGCGTTGCCTGCATCGAGCGAGGAGGGCTCGATTCCGCGGTCTTGCGGCGCGATGCCTCCGGTACTGGCACAGCCGGCGATTGTTAATAGGATCGTAAGAACCGCGGCTGCAGCGATCCCTTTCTGTACCGGAGACTGCACGATTTCCTCCAAATTTGACTATAGAAGCATGTGCGTCATTATATTTTTTGATTGATTGGGGAATAACCGGTAAAGATGCAAGGCATTTTTACGGATTGTGAGACAATCGCCTTTGCGAATCGTGTAACAATCGCTCCCGATCACGAGCAACTTTATTGCAATCATGTTGCATGGGGCCGGAGTAAGCGTTAAAGCGCGAACTCCGGATCGACAGGAAAAGGTATGGATACGCTTCAAAACATGCGCGTATTTGTCCGCGTCGTCGAAGCGGGCAGCTTTACGGGTGCCGCGCAGCACCTGAACACGACCACGGCGTATGCGTCGCGCGCGGTTTCCGATCTGGAAGCACACCTGCGCACGCGCCTGCTGAACCGCACCACGCGCCGTATCGCGCTGACCGAGGCGGGTGAGCGCTATCTGCAACGCTGCGAACAGATCCTCGCTTACGTGGATCAGGCGGAAGCGGAGGCCAGCGACGCCCACGCGCGCCCGTCCGGCAAACTCAAGGTCCACGCGATGACGAGCTTCGGCCAGCACTATGTGGTGCCGGCGGTGGGTCGCTATCAGGAGCGCTATCCGGACGTGCATGTCGAATTGACGCTCGCGCAGCGCATGCCCGATCTGCTCGACGAGGGTTTCGACGTGTCGCTGACACTGGCAACCGGTTTGCCGGATTCGGGGCTGGTGTCGCAGCGGCTGGGCAGCGCGTTCAGCGTTGTATGCGCGTCGCCGGCCTATCTGGAGCGGCACGGCGTGCCCCAAACGCCTTCTGACCTCGCGCGCCACACGTGTCTGCAAATGGTGACGCCGGTATTTCCGACTGACAAATGGATCTTTGACGGCCCGAACGGTGAGGAAACCATCGCCCTCGGCCCGGCCACCTTCCAGGTGAATGTCGCCGAAGCGATGGCGGTCGCGGCGTGCAACGGCATGGGGGTCGGACTGATTCCCCTGTACTCGGCGATCAGCGGCTTACGTAGTGGTGAACTCGTGTGGCTGTTGCCGGAATACACATCGCAGGAAATGAATCTGTATGCGCTGTATCCGTCCCGGCAGTATCTGGACGCGAAAATTCGTACCTGGGTCGAATTCCTGCGCGACGAACTGCCCGCCACGCTGGCCGTCGATCAGGAAGAATTGCGCCAGTTCGCGCGTAGCTGAAGCCGCATCATGCGGGCGGTTGACCATTGTTGACAGTTCCAGGTCAATGCGGCGCGGCAAGCTGTTACAAAAGTGCCGCGACGCAACATTTCCTTACTTCTGCGTCGCGGTCGATTTGCTAACGTGTGGTTCATACGCTGCCGCATTCAGCCGGACGCGTTCAATTCGCCGCCGTTCGGCAAATCGCAACAACCGCAATAACTGCAACAATTGAAGGACGAGGAATTCATGGATACGCATCTGATGATCGGCGTGGCCGTTATGTTGGGACTGATCGGAATCGCCGCATCGCGCGATTTGCTGCGCCGCCTGCGCGACCAGCAGCCGCAATTGGTGCCGATCAAGGTCGAGCGCCCTGAATTGCAAGGGCAACGGCGCGATCGTTGAGGCTCGGCCGCCCGCCGCCGGGTTGCCGGCTGTGTGTCGATTGACCTTGTTGTTGTATTTTTTTATGTGTCTTGCGCGTTACCGCGCGGTTGCGGGCTGGCCGCCGGCCAGTTTCGATCCGCGCCCGAGACGTTCAGAGCAGCGCTTCGATCAGACCCGGCTCGTCATTGAGCGTGCGGTCTACTTCCGGGCTCACCCGGTGCCAGCGAAACCGCGCGGCTGGCAGGCAGGCGCTCCGTGCGAGCTGCTCGAGCTCATCAAGCTTCAGGGTCGGATCCAGCCAGCGGCGCGCCGCCTCCGGCGCGAATACCAGAGGGCGGCGTCCATGCACGTCGATCAGGCCCGCGTCTGCAGTGGCCGTCACGATCACCAATCCCATGCCTTCCGTTTGCGGTTCGGTACCGCGTACGCTCGATAGGGCCGCGAGGTACATCGGGGCGTTGCTTTTCAGATGCACGAAGTAGGGCTGGCGGACCGTTGCGCTGGCGTCCTCCGTGTTATCCCCGCTTGATGTTCCGGGCGCCGCTTCCATGCGCCATTCGAACCAGCCGTCCGCCGGCACCAACACCCTTCCAGTTTTCCATAGATCTTCGAAGTAGCGCGTATGCGGCGCGGTTTCGGCGCGCGCGTTGATCGTCTGCGGCAGATGCTGCTCGCGCGCCCAACCCGGGCAGTAACCCCAGTGAATCGCGTGCAGCGTTTGGTCTGGGTAAATCGCGAGCGGGTGGGTGCCCGGCGCAAGGTTGTAGCCGGGGCGGCGGTCGGCGGCGTCGAACAGCATGAGCGGATCGGCGAAGCCAAGCTGCCGTGCGTACAGATGCGGATCGCGGTATTGGCTGATTCGACCACACATGAATGACCTCCGGAGATCACCGGACTGACGGGTTTCACCGATTCGAGCTATTCGTGCGATTTGGCGCGGCGCCGATGTGCCAACACGCCAACACCAACGTGCCATCACCGATGCACCGGCAAGACCCGAACCCGACGACAACAGCAGCGTAGTGCCTGGCGCCTTGCCGCGCTACCCCGATCGGCCCCAAGCCGACGCTATATCTCGACGACTTTATCCCACGCAAACAGCGGGTTCTCCAGCTGACGGGTGCGCCGGTCGAGATAGCCGCGTGGATTGCAGACCACGCGCGTGCCGTTCACGGTGTAATCGAACGGTGTATGCGTATGCCCATGAATCCACAGCGCAACGGGCGAGCGCACCAGTTCCGGCAAATGATTGACGAAACCGGCCGACGCACGGTCTTCCGCGTAGCGCTCGGCCAGACTCAGCCGATGCGGCGCGTGATGGGTGACGACGATCGTCTTGCCGTCGAACGGCCTGGCCAGCTCGTGTTCGAGCCAGGCGCGGGCCTGCCGGTGCAGCGCGAGGGAATCGTCAGGGGTGAAGTCGCGCGGCGAGTCCTGCGTATCGTGCGGCCAGTTCATCTGGATCAGGCCGCGGAAGTCGAGCATCACGCGGCGCGATGCGGCGATGGACTCGGCGAGCGTGTCAGGATCCGCGCCGTATAGCGTGAAGTCGGTCCACAAGGTGGCGCCGAGCACGCGCCAGCGGCCCTGCGGGTCGACCAGCGTGGCATTGTTCAGCACATGCACGTTGTCGACTTGCGCGGCTGCGTCGTAGAGGGCCGCGTCGAGCGCGCCGAATTCGCCGTCGTAGTACTCGTGATTGCCGGGCACGTAGACCACCGGCACGGCGCCGTCGAAGGTTTGCGCGGCCCAGCGCGGGCCGGCCGCGTGATTGTGGATGTCGCCGGCCAGCACGATCAGATCCGCGTGCGCATGCGGGATCAGCTCGGGCTCGTCGTTCTCCAGATGCAGATCGGACAGCACTCGAATCTTCACGGCGACGGCTCCTGCAATGGCCCTCGCACCCAATGGCGAGGGCTTCAAACCCTAGCGTAGCACCTTGCCCGGATTCATCAGGTTCAGCGGGTCGAGCGCGTGTTTGACGGCACGCATCAGCTGTACTTCGACATCCTGCTTGTAATGCATCGCCTCGTCGATTTTCAACTGGCCGAGGCCGTGTTCCGCGCTGATGCTGCCGCGATGCCGGTGCACGCTGTCGTAGACGAGCTGGTTGATCGGGTTTTGCCAGGTCTCGAGGAACGCCTTCGCGTCGACACCCTCGGGCGCCTGCACGTTGTAATGCAGATTGCCGTCGCCGAGATGCCCGAACGTCACCATGCGTACGCCCGGCACGGCTTGAGCGATCGCCGCGTCGGTTTCCTCGATGAAGTGGCCGATGCGCGAAATCGGCACCGCGATATCGTGCTTGATGTTCAGGCCTTCTTCAGCCTGCGCGAGCGGGATGTGCTCGCGCAGATTCCAGAACGCCCGCGACTGCGTGAGGTTTTCCGCGACCACGGCGTCTTCGACCAGGCCTTCTTCGAGCGCGGTTTCCATCAGACGCTCGAACAGTCCGCGTGCATGCTCCTCGCTCTCGCTGTCCGACAGTTCCAACAGAACGACCTGGGCGTGCGGTTCGGCGAACGGATAGCGCATCTGCTCGAAATGCCGGCCCACCAGCCGCAGACAGAAATCCGACATCAGTTCGAAGCCGGTCAGAAGCGGCCCGGCGACGCGCTGTGTGAGCGACAGGAAATCGAGCGCTGCATGCGGCGACGCGAGCGCGGCGAGCGCCGTGACGCGCGCGGCGGGCTGCGGATGCAGCTTGAGCACAGCGGCGGTGATGATGCCAAGTGTGCCTTCGGCGCCGATGAACAGATCGCGCAGGTCGTAACCGGTGTTGTCCTTGCGCAGTCCACGCAGCCCGTCCCACAGTTCGCCTTGCGGCGTGACCACTTCCAGGCCCAGGCACAGCTCGCGCGTGTTGCCGTAGCGCAGCACGCCGGTGCCGCCTGCGTTGGTGGCGAGATTGCCGCCGATCGTGCAACTGCCTTCCGCGGCGAGGCTCAGGGGGAACAGGCGGCCGGCTTCCCCGGCGTGTCTCTGCACTTCGGCGAGGATGACGCCGGCTTCGACGGTGATCGTGCTGTTGTGCGGATCGATGTCGCGCACGCGGTTCAGACGCCGCAGACTGATGACCGCCTGCGCGCCGCTTGCATCCGGCGTGGCGCCGCCGGCCAGACCGGTGTTGCCGCCTTGTGGCACCAGCGCGATGCGATGTTCGACGGCGAGTTTGACGAGCGCCGCGACTTCGTCAGGCGTGGCCGGGCAGAGCACCGCGCAGGCTGCGCCGACGTAGCGGCGGCGCCAGTCGGTGAGGTAGGGGGCGGTATCGTGCGGGTCGGTCAGTACCTGGACGGCGCCGATGGCGTCGCGGCAAGCGCTCAGGAAGGCGGCTTGGGTCATATTGGTCGGTCAGGATGTTCGGCGGATAGGCTACGCGGAAAGCGTTGTTCTCATCGTGCGCTTCCCTCGGCCTGCTCGGCGTTCTGCTTTGCATTCTCTTTTGCGGCCTGCTTCGCCGCCTGCTTTGCTGCCTGTTTGGCCGCGCGCTTGAACGGTGCGACGTACGCGAGCGTGCAGACGAAGAAAACTACAGCGAGCGTGGTTTCTAGCCAGCCGAGGCGCGCGCTCAGGCCACGGTCGCTCCAGCCGCGGACGATGCCCTCGGCAAAATACAGCAGGATCAGCATCGACGCCCATTGCAGCGTGTAAAGCCGATGCCGCCATACGCCGGGCAGGGCGAGCAGCAGTGGCACGGCCTTGAGCACCAGCGCCGAGCCGCCCGGGCGCAGTGGCGCGAGCCACCATTCCCACGCGACGGACAGCACGATCAGCGCGAGCAAGGCAGCGGTGGCGCCGAAAGCGGCGGCGCGTTTTTGCTGCACGGGCATGGCGGTTGCGTTCATGGGCATGTTCGTTGCGGAATCCTCTGTCGACGAGCCGGCTTGCTGCGCGTTGCGACCGCTCACCGACAGCGTGGCATTCGAGTCGTTCGCGGCTTTTGGCGCATCCGGTTCGTTCACGGGCGCTCGCTCATGGACGCCGCCGTGCGGGCAACGCGTGCACCGAGGGCAATCGCAAGCGTCTTTTCGTCGGCGGAGATACCCTGTTCGGCCGTGCCCGCGCGTGCGAAATGCGACGCGCCATAGGGTGTGCCGCCGGTTTGCGTGGTGGAGAGCGCGCTCTCGGTGTACGGAATGCCAACGATCAGCATGCCGTGATGCAGTAGCGGCAGCATCATGGATAGCAGCGTGGACTCCTGGCCGCCATGCAAACTGCCGGTGGACGTAAACACACAAGCCGGCTTGCCGGACAGCGCGCCCGAAAGCCATTGCGGGGTAGTACCGTCGAGAAAATATTTCAGCGACGCGGCCATGTTGCCGAAGCGGGTGGGCGAGCCGAGCGCAAGACCCGCGCATTCTTCGAGGTCGCGCAGTTCGGCGTAGGGCGGTCCTTCAGCGGGAATATCCGGCTGGGTCGCTTCGCAGACGGTGGAAACGGCCGGCACGGTGCGCACGCGCGCCTGCATGCCGGGAACGCTGTCGACGCCGTGCGCGATCGCCAGCGCAAGCTCGCGCGTGGCGCCGTGACGGCTGTAATAGAGCACGAGAATGTCTTTCATAGGCCTCATCGGTGAACGGGTATTATAGGGGTTGGGTCCGCTGCACAGGCCATCCATAGCCATTCGGCCAGGCCTCGCGCACTGTCCTGAAACACCGATTGAAGAGGCAAGGAGGTGGGTTTGTTGTCCAGGGTGCGTTTCGATCTCGACACGCTCAAACGGCTCGCGCAGTTTGCCGCGCAGCGTAGTAGCGAAGACCGTATTCCCCAGGTGGCCGGCAGTCTGACGTTCACCACCATGCTCGCGCTCGTGCCGCTTGCCACTGTCGCGTTTGCGCTCTTCACCGCGTTTCCGATTTTCGGCTCGTTTCAGATGTCGCTGCAGATTTTCCTGTCCGACCACCTGATGCCTGCGGCGCTCAACAGTCAGATTTTCAATTATCTGAATCAGTTCGCGTCGAAGGCCAAGGGCCTCACCACGATCGGCATGATTTTTCTGTTCGTCACCGCCGTCATGACGATGATGACCGTCGAATCCGCTTTCAACGTGATCTGGCGGGTGCGCAAGGCGCGGCCGATCGCGCAGCGCATTCTGGTCTATTGGGCGATCATCACGCTCGGTCCGATTCTGATCGGCGTGAGCCTGTCGATGTCGTCCTATCTGTTCACGCGGTCCATGGCGTTCACGGCCGCCCAGCATATTACGCCGGTGATCGACTGGGCGCTGACTGGCGCCGTGCTGCCATTGACGGCGCTCGCCTTCACGATGCTTTACGTGTTTCTGCCGAACTGCCGGGTGGAATGGCGCGACGCGGTGATCGGCGGTGTCGCTGCCGCGATCGCGTTCGAACTCGCCAAGCGTGGCTTTGGCTATTACGTGCGCCGGATTCCCACCTATACCGCGGTGTACGGTGCATTTGCCGCCGTGCCGCTATTCCTGCTGTGGATGTATCTATGCTGGTTCATTGCGCTGGCCGGCGCAATGATCGCGTCAGCGCTGCCGGCGATCCGCATTGGCCAGTTTCACCGGCCGACCTTCGACGGGAGCAATCTGTTCGATTCGCTTGAACTCATCGCGCGGCTCTCGGAAGCACGCGATGCGGGCAAGCGCGGCTGCACAGTCCCGGAACTCTCGCGTATGCTTCGCCGCGATATGGACACCACGGTCCACCTGCTGCAAAAGCTTGAGGAGATCGAGTGGATCGCGCGCTTGCAGGACGACGACACGCGTCCGCACTTCCTGCTGCTGGCTAATCCAGCGCAGATCACAGTCGAGCGTCTGTTCGATCTGTTCGTGATCGACCGCGCTGAACTTGAATATCAGCTTGAACTGAACTCTACGCGCGTGGATGGCCCGATGCTTCTGGCAGCGCTGGAAAACGACAAGCTGAAAGTGACGCTCGCCGCGCTGCTGGCGGCGCGTGCCGCCGCGCGGGCAGCGCGCGCCCAGGAAAGCGAGCAGGGCACTTCTTCAATGCCGCATCAGGCTGCGTGAGCAGGCTGCCCGAGCAGGCCGCCTGAGCAGGCCGCCTGAGCAGGCCGCCTGAAGCGGCGGCAAAGCTAAAGCTGAACTACAGCGAAATCTTCCCGACGCAGATGTCCTTGAACATCACCCAGTCGCCCATCAGGCTATAAAGCGGATGCCGGAAGGTAGCCGGCCGGTTCTTCTCGAAGAAGAAATGCCCGACCCAGGCGAAGCCATAGCCGCAGATCACGGCAGCCGGCAACCATAGCCAGTCGCCGGTGGCGAGCGCCATGGCGAGGCAGCCGATCACGCCGAGCGAACCCACGAAATGCAGTCGCCGCGATACCGTGTTGCGATGCTCGCTCAGGTAGTACGGGTAGAACTCCGCGAAACTCGCGAAGTGATCGGTGTGCGCGGTATGAGCCATCACGGCCTCCGAATGTCGACGCTACTCGATTCCGTGCCCGTCGCTCCCAGGTTGCTTCGCCGCGCGTCCACATGCATCGCGCGCGCTCGAAACAGGACAGGCTTGGCCCATTGTGCGGCTATCGGGCGAGGCGCGCAACCTGGCCATTCGGCCGATGGCGAGCCTCTGCCTGCGTGGGTATCGTGACGATTCGCAGCGGCTATTGAACGCCCTGTGGAACGGCACGGGCGGCCTTCGAGGCGAAGCTGAACAGCGCGTCGAGCGTGGCATCCGGCTGCTCGGTCATCAGGGCATGCCCGGCTTCGAGCATGATGGTGTCGACCGGTACGCCGGCTTGAGAGAGTGCGTCGGCGATCGCTTTGGCCGCGCGCGGCGGCGTCATTGCATCGCGCCGCCCGATGATCAAGCGCGCCGGGCAACGCACCTGCGTGGCGCGTGTGAGGCCATCCGCGTAGCTATTGCAGGCGGTGAAGTCGGTGTGAAACAGGTGCGGCTCGCCGCTCGCCGAGACCCGCTCCATCAGCCGCTGATTCATGCCGTGCAGCCAGAAGCCCGGGCCGGGGCACGACGGCTTGGCGGCAAGCGTCGAATGCGACCATTGATTGACCATGCCGATTGCATCGGGCTCGCGATGCAGGGCGGCGTCGAGCAAGGTGTCGGAGACGGCCATCGGCACGGCGGTGGCGAGTAGCGCCAGCTGCGTCACGCGCGCCGGATAGCGGCCGGCGAAGTCGAGTGCGATCAGCGAGCCCATGCTGTGGCCGGCCACGAATGCGCGCTCTACGCCGGCGGCGTCGAGCAGGGCGGCCAGCCAGTCGGCCATGGCTGTCACGGTGGTGAGCGCCGGGCCTGCGCTGCGGCAGTGTCCGGGCAGGTCGACCGCCAGCACGCCGAAGCCGTGATGCGCGAAGTAACGCGTTTGCAATGCCCACACGCTATGGTCATGTTCGGCGCCGTGGATGAACACGGCAGTCGGCAGGCTGGAGTCGAATGGTTTGCCGCCGGTGTACGCGTAAGCGGGGTTGCCTTGAACGGTGAGGATCATGCGGACTCCGGGCGGGGTTTGACGGTATTGGCAGGCGGGGCGGATGGGATGTCGTTTGCCGAAGCAGCGGATGAGCCGGAATCGCTGTTTTTTGCCACGCTGGACGGACCGGATGGTCCACTTCCCGGTGCCGTCGTCGCGCTCGCTTTCTGCGCGGCTTTGAGCGCGCGCTTGAGGTCGTCGATCAGATCGTCGGGGTCTTCAAGGCCGATCGACAGGCGGATCGTACCTTCGGTGATACCGGCTGCGGCGAGCGCGGCGGCGTCCATCCGGAAGTGCGTCGTCGATGCAGGGTGGATGACCAGCGAGCGCGCGTCGCCGACGTTCGCGAGATGCGAAAACAGCGAGAGCGCTTCAATGAAGCTGCGTCCCGCGGCGCGATCACCGCGCAGATTGAAGCTGAACACCGCGCCCGTGCCGCGCGGCAGCAGACGCTTCGCGAGCGCGTGATCCGGATGCGACGGCAGTTCCGGGTAGGCGACCGCTTCGACGGCAGGGTGCGCGCACAGGAATTCGACCACCTTGCGCGTATTCGCGACGTGCCGTTCCATGCGCAGCGGCAGCGTCTCGATGCCTTGCAGCAGTTGCCAGGCGGCTTGGGGATGCAGGCATGCGCCAAAGTCGCGCAAACCCTCGCGACGCGCGCGCAGGAGGAACGGCGCGACGGTGCTTTCTTCGGCGAACACCATGCCGTGAAAGCCCTCGTACGGTTCGGTAAATTCGGGGAAGCGGCCGGAGGCGTCGAAGTCGAATGTGCCGCCGTCGACGAGTACACCGCCGATCGTGGTGCCGTGGCCGCCGAGGAATTTGGTTGCCGAGTGATAGACGAAGTCGGCGCCATGCTCGAACGGCTTGAGCAGGTAGGGCGTGGTGAAGGTCGAATCGACCAGCAACGGCACGCGGTGTTCGTGCGCGAGCTGCGCCACCGCGGCGATATCGAGCACGTCGAGGCCGGGGTTGCCGAGCGTCTCGCCGAACAGCAGGCGTGTGTTCGGACGCAGAGCGGCGCGCCACGCATCGAGATCGCCGGGTTTGACGAAGCTTGTCTCGATGCCGAAGCGCCGCAGCGTGTAGTGCAGCAGGTTATGCGAGCCCCCGTACAGCGCGCTGGACGCGACGATATGGGAGCCGGCGCCCATCAACGTGGCGATCGCCAGATGGAGGGCCGCCTGGCCGCTGGCTGTGCCGATCGCGCCCGCGCCGTTTTCCAGCGCGGCAACGCGCTCCTCGAACACGGCCACGGTCGGATTCGAGATGCGCGAATAGACGTGGCCGGCACGTTCCATATTGAAGAGCGCCGCGGCGTGGTCCGAGTCGCGGAACGAAAACGAGGTGGTCTGGTAAATAGGGGTGGCGCGTGCGCCGGTGGTCGGGTCGGGCGCTGCGCCGGCATGCAGCGCAAGCGTATCGAAACGGTTGGCGGACATCGTGGGCGGCGAGGCCACGGACGGCCTCGCGAAAGGTGAAAGTGGCGGCCATGCTATCACCGGCATGAATCGCTTCAAGCGCGGTTTTCCCGATGCGCGGGGTCAGGACGGTGCCGGGCTGACCGTGCAAACGCCCGCTGCGCCTTGGTGGGCGGGCCGCTTTCCTTTTGCGGACCTTTCCGCTAGGATCGAAAGTCAATCAGGCATTATTAGCTTAGCGGGTATCACGGAGACAGATCATGCGAGTCAGCGACATTCTTAAAGTCAAAGGCAACACCCTTTTCACGGTTACGCCAGATACCACGCTGCACGACGCAGTCAATACCATGGCCGAGCACGATATCGGCTCGCTGGTCGTGATGGAATACGGCGACCTCGTCGGCATGCTGACGTTTCGCGAAGTGATTCTGACGCTGAGCAAGCACGGCGGTAGCCTTGGCACCAACACGATCCGCAAGTTGATGGACGACCATCCGCTCACCTGCACACCCGAGACGGACGTCAACGAGGTTCGTCGCATGATGCTCGAGCATCACGTGCGCTATTTGCCGGTGCTGGAAAGCCGCACGCTGATGGGCGTGATCTCGTTCTACGACGTCGCGAAGGCGGTCGTCGAAGAGCAAGGCTTCGAAAACCGCATGCTCAAGGCCTACATCCGCGACTGGCCGGAAGAACAGCCGGAACAGCAACCGGCGCCGCGCTAACTAACGCGCGGCGGCTCACCGCGGCGCTCGCGCCGTTGCCGTGAGGGTGAAGATGCTGTCAAGGCGCGCGCGAAAGCGTGCGCTTTTTTTGTGTCCGGCCCGTTCCTCCTTTGTTGTTCTTTTAGCCCGTTTTCTGCCCGTTCCGGAAATTCATGAGCGATCGTCCGTTACCTGCTGCCCGCCGTGCCGCCCGCCCTCACGAGTCGCACGAGTCGCAGTTCCGCCTGCTCAGGCAGCGCCGCTTCGCGCCGTTTTTCTGGACCCAGTTCCTCGGCGCGATGAACGACAACGTCTTCAAGATTGGCTTCACGTCGCTTGTGACGTATCAGGCGGCGCGCTTTTCCGGTGTCGATCCGAAAACGGCGGCGTTCCTGATCTCGGCGATTTTCATTCTGCCGTTCGTGCTGCTGTCGGCCACCTCCGGGCAGATCGCGGACAAGTACGACAAGGCGATGCTCACGCGCTTCGTCAAGAGCTTCGAAATTGTCGTGATGTTGATCGGCGGCGCGGGTTTCTGGCTGCATAGCGCGCCGCTGCTGTATGCGTGCACGTTTCTGATGGGCGTCCATTCGACCGTGTTCGGACCGGTCAAGTATTCGTACCTGCCGCAGCATCTGTCGAAGTCGGAGCTGGTCGGCGGTAACGGCATGGTCGAGATGGGCACCTTCGTCGCGATCCTGATCGGCACGATTGTCGGTGGCGTGGGCGCGGGTTTCGTCGAGCATGGCGCGGTGGTGCTGGCCTGTGCATGTGTCGGGATTGCGCTGGTGGGGCGGCTGGTGTCGAACTTCGTGCCTGTCACGGCGGCGCCGCAGCCCGATCTGCGTATCAACTGGAATCCGGTCAGCGAGACGTGGCGCAACCTGAAGCTCGCGCGCGAAAACCGGACGGTGTTTCTGAGCCTGCTGGGGATTTCCTGGCTATGGTTCGTCGGCGCGACCTTTCTGTCTTCGTTTTTCAGTTTCGCGAAAAACGTGCTGTCCGCCGATCCGGACGTCGTGACCGTGCTGCTCGGTACGTTCTCGATCGGCATCGGCATCGGCTCGCTGCTGTGCGAAAGGCTCTCGAAGCGGCGCATCGAAATCGGCCTCGTGCCGCTCGGTTCGATCGGCATGAGCGTGTTCGCGATCGACCTGTTCTTCGCGAGTCATGCGTTGCCGGCCGCCGGGCATCTGCTGAGCGTCGGCGAATTCCTCGTGCCGGCTGCCCATTGGCGCGTGCTGGCCGATCTGTTTCTGCTGGCCATGTTCGGCGGCTTCTATAGCGTGCCGCTCTATGCGCTGATCCAGAGCCGCAGCCAGCCGAGCCACCGCGCGCGCATCATCGCCGCGAACAATATTCTGAACTCGCTGTTCATGATCGTCTCGGCGTTGATGGCGATGGGGTTGACCGCAGCCGGCTTCAGCATTCCAGCGATTTTCCTCGTCACCGCGCTGCTGAACATTGTCGTTGCGACGTACATCTATTCGCTCGTGCCCGAGTTTTTGCTGCGTTTTATCGCCTGGGTGCTGGTGCACACGTTCTACCGGATTCGTCTGGTGCATGCCGAACGGATCCCGGAAGAGGGCGCGGCCGTGCTGGTGTGCAACCACGTGAGCTTCGTCGATGCGATCGTCATCATGGCCGAGAGTCCGCGCCCGATCCGCTTCGTGATGGACTATCAGATCTTCAAGTCGCCGTTCGCCGGCTGGGTGTTCCGCCATGCGAAGGCGATTCCGATCGCACCCGCTCATCAGGATCCGGCGTTGCTGGCGCGCGCCTATGAGCGCTGCGCCGAGGCGCTCGCCGAGGGCGAACTGGTCTGCATCTTCCCGGAAGGCAAGCTGACAAAGACCGGCGAGATGAATCCGTTCCGCCACGGCGTGACCGAGATCATCCGCCGCACGCCGGCGCCCGTGATACCGATGGCGTTGCGTGGACTGTGGGGCAGCGTATTTTCGCGCGCCAACGACGCGCACTGGCCGCGACCGATCCAGAAGGGTGTGATGAGCCGGCTGACGCTGGCGGTGGGCGAGCCGATCGATCCGGCAGAGGCGACGCCGGAGGTACTGCAGCAGATCGTCACCGAGTTGCGTGGGGCGCGGAAGTAGCGCCGCCCGATAACGGCCTGCCGATCGGGCCGGTAGCGCAAGCCGCGGCGTCGCGGAATTCGCGGTTGTGTCCCGCGTTGTGTCCTGTGTTGTGTGCTGTTGTGGCAGGTATTCCGGCGCTCCGACCTGCGACCCCGCCCGGGCCGGCGACTTGTCCGGAAGGCATAGGACTCGCGCAGTGCGGCTCTCGCCCCGTGAGGGCTGGCATAATGGTGCCTTCCCCGCATTTCTTTGGACGACGCCCATGTCCGGCAACACGCTCGGTACGCTTTTCACTGTCACGACCTTCGGCGAATCGCACGGCCCCGCTATCGGCTGCGTGATCGACGGCTGCCCGCCGGGCATGGCGCTTGGCGAAGCCGACATCCAGCTCGAACTCGACCGCCGCAAGCCGGGCACGTCGCGCCACGTCACGCAGCGCCAGGAAGAAGACAAGGTCGAGATCCTGTCGGGCGTGTTCGAAGGCCAGACCACCGGCGCGCCGATCGCGCTGCTGATTCGCAATACCGACCAGCGCAGCAAGGATTACGGCAATATCGCGGACACCTTCCGTCCCGGTCACGCCGACTACACCTACTGGCAGAAATACGGCATTCGCGACTATCGCGGCGGCGGCCGTTCGTCGGCTCGTCTGACTGCGCCGACCGTGGCGGCCGGCGCGGTAGCGAAGAAATGGCTGCGCGAAAAGTTCGGTACCGAGATCCGCGGCTACATGGCGGCGCTCGGCGAGATCGACGTGCCGTTCGTTGACTGGGCGCATGTGCGTGAGAACCCGTTCTTCGTGCCGAATGCGGAGATCGTGCCGGAACTCGAAAGTTACATGGACGCGTTGCGCAAAGACGGTGACTCGATCGGCGCACGCATCAACGTCGTGGCTTCCGGTGTGCCGGTCGGACTCGGCGAGCCGCTGTTCGATCGCCTCGATGCGGACATCGCGCACGCCATGATGGGCATCAACGCGGTGAAGGGCGTCGAGATCGGCGCCGGATTCGCCAGCGTCGCGCAACGCGGCTCGGTGCATGGCGACGAATTGACGCCGGAAGGCTTCGTCGGCAACCACGCGGGTGGCGTGCTCGGCGGTATTTCGACCGGACAGGACATCACGGTGTCCATCGCGATCAAGCCGACTTCGAGCATCCGCACGCCGCGCCGCTCGATCGACAAGGCGGGGCAGCCTGCCATCGTCGAAACGTTCGGGCGCCATGATCCGTGCGTCGGCATCCGTGCCACGCCGATCGCCGAATCCATGCTCGCGCTGGTGCTGATCGACCACGCGCTGCGCCACCGCGCGCAATGCGGCGATGTCGCCGTCAGCACGCCGAAGATCGCGGCGAGCGCGCCGTAAAGGGCGCTCTCTGAGCGTCCTGAGCGTCCTCGAACTGCGCGTGCAGCATCGTCTCCATGACCGATACGAACCTCGAGCCGGCGGATAGCCCACTCGCGGAGCTGCGTGCGCGCGCCGCCGCGCCGCATGCCGGCGCGGCCGACTGCCTCGCGCTGGGACAAGCGCTGCTGGAACGCGCCGGCCGCGACAACGCCCTTCGGCGCGAGGCGCTCGCGGCGCTGGTGCGTGCTTACCAGCTCGATCCCGCCTGCGAACCCACGTTGCTTCACACGATCGCGCAAACGGGCTTCATCGTCCGCGACTGGTCGCTGGTTGACTCCGCCACGGCGCTGTTGCTCGAGCAAAACGCCGAAGACGCTAACGCGCTGATCTGGCGCGCCGCCGCCGTGCAACATGGCAACGACTTCGACACGGCTGAGCGATTGCTGCGCGAAGCGGTGCGCATTGTGCCGGGCAATCCAGTGGCGCTTCACAAGCTCGCGTTGTGCATCAAGGAGCAGGCGCGGTTTGCTGAAGCGGAAGCATTGCTCAGGCAGGTGCTGGCGTTGTCGCCGAATAACGCGCATGCGCTGTTCGATCTGTCGGAACTCGAGATCCGCACAGGACGTTTCGCCGAAGGCTGGGTGCATTACGAATCACGCGTCGCATTCGCCGACGATCTGAATAACGCGCAGCATGCGCTCGCTGCGATCAGCGCGCATTGGCAGGGCGAATCGCCGGAAGGCAAGACGCTGATCGTGTACGGCGAGCAGGGCAACGGCGACTGCCTTTGGGCAGTGCGCTTTCTGCCGCTGCTGGCGGAGCGGGCGCGACGCGAGGGCGGCCGCGTGATTTTTGGTCACGACGGGCCGTTGCGGCATCTATTCGAACGGATGCTGCCTGGCGACTTGGCGCTCGAAACGAGCCTTGAAACGCGGCCGGATTTCCATTGCGGATTGATGAGCTTGCCGCTGCGGCTTGGCATCTTCGATGCAACGGGGTGGGGTGCGCCATATCTAAGCGCTGAGCCCGCGCGTGTGCAGGCATGGCGCGAGCGGGTTCATGCGCACACGGCCGCCAAGCCGGGCAATCGCAATGTCGGTTTAGTGTGGAACGGCAATCCTGACCATATCCGCGATAGGTGGCGTTCGGTGCCCGTCGAGCAACTCGAGCCGCTATTGAGCGCGCCGGGCGTGACCTGGTTTGCGTTGTCGCCTGGGCACAGCGAGACGGTCGCGCAGTGGCGTGCCAATGGATTCGATGTTGTCGACCTGACCCACCATTTTCAGTCCGGATTCGACGATGTCGCCGCGTTGCTGGCGAATCTGGATCTGGTCGTCACGATTGATAGCGGGCCCGCGCATCTGGCGGGGGCGCTCGGCGTGCCGACGTGCTTGATGATCGATCATGTGTCGGCATGGTTTTGGGGCGACGAATCGAGCACCACGGCCTGGTACGATTCTATTGAGCTCTTTCGACAGCCTGAGATTGGCGCGTGGGCGCCGGTGCTGGCTAAAGTGCGAGAGCGGATTGAAATGATGCGGGGCGTTTGAGCTTTTTTGCTTTGCGCGTGGCGTTGGCAATGCGCCTGCAGATAATGTTTCTTTGCCTTCTGCCTGCCTGGATCGATTGACTGCGTGCCGTGCGCGGACAGACAAACAAGCTCCGCGCACGGCAAGCAAACACCGAATCACATATTCGGATAGTTAGGACCGCCACCACCTTCAGGCGTGACCCAGACGATATTCTGCGTCGGGTCCTTGATATCGCAGGTCTTGCAGTGCACGCAGTTCTGCGCGTTGATCACAAGCCGCTCACTGCCGTCG
>NZ_JAQQDU010000097.1:0-31115 GCF_046027825.1 Paraburkholderia sediminicola
GCACGCCGACGCGTGCGGCCCGCATAGCCTGTTACGTCTGACCAAATCGAACCCGAATGGTGCCTAAGCCGTACCAGGCGGAACCGGACAGATCTGCAGATGAAGGAATTTCCTGACCCGCGTGGCGCGAGGCCACCCACCCGCGTCCAGGCCCCGCCTGGCGTCTTTGGCATTGACGGTTTGATTGCGCTTGCAGTCGGCGTCACCGTGGTTGCCTGTTTGTACTTCGCGCGTGCCGTTCTGATTCCGATCACGCTCGCGATTCTGCTCAGCTTCCTCGTCGCGCCGTTTGCCAATTCGCTTGGACGTCTCAAGCTCGGGCACGTCGCGTCTGTGTTCGCTGCGGTAGTCATTTCGGTTTCCGTGATCGTGATGCTCGGCGCGGTCATCGCCAACCAGTTGACCGATCTTGCCGTCGGCATGCCGCGCTACCAGGCAACGATCGAGCGCAAGGTGGACGCCGCACACAATCTGACCATCGGCAAGCTGAACCGTCTCGCCGACGCGGCAGGCCAGGCATTGCAACGGGCGACTATCGAGCCGTCGCAGCCGCGGACGCCGCGCGATGCCTCTTCGCCCGCGGACGTCCATGCCCCCGCGGCCATGCCAGTCGAAGTGCGCGAACCGGTGCCGACGCCGTTCGAACTCGCGCGGCGCGTGCTATCGCCGGCGATCAGCCCGCTGGAGACGGCGTTTATCGTGTTCGTGGTGATGGTCGTGATCCTGCTGCAACGAGACGATCTGCGCGACCGCGCGATCCGGCTGTTCGGCTCACGCGATCTGCACCGCACGACTACCGTCATGGACGAAGCCGCGCGACGCCTGAGCCGGTACTTCGTATCGCAACTCGGTGTGAATGCGGGCGTAGGCGTGGTGATCGGAGCCGGCTTGTTTCTCATTGGCGTGCCGAGTCCGATCTTGTGGGGAATTCTCGCCGCGTTGTTGCGGCTCGTGCCCTACGTCGGCATCTGGATAGCTGCGACGCTTGCCACCGCGCTCGCCGCCGCTGTGAGTCCCGGATGGACGATGGCGATGTGGTCGCTGGCGCTGTTCGTTACGATCGAGTTGCTGGTGGGGCAGGTGGTTGAACCGTTGTTATATGGCCGCAGTACCGGGCTCTCGCCATTTTCCGTCGTGGTTGCGGCAATTTTCTGGAGCTGGATCTGGGGCCCAATCGGGCTGATTCTGTCGACGCCTTTGACGTTGTGCCTGCTGGTGCTCGGGCGGCATGTGAGGCGCCTGGAGTTTCTCGATGTGCTGCTGGGCGACCAGCCGCCACTGACGCCAATAGAAAACTTTTACCAGCGAGCACTCGCGGGCGATCCGGACGAAGCGATCGAGCAAGCCGAGGCGCTGCTGCGTGACCGCTCGCTGTCGGCTTACTACGACGAAGTCGCCATCCAGGGCCTGCAGCTCGCGGCCAACGATGTGATGCGCGGCAGCGTGACGGCAACGCAACTTGCGCGGATCGAAGCGACCACGAACGATCTTGTCGACGGCCTGGACGGTTACGAGGACCGTGAACCGGCGCCGCCCGTTCCGGAGGATAACTGGAATGCGGCGGGGCCGAAGGTGGCTTCGGACGAGGCAGCAGGTGCAGCGCGTGCGCAGCAGGCTGCGTCAACCGGCGATAGTGAAGACGAGCGTGACGTTGATGCGGACGCGACGTCGAATCGCGTCTTGTGCATTCCTGGCCGCGGTCCGCTCGATGCGCTCGCGACAACGATTTTATTGCAGTTACTGGGCAAGCACGGGCTTGTGGGGCGCGCGTTGCCGCATGAGGCCGCTTCACGGGCATCGATCGACAGTCTCGACGCTGATGATGTGCGGATTGTCTGCATTCTCTACTTGCAGATCGATGGGATTCCTTCGCATTTACGCTATCTGGTTCGACGTGTCCGTGCCCGGTTGCCGAAAGTGTCGATCGTCGTTGGCTTGTGGGCTGCGCAGGATACGGAAAAGTGGAGCGCCGATTTGCAAAGTGCCATGGGGGCTGACTGCTATGCCAGTTCTTTGAAGGAAATATTGGCCGCCTGTCGACGGCTTGGGGCGGCCAAAGAAGATCAGGGGCTGCCTGTTGTCAATGGCTAATGTTTCTTCGGCGTCACCGACATGCTTCAATCGTCACGTGCGTCGTGTCCATCGCCCCGGATGATTTGCAACGCATCGGCGCGAGACAAACCGCGACCCATTGCTTCGAGCAAACGCGCGGTTTGCGCTTCGCGTTCGCAGGCGAGCACAGCGACCACCTTGTCGTCCTTCACATAGAGCGCGACGAATTGCTGCCGATCGAGTTCGCCGTCGACGACAACGTCGTCCCAGTCACTCGCGTGGCCAAGGCATTCGAAGCGCTTGCCGAAGTGATAGGTCCAGAAATACGGCACGCCGGCGTAGCGATGACGCGCGCCGCACATGTTTTCGGCGGCGATGCGCGCGTGTTGCTGCGCAACGCGCCAATGCTCGACGCGCAGCGGTTCCTGATCTTCGTGCAACGGAAACACGGCGATATCGCCGGCTGCGTACAGCCCGGGCGCGGCCTGCATGCCCGCATTGACGATCACGCCGCCATCCGTCTGCAGTGGCAATCCTTCGACAAAACCGGTAGCAGGGGCAACGCCGGTGCCAAGCAGCACGAGGTCGGCGCAGACATGGTCACCACCCTCGAGCATCACTGCATGGACGTTGCCTTCCTCGCCTTCAAGTGAGGCGACCTTTGTGTCGAGGCGGAACACCACGCCGTTGCGCTCGTGCAACTCGCGGAACATGGTGCCGGCGTGCTCGCCGAATTGCTTCGCGAACGGTACCTTCTCCGGCGAGATGACGGTCACTCGCGTGCCGCGCTTGCGTAGCGCCGAAGCGGTTTCAAGACCGATGAAGCTGCTGCCGAGGATCGCGACTTGCGTCTCCTTGCCGATTGCGTCGACAAGTTCGGCGGCGTCGTCCAGCGTGCGCAATACGTGAACGCCCGCCAGATCGCAACCGGGAATGGACGGGATCTTAGGCACACTGCCAGTGGCGAGCAGCGCGGTGTCGTACACCAGTTCGCCGCCGGTTTCGAAATGGATCGTGCGCCTCGGCACATCGAGCCGCGCGACCTTTGCGACGACGCGTTCAACGTAGTGCCGCTCGAGCCAATCCGGCGCAAGCAGCGGTGGCACGTCGCCTGGCGACATCTCGCCGGACGGCACGAATTTGCTGAGCGCGGTGCGATCGTAGGGCGCATGCGGCTCCTCGCCAACCAGCGTGATCAGACCAGCAAAGCCACATTCGCGCAACGCCGCGCACGCGGCGGCACCCGCTGCGCCCGCGCCGATCACCACGAAATGCGGCTTTTTTGAGGATGCATTGCATACTGACCGCGGCTGTTTCTCCGACGTCACCATGACGTCATCGCCGCTCAGCTCTACCGGATAACGATCGAGCCCGAGCAGCGCGGGCGGCTCGAGCACACTGCCGGTCGTCACGTCGAACGTTGCCTTGTGCCACGGACAGATGATCCGGCCGTTGCACAGCGCGCCTTTCTCCAGTGGGCCGCCCGCATGCGGGCAATCCGCTGCATAGGCGCGCACCGTGTCGCGGTCGCGCACCAGCAGTATGTTTTCGCCGTCCACTACGACGCGTTCGGCGCGATCCGCTCGCAGTTGCGATAGCTGGGCGACGCGTCGGGCAGGCGTTGGCATGGTCGATTCCTCGCGAGAATAAGGCATTGGCGGCACGTCGAAACGCACGCCGAGTCGCTTCGCACCGTTACCGCGGTGCAGCACGCAGCAAACGGCACAGCGGTGGACGACCCTGCGGCAGCAATCGGTGTGCCTAACTGTCGAGAACGACACGCGTGTCGTTTTCATCGCTGGGCAGCTATGGAGAAGTGCGGAAGTGCGGTAAATTCCGAGGTAGGAATTAGCGCACGAACGACCGGGGCGCGTTGTGCACCGCCCCGCGACCTGTACTCATCTTTCATGGAGATCGTGACCGTGCAACGTGCGGAGCGTGTCGCAGTCGATTTCCCGATGCCGTCGCGCAATTTCGCGGCGACGCGGCGCGTGCTTCTGATCGTGCTCGCCGTTTCGATTGTGTTTCCGCTAGCCTGCCTCGTGGGTTATGGGTATTTCGATTACCAGCGCCGGATCGCCGATTCGGATGACATGATCGACCGGCTCGCGCGCGTGACCGAGGAACAGGCCGTCAAGGTGCTGGACCTCAACCAGCAGATGGCCTCACGCATCGTCGACCTGCTCGGCAACGATGACGACGCGCAGATTCGCGCGCAGGAAGCCGGGTTGCACGACCGTCTGCGGGAAATTGGCGGCGACTTTCCACAGGTCGCGTCGATTTACCTGCTCGGTGCAAAGGGAGATTTGCTGGTATCGAGCCGCACTTATCCAGCGCCGGTCATGTCGACGAGTCAACGCGAAGACTTCAATGCCGCCAAGGCGATGCGGCCGCAACCGTTTTTCTCAAAGCCCATGTTCGGGCCGCTGTCGCAAACAAATGTGTTCAACACGGCGACCGGCCGCTCCGGCGAAAATGGGCAGTTCCTCGGCGTCGTGTCGGTCGCGCTGCGAACCGAGTACTTTTTGCGCTTCTACCGTGAGCTGACGAATGGCGATACATCGCTCTCGTTGGGGCTGTATCGTCAGGACGGCACGCTGCTGGTGCGTTATCCGGCATGGCCGGCGGGCGCCAAACCCACCCAGAATAGTGCCTTTACCGCAGCATTGCGCGACAAACAGCTATTCGGTCACATCCGCCTGAATTCCACGGTCGACGGCGTCGAACGGTTGCTGGCGTTTCGCCGGGTCGGCGACTATCCGCTCTATGTCATGAGCGCGTACGCGACTGCCTCGATCGGCGAGGCGTGGCGCGAACACTTCATGGAGATCGCGGCGATCACAGCCGTGCCTTGCGTCGCGATCTGGCTGCTGGTGTTTTTCTCGTTACGCCAGCTCGCCGGCGAGCGCCGCGCGTGGGAACGCTGGCAAGGCGAAGTGGCCATGCGTCTTTCCGCGGAAGCGTCGAGTCGGCAATTGCAGCGCATGGGTGCGCTCGGCAATCTCGTCGCCAATGTCGCGCACGATTTCAACAATCTGCTGATGGTGGTGTCAGCCAATACCGAACTGGCGCGTTTGAAGCGCTATAACAACCTGGAAAAAGAAGTGCAGGCCGTTGAACGCGCGACCGCCTCGGCGGAGTCGCTCACGCGGCAGCTGCTGAGCGTGGCGAAGAAGCAGCCACTCAAGCAGGAGCCCGTCAACCTCGCTACCTGGCTGCCGAGTGCCGCACCGCTCATCGACGCGGCGCTTGGCGATAACGTCGAAATGGCCTTGAACATGGTCGACAACGTCTGGCAGGTGCTGGCCGATCCGACCGACCTCGAATTCGCGATCATGAATCTGGCGGTCAACGCTCGCGATGCGATGCCACGCGGCGGCCGCTTCGTGATCCGTTGCCAGAACAACCGACTGGTGGGCAGCGACACCTTGTTGCCCGACGGCGAATACGTGCTGATCACCTGCTCTGACGACGGCGAAGGGATGTCCGAAGCCGTCGTCCGTCGCGCGTTCGAGCCGCTGTTCACCACCAAGCTGCGCGGCTCGGGCACCGGCCTCGGCCTCGCCCAGGTCCTCGCCATGTGCGAACAGGCAGGCGGCACCGCCAAAATGGACAGCGTACCGGGCAGCGGCACGACGGTCAGACTTTATTTGCCGCGCTATCGCGAGCGGCAGGTCGCGTCGGCGCCCGACGCAGAAACGGCGCAACTGCCGGCTCTCACTTCAAAGGGCGTCGTGCTGCTGGTGGAAGACAACGAAGATGTGGCGGCAGGCGTAGCCGCCGTGCTGGAAACCTTCGGCTGCGAAGTGCGGCACGAACCGACCGCTGACCAGGCGCTCGACGTGCTCACCGGCGGCGCGAAGTTCGAACTCGTGCTGTCCGACATCCAGATGCCGGGCAAACTCAACGGCATCGACCTCGCGGAAAAGGTGCGCAGTGCGTGGCCCGCGCAGAAAATCGCGCTAATGACCGGCTACGCCGACGAACTCGAACGGGCGCGCCGGCTCGGCGTGGCGATACTCGCCAAACCCTTCAATATCGACGAGCTGCACGCCCTGGTGGTTTGCGAACCCTGAAACGCTCGCCGTAGCGGCTAGTTCTTTTCCTGCGCTGCGTCGTACTTGCCGAGCGCCGCCTCACTGTTCAAACGGGCGCGCTTGAGCAATGCCGCCTGTGCGTCCTTAACGTTACCCGCTTCACCTCTCCATGCCTGCAGCGGCGGTTCCTGCAACGCGCGGCCATACGAGAAGCTCAGATTCCACGGCAGCGGCCCGAGGCGATTCATGGCGTCGAGATTGGCCGTTGCCTCTTCAGGCGATTGCCCACCGGACAGAAATACGATTCCCGGCACCGCCGACGGCACCGTGCGCCTGAGCACCCGCACGGTGTGCGCCGCGATATCCGCGGTAGACGATTGATGCGCATGGTCAGCGCCCGCCAGCACCATGCTCGGCTTCAACAGGATATGTTCGAGCACCACGCGATGCCGGTGCAGCGCGTTAAACACCTCATGCAACACGGCCTCGGTCACTTCCGCACTGCGTCCGATGGTGTGATCGCCGTCCATCAGCACTTCCGGTTCGACGATCGGCACGATGCCCGCTTCCTGGGAGATCGCCGCGTAGCGTGCGAGCGAATCGGCATTGGCTTCGATGGCGAGGCGGCTCGGCAGGCTCGCCGTGATGTTGTAGACCGCGCGCCATTTCGCAAAACGCGCGCCTTGCCGCTTGTAGTCGACGAAACGCTTGGCGAGGCCGTCGAGACCTTCGGTGATTTCGTCACCCGGGGCGAGCGCGAGTGGAATCTTGCCGAGGTCTACCTTGATGCCGGGCACGATGCCGTTCCTCGCCGCGAGTTGCGGAAAGGGCGTGCCGTCGTCCGCTTTCTGCCCGAGTGTTTCTTCGTAAAGGATCACGCCGCTCACGAATTCGCCGAGACCGGGTGTGGTGAGCAGCAGGTTGCGATAGGCGCGGCGGTTTTCCTCGCTGGATTCGAGGCCGATCGTCTTGAAGCGTTTGGCGATGGTCGGGCCGCTTTCGTCGGCAGCGAGAAGACCTTTGCCGGGTTGGACCATTGCATTGACGGTGGCTTGCAGCTCGCTACGGGTGTCCATGAGGTGTGCTCCCTTTAATCCGGTTTGCGGATGAAGTTTTGCAGATGTTTGCGCGACCGCCGTGTCAGAGCGACGCGAAAGCCTCGGTGATCTCCATGGCGTTAGCCGGGCGCACGATGCGGGTGACTTCAGCGCCATCGCGCATGAAGATCAGCGTGGGCCAGAGTTTGACCTTGAAGGATCGACCGAGCGGGCGGCCAGGGCCGTCTTCGACTTTGAGATGCCTGATGCCGGTATGGGGTTCGAAGGCTTTAGCGATCGACGCTTGAGCGCCTTGGCAGAAACCGCACCAGTTCGTGCCGAATTCTATGACCGTGGTGCCTGGCAGGCCGTCGACTTCGGCCCGCGAGGGCGCTTGAGGGGAATAGGGTGTTTGGGTTGCCATGGGTGCTCCGGGGCTTTTTACCGTCGCAGACAGGGTTTCCGCTTGCGCGGGGCCTCGCTGCGCGTGAATTGGGTAAAGAGTAGCAGCTATGGCCGGGATCGTCAGTCAGGGTGGCAGGGGTGTTTTCCCGCGCAGGGTGGGCCTTAATCAATATGTGGGCCCACCACGCCAGCGCGAAGCGCAAGGCACGCCAGTCATCTCGCGCATTGCTCAACCGCCAACGCCAACGCATCCTGCCCAGCGGGGTTCTGGAAAAAATCCTCGACACCGACATGCTGTTCATCCGCCAGCGCTTGCAAGCAGCGCTCGTTATTACTGCGCACGGCAGCGGGTGCGCAAACAATCGCGACACCCAGCAGGACACAAAGCGATAGCCCGATCGCGGCGCCGAAAATCCAGTTCACCGACCGCCACGTACCGCCTGACAGTCTTCCCGTGCCCTTGCGGGTTGTCGCATTGCGCTGACTCACCAGATGGTCCATCCGATTCTCCTGTTATATGATTAGCAAGACAACTATCTGATTAAAAAAAAGCGCCTTATCCAAGCGCTTTTCGCACGCCGTGCATGGACGTAACGGCCGCCTCAAACAAATCCGGCCCAATCCTGGCGCGCAGATTCTTCGCAATTTGCGCGCTGGCTTCGTTAATCGGCCGCTCAAGCGCTTTGCCCGCCCGTGTGGCATGCACGCGCCATTCGCGACCGTCGGTTTCGCCCCGGCGGCGCTCTACCAGCCCCTTGTCGCTCAGGTTATCGATCAGCCGCGTCGCAGTAGGGCGGGCAATACCCAGCAGGTCCGCCACCTGGCTGCTCAGGCAACCGGGCGTGGCCAACACGACGCGCAGCACGAAACCCTGGGGCGGCGTCAGCCCGAATTCGGCGTACACGGCGCCCCATTCGCGCTCGGCAAGCCGCGCCAATGCGGAAGAGTTGAAGTAAAGGCAATGATCGAACATGGGCTCCATTGAAACGCAATATGGTTAGCAAGGCAACTAAAATTTGACGAGATGCGCCGCAGTGCGTTGAGGGCCGCCAAACGGGCGTGTCGTCGCGCAAATTTCGCACAAACTCATGTTCTTGCCAGCGCGCCATGTTAAACGTCATGATTCGCATCTCGATGCATCATCGCGTTCAGGAAAGGAAATGGCAGAAAGGATCTACCTTCAGCGGCCCGGCCACGACGAAACCGTTGCGGTCGCCACGGGTTTCAGTTGGGGCGCGTTGCTGCTGGGCTTTATCTGGGCAATGTCGAAAAGAATGTGGTTTGCCACTTTCATCATGCTGGCGGTCAATACGCTGCTGTTTTTCTCGGGCTTGTGGGGTGAAACGATCGGCACCATCGGACTGGTGCTGTCCGTGGTGTTCGGCATTGGGTGTGGAGCCTATGGCAATCAGTGGCACCGTTGGACACTCGAAAAGCGCGGATACGTCGTCGTGCACCCGGCGGGCGAGGGCAAGTAGCGCCGTCTATGCCGCCACTTCGTCCGCAACGGCGCGCAGCATAAATTTGGGATGCAGTGATGCTGGTTTACGGGCCCGCAAGGTAAGCCGATAATGCCCCAGTTGTTCCGGCCACGAAGTTTGCGGTGCGCATGGCGCGTCGCAGGCTCGCTTTCCCAGACCCACCGCCCCCTGTGTTGAAAACCGCCCGTTTTTTCGACCTGCTGCGCATCCCTGGCTTCAAGCCGCTGGCCGCCGCCACCCTTATGCTCGGCGTGGCGATGTCGTTCACCGCACCCTATCTGTCGTTATTCGGCGTCGAACGCGCCGGCATGACGCCGCTCAAGCTCGGCATCTTCATGACGTTGATCGCCGCCAGCGGGGTGCTCGCGAGCACCTTCGCCGGCCGGTGGAGCGATGCGAGCGGACGGCACCGGCCGTTGTTGCTGGCGGCGCTGGTGGCCGCCGCACTCGGCTACCTCTGTCTATGCGTGGTGCGTGACTACCGGCTGTTGCTGGCGGTCGGGATTGTTTTTATCGGCGCGGGCGGCTCGGCCATCTCGATGGTGTTTTCGTTCAGCCGCGCGGCGCTGCCCGTGCCGGACCCCGCGGAGCGCGCGTTCGCCAGCGCCACCTTGCGGACCATTCTTTCGGCGGCGTGGGTATTCGGGCCATCGGTGGGCGCGCTGGTGCTCGCCGGCGCCGGCTTCTATGGACTCTTCCTGTTCGCGGCGGCGAGTTTCGCGGCCTGCGCGACGATTGTCTGGCGCATGCGGGAGCCGCAAGGCCATCTGGGCGATCACACGGTGGAAGACACGGCCTCCGAGCCGTCAGCCTCGATCACCGTGCCGCCGCTTACCGCACCGGGCGAAGAGGCGCACGAAGACCTGCCGGGCGTCGCCTCGCAGAACGACATCCGCCGCGCCGTGGCCGCGCTCACCTTGCTCGGTCTGGCCGCGAACGCCACCATGATCGTGCTGCCGCTTTACATCGTGCACGGCCTGAACGGCACGCATCTGGACGTGTCGGTCATGCTCGGCCTCGGCGCCCTGATGGAGATCCCGATGATGCTCGCGCTCGGCGCGAAGTCGTCGACGCTGCACAAGCCTAACTGGCTGGCCGCCTGCGCGGCGGTTCACGCCGTCTATTTCGTCGCGATGTCGATGGCGGGGAGCGTCCACGTGCTGATCCCGATGCAGATGCTCAACGCGTTCGTGGTCGCGGTGACCTCGTGCCTCGGCATGACCTATGTGCAGGACCTGATGCCGCAGTCGCCGGGCCGCGCGACTGCGCTGTTCTTCAATGCGGCGCGGGTCGGCTCCATTCTCTCCGGCGTGTTGTCGGGTTTGCTGGTGCAGGCGTTCAGCTATCGCGGCACGTTCCTGTTCTGCGGTTTGCTGGCGCTTTGCGCGCTGATGTTATTCGCCGTGCCCGGTTACCGCTATCCGCAGATGTGGCGCGCGACGCAGCGTTTCGCGCGTACGCAGTTCAGGAGGCTTCAGGCGCGGCGGCGGTAGGGCGCAGGGTTCGCACGCGGCACGCCCACCGTGCCGCGCGAACCGATCCCCATGCCGGTTCAAAGCGGCGTTGGACACGTCAGTCCGGATCTGCGAAACAGAAAGTGTAAGAAGGCAGTTAGCAGAATTAAAGCTTGCGTCCACGCTATAGCTCGCACCGGCGCACGACCGGAACTTCAGACGGCGCAAAACGTCTGCAAAGAAGCGTATCGTCATTCGATGCAGGCGGGGATGCCCGATTCAACGCACAGACGATCCAGGACTGCTACCGTGTGTCTGTCGGATCACGTAAAACGCACCTACAGTTAGAAGCGCCACTTGCCGCAAGTGAAGCGCGCGGCGCGGCCGCCGTACACCGCACCCTTTCGAGCAGCGCAACGAGACACTTTCCGGAGCGAGATATGCAGCTAGGCATGATTGGATTGGGACGCATGGGCGCGGACATGGTGCGACGCCTGACGAAGGGCGGTCAGCAATGTATCGCTTACGACGTGCAAGCGGCAGCGGTGGACAAGCTGAAACAGGAAGGCATCGCGGGTGCGGCATCGCTCGAAGACCTGGTCGCGCAACTGGAGAAGCCGCGTGCGCTGTGGCTGATGGTGCCCGCGGCGGTGGTCGACCAGACGCTCGACAAGCTCGTGCCCTTGCTGGAACCCGGCGACATTGTGATCGACGGCGGCAACTCCTATTACCACGACGACATTCGCCGCGGCGCCGATCTGGCCAAACGTCAGCTTCATTACGTGGATGTAGGCACGAGCGGGGGCGTCGCGGGCCGCGAGCGCGGCTACTGCCTGATGATCGGCGGCGAGGCCGATGTCGTGAAGCGGCTCGAACCGATTTTCTCGACGCTTGCGCCGGGCGTGGGCTCCGTGCCCGCCACACCAGGCCGCACGGCCAGCGCCAGCACGGCCGATCAGGGCTTCCTGCATTGCGGCCCGCAAGGTGCGGGGCACTTTGTGAAAATGGTCCACAACGGCATCGAATACGGAATGATGGCCGCGTATGCCGAAGGCCTGAACATTCTGCACCACGCCGACGCCGGCAAACACACTCGCGAAGCCGATGCCGAAACCACGCCGCTGCGCCGTCCCGAGCTTTACCAGTACCAACTGAATCTCGCCGAAGTCACCGAGGTATGGCGGCGTGGCAGTGTGATCGGGTCGTGGCTGCTCGACCTGATCGCCGGATCGCTCATCAGCGACGCCGATCTGCAAAGCTACGCGGGACGCGTATCGGATTCGGGCGAAGGGCGCTGGACAGTGGCGGCCGCGATCGACGAAGGCGTGCCGACGCCGGTGCTGAGCGCGGCGCTATTCGCGCGTTTCAGCTCACGAGGCGACGCGGATTTTGCGAACCGGGTGTTGTCGGCCATGCGGCACGACTTCGGCGGTCACGTCGAGAAGGCCGCCACGCCGGCCGATGATGGGCACAAGAGCTAATTCATGGGAGCCGCCATGCAAGCCGCTAACGCCAAGCCTCACGACGTCGTGTTTCTGTTCGATTGCGATAACACCTTGCTGGACAACGATCATGTGCTGGCGGACTTACGTGCGCATATGATTCGCGAGTTCGGCGAGGAGAACAGCGCGCGGTACTGGGAAATTTTTGAAGACTTGCGCGCGGAGCTGGGCTACGCCGATTACCTTGGGGCGTTGCAGCGCTATCGGCTGGAACATCCGCGGGACACGCGCCTGTTGTTGATGTCGTCGTTTCTGATCGACTATCCGTTTGCGAACCGGTTGTATCCGGGGGCATTGGATGCGATCAAACACGTGTCCCAGCACGGGCCGGCGGTGATTCTGTCCGACGGCGACGTGGTGTTCCAACCGCGCAAAATCGCCCGCTCGGGCTTATGGGACGAGGTCGGCGGACGGGTTTTGATCTACATCCATAAGGAGCAGATGCTCGATCAGGTGATGGAGTGTTATCCGGCCCGCCAGTACGTGATGGTGGATGACAAGCTGCGGATCCTGACGGCCATGAAGAAGGCCTGGGGGGAGAGGCTGACTACCGTTTTTCCTCGCCAGGGGCATTACGCTTTCGATCCCAAGGAGATCTCCAGCAATCCGCCCGCGGATGTGACGATCGAGCGGATTGGGGAGCTGGCTAATCTCGACGTCAATCTGCTTCTGAGCGGCGGGACAGCAGGGGGCGCTTAGGTTTTCTGCCTTTCGCGCGCTATTCAGCCTCGTCCATCGCAGTCACGCCTCCACGTCGATGCGATAGCTCGCCAGCATTACGAGACGGCCGCCCTTGTCGGTGCGCAGATTCGGCAGCACGCCTTTTTGCGGCTGACGCCTGCCCAACGGCATGCTAGGCAACGCCTGCCAGTTTGACCAGCAACCCGAACACGCCAACCAGGACGGCAACACCGGCGCACAACAGCACGAGCGTGAGGACAAGAATCAGGGGCGTCTTGAGGCGGCTGGGTGTCGTCATGGTGACCGTTTAGGTGATGGGCGAGCAGGACAGGACGCGCCAGATGCGGTCCGCCGTAGCGCATTTAGCGCGAACAGATTAATCGCATTCGCTTAATGCTCGCTTAAAGTTTAGCGCAAGACTGGCAGCCTTTACCGTACCGACTGTCCAACAACGTACAGACATTCTGCCCAATTGAGCGCATGATCCTTGCCACGCGCGTGACGTGATCGGGCCTTTTCAAAGGCAGCGCACGCGCAATCGGATGCCCACCTTCACGTCGCAGGCGATCAAACGCCGTGCGGCCGGCGGGCCAAAGGAAAATTATGACATCCGCAATCTGGGGCATCCTGGCCGGCATGGCGCTGATGTTCGGCGCTTCGATGTACCTGCGTCAGCTTCGTCTTTTACATCGCCCGGACCGCCGCTGGACAGGCAAGAAACGTTGATTCGCCCCACATCCTCGAAAAGGGAGGCTTCATGTCAGTATTACCTTCTCAGCGGCGTTCGCCGTCGCCGTTGCGTCAAGCCGATTCGCCTGCCGCCGTGCGCGACCGGCGCACCGAACTTGGCCGCGCCGATGAAGCTCGCGCCGAACAACGCGAACGCGACGACGCGCGCAACGACCCCAATGCCAGCAAATGGCGCTACCAGCCACCACAACGGAACGAGAAAGAGCCGGCGTAAGGCCTGCAACTGAACGCCAACGAACGAACACTCGAACAGTCGAACGGGCGTTAGCCATCGTTCGGGCCGGCAATCGAATCGGCCACGCCACGCTCCGCGCGTCCCGTGCATACACGAAAGCGACGCACATACGTCGCCTGATCAAGCTTTGGACAATCGCGTCGAACCATGGCGCGCACTTCCGGTCACACCCCTGACGATTCCCCGGCCCCATCCCCGAAAGCCTTGAGCAACGGATCTTCGCCTGTACACCTGTGTTATGTCATGCGCATGACGAGGCGGGCGGGGTCGCTGGTTTCTCTCCCGTAGGCCGCGTCACGAACAGCCGCTGCAGCATCCGCTAACCTGCCTGACAGTCCTTTTCAAGGAGTGACGCCATGGCCGAAGCAACCTCCCGTCCGACCCCGCCGAAAACACTGGAATCCGACACGTTGCGCAAGATGGACCGCTACTGGCGCGCCTGCAACTACCTCTCGGCCGGCATGATCTACCTGCGCGACAATCCGCTGTTGCGTGCCCCCCTCAAACCCGAACACATCAAGAACCGCCTGCTCGGCCATTGGGGCTCGGATCCTGGGCAGAGCTTCCTGCTGGTTCATCTGAACCGGCTCATCAGGAAGCTCGATCTGAACGTGATCTATATCGCAGGTCCTGGCCATGGCGCGCCTGCCACGCTGGCCCATTGCTACCTCGAAGGCCATTACTCGGAAATCTATCCTGACCGCAGCGAGGACGAAGCCGGCATGCGCCGCTTCTTCCGGCAATTCTCGTTTCCCGGCGGTATCGGCTCGCATTGCACGCCCGAAACGCCGGGCTCGATTCACGAGGGCGGCGAACTCGGCTATAGCCTGTCGCACGGTTACGGTGCCGCGTTCGACAATCCTGATCTGATCGTCGCGGTGATGATCGGTGATGGCGAGGCGGAAACCGGACCGCTGGCCACCTCATGGCACTCGAACAAATTCCTCAACCCGATACGCGATGGCGCGGTGCTGCCGGTTCTGCATCTGAACGGCTACAAGATCGCCAATCCGACGATCCTCGCGCGGATTCCCCGCGAGGAGCTCGAAGCCTTGCTGACCGGCTACGGCCACAAGCCGTATTTCGTCGAAGGCGACGATCCGGACACGATGCATCAACAGATGGCCGCGACGCTCGAACAATGCGTCGGCGAAATCCGCGCGATCCAGCAGCATGCGCGCGAGAACCATGATGCAACGCGGCCGCGCTGGCCGATGATCGTGCTGCGCTCGCCGAAAGGCTGGACCGGGCCGAAAGAAGTTGACGGTCATCAGGTGGAAGGCTCGTGGCGCGCGCACCAGGTGCCTGTGCTTGATCCGGTCACCAATAAGGAGAGCCTGAAGCTTGTCGAGAGCTGGCTGCGCAGTTATGAACCCGAGTCGCTATTCGACGAAGCGGGACGTCTGGTTGAAGAACTGCGCGAACTGGCGCCCGTTGGCATGCGTCGCATCAGCGCCAATCCGCACGCGAATGGCGGCCTGCTGTGCAAAACGCTCGACATGCCGGCGTTTCGCGATTACGCGGTGGCGGTAAAAAAGCCTGGCGGCACGTACACGTCACCCACTGAGGTGCTCGGCACGTTTCTGCGCGACGTGATGCGCAACAACATGACGAACTTCCGCGTATTCGGCCCCGACGAAACTGCCAGCAACAAACTGACGGCCATCTACGAAGCCTCGGAGAAAACCTGGCTGGCCGAAACCATGGCAAGCGACGCCGATGGCGGCGAGCTCTCGGTGGACGGCCGCGTGATGGAGATGCTGAGCGAGCACACGCTCGAGGGCTGGTTTGAAGGTTATGTGCTGACCGGACGCCATGGGCTTTTCGCCACCTATGAAGCGTTCGTCCACGTGATTGATTCGATGTTCAACCAGCACGCCAAGTGGCTGGAAAAAGCAAAATGCGATCTCGGCTGGCGGCTGCCGGTGCCGTCGATCAACCTGCTGATCACGTCACTGGTGTGGCGCCAGGATCACAACGGCTTCACGCACCAGGACCCGGGGTTTCTCGATGTCGTCACCAATAAAAGCCCGAGCGTGGTGCGTATTTACCTGCCGCCGGACGCCAACTGCCTGCTGAGCGTGGCCGATCATTGCCTGCGTTCGCGCGATTACGTCAACGTGATCGTCGCCGACAAACAGCCGCATCTGCAATACCTCGACATGGAATCGGCCGTTACGCATTGCACCAAGGGAATCGGCATCTGGGATTGGGCGTCGACCGATCAGGGTGTCGAACCGGACGTGGTGATCGCTTGCGCGGGTGACATCGCGACGATGGAAGCGCTCGCCGCGGTGCAGATTCTGAAGGCGCGTTTTCCGGAGTTGAAGATCCGCTTCGTCAACGTGGTCGATCTGTTCCGCCTGATGCCGGAGCATTCGCATCCGCACGGCCTGTCCGATCGCGATTTCGATTCGTTGTTCACCACCCGCGCACCGGTGATTTTCAATTTCCATTCGTATGCGTCGCTGGTGCATAAGCTGACGTACAACCGCACCAATCACGACAATCTGCATGTGCACGGCTACCACGAGAAAGGCAACATCAACACGCCGCTAGAACTCGCGATCATCAACCAGGTCGACCGTTTCTCGCTGGCCATCGACGTGATCGATCGCGTGCCGGTGCTGCGCGGCGTCGGCGATCACGCGAAAGAGTGGTTGCGTGGGCAGATTATCGAGCACCTTGCCTATGCGCATGCCGAAGGCATCGACAAGGAAGAGATCCGTAACTGGACGTGGAAAGGCTGAGCGCGCCATGGAGACTCATGAGAAGACGGGCGAGCCGATGCCGACACCGACGATCCTGGTGCTGAACAGCGGTTCGTCGTCGCTGAAATTCGGGCTTTTTACGTACTCCCCGCACGCCGCGCACGCCGGCGGAGACGAGGCATTGCTGCTGGAAGGCAGCGCTGAAGGTATTGGGCGCGGCGATGGCAGCTTGCGCATCAAGTCGCCTGACGGCCGCGTGCTGATGCAACAAAACCATGTGCTGGAATCACAGACTGACGCGTTGCAGATGCTCTCACGCGTCCTTGCGGAGCAGAAGCGCGAGCGGCCTGTGGCGGTGGGGCATCGCGTGGTGCATGGCGGCCCGTATCTGCGCACCCATCAGCGCTTGACACCCGAAGTCCGCCAGCGCTTGCAGGACGCCGTACACTTCGCGCCGTTGCATATTCCACCGGCGCTCGCATTGATCGACGAGGCGTCAAAGATTTTCGGCGACGCGCAGCATTTCGCCTGCTTCGACACCGCGTTTCACGCGACGCTGCCACCGCGCGCGGCGCAGCTTGCATTGCCGCGTCGTTACGCGGCGGCTGGCGTGATTCGTTACGGCTTTCACGGGCTATCGTATGAATCGCTGGTGACGCGACTCGGCGCCGATTTGCCGCCACGAGCAGTGTTTGCGCATCTGGGCAACGGCGCGAGTGTATGTGCCTTGCTGGACGGCAAATCCGTCGACACATCGATGGGACTGACGCCGACCGGCGGCGTGCCGATGGGCACACGCAGCGGCGATCTCGACCCGGGCGTGCTGCTGTATCTGATGCGCGTGGAAAAGCTCGATGCCGACGCGCTGGAGACGTTATTGAATCGCCAGAGCGGCCTGGCCGGTTACGCCGATGGCGAGAGCGACATGCAGGCGCTGGAGAAGCGCGCTGCGGCGGGGGATGCGAATGCATCGCTGGCGCTGGACGCGTTTGCTACCGCCGTGCGCAAGACGATTGGCGGTTATTCGGCCTTGTTGGGCGGGATCGACTTGCTGGTGTTTACGGGCGGAATCGGCGAGCACAGCGCGGAGATTCGCAGGCGCGTGTGCGCTGGGCTGGCTTTCATGGGGTTAGTGGAGGGCGATCCGGCGGGGAAGGTGAGGGCGATTCATACCGAGGAGGAAAAGCAGATCGCGCGGCATTGCCGTGCGCTCTTGCAAGCGGAGGCAGGCTAGGGCAATCTCGCTTTGATGATGGAGTGATCAGAGACGCCGGTGACGCCGAACAGGCGCGAGACGTCTTCGAGCGCGGCGGCCCGTTGCTGGTCGAGTTGAAGCACGCCGAGCAGGGTAATGCGTCCGCGAGAGACTTTGACGTGCAGGGCATTTGGGGGCACGGCGGCATCCCAGGCGAGGCGCCTTGTCGCTTCGGCGGCGATCTGTTGATCAGTGAGGCGCGTGCCTGGGTTCTTGCGTGTGACGGAGCGGGATCTGGTCATGGAGATTCCCCGGGAGTGAACCGCGATTGGACAACACTAGCAGAAGTAGCGGGCTTCGCGTTGGCGGCGCTCCGCCGGCAACAGGGCTCGGGATACGGATCGTAGTGGGCAGGCGCCACCACATCATCGCGAAAGCGCGACATCGCCGCCAATGAACAACCGCGACGGCGCGCGTAGCGCCGCCGGAAGAATGACAGCCTTGTCACCAGCGCTGAATGTGCGAGAACACAGATTCCAGATGCACCACTACCGTGGCTGCGCGAGGGACCCGCTTCAGAATTCGCGGTGTGAGCCGCTTTCTTTGCTTATCTTTCTTTGCGGCGGCAAAGAAAGTAAGTGCCGCCCCGCACAGGGGCAACACTAATAGACCACTAAGAAATCAAGCAAAGGCCAACACCGCACGCAAACAAACAAAGCGCCGCGCAGGCAAAACCAAGCCCTATTGAATAGAACTAGCGAGGGCCTGCGCCGTAGCCGCCGACAACGTCCACCCCAAATGCCCATGTCCGGTGTTATAAAAAACACCACGCCGTTTCCCGCGCCCGACCTTCGGCAACATGCTGGGCAGCATAGGCCGTAACCCAGCCCACGGGATAACCTTCGAGGTCGAAACCTCAGGAAAATACCGCCGCGTCCAATCAACCAAAGGCGCGATCCGATCCGACCGAATATCCCGATTGAACCCATTAATCTCCGCCGTGCCGGCAACCCGAAACCGGTCCACACCAAGCCGGCTGGTGACAATTTTCGCGCTATCGTCGAGCAGACTCACCCACGGCGCGCCCCGCTGACTCACCTCATCGTCGAGGCACACGGTGATCGAATAACCCTTAACCGGGTACACATTCACATGATCGCCAAGCATCGCAGCAAAATCGCGACTCTTCACGCCGGCGCACACCACGATCCGCTCAAAAGCAAACTGCTGCGACTCGCCCTCGAGATTGACCGTCAGCGAAAACCGCCCCTCAGCCGGCTGCTCAATAGCCGTAATCTCGGCATCGTAATGAAACTCGACACCATGCCGCACGCAGGCATCCGCGAGACCGCGAGTGAACTTGTGAATATCGCCAGTCGAATCAGAAGGCGTAAAAAACCCACCGAAAAAATCACCATGCAGCGTGGGCTCGATCCGATGTAACTCGCTCGCCGTCACCGGATTCCGCTCCAACCCGCCTTCGCGCAGCAACGCATTCACCTTGCTCGCCGAGTCGAATTCCTTCTGGGTCTTGTAGATGTGCAGAATGCCGCGCCGCTCCAGATCGAAGTCGATCCCTTCGCGCTCGGCAATCGAAAACAGATGCTCACGCGCTGCAATCGCGAGCCGCACGGTCTCGACCGTATTCGCACGGTAATGCGGAATCTGCCGCAAAAATTCACCCATCCACGAATACTTGTGCCACGTGGGCATCGGATTGAGCAGCAGCGGGGCGTCGCGCGTGAGCATCCAGCGCAAGCCCTTCAGCACAGTGGCCGCGCTGTTCCAGACTTCGGCATTGCTGGCCGACAACTGACCACCGTTGGCGAACGAGGTCTCCATCGCCGCATAGCGATGACGTTCGAACACGGTAACGTGGTGGCCGCGCTGCGCGAGGGCGTGAGCAGTCGTAACGCCGGTAATGCCGGCTCCGATAATGGCGATTCGTGACATGACATGGTCCAGAGTAGTTGAGCATCACCGGTGTCGATTTCTTGTCGAAACCGGCGTCGATGCCCCATCTGTCCATGTACCTGAGAGTTTCTTCCCGCGAGCCTACGAGCATTGATGCGAGCCGTATGCAGGGAATCCCCTTCGGTGGGCGCGCATGGCGCCGCTCTCCAGATGTTCCAGCTGCGCGGTCCTTTTGCCTGAGAGTTTCCGGGGCGGTTGCTCCGTCGGCGTCGTCACAACCTTCTGACGATCTCTCCCGCGCTGCATTGCAGAACGGCTCGACAATACCGGGCAAAATTGTTCGCCGCAAGTGTTTCCTGCAATGCAACGCCAGATCGGCCGCACGGAAAGGCATGCAAGGTACGCTGAAAAGGCCCATCCACCTGAGCGTGCCCAGCCTGTGCTCACGGTCGCGCTTGCGGTGACTGGGTCCGAGCCGCCGGCATCCTCACCGCGATGCTTTCAATTCCCATAGTCGTCATCGGGCCACGCTCACTGCCGTTCCTTCGGCTCCTGGGCCCGCTGCCCCGGCGTCGCGCCGGCGCGCAGGTACACCCCCGAGAACTCCGTACACGCGGTGCGAATCATCTCAATCAGCGTCGCCGCGACGGTGGTGGTCAGATCGATGTCGCGGCAGATCAACCCGATCGTCATGTCCGGCAGCGGCTCGGTCAACGCGATCTTGCGCAGCAATCCCTTGTACGGCGCCGTATGGAACGGCAGTTCCGACCACAGGCTGATGCGGTCGGTGGTGCTGGCCATTTCCAGGTAGAGCGACGTCGACGTGCAGCGCAGCACATTCTTCGGCGGCGCGACGTCCTGGCTGCCGAACAGCGTGCCGATCAGGCTCGTTGAATCGTCGAGTGCATCCCAGCTAAGCCACGCCGCCTGGGCGAGCCCCTGCAGAGAATGCGTGCCGCGCAGCGGATGACCCGTGCGCACGCCCAGCGTCGTGGCGATGGTGTAGAGCGTCTCCCAGTAGAAACGCGTGTCGGTCGGCTGACCGATGCGCGAGACCAGGCCGAAATCGATCGAGCCGTCCGCGAGGCCTTCCTGGATCTGCGGCGGACGCAATTCGAACACGTTGAGGGTGACCTGCGGATAAACCCGTGAAAACTCCCGCAACGCCTCAGCAAACGGTCCGGCAGACGTCACCGGCGTGACGCCCACCGTCACGGTGCCGCGCGCGATGCCGAGCAGCGTGGAGATGTCCTCGTGTGCATGGCGCAGTTCCTGTTCGATCGCGCGCGCGTGGCGAATCAGGCTTTGCCCGTACGGCGTGAGCTGCGTGCCCTTGGCTGAGCGCACGAACATCGGCGCGCCGAGTTCCGCCTCCAGATCGGACAGCGCCTTGCTCACGGCGGGCTGCGTGACGTGCAGCGCACGCGACGCCTCGTGGATGCTGCCGTTCTCCGCGACAGCAATCAATGAGCGCAATTGGTGAAGTTTCATCGTCGAATCCACTCGAAGGATGTCTCGGCTATGTGCCGCTGCAGCCCTCAGTGTGGGGATAAATAAAAGTGATGGCTATAAAAACAAACGATTTGCGCTCGAAAATTGACGACGGCACTGTTCGGATGACGTCGGCCGCAAAGCGACGCAGCCCTCTCCACCGGAGTCATCGGAATCGTTATGGCAAATCTGCACACCTCGCTGCAACCCGCGTCAGTCGACGCGGTGTCCCAGGGGCCGGTTCAGGGGCCCGCCCAGTTGCCGGCGCAGACGTCGGCTCAGCCGCGCGCCTCGAAGTTCGCGCTGATCGCCGCGACCACGCTGGGCAACGGTCTGGAGATGTTCGATTTCACGATCTACAGCTTCTTCGCGGTCCTGATCGGCAAGCTGTTTTTTCCGTCGCATACGGCGTTCGGCTCGCTGCTGATGGCGGTCGCTACCTTCGGCATCGGTTTTGTGATGCGGCCGCTGGGCGGCATCCTGATCGGTAACTACGCGGACCGGGCCGGTCGTAAAGCGGCAATGTCGCTGACCATCGCGCTGATGGCGCTCGGCACGGCAACCATCGGCCTTGCGCCCACTTATGCGCAGATCGGCCTGTTCGCGCCGCTCTTGATCGTGCTCGGCCGATTGCTGCAAGGCTTCTCGGCCGGCGGCGAGATCGGCGCGTCGACCACGCTGTTGATGGAGTCGGGTGTTCAGTCCACACAGGGCTTTCTGGTTGGGTGGCAACTGGCGAGCCAAGGTGCGGCGGCGCTGGTCGGCGCGCTGAGCGGCTTTCTGCTGTCGCATTTCCTCACGCCGGCCGACCTGGAAAGCTGGGGCTGGCGCATCCCGTTCCTGTGCGGTCTGCTGATCGGGCCGGTCGGGCTTTACATCCGCCGCGCGCTGGATGAAACGCACCAGGCCACGGCGCGTGAGAGCAGTGCGTTTCGTGAGGTGATGGCGAGTCATTTGCGGCAAGTGTGTGTCGGCATTCTGATGATGGTCGGCGGCACGGCGTCGATGTACATCGTCGTGTTCTACATGCCGACCTATCTGATCCGTGTGCTGCATATGCCGCCGGGCACCGCGTTCCTGTCGGGTTGCGTCGCCGGCGCGGTCCTGCTGATCGGTTCGCCGCTTGCCGGTTTGCTGTCGGATCGCATGCGGCGTCGCAAGCCGCTGGTCGTCGGCGCCACGCTGCTCGGTGCCGTGTTGATCTATCCGGCGTTCTGGCTGCTCAACCACACAGCGCAACTCGGCGTCGCGCTGGCGGTGATCGCCGCGCTGGTCGGCTGTCTCGCGGCCGCTTCCAGTTCGGTTTTTCTCATTCTCATGGAAGGTTTTCCAAAACATGTGCGGGCCACGGGCTTTTCGATGGTGTACAGCATCGGCGTGTCGGTGTTCGGCGGCTTCGCGCAATTCATCGTGACATGGCTCATCAGCGCGACCGGCAATCCCATGTCGCCGGCCTGGTACATGGTCACGTGCAGTGTGGTGTCGCTCGGCGCACTGGCGGCATTGAAAGAGCACCGCGCCGACTGAGCGCATCGGCCAGAGATTTCAGTTAAATGCAGCGCGGCCCATCACCAGAGGCGGCTGGCAGGACCAACAGAACCAACAGGAGAACATCGCATGTCTGAAGTGCAAATCGTTGAAGCGGAACTGCAATCGGCCGGACTGATTGCGGACGTAGTAGCCGATGAACAGATCTTTGTCGACCTGCGCCGCCAGATTCACGCGCATCCGGAAACGGGCTTCGACGTCGTCAATACCGCGGCGCTGGTGGCCGGTTTGCTGAAAGAGTGGGGCTATGAAGTGCATACCGGCATCGGCGGCACGGGCGTGGTCGGGCAACTGAAACTGGGCAACGGTACGCGCAAGATCGGCATTCGTGCGGACATGGATGCCTTGCCGATTCACGAGCAAACGCATCTGCCCTACGCGAGCCGGATTCCGGGCAAGATGCACGCCTGCGGCCACGACGGCCACACCGCGATCCTGCTCGCCGCCGCGAGGCATCTGGCCACGAGCCGCGGCTTTGACGGCACGCTCAACCTGATCTTCCAGCCCGACGAAGAAAACCTGTGCGGTGCGCGCCGTATGATCGAAGAGGGCCTGTTCGAGCGATTTCCTTGCGATACGGTCTACGCGCTGCACAACGGCCCTGGCATTCCGGTTGGTCAGTTCGTCGTGAAGACAGGTGGCGTGACGGCGGCCTCGGACGTCGCCACGGTCACGCTGACGGGCGTGGGCGGCCACGGCGCGATGCCGGACAAGGCACGCGATCCGATCGTCGCGGCCGGCTCGCTGATCATGGCGTTGCAGACCATCGTCTCGCGCAATCTGCCGGCGTCTGAAGTGGGCGTAGTGAGCATCGGCGGAATTCATGCGGGCGCGACCCACAACGTCATTCCCGACACGGTAAAGCTCCTGCTGAACATGCGCTCGACCAATCCGGAGATGCGCGAGCGGATCGAAAGACGCGTGCACGAAATCGTTACGCTGCAGGCGCAATGCTTCGGTGTGGAAGCCTCGATCGACTACAAACGGCTCGTGCCGGTGGTCGTCAATGCCGAGGCGCCAACCACGCTGGCGCGTGATGTGATTAGCGATCTGGTGGGCGCCGCGAACGTGCTGACCGACACCAAAGGCATGATGGGCAGTGAAGACTTTGCATGGATGTCAGATAAGGTGCCGGGCTGCTACGTGATAATCGGCAACGGCATAGGCGAGTGGGGCGGTTGCATGGTGCATAACCCCAAGTACGACTTCAACGACCGCATCATTAGCCTGGGAGCAAGCTACTGGGTCAAGCTGGTCGAAACGTACCTGAACTGACCCACCATGGCTCGCATTGCGTTGTGATGAAGCGGGCACGAAGGCGTCGAAGATATGAACGGCATTCAACTGCCGATGCAGAACTTTCACGCCCGGACTCAGGGCCCGAACCGGCGACATCGGCTATATTGGGCAGCACTGCCCGACTTCAATTCACAGAGGAGAATGCCGTGCCCGCTGTCACAACGCTGCTTGCCTTCGCCCTGGTCTCGCTTGGCATGGTGCTCACGCCCGGCCCGAACATGATTTATCTGATCTCGCGATCGCTGTGCCAGGGGCGGCGCGCGGGGCTCGTGTCGCTCGGCGGGGTCGCGGTCGGCTTTGTGTTCTACATGTTTTGCGCGGCGTTCGGCATTACCGCGCTGCTGTTGACGGTGCCCTACGCGTACGACGCGCTGCGTTTCGGTGGCGCGCTGTATCTCCTGTATCTGGCGTGGCAGGCGGTTAAGCCGGGCGGCCGCTCGCCGTTCCAGGTGCGCGACCTGCCGCACGACAGCCGCCGCAAACTGTTCACCATGGGCCTCGTCACTAACCTCGCGAATCCGAAGATCGCGGTGATGTACTTGTCGCTGCTGCCGCAATTTATTTCACCGGAGCACGGCAGCGTGCTCACGCAATCCATCGCGCTGGGTTGCGTGCAAATCGTCGTCTCCGTCACGGTCAATGCGTTGATTGCGAGCATGGCCGGTTCGATCGCCGGATTTCTCAATGGGCGGCCGATGTGGCTGCAGGTACAACGCTGGCTGATGGGCACCGTGCTCGCCGGTCTCGCCGTGCGGATCGCGTTCGATTCGCGCCGTTAAGCCAGAGGCTGCAGACTCGCCCGAGTTTGCAGCGTCAACGTCCTGCTTACGTCTCGCTCATCTTGAGCGTCCATCACGGGCGGCCTGCCCGCGTCTTGTTCACAGCGTCTTGTACATGATCGTGGTTGAGTCGAACCGATCTTCCCGCGTGTCGCGGCAAAACTGCTGGATCACGCCGGCCGTCTGATAACCCAGTGCGGCATAGAGCGGCTCGGCCTTGTCGCCGGTGCGCGTATCAAGCGTCAGCAGGCTGCGCTGCAACTGGTGTGCACAGCTCTCCAACTCCGCCATCAGCGCTTTGGCAATGCCCTGGCGGCGGAACGCGGGGTGGACCAGTAGCTTGCGCACCTCGGCGCGATGACGCTGGTTCGGCATCGTGTCGTAATCCAGTTGTACCGTGCCGGCGATCGACTCGCCATGGCGAGCGACGAACAGCACCAACGCCCCCGCGCGCAGCGACGGCAGCACCTTGCCGCTCCAGAACGCCTCACTCTCCTCGACGCTGTACGGCAGGACAAAGCCGACACTCGCACCGTCATGGACGCAGGCACGCAGCAGCGCGCCGAGTTCGGATAGATTGCGGACGAGGTCGTCGGCGGAAAAGGTCGTGATGGCGGTCGCGCTCATGTTGGTTCGAACTCAGACGATGAAGAGGATGTAGCGGGCCGCGCTGTGCGTGGGCGTGACGAAGGCGCTGGGGCCGAACAATTGATAGCGCAGACAATCGCCGGGTTGCAGATCGTGGCTTCGGCCGTCGACGGTGATCTGCAGTTGTCCTTCGAGCAGGATCAGATGATGCTCGAGGCCGGCTCTCGGCGACGCGTCGTAAGTGATGCGCACGCCGGCATCGAGTTCGCACTCCAACGCCTCGCCGCTCAGCGCCTGGGCCGGTGGTGACACGGAGCGGCGCCGGAAGCCGACGCTTGCGTCGATCCAGACCGCCTGCGCCTCGCGCGGCACCAGCGGCGCGAAGTCTTCTTCGACCATGTGCATGAGGCGCGACATCGGCAAGCCGTAGGCGACACAGAGCTTGCCCAGCACGTTCGCCGTCGGGCTCACGGCCGCGTTTTCGAGGCGCGACAGGGTTGCGCGGCTAACGTTGCTGAGCTTCGCCAGATCGTCGAGCGACCAGTTTCGCTCGGCGCGCAAGCCTCGTAGACGCTGGGCGATGCGGCGGTCGATGGCATTGTCGTCGGGTTGAGTGTTTTCCATATTCGGGAAATTATCTCGAATATGGGATATCGTCAACAAAACAAAAATGCGCGCGAACGGACGCGGACACGTTCGGGGCACGCCTCGCCATTGCCGAGATTCGTACACCGCGAGCGGCCGGGGCGTTTATCATAGTGGCCACAAACTAAAACCTGCCGCCCGGCTGTGCAACGGTAAGGCACACCATCCACGAGACCCGGCGGCGCATGCCGCGACATCTTCTCTATGAACTCCACTCCTGATGCTGTTTCCCGTCCCTCCATCCGCGCTTTGACCTTGCTTGAGGGGCGCGTACTCGGCGTGCTCGTCGAAAAGCAGCACACCGTGCCGGACAGTTATCCGCTTTCGCTGAACGCGCTGACCTTGGGCTGCAATCAGAAGACCGGTCGTGCGCCGGTGATGAATGCGACCGAGGCGGAGGTGCTGACTGCCGTCGACGGATTGAAGCGCCTGAGCCTGGTGATGGAGGGCAGCAGCAGCCGCGTGCCGCGCTTCGAACACAATATGAATCGGGTGTTGGGGTTGCCGAGTCAGTCGGCTGCGTTACTGACTACCTTGTTACTGCGCGGCCCGCAGACTGCCGCTGAGTTGCGCTTGAACAGCGCGCGGTTCCATGGGTTTGCGGACATCTCGTCGGTCGAGGCATTTCTCGACGAGTTGGCTGCCAACGATCCGCCGCGGGTGGTGAAGTTGGGCCGCACGCCGGGCGAGCGTGAAAATCGCTGGATGCATCTGCTATGCGGCGAAGTCAGCGCGAGCGAGTTTGTGCAACCGGGCGGGGACGATGAGGTTGTGCCGCTGTCGGCGTTCGAGGCGGTAAAAGCTGAACAGAAGCGGCTTGCCGATGAGGTCAGCCGGCTTCAGGTGGTGGTGCGGCGCATGGCCGCTGAGTTGGGGATTGAAGTTGAAGAGCTTGGCACGGGGGATTAAAACGATCCTGGCTTTTCGCGCGCCGGGAGCGGGCGAAAAGCCAGCAGCCAAAAACTAGAACTTGTAGTTCACCGATGCAATTGTATTGAGCTCGAATCTTTTTTCGGTAATCGGGCTATTCGCCGCGTCGTGCTCCAGTCGCCCGAAAGTAGCGGCAACCGACCCATTCCAGTGCTTTGAAAAATCGTAAGTCACCATGGCGTTCATGTGGATGTCTCGCACGCCAGCACTGGTGTTATACGTGGGCAACCCTGACGCAGCGCTCTGCTGCCCGGACACGCCGAAGAACGTCCGCGTATAAGTCGCATTCGCCCAGGTGAACCCGGGTCCCACCGAGAACAACCAGCCGCCAACCGGCGCGGAAGCGACGACATCCGTCATGACCGTTGTCCCCTGGTGATGTCCGTCGATATCCTGGTACAACGCCACCGACCCAGTGAACGCCCACCACGTGTAGTCAGCGAAGAGCTTCAGTTTCGGTCCGCCATACACGTTGCCAAGCCCATGCAGCCGCGGGTCGTCGGACTCCTTGCGAGTCTGGAAATCGAAACTGAAAGCCGCGCCCACGTGATAGGCGGGACCGCGCAGCACGTTGACGCCAAGCACGTCAGGGCCCTGCGAGAAAATGCGGTCGTCGTAAGAGATGTCCAGCGCAGGGAACGGAAAGACGTTCAACTGTCGCGATCCCGGGTACTTCGGCGTGATCACCACGCCAGGGCCCACGCCGATTTTCCATTTGCTGTCGGTGGCCGCACCCGTGCTCGTGCCAGCGTCGCTCGTGCTCGTACTTGTACTTGTACTTGTACTCGTGCTCGCGTCAGTCGTCGCATCCGGACTTGCATCGTCAGCATAGGCAGCCCGCGCTGTGCAAAGGCTCAGTGCAGCGGCGAGCAGCAGTGACATATGGGTGGCTTTGCCGACCCTGAATGGGGTACGCAGCGACGTGCTCGCCGGTTTGCCGGACCTGGGCGTGCCAGGCGCCGTCATGCGCGCTCCTTGCCAAGCGCCGCGAGTTGCCTCAGGCGCCGTGCCAGAGCCTTCGAGACGACCTGTTGCTTGGCGCCGTCGTCGCCACTACGTGCAGCTTCGCTCTCGCGCAAAAATAGCGCGGTTTCGCGCGCGACGATTTCGCGCTCGTTGTCCGACGTAATCATGTGATACGAATCATCCAGCCAGATTGTGCGTAAAAAGGCCGCACCGATATTTGCGGCGACAAAACGGGCATTGCGAGGACTCGACGTCTCATCGTCGATTGCGTGGACAATCAGGCAATCGGTCTTGATGTCGCGCACCTGCGTGCGCAGGCTCGCGGCGAGGCGGCTTGCCTGGTGCAAGGCCGGCAATGAAATCGTCGATGGCCCGACCTCGCTGAAGTCGCTGCGCTGCATCGCGCGGGCGATCTTTGCTCGGAGCGCTTCGTTGCGCAGGCCGAACGGCGCTTCCTCGCGGTAGCGCCAGCGTTTGCGCATGGGTGTGAAGTACGCCCAGTTGAGCAGGAAACGATACCAGGGGATCGCCCAGCCGTCGTAGGAGAGCGTCAGCGACAACAGCACGAGCGACTGCGCCCCGGGACGGCGATGCGCTAGCGCCAGCGCTAACGCCGCACCGATCGATAGCCCGCAGATCGAGACGCGTGCAAAGCGCTCGGCCAGCGCGTCGTACTCGCGCACGGCGGCTTCGAGCCAACTCTCCATGGCGGCTTCTTCGGAACCCGCGCTGTAGCCGGGCAAGACCGGCGCGCAGGTGGTGAAGCCCTCGGCGTTCAGAAAGCGTGCGAGAAAACGTAATTCGAGCGGCGAGCTCGACAGACCGTGCAGCATCAGCACGGCATGGTCGTCGCCGGGTAAGAAGAGACTTGTCGGTTGGCTCACGGATCAGGCTCCGATCCGCAGCACGAGGAACTCACCGGCATGGGTGGTGAACCGCTCGCACACGCACTCGGTCAGCTTCAGCGGGCCATCGCCGCTTCTCAGACGCACGCGATGGCTGCCGGGCCACAGTGCCTTGCTGAGCCGCTGGATGTCGTCATGGTCGACATCGGCAAAGCGCGGGCCTGGTGCAATCTCGTTGGGCAGACGCGGCAGCACGCCTTGCGGCTTGACGTCGCCCGCCGATTGCAGCGCGTTGCGCTCGAGTGCCTGAATGAAAATGAAGGTCTTGTGATGATGCGACAGATGGCGCAGCAGCCGGTGCGTTTCGTCGACGGCGCGACGCGCAAGCAGGCGTTCGTTGTCGTGCCGCAGCAGCATTTCATAGCGCGACTGCGCAACCGATGCGATCAGTTCAGCACGAAACTGCGAGCGGCGCAGGCGTTCGATCAGGATGATGACGATCAGCGTCACCAACGGATACGAGACCAGCAGCACCACGTCAGCACGATCGAAGACGGCGATGGTGGCGTAGGGCGGGACGAACAGATAGTCGGCGATACCCAGGCCGAGCACCATGACCGTGAGCGCCGGGGCCAGCCCGCAAAAATACTCGACCAGCGCCGCGGCGATACAGAACGCGGTGCCTGGCATGATTGGACCGAGAAGCGGATGGAGCAACATGCGCACGCCGCTCGCGATCGCCAATGCGGCGGCCGCGCCAAGCCAGACGCGTGTACCCCGTGGTGCCCAACGGCGGGCGTTTTGGACTTCCATAATAGTTTTTTTAGGGAGCGATTGCGCTTCCCGATTGAGTGTGGCGATGCGCTTTTTAGCGCAGGTCGGACAATACCATAATCGGGCAAAAGCCAATGCCCGGAAAGACGTGAAGACCGGAAGGCCGGCCGGGAATCCCGTGTTTCGAACGTTTGAGGGAAAAACACGCCCGTCGATAGGGGTATTCTCGCCACATGCATTGTGCAAGTAGTGAGCTTAAGTGAGGCTTAAATGGCTTCAGGAATGGTCTGTACCGGCCCTTCAAGCCACTGGCCGAAGACCGTGGTCGAGCCCCTGCCAGCGAAACTGCATGGACAAATAACATGCCGCCGGTATTTCGCTTATACATCACGCGGCCGCGTTGCTTCAATTACAGTTAATCCCATTTACAAATGACACAGAACATTTACGACGATCCCGATTTCTTCGACAACTACAGCCAATTGGGCCGTTCGAAAGAGGGTCTCGCCGGCGCCGCCGAATGGCCCGCGTTGCGCGCCATGCTGCCGGAGATGCACGGCCTGAACGTGGTCGATCTTGGCTGCGGCTATGGCTGGTTCTGCCGATGGGCGCGCGACGCGGGGGCGGCCACGGTGCTCGGTCTCGACGTCTCTGAGAAGATGCTCGACCGGGCACGATCGTCATCGAACGATTCTGCCGTCACCTATATCCGAGCCGATCTCGAACATCTTGACTTGCCGCAGGCGGGCTTCGATCTCGCGTATAGCTCGCTGGCGTTCCACTATGTCGACGATCTGCGCGGCTTGCTCGACACGGTGCACCGCGCGCTGGTGCCAGGCGGGCGCCTCGTGTTCTCGATCGAGCATCCGATTTTCATGGCGCCGCAGCAGCCCGGCTGGTCAGTCGATGCGGATGGCAGCAAGCACTGGCCGCTCGACAGCTATCAACTGGAAGGGCCGCGCGTCACGAACTGGCTCGCCGATGGCGTCATCAAGCAGCATCGCACCATCGGCACCTTGCTCAATCACCTGATTGGCGCGGGTTTCACGATTGCCCATGTCGATGAGTGGGGGCCGACCGATGCCGACCTTGCCGCGCGCCCTGAACTGGCAGAAGAACGCGAGCGGCCGATGATGTTGCTGGTGTCCGCTACGCGGTAGTTTTCAGGCGGGTGGGGTGGTGGCCAGGCGGTAGCTGCGCGGCGGCCGATCAGGTATCGCGACTTCGTCGCGGGTCGTCGGCCAGGGTTCGCTGGGTACGATAGAAGACGCGTGGCGGCACGTTGGGTGAATCTTCCGCGAGCCGGTCGAGTTCGTCGCGGATCGCGGTGAGATAGTGGCCGTCGCGGGCATCGGCGTCACCTGCGAAAATTGCTTCCAGCCTGCGCCGCACAGCGCCATAACGCGCACCCGCCGCGCGATGTTTTTCCGCACGTTCTGCGTATCGCAAGAACGTTTGCAGCGCAGCGGAGACTGCCGCGGCAACGCTCACGAAGCCCACGAAGATCCTGAGCGCCGGCGAGACGGCGGTCGAACTCAAGGACGCAAACACCGCCGTACCCACAAAGGCCGTCAATGCGGTGGCCAGCCAGCCGACGCCGCGGTCGCGCGCCGCCAGCAGGTCGGCCATGTCGTAATGGCTCATTTGGGATTCACGCGCGCGCCGGATCCACTTCAGCAGAAGCTGGTCCTCGTCGACCGGGGGTTCGTAGGCAGTCGGATTCTTCATGTCGCTCGTCGGGGCTGTCCAGTATCGCAAGCGTGGCGCATGCGCTTGACGATACTGTGCCACACGAG
>NZ_JAQQDU010000098.1:0-31069 GCF_046027825.1 Paraburkholderia sediminicola
AGAGGGCGACGGGGGTAACTCCGTCCCCTACTCGATGTGCGCATTGATGCGCGCTGGTGCGTCTGATCAAGCTTCTCGGCTCTGGACCAATCTCGTCCGGCGGCTGTCGGTTAGGGCTTCGCCGTGTGCCACATGTCCTTGAAGCCCTCTCCCTTCATGTCTCCCGCCTGCTTGTCGGCCGCATAGCGATACAGCGGATGGCCTTTGTACGCCCATTGCTTTTTGCCGTCGGCGGAAGGGATGACCGTCCAGTCGCCTGACGGCTTGTCGGATGGGCTCGCCATGGCCGCCGGCCAGTTGCTCATGCAGCCGCCGGTGCAGGCGCTCACGCCGGGCGTGGTGTCTTTGTCGAAGGTATAAAGCGTCATCCCGTCCGCGGTGACGAAGCGGCCGTCGACGATCTTCGGGGCTTCGGCAAAGGCGGTTTGTTGCAGTGCGAGGAGGGCTAGGCAGAAGAGTGTCTTGTGCATGATCTCGGCTCCCGATTTTGGTGTTGGTCTCGCGGAGGACGCGGCATGCGGGCGCGCGTAGGGAATGAACGATTGAAGGGATGCGTTTATTCCCTTGGCTTCGCACGCCTTTGATACCCGCCAGCAAAAAGGCCCGCTCGATGAGCGGGCCTTCGGTTTTATAGGTAGCCAACAAAAAACCCGCAAGCAGCAGGCCGCTTACGGGTTTTGAGTCAAGCTTAATGCGATGTTCTGGTGGAGGCGGCGGGAATCGAACCCGCGTCCAGAAGCACTCTACGACTAGTTCTACATACTTAGTTCTGTCATTTGATTTAACCACCACGACGCGGACGAACACGCTGCGTGACGGCGATTCACTAGGTTTTCGACCCGGGCGTCGTGACGCCGCCAAGGCTTAACTGACGTATATGACCTCTGTCGGTATTGCTACCGGTCTTGCGACTCTAGCCCGTCAGTGAACTAGGCAGAGGACGGCGGCCCTTAGGCTGCCAGTGCGAACGTTTCGTCGTTTGCAGTTACGTTTTTCCCATTGATTAACGAGGTGACGGGTCCTCGGTATGCCCTAGCCGCTTCGCAACCCCTGTCGAAACCAGGTCGCCCCCGCGGTTCGTTGCCCACAATGTCTGGGCCAGCGTAGATTTTACAATAGTTTGACGGCCGCGTCCTGGCTGATTGCCCTGTTGTCTTGCCGTCTCGTCACATTGCTGCACGGTCGCGGCGAAGCCGCAAGGCGCCGTATCGCGTTGCGTGCGTCGTGCCTGCCGCGTTCGCTGTATGCGCTGTATGCGTTCAGCCGCTCAGCCAATGTCGCGCAGCAGCTTCTGCAATTCAGCAGGCGAATGCACGACATGCTGCGCGTGCCATTGCGTCGGTGGAATGTCGTTACCGCAGTAGCCGTAGGCGGCCGCAATGGTCCTCATGCCGGCCGCGAAACCCGCCTGCACATCGCGCAGGTCGTCGCCGACGTAGACGATGCGCTCCGGCACCACATCCAGCTCGCGCGCGGCGTGCAGCAAGGGTGCGGGGTGGGGCTTCGAATGCGGGGTCGTGTCGCCGCTCACCACGCAGCCCGCGCGCTCTTCGAGGCCGAGTTGCGCGATCAGCGGCTCGGTGAGCCTTGCCACCTTGTTCGTCACGATGCCCCAGCGCACGCCCCGTGCGTCGAGATCGTCGAGCAAGGCGGAGATGCCGGGAAACAGCGTGGTCTCGATGCACAAGTCTGCTTCATAGTTGGCGAGAAACTCCGCGCGCATCGACGCGAACTCCTGATCCTCAGGGCCGATGCCGAAGGCCCCGCCGATCAGCCCGCGCGCGCCCGCGGACGCAAGCGGCCGCAGGTCTTCGAGCGGCACCATCTGGAGGCTGCGGTCATGGCGCATTTTGTTGACGGCGGCCGCCAGGTCGGGCGCGGTGTCGGCCAGCGTGCCGTCGAGGTCGAACAGGACAGCCGTGCAAAGACCGAGCGCATTATCGGTGTCTTCGCGTTGGGGCAGGGGCGTGGGATCGCTCATTGATTGGATTGAGTCCGGGCAAGGTCGGGGCGGATCAGGCGTCGCGGCGGCAGGCGAGCATGTAGTTCACGCTCGTGTCGGCGGACAGCGTGAAATGCTTGCTGAGCGGGTTATAAACGATACCTTTGATGTCGGCCGTGCGCAGGTCCGCGGCACGCACGAAGCTCGCCAATTCCGACGGACGGATGAAGCGCGCGTAATCATGCGTGCCCTTGGGCAGCATCCGCGCGATATATTCGGCGCCGATCACCGCGAACAGATATGACTTCACATTGCGGTTCAGCGTGGAGAAAAACACCCAACCGCCTGGTTTCACCAGTGTCTTGCAGGCTTCGACGATCGCGGCCGGTTCGGGCACGTGCTCGAGCATTTCCATGCAGGTGACAACGTCGTAAGTGCCCGGTTCGCGGGCGGCGAGCGCTTCCGCAGCGATTTCTTCGTAGTTGACGGTGACGCCGCTTTCAAGGCTGTGAAGATCTGCCACGCCGAGCGCCTGGCTCGACAGGTCGATTCCCTTCACGTGCGCCCCCAATCCTGCCATCGACTCCGACAGAATGCCGCCGCCGCAGCCGATATCCAGCACGGTTTTGCCGGCGAGATGCGCGTGCGCGTCGATCCAGCTCAGACGAATCGGGTTGAGTTCATGCAGCGGTTTGAATTCGGCGTTCGGGTCCCACCAACGATGCGCGAGATCGCTAAATTTCTGCAGTTCGTGGGGATCGGCGTTGGTCATGGCGGAAGCTGCCTCGATGAGAGCGTTGAGCGGGCGCTCGAGGATAAACCCTGAGTATATAGGCCGGGCGGCGGGGCGGCAAAATGCCGCGCGGCGGCTGGCGCGTCCTATTCCGGCGCGGTGTGCGAATGCTCAGAGGAAGCGGCACCCAGAGTCCGGAGCACAGGCATAAAAAAAGCCCCGCCGAAGCGGGGCTTTGATACTGCGGTAACTTGTAGCTTACTGCTTCGAAGTACCAACAACTTCGACTTCCACGCGACGATCCGGTGCGAGGCAGGCGATGAGTTGCTTGTGATTCTTCTGGTTGCAACCGGTCGTGACCGGGTTGCGCTTGCCCTTGCCTTCCGTATAGATACGGTTGGATTCGATGCCCTTGCTGACCAGGTATGCCTTGACAGCTTGAGCACGGCGCAGCGACAGACGGTCGTTGTACTTGTCCGAACCGATACGGTCCGTGTAACCCGTTGCGACGACGACTTCCAGGTTCAGCGCGCCGATCTTCGATGCCAGATCGTCCAGCTTTTCCTTGCCAGCCGGCTTCAGGATAGCCTTGTCGAAGTCGAACAGAGCGTCAGCTTGATACGTAATCTTTTGGCTCGTAATAGCCGGTGCAGGTGCGACCGGAGCCGGCGGGGTCGGAGCCTGGGCAACCAGGGCGCCATCGCACTTAGCGTTGGCCGTTGCCGGCGTCCAGAATGCATCGCGCCAGCAAAGCTCGTTCGTGCCGTTCATCCACACGTATTCGCCCGTACCATTCACCCAGTTGTCGTTCGTAGCTTGTCGCGACGCCGGCACCGATTGCGCCATGGCGGATGCAGCCATAACTGCGGTAGCTGCAATGAACGCGAGCTTTGAAAGTTTATTCATATTTCTCCTCTCGAAATTGAGATTACCGCAGGTTTACTGCGAGCCTGTTGACGAAGACAAGTCATACATTGCTCGAAGTATAACATCGGTGTAGAACAAAAAACGTGCTGTGTAGACTTCGAGCAGTGTCTAACTCTTTGTGCGTTGGCATTTTGCCATATCGTTCCCTTCCAACGATAAAAAAATCTGTCCCCGATCAAATCGCCCTCCAAATGTGGTGCATGCGCAACAGAAGCAATCCGCTGGAGGCACCGCCAGTCATGGCTGAGCGGCGGATTGGCCCACGCACAAATCGAGCCTGCCCTGGTTGGATGGCGGGGCGTTCAGGCGCCGTTGCCGGTCGCCTGCTAATAGGTATACGTACCCCAGTCGGGGGCGGATGCGCGACATGTTAGAATCGCGTGATGCGTTGCGCCTGCAATGCTTACGCGAAGGCGCGGTTATGTGAGGTTTACGCCGTCGCCTTGGCACGTAAAAGATACGGATAATGGATCAATTCGCCAAAGAGACTCTGCCAATCTCCCTAGAGGAGGAAATGCGCCGTTCGTATCTCGATTACGCGATGAGCGTGATCGTGGGGCGTGCGCTTCCCGATGTTCGCGATGGCCTGAAGCCGGTGCACCGGCGCGTGCTGTACGCGATGCACGAACTGAACAACGACTGGAACCGGGCTTACAAGAAGTCGGCGCGTATTGTCGGCGACGTAATCGGTAAATATCACCCGCACGGCGACACGGCTGTCTACGACACGATTGTCCGGATGGCGCAGAATTTCTCGCTGCGTTACATGCTGGTGGACGGTCAGGGCAACTTCGGTTCGGTCGACGGCGACAACGCCGCGGCAATGCGATACACCGAAATCCGCATGGCAAAGATCGGCCACGAACTGCTGGCCGACATCGACAAGGAAACGGTCGACTTCACGCCGAACTACGACGGCAGCGAAAACGAACCGGCCATCCTGCCGGCGCGTATTCCCAATCTGCTGATCAATGGCTCGTCCGGTATTGCGGTCGGCATGGCGACCAACATCCCGCCGCACAACCTCAATGAGGTTGTCGACGCATGTCAGCATCTGCTGAAAAACCCGGAAGCCACGATCGACGAACTGATCGAGATCATCCCGGCGCCTGACTTCCCGACCGCCGGTATCATCTATGGCGTGGCCGGCGTGCGCGACGGCTATCGCACCGGCCGCGGCCGCGTGCTGATGCGCGCGCTCACGCACTTCGAGGAAATCGACCGCGGTCAGCGCATGTCGATCATCGTCGACGAACTGCCGTACCAGGTGAACAAGCGCTCACTTCTGGAGCGTATCGCCGAGCTGGTCAACGAGAAGAAGCTCGAAGGCATCTCCGACATCCGCGACGAATCCGACAAGAGCGGTATGCGCGTCGTGATCGAGCTGAAGCGCGGGGAAGTGCCGGAAGTCGTGCTCAACAATCTGTATAAGGCGACCCAGCTTCAGGACACCTTCGGCATGAACATGGTCGCGCTGGTCGACGGCCAGCCGAAGCTGCTGAACCTGAAGGAAATGCTGTCGTGCTTCCTGTCGCATCGCCGGGAAGTCCTGACGCGGCGCACTGTATACGAACTGCGCAAGGCCCGCGAACGCGGTCACGTGCTCGAAGGCCTGGCGGTGGCGCTCGCCAACATCGACGAGTTCATCGCGATCATCAAGGCCGCGCCGACTCCGCCGATCGCCAAGCAGGAATTGATGGCGCGTCCGTGGGATTCGTCGCTGGTGCGCGAGATGTTGTCGCGCGCCGAGACGGAAAACGCATCGGTCGGTGGCCGTGAGGCTTATCGCCCTGACGGTTTGAACCCGTCCTTCGGTATGCAGTCCGACGGCCTGTACCGCTTGTCCGACACCCAGGCTCAGGAAATCTTGCAGATGCGTCTGCAACGCCTGACGGGTCTGGAGCAGGACAAGATCATCGGCGAGTACCGCGAAGTGATGGCGCAAATCGCCGACCTGCTGGACATTCTGGCTCGTCCGGAACGCATTACGGCGATCATCGTCGACGAACTGACGTCGATCAAAGCCGAATTCGGCGACGCGCGCCGCTCGAAGATCGAGCTGAACGCAACCGAGCTCAATACCGAAGACCTGATCACGCCGCAAGAAATGGTCGTGACCATGTCGCACGCCGGTTACGTGAAATCGCAGCCGTTGTCCGAATATAGCGCGCAGAAGCGGGGTGGTCGCGGCAAACAGGCCACGGCGATGAAAGAAGACGACTGGATCGACACGCTGTTCATCGCGAACACGCACGATCACATTCTGTGCTTCTCGAATCGTGGTCGCGTCTACAGCGTGAAGGTCTACGAAGTGCCGCAAGGTTCGCGGAACTCACGCGGCCGGCCGATCATCAATATCTTCCCGCTTCAGGACGGCGAGAAGATTACGGTTGTCTTGCCGGTCAAGGAATTCTCGGCCGACAAATTCGTCTTTATGGGCACCGCGTTAGGAACTGTAAAAAAGACGCCGCTGGAAGCGTTTGGCCGCGTGCTGCGTAAAGGTATTATTGCGGTCGGTCTGGATGACGGCGACTACCTGATTGGCGCCGCCATCACGGACGGCCAGCATGACGTGATGCTGTTCTCGGATTCTGGCAAGGCAGTGCGTTTCGACGAGAACGACGTCCGTCCGATGGGCCGTGAAGCACGTGGTGTGCGCGGCATGCAGCTCGAAGACGGTCAGAGCGTGATTGCGTTGCTGGTGGCTGGCGACGAACAGCAGTCGGTGCTGACCGCAACGGAAAACGGCTATGGCAAGCGCACGCCGATTACCGAGTACACGCGTCACGGGCGCGGTACGAAGGGGATGATCGCGATCCAGACGTCGGAGCGTAACGGCAAGGTCGTCGCCGCCACGCTGGTCGATCAGGAAGCGCAGATCATGCTGATCACCAATACGGGCGTGCTGATTCGTACGCGCGTATCGGAAATTCGGGAAATGGGGCGCGCAACCCAAGGTGTTACACTCATCAGCCTTGACGAAGGGACCAAGCTTTCAGGTCTGCAACAGGTTGCTGAGGCGGAAGCAGATGTAGATGTGGAAGGCGACACCGAAGGTCCTGCCGAAGGCGACAACGGCGGTGAAAACGGTGGTGAGGCCTGATCTGCAGCGGCACCTTTCAGTCTCAGTCATTGGTTGAAAGCTGCGCCGGGAATAATGGCGTATCGGGCCGATACGTGTCCCGCGCAGCTTGCAGTTCAAGTTAATTTCTCTTAGGGAGTAATGATGCAAAAACGATTCAAACAACTGATGTTGCTGGCTGCTCTCGTGCCGACCTTCGCTATGGCTCAAGCGCTTCAGAGCCCGGCCCCGGCGGCTCCGGCTGCTGCCGCGGCACCGGTTGATCCGGCCAAGCAGGCCGCAATCAAGGACCTGCTGGACGCAATCGACGCACAGAAGCTGGTCGGCGCAATCGGCAACAGCGCGCAAATGCAGGCTAAGCAACTGGTTCCGGCCATCCTGTCGGACGCCCTGAGCGAAAACAAGACGATGACGGACAAGCAGAAGCAGGCTTCCGTCCCGACGCTGCAAAAGAATGCAGTGCCGAAGCTGGTTGACGGCGCAGGCCAGGTGTTCGCAACGGATTCCTTCCGTCAAGACGCTATGCAAGCTCAGTACGACGCTTACGCGAAGTACTACAGCACGTCGGAAATCAAGGATCTGACCGCGTTCTACAAGAGCCCGACCGGCCGCAAGTTCATCCAGGTGCAAGACCAGGTTGGCCGCGACGTTGTGAACGGCTTGATGCAAAAGTACATGCCGCAATCGATCAAGGCAACGCGTGACCAGGCTGACAAGGAAGTCGCTGCGGTCAAGCCGGCTAAGTAAATTGACGAAGTTGGTCGGTGAATAACGCCGACTAACCCGGTCAAAAGATCGAAAGGCTGCGCTGACATCGCGCTAGCCGCTGCTCGGCAAGCTATATGGCGTGCCGGGTTTGGCGGGTTGGCGATGACAATGCGATAATGGCCGTTTGCGCACACGCGCAGACGGCCATTTTCTTTTTGGGCGCGGAATTGGTGTCAAACACGTGTTGCCAAACACGCGTCGTCAAACTCGTGCTGTCGAGTTCGCGTCGCTAATTTTGCGGTGGCTGCCTTCGCGGCCGCCAACTTCGCCGATTTTTGCGCGATCTGTTCGTTTTCGCGCCAGCTTCCAGGATCTCACGATGCGCGTCTTTAATTTCTCCGCCGGCCCCGCTGCCATGCCCGAAGAAGTGCTGCGTCAGGCAGCCGACGAGATGCTCAATTGGCAGGGCAGTGGCATGAGCGTGATGGAAATGAGCCATCGCGGCAAAGAATTCATGTCGATCCATGAGGAAGCGCTCGTCGATCTGCGCGATCTGCTCGAGGTGCCGGCAAGCCACCGGATTCTGTTCCTGCAGGGCGGTGGCCTGGGTGAAAACGCGATCGTGCCGATGAATCTGATGGGCGCGAAAGCGCGCGCAGATTTCGTCGTGACCGGTTCATGGTCGCAGAAGTCGTTCAAGGAAGCGCAAAAGTACGGCACAGCGCATCTTGCCGCGAGCGGCAAGACTGCCGAGGGCTTCACGCGAGCGCCGGCACGCTCGGAATGGCAACTGTCGGACGATCCGGCCTACGTGCATCTGTGCACCAACGAGACCATTCACGGCGTCGAGACGTTCGAGATTCCTGATCTCGGCGATCTTCCGCTGGTGGCGGACGCCTCGTCGCACATCCTGTCGCGCCCGATGGACATCGCCAAATACGGTGTGCTGTTCGGCGGCGCGCAGAAGAACATCGGCATGGCGGGTGTGACCGTCGTGATCGTGCGCGAAGACATGCTGGATCGCGCGCAAGCGATCTGCCCGTCGGCGTTTGAATGGAAAACCGTCGCCGAGAACAATTCGATGTACAACACGCCGCCCACGTACGCGATTTACATCGCGGGGCTGGTGTTCAAGTGGTTGAAGAAACAGGGCGGCCTTGCTGCGATGGAAGCGCGTAACCTCGAAAAATCGAAGCTGTTGTACGACGCGATCGATTCGAGCAGCTTCTATCTGAACAAGGTCGAGCGTGGCTCGCGCTCGCGGATGAACGTACCGTTTTTCCTCGCCGACGAGTCGCGCAACGAAGATTTCCTGGCCGGCGCGAAAGCGCGGGGAATGGTGCAGCTAAAGGGCCACAAGTCCGTCGGCGGCATGCGGGCGTCGATTTATAACGCTGTCCCGCTCGAAGGCGTCAAAGCGCTTGTCGAATACATGAAGGAATTCGAACAGCGCAGCGCCTGATCGTCGCAGACATTCAGGCGCGCGCATCCTTTCCAGCACGCATTTGTGCAGCAGCTACCGGCAGGACCGTTTTCACGCATGGACGACGAACTCAATACACGACTCAAACCCCTTCGCGAACGCATCGACGCGCTCGACGCGCAACTCATCGCGCTCCTGAATCAGCGCGCCGCGGTGGCGCTCGAAGTGGGCGAGGTCAAGAAGCATTTCAACGCGCCGGTATTCCGCCCGGAGCGCGAACAGCAGGTGATCGCGCGTCTGCAGGATATGAGCACGGGTCCGCTCGCCAGCGAGCATATCAGCGCGATCTGGCGCGAGATCATGGCCGCGAGCCGCGCGCTCGAAAAGACGATCAAGGCCGCGTATCTCGGCCCGGTCGGCACGTATAGCGAACAGGCCATGCACGAGTACTTCGGTCAGTCGATCGAAGGTCTGCCGTGCCCGTCGATCGACGAAGTATTTCGCTCGGTCGAAGCCGGCGCCGCCGAGTTTGGCGTTGTGCCGGTCGAGAATTCGACCGAAGGCGCGGTGTCGCGCACGCTCGATCTGCTGCTGCAAACCCAGCTCACGATCGGCGGCGAACTGGCCTTGCCGATTCACCACAATCTCCTGACGCAGAACGGCGGCCTCACTGGTGTGAAGCGGGTGTGCGCGCACGCGCAGGCGCTTGCCCAGTGCCAGCGCTGGCTCGCGACCAACGCGCCGCATCTCGAACGTCAGGCGGTGTCGAGCAATGCCGAAGCCGCGCGCATGGCAGCGGAAGATCCGACTGTCGCGGCGATCGCCGGTGATCGCGCCGCGACGCATTACGGTCTGCAAGTTGCGTATGCCCTGATCCAGGACGATCCGCACAACCGCACGCGTTTCGTGATGATCGGCAAGGAGCGCACCGGCGTCAGCGGGCACGACCAGACGTCGTTGATCGTGTCGGTGGCGAACGAGCCGGGCGCCGTGTTCAAGTTGCTGGAGCCGTTGGCGCGCCATAGCGTATCGATGACCCGTTTCGAGTCGCGCCCAGCGCGCGTCGGCACGTGGGAGTACTACTTCTATATCGACGTCGAAGGCCATCGCGATGAGCCGGCGGTCGCCGCCGCGCTGACCGAACTCGGTCAGAAAGCCGCGTTCCTGAAGATACTCGGCTCGTATCCGCGCGCCCGTTGATGTCGGGTGAGGCGCGCACCGGTCGCTCGGGCGCGCCTGTTGCAGGTTTACCTACTACTAATTAGTCGTTCGGAGATTTTCATGACAACGTCCTTCGGTCCTTCCTATGTGCGCGCGATTGCGCCTTACATCGCCGGCAAACCGATTTCGGAAGTGGCCCGCGAGTTCGGTCTCGACGAAGCGTCCATCGTGAAACTCGCGTCGAACGAAAATCCGCTCGGCATGCCGGAATCGGCGCAACGCGCCATGGCGCAAGCGGCCAGCGAACTCGGCCGCTATCCGGACGCGAACGCATTCGAACTGAAGGCAGCGCTGAGCGAGCGTTACGGCGTGCCGGCCGACTGGGTCACGCTCGGCAATGGCAGCAACGACATTCTCGAAATTGCCGCGCATGCGCTTGTCGAGAAGGGCCAGTCGATCGTCTACGCGCAATACTCGTTCGCGGTGTACGCGCTCGCCACGCAAGGCGTCGGTGCGCGTGCGATCGTCGTACCGGCCGTCAAGTACGGCCACAACCTTGACGCGATGCTCGTCGCGATCACGGACGACACCCGCCTGCTCTTCGTTGCGAACCCGAACAACCCGACCGGCACGTTTATCGAAGGCGCGAAGCTCGAGGCGTTTCTCGACAAGGTGCCGCGTCACGTGGTCGTCGTGCTCGACGAGGCGTACACGGAATATCTGCCGGAAGAGAAGCGCTACGATTCGATCGCGTGGGTGCGCCGCTATCCGAATCTGCTGGTGTCGCGCACGTTCTCGAAGGCGTTTGGTCTCGCCGGCTTGCGTGTCGGCTTCGCCATCGCGCAGCCTGAGTTGACCGATCTGCTGAACCGTCTGCGTCAGCCGTTCAACGTGAACACGCTGGCGCAAGCTGCGGCGATCGCGGCGCTGAACGACAAGGCGTTTCTGGAGAAGAGCGCGGCCTTGAATGCGCAAGGCTATCGCCGCCTGACCGAAGCGTTCGACAAACTCGGTCTCGAATATGTGCCGTCGGACGGCAACTTCGTGCTGGTGCGCGTCGGCAGCGATGACGCAGCCGGTAACCGCGTCAACCTCGCGTTGCTCAAGCAGGGTGTGATCGTTCGCCCGGTCGGCAACTACGGTTTGCCGCAATGGCTGCGCATCACGATCGGCCTGCCGGAAGAAAACGAAGCGTTCCTCGCGGCACTCGAAAAGACGCTTGCCCCTGCGTAAGCGGTTGACCTTGACCCGCGCGCCTCATTTCATGAAAGGCGCGCTTTTTCTGTGACCGACGTGGCCGCGTTCTCTTTTAACAAGCTGGTGATTTTTGGTGTCGGCCTGATCGGCGGATCGCTCGCGCGCGCGCTGCGTGAGCGGGGCGAGCGGGGTGAGGCAACAGGCGCGCGAGCCGTGATTGGTGTCGGGCGTTCATCCGCGTCGACGGCGCGCGCGCTGGAGTTGGGTGTGATCGACGGATCCGCAGCGTTGAACGACGACGCGGCGTTGCGCGCTGCGCTGTCCGGCGCGGATATCGTGTTGCTTGCCGCGCCGGTCGCGCAGACACAACCGCTGCTTGAACGCATTGCACCGTTTCTCGATGCGGATACGATCGTTACCGATGCCGGCAGCACCAAGTCCGACGTGGTTGCATCCGCGCGCGCGGCGCTCGGTGCGCGCATCGGCCAGTTCGTGCCGGGGCATCCGATTGCCGGCCGTGAGGCGAGCGGTCCGGATGCGGCGTTGCCCGACCTTTACGTCAACCGCAACGTCGTGTTGTGCCCGCTGCCGGAGAACGCGTCGGTAGCCGTCGAGCGCGTTGCTGCGATGTGGCGTGCTACCGGCGCCTGTGTGCGCGACATGACGCCCGAGCAGCACGACCGTGTGCTCGCCTCGGTCAGCCATTTGCCGCACGTTTTGTCGTTCGCGCTGGTCGAGCAGATTCTCAATTCGCCCGACGCGGCGCTGAAATTTTCATTCGCCGCCGGCGGTTTCCGTGACTTCACGCGCATCGCCGCGTCGAGCCCGGAAATGTGGCGCGACGTGTGCGTGGCGAATCGCGTTGCGCTGCTTGACGAACTGGATGCCTACACGGCGGTGCTCGCGCGTTTGCGCGCAGCGATCGACACCGCCGACGGCGCCGCGCTCGAAGCGGTGTTCGCGCGCTCGCGTATCGCACGTACCGAGTGGCAGGAACAGCGCACTAACGCGGCCGCCTTGGGCGACGCGTCGAAATAACCGGAACTGGACTCAATCATGGAATTCCTCGATCTCGGACCATTTTCTCGTGCGTCCGGCACGGTTCGTTTGCCCGGTTCGAAGAGCATTTCGAATCGTGTGCTGCTGCTCGCGGCGCTCGCCGAAGGCGAAACGACGATCACGAACCTGCTCGACTCCGACGACACCCGCGTGATGCTCGACGCGCTCGAAAAGCTCGGCGTGCGTCTGAAGCGTGAAGGCGACACGTGTGTTGTGACCGGCACGCGTGGTGCATTTACGGCGCGCACGGCCGATCTGTTCCTCGGCAACGCCGGTACGGCCGTGCGTCCGCTGACCGCGGCGCTCGCGGTGAATGGCGGCGACTATCGGATTCACGGCGTGCCGCGTATGCACGAGCGGCCGATCGGCGATCTGGTCGACGGCTTGCGGCAGATCGGCGCGAAGATCGACTACGAAGAGAACGACGGCTATCCGCCGCTGCGGATTCGCCCGGCGCAGATTCTGGCCGACGCGCCGATCCGGGTGCGTGGTGACGTGTCGAGCCAGTTCCTGACCTCGCTTCTGATGACGCTGCCGCTGTTGCGTACGGAAAGCGGCGTGACCACAGTGCAGGTGGATGGCGAGCTGATCTCAAAGCCCTATATCGAGATCACGATCAAACTGATGGAGCGCTTCGGCATCAAGGTCGAGCGCCATGAATGGCACCGGTTTATCGTGCCGGCGGGGCAGCGCTATCAGTCGCCGGGCACCATCATGGTGGAAGGCGACGCATCGTCGGCGTCGTATTTCCTTGCTGCCGGCGCGCTCGGCGGCGGCCCGCTGCGGGTGGAAGGCGTTGGCCGCTCCAGCATCCAGGGCGATGTCGGCTTTGCCGATGCGCTCATCAAGATGGGCGCAAATCTGCAGATGGGCGATGACTGGATCGAAGTGCGCGGCGTCGGCAACGACAACGGCAAGCTCGATCCGATCGACATGGACTTCAACCTGATTCCCGACGCCGCGATGACGATCGCCGTCGCCGCGCTGTTCGCGGACGGTACCACCACGCTGCGCAACATCGCCAGCTGGCGCGTCAAGGAAACCGACCGGATCGCCGCGATGGCGACCGAGCTGCGCAAGGTCGGCGCGAAGGTGCAGGAGGGCGAGGATTTCCTCGTTGTCACGCCGCCCGAAAAACTGATTCCGAATGCCTCGATCGACACCTACGACGATCACCGCATGGCGATGTGTTTCTCGCTCGTGAGCCTGGGCGGCGTGCCGATCCGGATCAACGACCCGAAGTGCGTCGGCAAAACTTTCCCCGATTATTTCGAGCGCTTCACGGCGCTCGCTCAACCCTGATTCGCTCCCGAATCGACTGACGTGCGACTTTTTCGATGAAACCGATCCGTCCCTTTCACCAAACGCCCGTCATTACGATCGACGGCCCCAGTGCCTCCGGCAAAGGCACCGTGGCCGCGCTGGTCGCCGCGAGTCTCGGCTTCCACTTGCTGGATAGTGGCGCGCTATACCGGCTCGCCGCGCTGGCCAGCATGCGCTACAGCGTCGCCGCGGATGACGCCGACGCCCTTGTCAGCCTGATCGACGATCTGCACATCACTTTTCGTGAGGGACTGGCGCTGCTCGACGGCGCCGACGTATCGGCCGACATTCGCGCGGAGGAAGTCGGCAGCCGCGCCTCGGCAATTGCCGTGCACGCGCCCGTGCGAACCGCGCTGGTGGCCCGTCAGCGGGCTTTCCGTAAGGAACCGGGGCTGGTCGCCGACGGCCGGGACATGGGCACGGTGATCTTCCAGGACGCCGTGCTGAAGGTGTTCATGACCGCCAGCGTCGAGGCCCGTGCGGCGCGCCGGCATAAGCAATTGATCCAAAAAGGATTTTCTGCTAATATAGATGACTTGCTCCGGGATTTGCGTGAGCGCGACGAGCGTGACAGTCAGCGCGCGGCCGCGCCGCTCAAGCCCGCAGCGGATGCAAAGCTGCTTGATACCTCGGCATTGTCCATCGACCAGGCGGTCGAACAGGTGGTGCAGTGGTATGAAGCATGGGTCCCGCATGCCTGATGTCCGGGCAGTGGGCGCAGTAGAAAAGCAGTGAGAAGTAGAGCGTTGTCAGTAGGTGCTCCGCGATGGTCGTGGAGCGTGTATTAACCCCTTAACCCCGCGTGGCATTCGCATTCTTGCCGTTGTAGCTGACCGTCCGGCCAGCCGGGCACCGCGAGAACCATGCAAATTTTGATTTTTATGTCCGACCTGCAAACTTCCAACCCGAATACCGAATCTTTTGCGGCTCTGTTCGAAGAGTCGCTGACCAAGCAAGACATGCGCGCCGGCGAAGTGATTTCCGCCGAAGTCGTGCGTGTTGACCACAACTTCGTGGTCGTCAACGCTGGTCTCAAGTCCGAAGCCTACATCCCGCTCGAAGAGTTCCTGAACGACGCGGGCGAGGTAGAAGTGCAGGCGGGCGACTTCGTTTCCGTCGCGATCGACGCGCTGGAAAACGGCTATGGCGACACCATCCTGTCGCGCGACAAGGCGAAGCGTCTGGCTTCGTGGCTGTCGCTGGAAAAGGCCCTCGACAACAACGAACTCGTGACCGGCACGATCACGGGCAAGGTCAAGGGCGGCATGACCGTCATGGTCAACGGCATCCGAGCGTTCCTGCCGGGTTCGCTGGTTGACACGCGTCCGGTCAAGGACACGACCCCGTACGAAGGCAAGACGCTGGAATTCCGCGTCATCAAGCTCGACCGCAAGCGTAACAACGTCGTGCTGTCGCGCCGTGCTGTGATCGAAGCGACCCAAGGCGAAGAGCGCGCAAAGCTGCTCGAAACGCTGAAGGAAGGCGCGATCGTGGAAGGCGTGGTGAAGAACATCACGGATTACGGCGCATTCGTGGACCTCGGCGGTATCGACGGCCTGCTGCACATCACCGACATCGCATGGCGTCGTGTGCGTCACCCGAGCGAAGTGCTGTCGGTTGGCCAGGAAGTCACCGCGAAGATCCTCAAGTTCGATCAAGAGAAGAACCGCGTTTCGCTGGGTATCAAGCAACTGGGCGACGATCCGTGGGAAGGCATTTCCCGCCGTTACCCGTCGGGCACGCGCCTGTTCGGTAAGGTCACCAACATCACCGACTACGGCGCATTCGTCGAAGTGGAATCGGGCATCGAAGGCCTGGTTCACGTGTCGGAAATGGACTGGACGAACAAGAACGTTGCACCGTCGAAGGTTGTGCAGCTGGGCGACGAAGTCGAAGTCATGGTTCTCGAAATCGACGAAGACCGCCGCCGTATCAGCCTCGGCATGAAGCAATGCAAGCCGAACCCGTGGGACGACTTCAGCCGCAACTTCAAGAAGGGCGACAAGCTGCAAGGCGCAATCAAGTCGATCACCGACTTCGGCGTCTTCATCGGTCTGCCGGGCGGCATCGACGGTCTGGTTCACCTGTCGGACCTGTCGTGGAGCGAAACGGGCGAAGAAGCGGTTCGCAAGTACAAGAAGGGCGACGAAGTGGAAGCGATTGTTCTCGGCATCGACGTCGAGAAGGAACGCATTTCGCTGGGTATCAAGCAGCTCGAAGGCGACCCGTTCAGCAACTTCGTTGCCATGAACGACAAGGGTTCGATCGTCGACGGCGTGGTCAAGACGGTAGATGCGAAGGGTGCAGTGGTTCAGCTGTCGGCGGAAGTCGAAGGCTACCTGCGCGCTTCGGAGCTGTCGCAAGACCGCGTGGAAGATGCTCGCAACGTGCTGAAGGACGGCGACAAGGTCAACGCGATGATCATCAACATCGATCGCAAGTCGCGTGGCATCAACCTGTCGATCAAGGCCAAGGACTCGGCTGAGCAACAGGAAGCGATCCGCGGCCTGGCTTCGTCGGATTCGAGCTCGGCTGCTACCGGCACGACGAACCTCGGCGCGCTGCTGAAGGCCAAGCTTGACGGTCAGAACCAGTAATTGAGGAACGCCCCCAAACCTGTCGCCTGGCGGCAGGCCCCCTCGAGAAGGGGAAAAATAGACATGGGGGCGGCCCGGCGTTTTCTTGAGAGGTCTGCTGCAGTATGACCAAATCGGAATTGGTCGCCCAGCTGGCTACGCGATTTCCGCAGCTTGTACTTAAAGATGCGGATTTCGCGGTGAAGACGATGCTTGATGCGATGTCGGAGGCGCTTGCCAACGGCCATCGCATCGAAATTCGCGGCTTCGGCAGCTTCGGCCTTAATCGTCGTCCCTCCCGTGTCGGGCGTAATCCGAAGTCGGGCGAGAAGGTGCTGGTACCTGAGAAGTACGTACCGCATTTCAAGCCGGGCAAGGAATTGCGCGAGCGGGTAGACCGACGTTCGGGCGAGCCGCTGAAGGCCGATGAGCCGGATGACGACGACCTGTAAATGCTTCGCTGTGCGGTTTGCAGCATGGCATTGGTAGCGTCAGCGGCCAAAGCCAGACGGCAAAAGACCAGAAAAAGCGCCTTCGGGCGCTTTTTTTTCGTCCGCTTCTTTTGTCCGCTGCGCCCGGCATATTCCCCAGTCGAACACCCCTGCCCATGCATCCGCCTGCGGCAAGATAAACCTCGCGTTAGCCCTCTATCAGCCAGTTCCTGCCCAGCCGCGAGGGCATCCATTACAATACGGGTCACTTCGGCGCGGGCAACACCGTGGCGCGACGCGTCATCAAGCCGGCGTCACCCCGCAACTGCCGTCAAGAGACCTATTCATGAAATTTATCGTCTGGCTGATCCGTGTGCTGGTGTTCGTGCTCCTGCTGGTGCTCGCGCTCTCCAATACACAACCCGCTACGCTGAATTTCCTCGCTGGCTACGCGTGGTCGGCGCCTTTGATTCTGATCGGCCTGGCGTTCTTCGTGGTGGGGTTGCTGGCCGGGCTGGTGTCGTCGATGCCGGCCATGGTGCGCCTGCGCATGGAGAATGGCCGGCTCAAGCGCGAGTTGCGTGTGGCGCGCGAAGCCCCCGTCGTGGTCGAACAACCGCCCATGCCGCCGCTGATCTAAGTTGTCTTCTGCCGCGCTTCCGAAGCGCGGCTTTCCGTTTCCGCTGTCCCGCTATTTGCATTAATCGCATGGATCTAGACTTCTGGTGGCTGCTTGTCATACCCGTCGCTTTTGCGTTCGGCTGGATGGCCGCACGCTACGACCTCAAGACGCTGCTGTCCGAAAGCGCCAACCTGCCGCGTTCGTACTTCCGCGGCCTGAATTTCCTGCTCAATGAGCAGCCTGACCAGGCGATCGACGCGTTTATCGAAGTCGTCAAGCTCGACCCGGAAACGATCGAGTTGCACTTCGCGCTGGGTAATCTGTTCCGCCGCCGAGGCGAGACCGACCGCGCGATTCGCGTGCATCAGAACCTGCTGAGCCGTACCGATCTGCCCGTCACCGAGCGCGATCACGCGCTGTTCGAACTGGGCCAGGATTTCCTGAAGGCCGGGCTGCTCGATCGCGCCGAAGAAACCTTCCGCTCGCTTGAGACCGGCAATTACGCGCTGGGTGCGCAGCGTGCGCTGCTAACCATCTACCAGATTGAGAAAGACTGGGTTAAATCGATCGACACCGCGCGCCATCTGGAAACAATGGGTGCTGAGTCACTCGACAAGGACATCGCGCAGTTTCATTGCGAGCTCGCCCAGGAGGCGCTCCAACAGAAAAACGCCGACGAAGCACGACGTCAGCTAGGCTTTGCATTAAAGGCGAACCCGACCAACGTCCGCGCCACGATCCTGTTCGGCGACGTTGATGCAACGGGCGGTTCGCAGGAGGCGGCGATCGCCCAATGGCGGCGCGTCGAGGAACAGAATCCTGCTTATCTGCCGCTCGTCGCGGAAAAGCTGATGAAGGCCTATGAGGCGCTCGGCCGTCCGCAGGATGGCGCCGATCTGCTCATCACATGGGTGGACCGCTATCCGTCGAGCGATCTGCTCGACGTGACCTATCAGCACATTGCGGCGATACGCGGGCCCGACGCAGCGCATGCGCTGGCGCGCTCGCAGATGCAGAAGTCGCCGAATCTGGCCGGCATGACGCGTCTGCTGGAAGCCCAGGAAGCCGCCGCGGAAGAGCCGCGGAAGAGCGAGCTCGAACTGATGCGGACGCTGATTCGTCAGCGCACCAAAAATTTGCCGCGGTATACGTGCCAGGATTGTGGTTTCAGGGCGCGGCTGTTCTACTGGCAGTGCCCGGGTTGCAGTGGTTGGGAAACCTATGCGCCGCGCCGCGTCGAACCGATCACGGCGTCGAACTGATAGCGAATGCAACCGTATAGCCATGCCGCAACGACGGCGGCCCGTCAGGCGGATTAGGCCCGGCGGGATCAGACGGCCTTGTTCACTACGAGAAACCCTCACCGGAACCCTCTACCGGAAAGCGTATGAAAATCACCATTATCGGCACGGGTTATGTTGGCCTTGTCACCGGCGCGTGCCTCGCCGAAATCGGCCATGACGTCTTCTGTCTCGACGTCGATCCGCGCAAGATCGAAATCCTCAACAACGGCGGCGTGCCGATCCACGAGCCGGGTTTGCTCGAGATGATCGCCCGCACGCGCAAGGCGCGCCGCATCACGTTTTCGACGGATATCGAAGCCAGTGTGGCGCACGGCGAGGTGCAGTTCATCGCCGTTGGCACACCGCCCGACGAAGACGGCTCAGCCGATCTGCAATACGTGCTCGAAGCGGCGCGTAACATCGGCCGCACGATGAACGGCTTCAAGGTGATTGTCGACAAATCGACGGTGCCGGTCGGTACTGCGCAACGCGTGCGCGCGGTGATCGAAGAGGAGCTGGCCAAACGCGGGCTCGCCAACAGCGAGCAGCACCGCTTCTCGGTGGTGTCCAACCCTGAGTTCCTGAAGGAAGGCGCAGCGGTCGACGACTTCATGCGCCCTGATCGCATCGTGCTCGGCAGCGACGAAGACGAAGCCGGCCTGCGCGCACGCGAACTGATGAAACGTCTGTACGCGCCGTTCAACCGCAATCACGAGCGCACGCTGCACATGGATGTACGCTCGGCTGAGTTCACGAAATACGCAGCTAATGCGATGCTCGCCACGCGCATCTCGTTCATGAACGAGATGTCGAATCTGGCGGATCGGGTCGGTGCGGATATCGAAGCGGTGCGTCGCGGCATCGGCTCGGACCCGCGCATCGGCTATCACTTCCTGTATGCCGGTTGCGGCTACGGCGGCTCGTGCTTCCCGAAGGACGTGCAGGCGCTGATCCGCACCGCGAGCGAAAGCGGCCACAATCTGCGCATTCTCGAAGCGGTCGAGGAAGTGAACTACAAGCAGAAAGATGTGCTGGTGCGCAAGATTACGGGCAAGCTCGGCGAAGATCTGAGCGGCCGCACGTTCGCCGTGTGGGGGCTCGCGTTCAAGCCGAATACCGACGATATGCGCGAGGCACCGAGCCGCCGCGTGATCGCTGAGTTGCTGGCGCGTGGCGCCCACGTGCGCGCATACGATCCGGTCGCGGTGGCCGAAGCGCGCCGGGTGTTCGCCCTGGATCTGCACGATGCACCGGACCAGCTCGCGCGTCTCACGTTCACGAGCACCCAGGACGAAACGCTCACCGGCGCCGATGCGCTGGTAGTCGTCACCGAATGGAAGGAATTCAAGAGCCCGGACTTCCTGCATCTGAAATCGGTGCTGAAGTCACCGCTGATTTTCGACGGCCGCAATCTGTACGAGCCGGACGCGATGACCGAGCTCGGCATCGACTATCACTCGATCGGACGCCCTTATGCCCAGCCCTCTGAATTTCCGGCCGATGTCTCCAGCAATGCCTGAGGCCGCTCAGTCCACACCCGCGTCCGCACTGACCGTGGTGCCGCGCGAACGTCTCGGCGCGGCGCGCGTGCTGGTAGTCGGCGATGTCATGCTCGATCGCTACTGGTTTGGCGACGTGAACCGTATTTCGCCGGAAGCGCCGGTGCCGGTCGTGCATGTGCAGCGCCAGGAAGACCGTCTCGGCGGCGCGGCGAACGTGGCGCGCAATGCGGTTGCGCTCGGCGCGCAAGCCGGTTTGCTGTGCGTGGTCGGCCATGACGAACCCGGCGAGCGCATCGTGCAATTGCTCGCCGAAAGCGGTGTCGTGCCGCATCTGGAGCGCGATCCGGATTTGCTCACCACGATCAAACTGCGCGTGCTGTCGCGTCAGCAACAGTTGCTGCGCGTCGACTTCGAAAACTCGCCGGCGCACGAAGTGCTGCTCGCGGGCCTCGCGCGTTTCGACGACCTGCTGCCGTCGCACGACGTGATCCTCATGTCCGATTACGCGAAGGGTGGTCTCACGCACGTCACGCAGATGATCGCGAAGGCGCATGCGGCGGGCAAGCCCGTGCTGGTCGATCCGAAGGGCGACGACTGGGAGCGCTATCGCGGCGCCACGCTGATCACACCGAATCGCGCCGAGTTGCGCGAGGTGGTCGGACAGTGGAGGTCCGAAGAAGATCTGATTGCGCGCGTGACTAAACTGCGTGCCGATCTTGAGTTCAAGGCGTTGCTGCTGACGCGTTCGGAAGAGGGCATGACGCTCTTCGCCGACGACGGCATCCTGCACGCTTCGGCCGTTGCACGCGAAGTGTATGATGTATCGGGCGCGGGCGACACGGTGATTGCCACGCTTGCCGCCATGCTCGGCGCGGGTCTTACGCTGGTCGAGGCGGTCGGGCTCGCGAATCGCGCGGCCGGCATCGTGGTCGGCAAGCTCGGCACCGCCACCGTCAACTACGACGAACTCTTTCATTGATGCGGTCCGCGGGGTCTCCTGCCTGGCGCCTTCCAGCGGCGCGAAGCAGGGATACGCGGGGCGTCAACTGAACATCTTTACCGCAGGATCATCATGACCCTCATCGTCACCGGCGCGGCCGGCTTTATCGGCAGCAATCTCGTGAAGGCGCTCAATGAGCGCGGTGAACACCGCATCATCGCGGTCGATAACCTCACGCGCGCGGACAAGTTCAAGAATCTCGTCGACTGCGAGATCGACGATTATCTCGACAAAACCGAATTCGTCGAGCGCTTCAAGCGGGGCGATTTCGGCAAAGTACGCGCGATTTTCCATGAAGGCGCCTGCTCGGACACGATGGAGACCGACGGCCGCTACATGATGGACAACAACTTCCGCTATAGCCGTGAAGTGCTCGATGTCTGTCTCGCGCAGAACATCCAGTTTCTGTATGCGTCCTCGGCGGCAACGTATGGCGGTTCGAGCCGTTTTGTCGAAGAGCGCGAAGTCGAGCAGCCGCTGAACGTGTACGGCTATTCGAAGTTCCTGTTCGACCAGGTGATTCGCCGCGTGTTGCCCACCGCGAAGAGTCAGATTGCCGGCTTCCGTTATTTCAACGTGTACGGACCGCGCGAGACGCACAAGGCGCGTATGGCGTCGGTGGCCTTTCACAACTTCAACCAGTTCCGTGCGGAAGGCAAGGTCAAGCTGTTCGGCGAATACAACGGTTATGCCGCCGGCGAGCAGACGCGCGATTTCGTCTCTGTCGAAGACGTGGTCAAGGTGAACCTGTTTTTCTTCGACAATCCGGACAAGTCGGGCATTTTCAACCTGGGCAGTGGCCGTGCGCAGCCGTTCAACGACATTGCGAGCACGGTGGTCAACACGCTGCGTGCGTTGAACAACGAGCCGCCGTTGTCGCTCGCGGACCAGGTGCAGCGCGGGCTGATCGAATATATTCCGTTCCCCGATGCATTGCGTGGCAAGTACCAATGCTTCACGCAGGCTGACCTGACGAAGCTGCGTGCTACCGGTTACGACGCGCCGTTCCTGAGCGTGCAGGAAGGTGTCGATCGATACGTACGTTGGCTATTCGGCCAGGTGTAAATCTTTCGGATACCTCTTTAAACTGGAATCTCCCGGTTGGTGATGGTCGCCAACCGGTTGTACGAGGGAGATTCCATATGTTTCGAAAAATTCTGGTTACCGCGGCCATGCTCGCCGCTTTCGGCCACGCGTATGCGGCGGTCGACGTCAACACGGCTAACGAGGATGCGCTGCGCGGCATCAAGGGCATCGGTCCTGCCAAAGCGAAAGCCATTCTCGAAGAGCGTACAGCGCATGGTCCGTTCAAGGACCCGGCCGATCTCGGCAAGCGCGTCAAAGGCATGGGCGGGCATACCGTCGAGCGCCTGCAGGCGGAGGGTCTCGCTGTCGGTCCGGCTGGCGCGGCTGCTAACACACAGGTTGCGGCGTCTGCACAAACCAAGGGCGCGGCCGCTGCGGGCAATGGCGCCGACGCGGCTACCCCAAAGAGCAACGCCACTGTGGCGGTGAAGAAATAACCTGACGCGGGCCGTGCGCGCGAGGCGGGTTACCTCTCGCGCCGGGTCCCGCGCCTGGTCCGTTACCGTCGTTCCCCTTCATGGTCGGAGTGGGTAAGAACACTCCTTCAGCTGTCATGCAGATGACTGGCTCCCGCGGTTCTCAGCCGCGGGCTTTTTGCATTGGCGGCAAAGCAATCTGCGTCTGCATCCATGCGGCCAGAAGGGCCGGACGGCAGCCGCGCGTACGGTGGTTTAGAATCGATGGATTGAAGACTCCGTGCATCGACAGCCCCAGAACCGATATGGCTTACAAAACGATTGAAGACACGATCGGCAATACGCCGCTCGTGCAACTCGTCCGGCTCCCTGACGACGAGATCCGCAACCGCAATAACGTGGTCCTTGCCAAGCTCGAGGGCAACAATCCTGCGGGTTCGGTGAAAGACCGTCCGGCGCTGTCGATGATCAAGAAGGCGGAAGCGCGTGGGCGCATCAAGCCGGGCGACACGCTGATCGAATCGACCAGCGGCAATACCGGTATCGCCCTGGCGATGGCTGCGGCGATCCGCGGCTACAAGATGGTGCTGATCATGCCGGAAGACCTGTCGGTGGAGCGCCGTCAGAGCATGGCCGCGTACGGCGCGCAGATCGTGCTGACGCCGGTCACGGGCGGCATGGAATACGCACGCGATCTGGCCGAACAGATGCAGCGCGAAGGCAAGGGCATCATCCTCGACCAGTTCGCGAACCCGGACAATCCAGCCTCGCACGTCGAAGGCACCGGTCCGGAAATCTGGCGTGACACCGAAGGGCGCATCACGCACTTCGTCTCGTCGATGGGCACGACCGGCACGATCATGGGTGTGTCCACCTATCTGAAGGAACAGAATCCGGCGATCGAGATCATCGGCGCGCAGCCGGAAGAGGGTTCGCGCATTCCGGGCATCCGCAAGTGGCCGGAGGCCTATCTGCCGAAGATTTTCGATCGCAGCCGCGTGGATCGCGTCGAGAACGTGAGCCAGGCTGCAGCCGAAGCAATGGCGCGGCGCATGGCCTCGGTCGAAGGGATCTTCGCCGGCATCTCGTCGGGTGGGGCCTGTGAGGTGGCGCTGCGCATCGCGCGCCAGGTCGAGAACGCGACGATCGTGTTTATCGTCTGCGATCGGGGCGACCGGTATCTGTCGACGGGTGTATTCCCAGCCTGATTGCGCTTCGGCGCATTGAGCGGCCCGCAAACTGAGTTGGCCAAATAAAAAAAGCGCCGTTCTAACCGGCGCTTTTTTTGTATCGCTTGCTATCCGTTCGTGACGCGGCGAGTCTCCGACACCGCCGCTCAGCTTACTGCGAAGCCGCGCCCGGCGCCGCCGCATTGCTGCTGGCGTTCGCCGCGTCGCTCGCTTCCATCTGTGCTTTGACCCGCTCGCCCAGTTGATAAACCGCGAGTGCGTAGAAGAAACTGCGGTTATAGCGCGTCAGCACATAGAAATTCTTCAAGCCCAGCATGTACTCGGTACCGCGCCCCGGTGACGGCAGATCGACCACCGTCACCGGCGTGCCGGCTTCCGCCGCGATATCGACGCCCGGCTCGTCCAGCAGCAGTCCGGCACGGAGCAGTTGGTCCAGCGGCCAATGTGGCTCCGGCTTGCCGTCGGCGGCCGCTTGCGCCACGCCCAGGCTGCCGGCGTCCATACCGATCTTCCACACCACGGGCCGGCCGTTTTCCCAGCCGTTCTGGCGCAGATAATTCGCCACGCTGCCGATCGCATCCGCCTGGCTCGTGCGCAGATCGATCTGCTTGTTGCCGTCGTAGCTCACCGCGTACTGCACGATGCTGCTCGGCAGGAATTGCGGAATGCCAATCGCGCCCGTGTAGGAGCCGAGCACGGTGGTCGGATCGATTTGCGAATCGCGCGTCCACACCAGGTAGTCTTCGAGATTCTTGCGGAAAGTCGCCTGACGATCCGCGCGATTGGCGGTATTCGGGTAGTCGAAGGTGAGCGTGGTCAGCGCGTCGAGCACGCGGAAGTTGCCCATGAAGCGCCCGTAGATCGTCTCCACGCCAATGATGCCGACGATCACTTCCGGCGGCACGCCAAACTCTTCATAGGCGCGTTGCAGCGTGGCCTGGTTGGCGCGCCAGAAACGCACGCCGGCGTTGATGCGCACCGGATCGAGAAAGCGCGACTGATACACGCGCCAGTTCTTGATCGTGGGGGAGGGCGACGGCGTAACGAGCTTGACTGCGGTAGCCGAATAGCTCACGCGCGCGAACAGGGCGTGCAGGGCGGCTTCGTCGAAGTCATAGCGCGCCGACATGTCGCTGATGAACGCGTCCACGTTCGGGTTGTTCGCGTAGCGCTGCGGAATGATCTCTTCTTCGAAGGTCTGACCCTGCGGCACCGCAGTTTGCGGTTGGCTTTGCGCGAGCAGGAGCGGCGGCTTCTTCGCGGCGCTTTGCGCCATCGCCGGACTGGTTGCCATGAACATGCACGATGCGACGGACAGGGCGGTGGCCACGGTCTTCATGCGTAGCCGGTTTCGTGCAGACAGAGCAAGCTTGACGGTCATATTGAGCTAGGGGCGCAGTGCGAAAGAGACAGGGGGAAAGGGATCGGGGCAGTATACCCGACGCTTTCTGCAAAACTGTGCCCAGCGCGTCACAGTCGCATGGTGTGGTAACTTGGCAAGTGTTGGCGCGCCCAGGGCGCGCGCCCCTGGACGGAGACACGCCGCGCGCGCTTTGAAAGCGCCGCGCTGCAGACGAGAATCATGGCAACAGGCTTTTATTCCCACGCCGATTGTTTGCTGCACGATATGGGGCAATGGCATCCCGAATGCCCGGCGCGCCTGCAGGCAATCGAAGATCAACTGATCGCCAGCCGCATCGACGCGCTGATCGAGCGCGAGTCGCCGCCGCTCGCTGACGAAGCCGCGCTGTTGCGCGTGCATACGCAGGCCCACATCGATTACATCCGCAGCCGTTCACCCGCGAAGGGGCTCGCCGAAATCGATCCCGACACGTCGATGAACCCGCACACGTTGCAGGCCGCGTTGCGCGCAGCCGGTGCCGCGGTGGCCGCGACCGACGCGGTGATCGAAGGCCGCTACGACAATGCGTTCTGCAGCGTGCGCCCGCCCGGCCACCATGCGGAGCCGGCCCGCGCGATGGGCTTCTGCTTTTTCAATAACGTTGCGATCGCCGCGCGTCACGCGCTCGATGTGCACGGCATGCAGCGCGTGGCCATCGTCGACTTCGACGTCCATCATGGCAACGGCACCGAAGCGGCCTTTTCGGGCGATTCGCGTGTGCTGATGTGCAGTATCTTCCAGCATCCGTTCTATCCGTTCACCGGCGCCGACAATCAGGCACCCAACATGTGCAACGTGCCGATGCCGGCGCGCTCGAAAGGCATGGCGGTGCGCGAGGCGGTCGACATGATGTGGCTGCCGCGCCTGCATGATTTCAAGCCGGAGATGATCTTCATCTCGGCTGGCTTCGACGCGCATCGCGAGGACGATCTCGGCAACCTGGGTCTCGTTGAAGACGACTACGCGTGGATCACCGACCAGGTGCGCGAGATCGCGAAGCGCTATGCGCGTGGGCGGATCGTGAGCTGTCTGGAAGGCGGGTACAACCTGTCGGCGCTCGGACGCAGCGTGGTGGCGCACGTGCGATCGCTGGCCGGGATCTGAGCTGCCACGCCACCAGCGCTGGCCGGGCGCCGCGAACTGCATGAACTCAACGAGGAGTGGGCCATGAATGCCGAGGTGCGCAGTGCGTCGCTGGTCGAAATCGAACACGACGCCTATGGCGTGCCGGGCGTCGTCCGATTGACGATGAACCGGCCCGACGCCTTCAACGCGCTTTCCGAAGCCCTGCTCGACGCGTTGCAGTCGGCGCTGACGGCGCTAGCGGAGTCCAATGCGCGAGTGGTGGTGATCGCCGGCGCGGGCCGCGCGTTCTGTGCGGGACACGATCTGAAGGAAATGCGCGCGGCGCCGTCGCTGGCTTATTACCAGGCGTTGTTCACGCGCTGCACGAAACTGATGCTGACGATCCAGCGCTTGCCGCAACCGGTGATCGCACGCGTGCACGGCATCGCCACGGCGGCCGGCTGCCAGCTGGTCTCGATGTGCGATCTGGCCGTCGCTGCCGATACCGCGCGCTTTGCCGTCTCGGGTGTCAACCTGGGTCTTTTCTGCGCAACACCTTCGGTGCCGCTGTCGCGCAATCTGTCGCGTAAGGCGGCGCTCGAAATGCTGCTCACCGGCGATTTCATCGACGCCGTGCAGGCGAGACAGCAAGGCCTCGTGAATCGCGTGGCTCCGGCAGACGCGCTCGATTCGGAGGTCGCGCGGCTCGCGAAAAGCATCTGCGCGAAACCCGTCGAAGCCGTGAGTGCCGGCAAAGGCCTTTTCTATCGCCAGCTCGAAATGGGCATCGAAGCGGCGTATCAGCTAGCTGGCCAGACGATGGCCTGCAACATGATGGATGACTCGGCGCTCGAGGGCGTGCAGGCATTTATCGACAAACGACCACCGGACTGGAAGCGCTAGCCGGGCTGGGCCGTTCCTGGCAGGGGCCGGGTTCAGCACGCCGGTATGCGCAAGTCTGGGGCTCCGGCATACCATGCGGCGCTCAGGCTTTGGGCAGCCGTTTCTCGATCCAGTCGATCAGCGCGCCGATCACCCGATCCCGGTCGAGATCGTTCATCGTCTCGTGATAGCTGTCTTCGTGCATCGTGAGCGTTTTGTCCGGCGAACCCGCATGCGCGCCGAAATCGCGGCTGCCTTCGGGCTCGGTGAGCTTGTCCGCGGTGCCGTGATACACCAGTAGCGGCACGCGCAGTCCCGCACGGCCGCGTTCGATGCGCGCCATCGCCAGCAACAACTCGGCGCCGGTTCGCGCGGGAATCGCGCCGTGATGAACCAGCGGATCGTTGCGATTGGCATTCACCACCGGCTGAAGGCGCGACAGCAACGCCGCGTCGATTTTCATCGCCGGGAAGGTCGGCCAGATGCGGCTGATCACCTGGCTCACCTTGAGCATCCAGCGCGGCACATCGCGGCCCGGCGCGAGCGCGGGGCTCGACAGGATCAGACCGCTTAGCCGACGCCCGCTCGCTTCCAGACGTTCGATTGCGTAGAGCGCCGCGACCGCGCCGCCCATGCTGTGGCCCATCAGAAACAGCGGCGCGCAACTGGTCGCCGCTTCATCGAGCAAGGCCTGAGCGTCGAGCAGATAGTCGTCGAAGCGTTGCACCCACACGCGCTTGCCCGGTGCATGTCCATGTCCGCGCAGATCGATGGCGACGAGTTCAATGCCGGCCGGGTTCAGCCGGTCCGCCAGCGCCGCGTAACGCCCCGCGTGCTCCGCGAGCCCGTGTACCAGCGCGACCGTGCCGCGCAATGGTGCTCTGGCAGGCCAGCGGTACAACGGCAGTTCGACGCCGTCGCTCGTCGTGACCGTCGAGCGCAGCGCGGCGCCGCCTTTCGGGGCGTGCGCAGCGGCGTCTGCAGGGGCTGCTGTAAGAGCGGCTGCTGCGGGACGTGCATTGCCGGGTCGAGTGGTTTCCATAGCGGCTGTTTATCCTGAACGTGTCCTGATTCTGATTCGCCCGATCATAGTCGCAGCGGGTGCGCACGCGCGAGCATCTCGCGCCGGGCACGCCTCTAATGCTCTGTGGTTATGAAAAGATCGTAATTGATTATTAAAGGGAATGACGGTGCTGCGGTAGAATTGCGGGCTCAAATCCTAATAAAAGCAACGGCGGCCGCTTGTCGGGAGCGCACAACGCTCGGTGGCAAACTCCGCCGTTTCGTTTTTTCATGATCGAAATACGCAATATCTCTCAGCGGTTCGCCGGGCCCCGGGGCTGGGTCGAGGCGCTGCACAACGTCAATCTGTCGATTCCCGCGGGTGAGGTGTTCGGCATCATCGGCCGCAGCGGTGCGGGCAAGAGTACGCTCGTGCGCACGCTCAACCTGCTGACGCGCCCGAGTGAAGGCAACATCGTCGTCAACGGCCGCGATCTGACGACGCTGCCCGCCGCGCAATTGCGCGAGGCGCGTCGCGAAATCGGCATGATTTTCCAGCACTTCAACCTGCTGTCGTCGCGCACGGTGTACCAGAACGTGGCATTGCCGCTCGAACTCGCCGGCATGAAGCGCGATGAGATCGAGGCGAACGTGCTGCCGCTGCTCGACCTGGTCGGCCTGTCGGCGCAGAAGGATCGTTATCCGGCGCAGATCAGCGGCGGGCAGAAGCAGCGCGTCGGTATCGCGCGTGCGCTGGCGAGCAAGCCGAAGGTGCTGCTCTCGGACGAAGCGACGTCCGCGCTCGATCCCGAAACCACGCGCGCGATCCTCGATCTGCTCAAGCGTATCAATCGCGAACTGAACCTGACGATCGTGCTGATCACGCACCAGATGGACGTGATCAAGCAGGTCTGCGACCGCGTCGCGGTGCTGGACGCGGGCCGTGTGGTCGAAGAGGGCAAGGTTATCGACGTATTCCTGCAACCGCATCATGAAGTGACGCGCGCGCTGATCGGCGACGTGATCGCGCAGGAACTGCCGCCTGCGATGAAGGCACGTGTGGCCGAACGCCTGAAGACTGGCAGCGGCCATTTGCTGCGCCTGGCGTTCACCGGTTCGGGTGTCGATCAGCCGATCCTGTCGGAAACGATTCGCCGCTACGAACTCGACTTCAACATCCTGCATGGCCAGATCGACGAGATCCAGGGGCAGGCGTTCGGCTCGCTCGCGGTGCTCGCGGGCGGCGAACCGGTGAAGGTGGCAGAGGCGCTGACGTATCTGCGCGAACAGGGTGTGGTGGTCGAGGAGCTGTCGTATGTTGAGTGAAATGTTCGATATGTTCGTCCAGTCGTTCTGGGAAACGCTCGTGATGGTGGGCATTTCCGGACTGGTCGGCGCGGCGGTCGGTTTGCCGCTCGGCGTGCTGCTGTATCTCACGGACCGTCAGGGCGTGCTGCAAAACATCGCGGTGAATCGCGTGATGGGGGTGATCGTCAACGCGGTGCGTTCGACGCCGTTCATCATCCTGCTGGTCGCGGTGATTCCGTTCACGCGTCTCGTGGTGGGTTCGTCGATCGGTACGGCCGCGGCCGTGGTGCCGCTGACGATCGCCGCGGCGCCGTTCATTGCGCGCCTGGTCGAAACCGCGTTGCGTGAAGTCGATCGTGGTCTGATCGAAGCGGCGCAGGCGATGGGCGCGACCACCAGCCAGATCGTCTTCAAGGTGCTGTTGCCGGAATCGCTGCCGGGTGTCGTTGCCGGTTTGACGATCACGTTTGTCTCGCTGGTCGGCTATTCGGCGATGGCCGGTGCGATCGGCGGCGGCGGGCTCGGCGATCTGGGCATTCGTTACGGGTATCAGCGTTTCCTGCCGGAAGTGATGGTGACGGTCGTGGTGATCCTGATCGTCTTCGTGCAACTGGTGCAGTCGTTCGGGGATTGGCTCGTACGTCGTTTGAGCCATAAATAAGCGTCATCGGAAAGGTCCATCATGCAACGTCGTTTCATTCTCAAGCTGGCCGCCACGCTCGGCGCCGCATCGCTGTTCGCTGCCGCCACGGCGGCTCACGCTGAAGACACGATCAAGGTCGGCGTCACCGGCGGCCCGCACGCGCAGATCATGGAAGTCGTGAAGACGGTCGCGGCAAAGAACGGTCTGAACATCAAGATCGTCGAGTTCTCCGACTACGTGCAGCCGAACGCAGCGCTCGCTGGCGGCGACCTGGACGCGAACAGCTACCAGCATGACCCGTACTTGCAGGCGCAGGTGAAGGACCGCGGCTACAAGCTGATCCGTATCGCCGATACGGTCACGTACCCGATGGGCATCTACTCGAAGAAAGTGAAGACGCTGGCCGAACTGCAGCCGGGCGCGAAGATCGCCGTGCCGAACGATCCGACCAATGGCGGCCGGGCGCTCCTGTTGCTGCAAAAGCAGGGTCTGCTGAAGCTGCGCCCGGATGCGGGTCTGAAGGCGACGCCGCTCGACATCGTCGACAACCCGAAGAAGCTGAAGATCGTCGAACTCGACGCCGCGCAAATCCCGCGTTCGCTGAACGACGTGGACGCCGCCGCGATCAATACGAACTTTGCGATGGAAGCGGGTCTGAAGCCCAAGCAGGACGCCATCGCGATCGAAGACCCGAAGGGTCCGTACGTGAACATCATCGCAATCCGCGAAGCTGACAAGAACAAGCCTTGGGTTGCGAAGCTGGTCGCAGCGTATCATTCGCCGGAAGTGAAGCAGTTCGTCGAGAGCAAGTTCGGCGGGTCGGTGATCACCGCCTGGTGATCTGACGGCCGGTTTTCCGACCGTTTCGCGTAGCAAAACACGATGGCAATGCAAAATTAGAGTCGTAAGTCTTAACCCGGGGTTGTCGCCCGGGTTTTTTCGAGATTAAAATAGAACGACCGTTCGATATTGCCGTCACGCCGCTGAGGAGCGATATCCTCCTGCTAGAGCGCCCGCGACACGGCTGCTGCGAAAAGGCAGTCGCTATAATGTCCGTTGGGTTGACGTATTCGTAACTTTGGAGCGTGTGCATGAAAATCCTGGTG
>NZ_JAQQDU010000099.1:0-31001 GCF_046027825.1 Paraburkholderia sediminicola
AACGGCAACGGCAACGGCAACGGCGAGCAAGTTTAAACAGGAGTCGGTACTCAATGAAGCGGTCAACGGCCAGCATGCGTAAGCGGGAGCGAACGCCGAATGACCCAATTGTTTTATGAAGTGCTCTTCGGCGCGCACAGCGCCGCCGGAAGTATGACTGCCTTGTCACAAGCGCGGAGTGTGCGAGAACACGGATTCCAGATGCACCACTACCCCCTCCAAGCCAGGGGACCCGCTTAGCAGGGGGTTCGAGCTGCTTTCTTTTGCCTACTTTTCTTTGCAGCAGGCAAAGAAAAGTAGGTGCCTGCCCCGCACAGGGGCAACGCTAATAGACCACTAAGAAAACAAGGAAAGGCCAACACCGCAGGCATACAGAAGAAGAACAACCGCCGAGCAGGCAAAAAGCACACCGTTTCAGAGGAACATCCAAATGTTAGAAGTAGAAAACCTGAACCAGTACTACGGCGGCAGCCACATCCTCCGCGACGTGAAGCTCACAGTGCCCGATGGCAAGCTCACCGTCCTGCTAGGCCGCAACGGCGTAGGCAAAACAACGCTGCTTAGATGCCTGATGGGCGTCGTCCATACGAAAAGCGGTTCAATCGCCTGGCGCGGCACACCGATCACCAAACTGCCGACTTACTCTCGTGTGGAGAAAGGGCTCGCCTACGTCCCCCAAGGCCGCGACATCTTCCCGCGGCTAACCGTCGAAGAGAACCTCCTGGTAGGCGCCGCCAGCAAGAAAGCCCCGAAGAAAATCCCGGACCGCATCTACGAACTGTTCCCAGTCCTGAAGGATATGCGCAGCCGCCGCGGCGGCGACCTCTCCGGCGGCCAGCAACAACAGCTCGCGATCGGCCGGGCACTAATGAGCGATCCGCAATTGCTGATCCTCGATGAACCCACCGAAGGCATCCAGCCATCGATCATTCAGGACATCGGCCGCACGCTGCGTCAACTGGTCGAAGAAATGGGCATGACCGTGCTGCTCGTCGAACAGTATTACGACTTCGCCAAGGAAATCGCTGATCGGTATTGGGTGATGAGCCGCGGTGAAATCGTCGCGGGCGGCGAAGGGGTCAATATGGATGCTGATGGCGTACGCACACTGATCGCCGTCTGACCGACGCAAGCAGCACAGCGTGCTATTCTCGCCGCATCCGGTGGCAACGCGGCTCGTCGTTGCCTAAACGCGTGCGGGCACGCTGCGCATCGACGCGTCCATTGCCGCGTCCGCTACTGTGCCCAATATCGCGCCCAGCCGCTCATTCATTCGCAAGTCCATTCGCATGTCGCTTCACGAAAACCACGCTGCACTCGCCACCGCGCAACCGACCGCGCACTCGCAATGGCGTGCGCGCCTCGAACTCGGCTTCGTCAAAGACGGCGAGCGGACCACGCTCAAGCATCGGCTGCATGACGGGCCGTTGCGCGTGCAACGGCCGCTCTATCCGGAAGGCCATGCGATCTGCCACGCAGTGATCGTGCATCCGCCGGGTGGGATCGCGGGCGGCGATCAGCTCGATATCGACGTGGACGTCGGCGACAGTGCGCACGCCGTTATCACCACGCCCGGCGCAACCAAGTGGTACAAGTCCAATGGCCGTGCGGCACGGCAGAATATTGCGGTGCGCGTCGGCCCTCAGGCGAAGCTCGACTGGTTGCCGCAAAACAATATCGTTTTCGATCACGCCAACGCGATGCTGGATTTTTCGCTGACGCTTGGTGAAGGGGCAACCGCAATTGGGTGGGATGCGACTCAACTTGGGCGGCAAGCGGCTGGTGAGCGGTGGTCGAAGGGGCAGTTGCGAGCGGTATCGCGGATCGTTGGGGCGAATGGCGAGACGCTGTGGCTCGAACGCGCGAGCCTCAGCGCGGAAGACTCATTGCGGGATGCCGCGCAAGGGCTTGCCGGGTTTCCTGCGTATGGGACGCTCTGGGCGGTCGGGGCGGCCTGCGATGATGCACTCGCTGAAGCGCTCACTGCCCAGCTACCGTTTGACGATTCGGTGCGGGCGGCGGCTTCCTGTGTCACTGAAGGGGTTTTGCTCGTGCGGGCGGTTTCGCGGTCTATGGAGACGCTGCAGCGGGCTTTGACCCAGTGCTGGCTTCAGTTGCGCCCGGTCGTGCATGGCGTCGACGCTGTGCCACTTCGAATCTGGTCGACCTGACTAGCTCGACATAGGCGCCTGGTGCCGCAGCGTGCCTTTCACCTTCGTAAGACGTCACGGGCACCAATCCGGCGCATCCGACCGCTCCAAGTCGGTGCGCCATCGTGTCTTTTGCCCCTCCCGCCCACGCTGCACCGCCATGGCACATACTTTGCGTCGAATCCCCCACGATGCTGCCGCGTCCTGACGGCAGCCGACTGTTTCTCGCCACCACCCGCTCACTTAACATGAACCGATCGATCCTTCGCCCCGCGCGTCGCGCCTGGCTCGCTGCGCTCCTGCTCTCGCCTGTCCTCGCGATCAATGCGCCCACCGCTCACGCGGATACGCTCGACAACATCGCCAAAGCCGGTGTGCTCAAAGTCGCGGTCCCCGAGGACTATCCGCCGTTCGGCTCGGTCGGCGCAGATATGAAGCCGCAAGGCTATGACATCGACACCGCTGCAATGCTCGCAAAGTCGATGAACGTGAAGCTCGAACTGGTGCCGGTCAATAGCGCGAACCGCATTCCGTATCTGCAAACAGGTAAAGTCGATCTGGTGATCTCGTCACTCGGCAAGACGCCTGAGCGCGACAAGGTCATCGATTTTTCGACGGCCTATGCGCCGTACTACCAGGGCGTGTTCGGTCCCGCTGACATCAAGGTCACCGGTCCCGCCGATCTCACCGGCAAGACAGTCGGCGCCACCCGCGGCGCGCTTGAAGAAATCGCCCTCACACAGTTGGCGCCGAACGCCACGATCAAGCGCTTCGAAGACAACAACGCGACCATCGCCGCGTTTCTCTCGGGTCAGGTTCAGTTGATCGCTGCCGGTAACATCGTCGCCGCCGCCATCAATGCGAAGAATCCGCCGCGTCGCCCGGAACCTAAGTTCGTTATAAAGGATTCACCATGTTTCGTCGGCATGAACAAGAATGAAAGCCGGCTGCTGGCGAAGGTCAACGCCGCCATCGCCCAAGCGAAGGCAGACGGCACGCTCAACACGATGTCGAAGAAGTGGTTCGGCGCGCCCTTGCCGGCCAATCTGTAAGCGGGTCGTTAATTCAACTTGATATCTTTGTAAGCTGATCTGGCAGTAAGCTTGTCGCGGTTCGTTTCGTGTCGCATTTCGAGCGGCCGCGATAGCGTACAACGAAGCGCGACCCCGATCGCATCCGACGCCTGTCCTCTCTGGGACGGGCGTAACCCAACCCGACATCCGATGAAGCTGACACCCCGCGAGAAGGACAAGCTGCTGATCTTCACCGCCGCGCTGCTCGCCGAACGGCGCCGCGCCCGCGGTCTCAAACTGAATTACCCGGAAGCCATCGCCTTTATCAGCGCCGCGCTGATGGAAGCGGCCCGTGACGGCAAGACGGTCGCCGAGGTCATGCACTACGGCACCACGCTGCTGACGCGCGCCGATGTGATGGAAGGCGTGCCGGAAATGATCCCCGACATTCAGGTCGAAGCCACATTCCCCGACGGCACCAAGCTCGTCACCGTTCACCACCCGATCCCCTAATCGCGTAAGGCAGCCCCATGATTCCCGGCGAACTTCTCATCGACGACGGCGAACACGAACTCAACGCGGGCCGCACCACCATCACGGTGGTCGTGTCGAATACCGGCGACCGGCCGGTCCAGATCGGCTCGCACTATCACTTCTATGAAGTGAACGAGGCACTCTCGTTCGATCGCGAAGCGGCACGCGGCTTCCGCCTGAACATCGCGGCGGGCACCGCCGTGCGCTTCGAGCCCGGCCAGGAACGCACCGTCGAACTGGTCGAACTGGCGGGCGATCGCGTCGTCTACGGCTTCAACGGCAAGGTGATGGGCAAGCTCTGATGCGCGATGCGCGCACGCCTGCTCTGACCACCCTGCTCATTTCCGGACCCACACCATGACATTACGCATTGGCCGCCGCGCATACGCGGAAATGTTCGGCCCCACGACCGGCGACCGCGTACGCCTCGCCGACACCGAGCTGCTGATCGAAGTCGAACGCGACTTCACGACCTACGGCGAAGAAGTGAAATTCGGCGGCGGCAAAGTGATTCGCGACGGCATGGGCCAGTCGCAACGCGTGCATGCCGACGTCGTCGATACGGTCGTGACGAATGCGGTCATTCTCGATCACTGGGGCATCGTCAAGGCCGACATCGGCATCAAGAACGGCCGCATCGCCGCGATCGGCAAAGCGGGCAACCCCGACATCCAGCCGAACGTGACGATCGCGATCGGCGCGTCCACCGAAGTGATCGCGGGCGAAGGCCTGATCGTGACGGCAGGCGGCATCGATACACACATTCACTTCATCAGCCCGCAGCAGATTGAAGAAGCGCTGGCGAGCGGTGTGACGACAATGCTCGGCGGCGGCACGGGTCCGGCAACGGGCACGAACGCGACGACTTGTACGCCGGGTCCGTGGCATCTCGAACGCATGCTGCAAGCGGCCGATGGTTATCCGATGAATCTCGGCTTCCTCGGCAAGGGCAATGTGAGCCAACCGCAACCGGCGCTTGAACAGATCGCCGCGGGCGCGATCGGTTTGAAGCTGCACGAAGATTGGGGCTCGACGCCTGCGGCCATCGACAACTGTCTCTCTGTTGCCGACGATACCGACACGCAGGTCGCGATCCACACGGATACGCTGAACGAAGCGGGTTTTGTCGAAGCAACCGTGGCTGCCTTCAAGGGCCGCACGATCCACACGTATCACACGGAAGGCGCGGGCGGCGGCCACGCACCGGACATCATCAAGGTGTGCGGCGAAGCGAACGTGCTGCCCTCCTCCACCAATCCGACGCGCCCGTACACGGTCAACACGCTCGAAGAACATCTCGACATGCTGATGGTGTGTCATCACCTGGACCCGTCGATTGCGGAAGATATCGCCTTTGCCGAGTCGCGTATCCGTCGCGAGACCATTGCCGCCGAAGACATCCTGCACGACCTCGGCGCGTTGTCGATGTTGTCGTCGGATTCGCAGGCGATGGGGCGCGTGGGTGAAGTCATCATCCGCACGTGGCAGACCGCGCACAAGATGAAGGTGCAACGCGGTGCGCTGCCTGAAGACAACGCGCGGCACGATAACTTCCGCGCGAAGCGTTATGTTGCCAAGTACACGATCAACCCGGCCATCACGCACGGTATCTCGCATGAAGTCGGCTCGGTCGAACCGGGCAAGTGGGCCGATCTGGTGTTCTGGGAACCGGCGTTTTTTGGCATCAAGCCGTCGCTGATTCTGAAGGGCGGCATGATCGCGATGGCGCAAATGGGCGACCCCAACGCGTCGATTCCGACGCCGCAGCCGGTTCATTATCGCGAGATGTTCGCGACGCGTGGCGGTGCGCTGGCACGCACGTCGCTGACCTTCGTTTCGCAGATCGCCGCCGATGCGGGCGTCGGCGAACGCTATGGTCTGAACAAGCGTATCGTTGCGGTGAAGAACTGCCGCAACATCACGAAAGCCGACATGATTCACAACGCGTGGCGCCCGGCGATCAGCGTCGATCCGGAGACCTATCAGGTCATCGCGGACGGTCAGTTGCTGACCTGCGAGCCAGCAACCGTACTGCCGATGGCGCAACGCTACTTTCTGTTCTAAACCATGCGCACTATCGACAAACTGATCGCACCCCATCTGAAGCTCGCACCGGTGCTGGTGAAGCGTGCGCCGACCCTAACGCTCGCTTTCGACGACCGTCGCAAGAGCCGTCTCGCAGCAACGCTCGACAACGACGAAGAAATCGCGCTGCTGCTGCCACGCGGCACGGTGCTGCGCGACGGCGATGTTCTGGTCGCCGACGATGGCGGCCTGGTACGCGTGGTCGCCGCGCCCGAAGCGGTGCTGGTTGTCCGCGCGAAAGACGTGTTGACACTGACACGTGCCGCCTATCACCTCGGCAATCGTCACACGCCGGTCGAAGTCGGCGCGGACTATCTGAAGCTCGAATACGACCCGGTGCTGGCCGATATGCTGAAGCGCATCGGCGCCAGCGTGGATCAGGTGACGATGCCGTTCCAGCCGGAATCCGGCGCGTACGGCGGCGGTCACAAGCATGGTCACGATGAGACCTTCGCCGAAGACTATGCGCTCGCCCAGCAGGTATTCGGCGAGCACCATGGGCATGAGCATCCGCACGATCATGAGCATGGGCATGACCACTCGGATCACGAGCACGGTCATAGCCATGCGCAAGGTCATGATCACGACCATTCGCATGACCACCACGATGGCGATCACGTTCACGACGAATCGTGCGGCCATGTGCATCACCACCACCATGCGCATCGCTGAACTCACGGCGCTGCTGCATCTTGCGTCACCGGCACTACCGATCGGCGCATTCAGCTACTCGCAGGGTCTCGAAGCCGCGATCGAAGCGCAGCTCATCACCGACGCGGATTCCGCTCGCGATTGGATCGCGAGCGGTTTGACCGACGTGCTCGCGCGTGGCGAGCTGCCGTTTGTTGCGCATCAGATGGAACGCTGGCGGGCCCATGATGCGGACGGATTACGCGAGGCGAACAGCGAATTCCTGGCAAGCCGTGAATCCGCTGAACTCAGACGCGAGACCGAACAGATGGGCTGGTCGTTGCGACAGTTGTGCGCGTCGCTGGAATGGTGTGACGCCGCACGACGCGCCACACTGGCGTCCATGACGCCGTTGGCACAGCCTACGGCTTTCGCGTTCGCCGCTTTCGCCCATGATGCAGCGCCTGACGCCACGCTCGCCGCTTACGCATTCAGCTGGGTGGAAAACCAGGCCGCCGCCGCATTGAAAGCCGTGCCGCTCGGCCAGCTCGCCGGCCAGCGCATCATCGTCGCGTTACGCGAGCCGATCGATGCCGCCGTCACGCGAGCCTTAGCCACTTCACCTGAAAACATCAACACCTTCGCGCCGCAATTGGGCATTCTGTCGGCACGTCACGAGTCGCAGTACTCGCGGCTCTTTCGCTCATAAAACGATCCATCATGAACGCACCTCATCACCCTGCTCACCCGCCCGTCCGAACGAAGAAACTGCCGCCGCTGCGCGTGGGCGTCGGCGGCCCGGTCGGCTCGGGCAAGACCACGCTGCTCGAAATGCTCTGCAAGGCGATGCGCGAGCAGTACGACCTCGTCGCGATCACCAACGACATCTATACGAAGGAAGATCAGCGTCTATTGACCGTGGCGGGCGCGTTGCCAGCCGAACGGATCATGGGCGTCGAAACGGGCGGCTGCCCGCACACGGCGATTCGTGAAGACGCGTCGATTAACCTCGAAGCCGTCGACCGCATGCTGACGCGGTTTCCGGATGCGGACATCGTGTTCATCGAATCGGGTGGTGATAATCTCGCGGCAACGTTCAGCCCGGAGTTGTCGGACCTGACGATCTACGTCATCGACGTGGCCGGCGGCGAGAAGATTCCGCGCAAAGGCGGCCCGGGCATTACGAAATCGGATCTGCTGGTGATCAACAAGACCGATCTCGCGCCAATGGTCGGCGCGAATCTCGATGTGATGGCTTCGGATGCCAAGAAGATGCGCGGCGAGCGGCCCTTCGTGATGTGCAATCTGAAGGCGCTCGACGGATTGGATGTGGTGGTGAAGTTTATCGAGAAGAAGGGGTTGTTGAAGGTCTGAGTCCTTACTCACCCGGATGGCATTCAAGCAGGAATGCCATCATTTCGGATCCATCTTTCGATAGATAGAAGCGCACCATCTTCTCGTTGAAGTCGCCTGCACGCTGAGCTGGCACACTGATCGCGTCGATACCGTTCGACATCAGTACACCGTTCATCATGAAGCGTGACGTGCGCTTATTGCCGTCGAAGAAGAACTGCTGCAATGCGCCGAACAGAAAGAAAGCGCAAGCTCGTTCGAATGCGTTTGACACCTGATCGGTCAGCGCGCGGGTGCCATTGGCAAAAACGCGATTCAGTTCAGGAGCGCCGGCCAAGGTCGGGAGCGGGGTGTGTCGCCCTGCCTCCCCCAACGCTACGTCGGGCGTGTATCGCGTTTCCTCTCCTTCGCCACGAAACACGCCCCACTCAAGCGCCTCGTTACGCGCCACAAGGCGATGCAGGTCACAAAACGTCGTTTTGTCGAGCGCAAATCTGCCGTTCTGCACGATCGCAAGCAGATATTTCGAACTCTCCGCCAAGTTCAGAATTTGCTCCTGATCAGAAATCTTCCGCCCGCCAACAGTTACGCCGTCGAGCAGCGTCTTTACCTCAGGAAACGTGAACGGATTGCCCTCAAGCACGCTTGCGTCCCAAACAAATTCCGGCAGCATCCGATGAAAACGGAAGCACACTCGCTTAGTGGTATGAGTCGGCAAATCCTGCGGAATCGCAGCGCGATCCCATTGAAAACCGAGGTCAGTGAAGAGCGTCATGGCAGCAGTGGAAAAAGCGGTTCGAATCAGAAGGCGGTCAATGCGCACGCCCGATGTTCGCAGAATATATGATTTATTGGCGCACAAGCCGATAAGACAAGCGCCGCATTTCACGGCACTCGAATGACTACTCCGGCAACAACGCCATCAACACATCGACGGTCCGTGCCGTCGCGCCGCGATGGCGCGCGGCAAACGCCGAGGCCGCGCCGCCCATCGCCAGCCGTCGTGCCTTGTCGCCGAAGAGCTCGCTCAGCGCTCGCGCCAGATCAGCCGGATCTTGCACCTGCACTGCCGCACCCGCCGCGACCGCATCCGCCGTGGCTTGCGTGAAGTTGAACACGTGCGGCCCGATCAGCACCGGCACACCGACCGCACATGCTTCAATCAGATTCTGCCCGCCCAACGGCAGCAAACTCCCGCCGATAAACGCCAGATCCGAAGCGGCATAGTAAGCGCCCAACTCGCCCATCGAATCGCCGAGCAGCACGTTCACGTCTGAAGGCAAAGCCGGTACACCGCCGCCTGCAGGTGCAGCAGCAGCCGATGCCACTGTCGCAGCAGGCGCCCACGTCGACCGCCGCTCGAGACGCAAACCCGCCCTCGCCACCAGCGCCGCCACTTCGTTAAACCGTTGCGGATGACGCGGCACCAGGATCAGCAACGCATCGTCGATGCCAAGCGCCGCGAACGCCTGCAGCACCAGTTCCTCTTCGCCTTCGCGCGTACTCGCCGCGACCCACACAGGCCGCGTGCCAATCGCCGCACGCCACGCATGACCGCGCGCCGCCAGTTCCGACGGCGTGCTCATATCGAACTTCAGATTGCCGAGCACCGCGACATTACGCGCGCCGAGCGCGGTAAGCCGCTCCGCATCCGACGGACTCTGCGCCAGCACCCGCGCAAATCCGCCGAACACATCCTTGGTGGCATGGCCGAACTTGGCCGCGCGCTTGTACGAGCGCGCCGACATCCGTGCATTGGTCAACACGAGCGGCACGTCCGCGCGACGGCATTCGTCGATCAGTGTCGGCCACACTTCGGTTTCCATCACCAGACCGAGCGACGGCCGCCACGCCCGCAGGAACCGCCGTACCGCGCGCGGCATGTCGTACGGCAGGAAGCTCCGCAACACACGGTCGCCGAAAATCTCCTCGCCGGTAGCGCGGCCGCTCGGCGTCATATGCGTCAAGAGAATCCGCGCGTCGGGCCGCGCCTTCATCAGTGCGTCGATTAGCGGTTGCGCAGCACGCGTCTCACCCACCGACACGGCGTGCACCCAGATCAGCGGCGCATTGTCTTCCGCCAACCGGCCACGCGAGTAACCGAAGCGCTCGGCGATATGCTCGCGATAGCCACGCTCCTTGCGCGAACGGATCAGCAGGCGCAGCACGGCTATCGGCGCGACGATCCACCAGAGCGCGTTATAAATCGCCCTCAGCATCGGGACTCCGCGCGCTCAGGCACGAATCCAGATGCAAACGCGAATTCCACCGCGCGATCGAACCAGACAGCGGCGCTCAAACGAGCGCCCTGCCCTTCAGGCGCTCGAGAATACCGAGCGGCGCGCAGTCCGGCTGCGCCATCGCCTTGACCGGCAGGAAGAAGGTCTGCTCCAGCATGAACTGGCCGGACATCACCGCATGCGAAGTCTGGTCGGAGAAACACACCCACACGCTGCCCGGCGGAAACGGCATGGTCTCCTGCGGGCTCGACTTCTGATACTCGAGATCGGCCTTCATGCCGTCGTGCAGATTCAGCATCAGATGGTCGTATTCGCTGCGCGGCGATTTGGTCACGTGCAGCAGGTTCAGCAGCCACGCGGAGCCCGGCATCTGCGGTTTGATGCGCGGCAGAAAGCGCTTGGCCATATCCTCGAACGGTTCGCCGACGCGCCATACGCGCGGTGCACCACGCGGATTGACGTTGGTGAACACGCGCAAAATGCGCTCGCCATAGTTCGGCCGCGACGGAAATGCATCGACGTGCAAACGGCTATCGTCTTTACGCCAGGACGTCTCGCGCCCTTCCACCTGATGCAGCCGCAGACTCGTCGGCGCGACGCGCAGCCTGCCGTTGTATTCGGGAAAGAGCCCATCGACCAACGTACGCGCATTGGACTGATAACGCGCGATCAACGCGCGCACCGCCGATTGCGTGACCGCGTCGCCGGCCACGCCATGCAGCGCGCCGCCGTTCGGCTCAAGACTGATGTTCTTGCGGCTCGGATCGGCCAGTGCGGGATCGAGCAACGCCTGTTCGCCGCCTTCGATCGCAAAGCGCAGATTCGGAAAATACAGCACTTTGCCGCGTTCGACGCCGGCCAGCAGCATCTCGCGCGGTACGGACAGATTGCGTCCGTGCCAGTCAGCGTTCGCTACTTCGATGATCTGGGTTTCGTTCATGGTCGCCCTTGAAAACGGATGGAGCGTAAGGCGAAGCACACCGCATTACAGCGCTACAACATTAGAGCAGGCCGAAACCGGCCAGCGCGGACTTGACTTCTTGCAGCGTGGGCGGCTTGCCGGCCGTGCCGAGATTGACGACGTTCGGCGACCAGTAGCCGCCGGTGCGCCACGCGGTGGCGAAATTGTACAACTCGACCGTCGGCCGCTTCAGCGCCGCCGCAATGTGAACTAGACCTGTGTCAACGCCGACGGTCGCGGCGGCGCCGTCGATCAGGCCGACTACCGCCTGCAACGACAGCTTGGGCGGCACGATGGCCGCACCGCCGAATTCCTTCGCCAGACGTTCGCTGGTGGCGCGCTCTTCCTCGCTGCCCCACGGCAGCACGATCGACGCGCCGCGCCGCACCAATGACTGGCCGAGGTCGATCCACGCGGTATCGGGCCACTGCTTGTCGGCGCGCGAGGTGGCATGCACGAACACCACGTACGGCACCGGCAGGTTCAGATTGGCCTCCGACAACGCCAGCGCCGCGCGCCCGGTGTCGATGCCGAAGTCGATCTCGTCGGTAGGGTGCGGCTGCGGGTCGTTCAGCGCCGCCGCCACCAGTTGGCGCGTACGCTCGACCACATGGGTGCGCGGCTCGATCGGCACCCGCTTGTCGTAGAAGAAGCGCACCGGCCACTCGAAGCCCGCGCCGTCGGTCCGGTTCGCGAGGCCGACCAGCGGTCCGCGCGCCATGCTCGCGACCCATGCGGTCTTGATGAGCCCCTGACAGTCGATCACGAGGTCGTAGTTCTCGGCGGCGAGCGCGCGGCGAAAGGCGCCGATCTCGCGCCAGTTGTCGACCGACAGGATGCGCTTGCGCCAGCGCCGCAGCGACACGGGAATCGCCCGCCGCACGCCGCTGACGAGCTCCACAAGCCCGACGAAGCTTTCTTCGACGAGCCAGTCGATCTGGGCATCGGGATGGCGGCGTCGGATGTCGGCGATCACCGGCATGTTGTGAACGACGTCGCCCAACGACGACACCCTCACGATTAGTATCTTTTGCACGCTCAAGTGTGGGAAAACCGGCTATCCGGCCCGAAGATGCAGTGAAAGGACGGCAATTCTATCGTGCCACGAGTAAATGGCATGAAAAAACGCGGCGCGGTAAGTGAAACCCGCGCCGCGTTCGACGGCAGCCGCGGTTCACGAGGAACCGCGCCGTCGCTGGAGCTTTTAGAACGGCAGCTTCGCGTCCGGCTTTTCCGCCATGATCACGCGGCGGAAGTCTTCCTGGATGCGTTTGAGCGCTTCGTCGCTATCGGCTTCGAAACGCATGACCACCACCGGCGTGGTGTTCGACGAGCGCGCGAGGCCAAAGCCGTCCGGGTACTCGACCCGCAAGCCGTCGATCTTCACGACGTCGTCCGCGCCGGTGAACTTCGCGTTTTGCTGCAAACGCGCGATCAGTTCGAAGTTTTCGCCTTCTTCCAGCTTCAATTGCAGTTCCGGCGTGGAATTCGAGTTCGGAAGCGAGTTCAGCAGCTTGCTCGGATCCGCCACGCGCGTGAGGATTTCGAGCAGGCGCGCGCCCGTGTACAGGCCGTCGTCGAACCCGTACCAGCGGTCTTTAAAGAACACGTGGCCGCTCATTTCGCCTGCCAGCGGCGCGCCGGTTTCGCGCAGCTTCGCCTTGACCAGCGAGTGGCCAGTCTTCCACATCAGCGGTTCGCCGCCCTTGTCCTTGACCCACTTCGCCAGATTGCGCGTGCACTTCACGTCGTAAATGATCTGCGCGCCCTTGTTGCGCGACAGCACTTCTTCGGCGAACAGCATCAGTTGACGGTCCGGATAGATGATCTCGCCGTCTTTGGTGACGACGCCCAGGCGGTCGCCGTCACCGTCGAATGCGAAACCGATTTCGGCATCCGTTTCCTTCAGCGCGCGGATCACGTCCTGCAGGTTTTCCGGGTGCGCCGGGTCCGGGTGATGGTTCGGGAAGTTGCCGTCGATCTCGGTGAACAGCTCGACCAGTTCGCAGCCGAGCTTCTTGAAGAGCTTCGGCGCGAGACCGCCTGCCACGCCGTTGCCGGTGTCGACCACGATCTTGATCGGACGCGCGAGCTTGACGTCGCTGGCGATGCGATCCAGATACGCGTCGGCAATGTCGTACTCGGTGTACGTACCGCTGCCTTCAGCGAAGTTTTCGTCGACGATGCGCTGATGCAGCGCGAGGATCTGTTCGCCGTAAATGGCCGCGCCGCGCAGGACCATCTTGAAGCCGTTGTAGTCAGGCGGATTGTGGCTGCCCGTCACGACGATGCACGAATCGACGCGGCGTTCGCCGCCGTCGAGTTGCAACGGCACGCTGGCCGCGAAATAGCCGATGGGCGTCGGCACCATGCCGACGTTGACCACGTCGACGCCGGCCGCACGCAGACCGTCCGACAGGGCCTGGATCAGCTCGGGACCCGAGAGGCGTCCGTCACGCGCGACCACCACGGCGTCGCCGCCTTGCGCCCGCACTTCGCTGCCGAAGGCGCGACCGATCGAACGCGCTGCGTCGGCGTCGAGCGTCTTGCCGATCACACCGCGAATGTCATACGCCTTGAAAATAGATTTGGAGATCATGTTGGCTCACTTGCGTGCAATGGAAAATTTTGACCGGCATATCGCCGAGAGATCGGTAAAACAGTCTGCTAAACCGAGCGATACGCCCTTGCCGGAAGCGATCCGGTTCCAACTTATAATTGCGCCTTCCGGACATGCCCTAATAGACGCCCATTCTAATGCTTAGACGCCCACCTTTTGTTAAGTTGCCGCGACAGACGGCCTGCGGATGGGCGATTGCGCATATTGGCGCCGCGCAAAGTGCGCTGCTCGCGCAACCGGCGCAACCGCATTGGCGAGCGTCGACCGGATGCTGACGCTCAAACGCTTCGCCAACCCCGACGTCACACGCGCCTTCACCAATATCGTCTGGCTCGGGCTGGAGCGGCTCACGCAGATCGGCGTGGCGATCGTGATCAGCGGCATGCTGGCGCGCTACTTCGGACCCGACACCTTCGGCAAATGGCAGTACGCGAACACGCTGCTCCTGGTGCTTTCGCCGATCACCTGGGTGTGCGGCGCGGAAATCCTGGTTCCCACCATCGTCAACCGGCCGCCCGCTCAATTGGGCACGGTGCTCGGCAGCGCCTTCACGTTGCGCTTTTCGGTGTCCGTCGCGGCGCTGCTGCTCACCTGGCTCGGCATCGCGTTGCACTTCTTCGACCCGCTGGTGGGCGCCATGCTCGCCGGTCTCACGGTGACGATGCTGTTTCGCGAGCCGTTCGTCGGCGTGATCAACGCGTGGCTGCAAAGCATGACGTACAGCAAACCGCAGTTGCTCACCAGCATGAGCACCGCGGTGCTGAAGGCCGGCTTCGTCTATCTGCTGGTACGCGCGGCGGCAACGCCCGCGCGCTTTGGCTGGCTGTGGGCGGCAGAATCGGCGTTGATCGGCGTGGTTCTGCTGATCTATTACATCCGCCGCCATGGCGGCAAGCTCGGCTGGCAGCTCGACCGTTCGCTCTTCAAGCACTTCGCGACCGCGGGCACGGTGTTCTGGCTCGGCCTGATCTGTATGTATCTGTTCCTGAAACTGGACAGACTGATGCTCGAGCGGGCGATTTCCTTCGCCGACCTCGGGCGCTATTCCGCCGCGCAACAGTTGAACGAAAACTGGATCACGCTCGCGCTGATGCTCGCGCAGACGATCGCGCCCGCCTTTGTCTACCGCGTGCAGGACGCAGCGCTTTTGCGCCGCAACGTGTGGCGGCTCACCGCCATGACCGCCGCGCTGATGGTGAGTGGCGCGATCGTGCTGGACCTGCTGGCGGGTTTCATCATCCGCCGCGTGTTCGGGCCGGACTTCGAAGGCGCCATCGAGATTTTCCGCTGGGCCGTGTGGCTGTCCGTACCCGCCGGCATCGAGGCGATCGGCAATCTGATCGTGCTGAAATATCAGGCCAAGTTCGTGTTGCTCTCGAAGTGGCTGCTGGCGCTGGCCGTTGCGTTCGTCGTCAATCTGCTGGCGATTCCGCGGCTTGGGGCTTACGGTGCGCTGGTGGGTCTCGCGGCGGGTTATCTCGCCGCCGCGTCAGTTAATCTTTATTACATTCGTTTCAAATTGCGCCCATGACGAACTCATCCGCCACAGCGCTTTGCCTCGATGACGTCGCCGTCCTGATGCCCGCGTACAACGGCCAGGCCGACGTCGATCTCACGCTGGCCTCGTTCAGCGAAAGCGCGCTAGTGCATGTGCTGATCGTCGACGACGGCAGCACACCGCCGATCGTCGCACCGGCGATCCCGAACATGAAGATCGACGTACTGCGTATGCCGCAGAACGGCGGCATCGAGCGTGCGCTGCAAACCGGCATCGACGCCCTTGCACAGCGCGGCTTTCGCTACGCAGCGCGCATCGACGCGGGTGATCGCAGCGTGCCGCAACGGCTCGCCAAACAACGTGTGTTCATGGAACTGCATCCGCAAGTGGCCGGCCTCGGCATGTGGACCCAGGTCGTCACGCGTGAAGGCAAACCGCTTTTCATGCTGACGCCCCCCGCCGAACCAAATGAGATCCGGCGTCTGCGCTTCTTCCGTTCATGCCTGGCGCATCCTTCGATGATGCTGCGCATCGACGCGGTCCGCGCGGTCGGCAACTATCGCGCGGCCTATCCTTCCGCCGAAGACCTCGATCTGTTCGTGCGTCTGATGGAGCGCTACAACTGCGCCAATCTGCCGGAGCTCGGGCTCTATTACGAGCTGAACGAAGGCGGCATTAGCGCGACCAAACGGCGCCGCCAGGTCGGCTCGACGCTACGGCTGCAACTGCGCTACTTCAACGCCGCCAATCTGTACGACTGGCTGGGTCTCGCCAAGAATCTGCTGCATTTCGTGACACCTTACCGCGCATTGCAGCAGATCAAACGCACGTTGCTCACACCGCGTGCGAGCCATTGATTCCGCTGCCCTGTCATTCACTTCGTCATTCACCGTCGAGCCCGTTCCCGCATGAAGCCTGCCTTTAAATCGACACCCGCGCTACGCATTACACTCGTCTGTAACACCGCCTGGGCAATCTATACGTATCGGCAAGGGCTGATCCGCATGCTGGTCGGACGCGGCGTCGACGTGACGGTGCTCGCGCCGCGCGACCGCACGTTCGAACTGCTCACGGCAATGGGATGCCGCTGCATCGAATTGCCGGTGACGTCCAAAGGCACCAATCCGCGCGACGACCTGCGCACACTTTTGTCGTTGTATCGTTTGTATAGAAGCATCCGCCCGCACGTCGTGTTCCACTACACAATCAAGCCGAATATCTACGGCTCGGTTGCCGCGAAACTGGCGGGTGTGCAGTCGGTGGCGGTGACGACAGGGCTCGGCTACGTGTTCATCCAGCAGAGCCGTGCTGCGCAAGTGGCCAAAAAACTGTACCGTTTCGCGTTCCGTTTCCCTCGCGAAGTCTGGTTTTTGAATCGCGACGACCAGGCCGCGTTTGTTGAGCAGAATTTGTTGGTGCATCCCGAGCGTGCGCGTCTCTTGAATGGCGAAGGCGTCGATCTCGAACAGTTCGCCTTCACGCCACTGCCGGAGCGGGCGGAATTCAAGTTCGTGCTGATCGGGCGGCTCCTGTGGGACAAGGGCGTCGGCGAATATGTGGAAGCCGCGCGGCGTTTGCATGGACGTTACCCGCAGGCGCGGTTTCAATTGCTCGGGCCGGTCGGCGTCGACAACCCTAGCGCGATCACACGCGAAGAGGTGGCCGCGTGGGAGCAGGAAGGCATCATCGAGTATCTGGGAGAGGCGCACGACGTGCGGCCCCTCATCGCCGATGCGGACTGCGTCGTCCTGCCGTCCTATCGCGAAGGCGTGCCGCGCACGCTGATGGAAGCGTCGGCGATGGGCCGGCCGATTGTGACGACGGATGTACCCGGCTGCCGCGAAGTGGTGGCGGACGGTGTCAACGGATTGCTGTGCGAAGTGCGCAATGCAGAAAGTCTCGCGGCAAAGATGGCACAGATGCTCGACATGAGCGGCGCGGAGCGCCGCGCAATGGCTGAACGCGGCCGACAGAAAGTCGCGCAAGAATTCGACGAACGCGTCGTCGTCGAAACGTATAAAGACCTGGTGCAGAAAATGACGGGCGTTTTACTTTAACGGAGCAACAGCATGACCACGAAGGGTACGATTCTGGTAACGGGCGGCGCAGGATTTATCGGCTCGCACACATGTGTGGAACTGCTGAACGGCGGTTACGACGTCGTGGTAATCGACAATCTCGTGAACAGCAACCGCGAATCGCTGCGGCGCGTGGAGACGATCACCGGTAAGGCCGTGAGCTTCTACGAAGCCGACGCGCGTGATGAAGCTGCGCTCAACCGTATTTTCGACGCACACCCGATCACCGGCGCGATTCACTTTGCCGCGCTGAAGGCGGTGGGCGAATCAGTCGCCAAGCCAATCGAGTACTACAGCAATAACGTCGGCAGTCTGCTGACGCTGCTCGGCGTGATGCGCGATCGGAATGTGAAGCAGTTCGTGTTCAGTTCATCGGCGACGGTGTATGGCGTGCCGAAGAGCTCGCCGATCGATGAGTCGTTTCCGCTCTCGGCCACCAATCCTTATGGGCAGTCGAAGCTGATTGCCGAGCAGGTGTTGCGTGATCTGGAGATTGCCGATCCGTCGTGGCGCATTGCAACGCTGCGCTATTTCAATCCGGTTGGCGCGCATGAAAGCGGGTTGATTGGTGAGGATCCGGCGGGGATTCCAAATAACCTGATGCCGTATGTGGCGCAGGTGGCGGTGGGCAAGCTCGAGAAATTGCGGGTGTTCGGCGGCGATTATGAAACGCCGGATGGCACGGGCGTGCGCGACTATATTCACGTGGTGGATCTGGCGCGTGGGCACCTGGCCGCGCTGGATGCGCTGGTTAAGCGGGATGCCAGTTTTGTGGTGAATCTTGGGACGGGCCAGGGATATAGCGTGATCGATGTCGTGAAGGCGTTCGAGAAGGCCTCAGGGCGGCCTGTGCCTTATGAGATCGTGGCGCGGCGGCCGGGTGATGTGGCATCGTGCTTTGCGGATCCGGCGGCGGCGTTGGCCGTGCTTGGCTGGAGCGCGGAGTTTGGGATTGAGCGGATGTGTGCGGATCACTGGCGGTGGCAGGCGGCGAATCCGCGGGGGTTTGCCTGAGGCGATCGAAGCTCGGCGGTGGAACGCTCTTGCAGCTGGCATGCAAAGCGCACGGGGCGTGCCACCATTCTTGAGCAAGGTTGTGACTCAATGGTTCGCCTTGTGCTTGCGCTAAGATGGACATCTACAAAAATAAACGTGAGAGAGGAAGTGAGACCATGAACATTCATCCAGTGATTCTTTGCGGCGGTAGCGGTACCCGACTTTGGCCGATGTCCCGAGGCGGATACCCGAAGCAGTACCTCAGGTTGACCGGCGAAAACTCATTGGTTCAGCAAACTGCGTTGCGCCTGCGTGGCATCAAAAACATTGCAGCTCCCATCGTCGTCACGAATAATGAACAGCGCTTTCTGGTCGCAGAACAGTTTCGACAGGTAGATATTGCAGCGGCATCGATCATCCTGGAGCCTGTCAGCCGTAACACCGCGCCTGCCATTGCAGTTGCCGCGCTGGCAGCGATGCGTGGATCTGCAGACGCCCTCCTTCTCGTTCTGCCATCAGATCACGTGATTACCGGCGAAGCGGCGTTCGTCGAGGCAGTCGAAGCCGCGGCTCGGATCGCCCAAGACGATTATCTGGTCACCTTCGGTATTGCGCCAACCGAGCCACACACAGGCTACGGCTACATCCGTGCAGGTGCGCAGCTTGAGGGAGATAGCCATGCGTTCGTAGTGGACGCATTCGTCGAAAAACCCGACGAGACCACGGCGCAGCGTTTTCTCGGTGAAGGCGGCTACTTCTGGAACAGCGGCATGTTCATGCTGCAAGCGTCGACTTTCATGGAAGAACTGCGCCGTTTCGAACCAGAAATCGCCGCACAGGCAGAACTTGCACTCAATGGGGCACAGCTCGACAACGACTTCACTCGTCTCGACGCTAAAGCCTTCGCCGCCTGCCCGAACATTTCAATCGACCACGCCGTGATGGAGAAGACGAAACGCGCCGCGGTCATTGCCACAGCGAACCTCGGCTGGAACGATATCGGCTCGTGGACAGCACTTGCCGACATTGCAGAACACGATGCCCAGGGGAATTCATTGCTCGGCGACGTCCTCACCGAAGCCATGAGCAACTCATATGTGCGCGCGGAGCATCGACTGGTAGCTGCCATCGGTCTGGACAACGTCGTCATCGTCGAGACCGCCGACGCCGTGCTGGTCGCCCATCGTGACCAGGCGCAGGACGTCAGGAAAATCGTTGCCCAGTTAAATGCAACGGGCCGTCAAGAGTCAGTCACGCATCGTCGTGTGGCACGCCCCTGGGGCTCATACGAAGGCATCGACAGCGGCGACCGTTTCCAGGTCAAACGCATCGTCGTCCGCCCTGGCGCGCAGTTGAGCTTGCAGATGCATCACCACCGCGCCGAGCATTGGGTCGTCGTGAAGGGTACGGCACTCGTTACGAACGGTGGCAATGAAATCATTCTGACAGAGAACCAATCGACCTATATTCCACTGGGAATTACGCACCGCCTGAAGAATCCAGGCAAGATCCCGCTCGAGTTAATCGAAGTGCAATCCGGCGCCTATCTCGGTGAAGATGACATTGTGCGATTCGAAGACACGTATGGGCGTACGGAGAAGGCATAGTGCTCGTGAGGACCTGACAGGTCAGAAATGGACCGCGTCGTTCCTGCCAATAATCCGAAGCCGCATGTAGCGCGGGGCGCTGTGCGTAAGCTCGAGACGCCGCGGCTGTTCCGCGGCGAGCGCTCTAAGCCGCCACCTGAAACACCGCCACCGCATCACGCAAAGCAACAGCGTGCTCTTCCAGCGATTTCGCCGCAGCAGCGGCTTCTTCGACCAGCGCAGCATTGTGCTGCGTGACTTCGTCGATCTGCGAGACCGCCTTGTTGACCTGCTCGATACCGTCGCTCTGTTCGAGTGCTGACGCCTCAATTTCATTCATGACGCCCGTGACGCGTTGAACCGCGTCCATGGCTTCGTGAATCGTCTTCTGTGCCTCGGACACGAGCGATGCGCCCTGCTCTACCTTGGTGGCCGATTCGCCGATCAATTCCCTGATCTCCTTCGCAGCCGAGCCAGAGCGCTGCGCGAGGCTACGCACTTCCGAAGCAACAACGGCAAAACCGCGCCCCTGCTCCCCCGCGCGGGCTGCCTCGACGGCAGCGTTCAAGGCGAGGATGTTGGTCTGAAACGCGATCCCCTCGATCATGCCGATGATTTCAGCCACCTTACGCGACGACTCGGTGATCCCATCCATCGTCTCGGTGACGCGCGACACCACAGCGCCACCACGCGTCACCGTATCCAACGCACCCTGCGCCAACCGGTTCGCCTGCTTCGCGTTATCCGCGTTCTGCTTCACCGTTGCCGAGAGTTGTTCCATGCTTGCCGCGGTCTGCTGAAGTGCCGCCGCCTGCTGCTCGGTGCGCGACGACAGGTCGGCGTTGCCCGAGGCGATCTCGTTCGCCCCTTGCGTAATCGCGGTCGTGCTGCCGCGCACCTTCGCCACGGTCTCCACGAGGCCGTCGCGCATCTTGGTCAGCGCGCTCAGTAACTGGCCCATCTCGTTGCGCGATCTGCTTTTGATCTCGATCGTCAGATCGCCCGCGGCAATGCGCTCGAAGTGTTTGATGGTTGCATTGACCGGCTTGATCACCGCCGCCGACAGACCGACCCGCGCCATCACACCGATCACGATGGAAATCGCGCCGATCGCGGCGAACAGCAGCGTCGCTATCTGGAAACGCTGCGCCGCCGTTTCGGCCTGCTTGCGCTGGCTGTCCATCTGCAAGCGCTGCAGCGCGTCGATGGACTTCGAATAGGCCGCGTAAAAGGCGTTCGCTGTTTCGCCCTGGATGTTGCGGAAGGTGTTGAAGTCGAAGTCGGTGAGCGCCTTGAATTCAGGTTCGATCGCCTTGTCGACGAGTGCGCTACGCGCCTGCTCGACGTTCTGCGCGAGCTTCTTCTCGTCCTCGCTCGCGAACGGGCCAGCCATGTAGCTGCCGAAGTCATTGTTCGATTCGACCAGCACCTTATGCGCGGCCGGCAACAAGTCGTCTGTTTGCTTGCCGACGCTGAAGAGCGTCTGATAGGAGCCGAGCGCGAGTTGCACCTGCAGCAGCTTTTCCGAGCTAGCCTTCAGATGCGACAGTGCCACGGCGCTGTGCTGAGTTTCGTCGAGACTGCTATTCGCGAGCTTGAGCGCGCCATAGCCGACGCCGATCACGGTCAGCAGAAAAGCGACGAATACGCTGATGACCAGCGTCAAGCCACCGCGAATGGTGATGTTGTTTAGCATTGGGTCTCCGGAACGTCTTATTGATCGGCGGCGAACCCCGCGATGCGTCGGCGACCGTCTTTTCGCCGGCAACTTACACTTCGCCGCATCCAGGTTAACGGCCTTCCGGAGACCGCGTTGAATAGGTGAAATCCATGACAGGCATGGCTTTGCGGGCGGTTAAAGCCTCACTATCTGGGATTTCGCTCACACGTGGCGCAAACGCTGCTTTTCAGGTCGGCACGCGTTTCGTTTGTATAATTCGGCGTCTTCGCTCAGGCCCACTTTCATGCTTAGTTTTGCGCTCGGCTTTCTCGTCTCCCTGCTGATCACGCTGTTGATCGTGCGCTATGCGCATCTGCATGAAAAATTCTCCACCGATACCGATCTGGCCGGCGTGCAGAAATTCCATGTACGCCCGGTGCCACGCATCGGCGGCGCCGGGATTCTGGTCGGGCTGATCGTATCCGCCGTGCAACTGCATCATGCGTATCCCGCAGTGTCGGGCGGCATTCTGGGGTTGATCGCGTGCGGCATGCCGGCGTTCGGCTCGGGATTAGTCGAGGATCTGACCAAGCGCGTCTCGCCGCTCGCGCGGCTCGTCTGCACCATGGCTGCAGCCGCCCTCGCCTACTTCCTGCTGGATATCGCTGTGACGCGCATCAGCGTGCCCCCGCTCGACTTTCTGCTGTCGTATGCGGTGATCTCCTGCGCGATCACCGTGCTGGCCGTCGCGGCGCTCGCCAACGCGATCAATATCATCGACGGTTTCAACGGCCTTGCATCGATGGTCGCGTTCATGATGTTCGCGTCGCTCGCTTATGTAGCGTTCCAGGTGTCCGACCCGATCGTGCTGTCGGCATCATTCATGATGATGGGCGCGGTGCTCGGCTTCTTCATCTGGAATTTTCCGGCGGGGCTGATTTTCCTCGGCGACGGTGGCGCGTATTTCATCGGTTTCATGCTCGCCGAGTTGTCGATCATGCTGGTGATGCGTAATCGCGATGTGTCGGCGTGGTATCCGGTGCTGCTTTTCATGTACCCGATCTTCGAGACCTGCTTCTCGATCTACCGGAAGAAATTTATTCGCGGGATGTCGCCGGGGATTCCCGATGGCGTGCATCTGCATATGCTGGTTTATAAGCGCTTGATGCGTTGGGCGGTGGGTGCGCGTACCGCTCGCGAGTTGACGCGGCGGAACTCGCTGACGTCTCCGTATCTGTGGCTGCTATGTCTGATCGCAGTCGTGCCGGCGACGTTGTTCTGGCGGCATACGCTGCATCTGTTCTGTTTTGTGGTGGTGTTTGCGGCGACCTATGTGTGGCTATATGTGAGCATTGTGCGGTTTAAGTCGCCTAGGTGGATGGTGGTTCGGAAGGGGAAGCGGTAGTCTAAGCGCCCGGCGCAACCGCTGAATTTGTCACAATGCAGCAGGCGCAAATATCATCAGATGCATCGATGAATCGCCAGAGGTCCGAAATGAACTGGAAGGCATGCGTTTTCTTGCTGAGCGCAGTCACAACGAGAAAACGTAAAACTATCCGCAGTCGTTCGAGGGAATCAATGGCACCCATCAAGTTCAAGGAATGCAAAAAGAGGTTGCCAGTTCGGCAAAAGTTTGTCCGCATTGCGGCGTTAAAGAGCCCGCAACGAGAACAAGTCACGTCCCACTCGGCTTTGGCGTTATCCCGATCGACATGATGTCTATATCGTCCGTCAAGCGAACCGCCTTGATGCTTCTTTGCGGTCAGCAGCTTTTGATAGCCAATACCGCGCCCCAAAAAGTCAAAAAATTGCTGTGGTATTACGACTGGGCCACGATCGGTGACTCCATTATGGATCTGTCACAGCGGTTTCTGATTGACCCGCGCATATCCATCGATCTATGCATGCCATACGGTCCGGCGGAGCTTTTTGTCAGGGATGCCCGGTTCCGACGTGTGTACCGTTCGCTGGACGAATGCGACGCGAGGTATGACATGGTGATAGTCCAAAGCCTCACTACGAAAACCATCTTAAAGAAGATTCAATATCATCCGTTCACGCCGTGGTTTTCGATTATGGGGCACCGCAGGGACGAGAATTTTTCGAGGATCCAGCTTTCGTACGAACAGATTACGCGCGTGTTCAAATCGACGCTCGAATCTGGCCCGATCGCGCCCGCGTTGACGATCGCAGATCGGAGTGCTGGAAGCGCAGAGACATTTACGATTGCGGTCGCGGTGGGAGGCGGCGACAGGCGACGCAGGTACGAAAACTGGGCGATGCTTATCAAGCAGATTTCGTCGAACTGGCCCAAGCAGGTCCCGGGCCCGCGGTTCATTCTGCTCGGCACGGGCGAAGATGCACTCGATACGGTGAAAGCAGTCCGTGACGACTTAGCTTGCGGCCATGTCGAGCCGCACGTAGACCTGCCGAATATCACCGCGGCAGCCGAGTTGATAAAGCAGAGTTCCTTTTTTATTGGCGCGGATGGGGGGCTTATGCATATTGCTGCAGCCCTCGGAAAGCCCGGTGTCGCGATCTTCTGTCAAATCAAACCTGAGTGGCGACTCCATTCTCAATCGACGATACGAACCGTTTTCGCTGAGCAGAATATCAACAGCATTCCGGCCGAGAGAATCGCTAGCGAAGTGACTGATTATTGTCGCGAGTTGCTGCGGTAACCGAGGCTGGAAAGGACGGCGCGCGCTGGGGGCAAGTCCGCGGGACACAGCGCGGGTAAGGGCCCGTACGCACGAATCTGTTAGCGTGCACCCACGAAAAGCGTCCCCTGTCGCTGGTTAAAATCTCCCAGTGGAACTCGCAGAGTGCCCGTAATTAACAGGGCGCTACGGTGAACTGCCCCCGCAAAGTTAGACACCGATCCAATCTTTGCGGTGCAGTTCACGAGGTGCCTTTTTTACACATGTGGCAGCAACTGGACCCACCTGTACAAGCTCTAGGATGCCCGCGTAGTCGATGTAACGTTACCGACACTACGCAACGCCGGCGCGCTGGCCGGTTGATATTCCGGCACCCAGCGACGCAAGTCGCGACGTACTTCGTCGTCGCTTAACACGCGATGCTGCATAAGCCACGGCAACAATTTGTCCAACAGATCGTCTGATACTTCGCGCGCACGCGCGGTCCGCAACTTGGGATGCGGCGTACGCGTTGTCGTCTCGTCGCAAGCCAGCAGTTCTTCATAGAGCTTTTCGCCGGCCCGCAGACCCGTAAACACGATCCGAATCTGCTCCTCGCTAAAGCCGTACAAACGAATCAGATCGCGAGCCAGTTCGACGATCTTCACCGGCTCACCCATATCGAGGATGAAGATCTCGCCGCCATGCCCCATGCTCGACGCTTGCAGCACGAGCTGCGACGCTTCCGGGATGGTCATGAAGAAGCGCGTAATCTCGGGGTGTGTCACCGTGACGGGGCCGCCCTTCGCGATCTGCTGCTGGAACTTCGGAATGACACTGCCGGCGCTTCCGAGTACGTTCCCGAACCGAACTGTTTCGAACTGTGTACGCGAGCTGGTCTGCTGCAAAGCCTGACAAGCCATTTCCGCCAGACGTTTGCTCGCACCCATGACGTTAGTCGGATTGACTGCCTTGTCGGTCGAGATCAGCACGAAATGCTTCACGTCGTGACGAATCGCAGCGCGACCTACTCGATAGGTGCCGAGCACGTTATTACGCACGGCTTGCCAGGCGTTCTGTTCTTCCATCAGCGGGACGTGTTTATACGCGGCCGCATGGAACACGATGTGCGGCGTGTGAGACGACATCACTTGATCGAGCAACAGCGAATCCTTTGCGTCGCCAATCACCGGAATCACCGAAACCTCCGGAAAACGCTCGGTTAATTCCTCAATGAGCCGATAGATCGCGAATTCGGACAAGTCATACGCAATGAGTTGAGCCGGCCGAAAGCGCAAGATCTGGCGGCACAATTCCGAGCCGATAGACCCGCCGGCGCCGGTGACCATCACTACCCGGTCACGCAGCAGTTCTTCTACGTGGGGCGTATCGATATTGACCGCATCACGGCCCAGCAAATCTTCGAGGTCGATCTGCCGCACGCGCGAGAGAAACGCCTGGCCTTGCGTGACGTCGGTTAGCGCAGGCAGCACCAGCGCCCGAACGCCAGCACGGACACATAGCGTCGCAACGCGCCGCTGCACATCCACCGTGGCGGAAGGAATGGCAATGATCGCGTACTCGGTCTTCAGCGTCTCAGCAAATCGCGGCAATTCGCTTATCGAGCCAAGTACTTTGTAGCCGTAGATTTCGCGCCCGTGCTTGGCGACATCGTCGTCGAGCAAGCCCACCAGGCGCCATTCGCTCGAACGCGACAGCTCGCGGGCGAGACTCGCGCCCGCGTTGCCGGCGCCGAGTACGACGACCGGCTTACCCTGCGCCACAAGCCCGCCATAGAGATAAAACTCTTTGGTCGCACGATACAAGGCGCGTGATCCGCCCATCGCAAGGAACAGGAATAGCGGGGACACAATCAGCACCGAGCGCGGCACGATCGGCAACGGCTGAACCATCACCGAAACGACCATGGCGATCAGCGCGCCGGCAATTACCGCTTTTGCAATACGAAGGAGATCCGGCAGGCTCGCAAAGACCCACATGCCGCGGTACAAGCCGAAGATGCGGAACATGATGCCGTAGGTCGGCAGAACCCAGAGGAGCGAGTGCATTGCCCCGAGCCGGAAGTCTTCCGGCACCAGGCCGTTGAAGCGAATGATGTACGCGATCAGCCAAGCGGCCGCGACCGCGCATAAGTCGAAAAGGAAAGCGCTGAAAGATAGCCAGGTGGCCTTGTTTCTTAACATCAGCGTCATACCTCAGTTATCGGACAGTGTTGATTGGAAACGACGCCAGCGCAACTCGACGAATAGGCCCGCCGCGCCGAGAACGGCGATCCAGACCGCCAGCACACACGACTGAAAAATCACTGAGCGGCCAAGTGCAACAAGAGCAAGCATTATGCCAGCTACCATTAGTCCATACCACGTCAATGCGGTCCTAGCGTGGCCGATCCCTGAACGCACCATACGTTGATAGTAGTGCTCCCTGTGCGCTTGCCAAAACTTTTCGCCGCGCACCAGCCTGCGGGCAAGCGTGATCGATGCATCGGCGATGAACGGCGCAAAGACCAGGATCGGAAACCAGACGGGCCAAACCCCACCGCGCCAGCCCCAGTAACCGAGCGCCCCGGCAAGAAAACCCAGGGAGATAGATCCGGCGTCGCCGAGAAAAATGCGTGCCGGATGAAAATTAAACAACAGGAAGCCGACCGCTGCGCCCGAAATCGCCGTCGCCGACCACATCAGTTCCGGCAAAGGATGGTCGCTGAGGAGCGCCCCGGCGGCGTACCCGGCGAAACCGAACATCGCCATACCGCCCGCCAGACCGTCCGCGCCATCCATGAAGTTGTAAAGATTAACCAACCATAGCATCAAGAAGGCAAGAATTACCAAGACCCACCAGGGGGCATTGGCGGGAAAAAGTATCACCAATCCGACCACGGCGATCAGATGCGCGGCGAACCTGACTCGCGCAGGCAATCCGCGCCGGTCGTCGATTTGCGAAATCGCCGCCAGGAACGCGGTGCCGAGAGCGGCATACCAGAGGCTCGGCGCCAGCAGCAAGGTCGCCGCCACGGCCACCGGCACGATGCCCCAGCCGCCCACGCGCGGCGTCGGTGCGGCATGCAGCGAGCGATCGTTCGGAATGTCCGTGGCAAGTCGCCAGGCCATGCCGGTCCTGAGTAGCGCCCATAGAATAGCGCCGCATGTGCATGCGGCACCGAGCGCGACCAGTGCTACGGCCAACGCTGTCGGGAGCGTAAAAAAGTACGTCAACATGCGCGCCCTCAATGCGTGGCTCGATACCAACGAGCGGTTTCGGCCAGCCCTTCGTCGGTCGAATACGGCGGCTGCCAATCAAGCGTCGCGCAAATGCGCGCAGTGTCGAGCTGCAAGGCGCCGACCAACCGGTCCACGTGCGCGGAGCGGCCTGTCAGTCGGCCAGCCAGGTGCAACAAGGCTGGTGGCACCGGTAACAAGCGCGCGGTCTTCTGCAGATGCAGAGCGAGCGAGCAGGCCAGCTCGGCGACCGTTGGAGCATCAGCGTCGGCGACGTGGAAGCATTGGTGCGCTGCGCGCGGATCTATCGCGCAGTGCATCAGTGCGTCTGCAAGATTTTCGACGTAGATCAGGCTGCGCCGGGCACGGACCGAAGCCAGCGGTAACGGTACCCCTTTCCAGACAGCATCCATCAACCGCAGGAAATTGGCGCGCACCTGCGGCCCGTACACCAGCGGTGGCCGCACGATCACGACGTCCAAGCCGGACTGCTCGCCGTAGCTCGACAACGCGAGTTCGGCGGCGAGCTTCGAGCGCCCGTATGCGTCCTGCGGCATCGGCGGATCGTCTTCGCGTAACGGACGGCCCATATCGGCTTCGGCCAGCGCCTTGACGCTGCTGACGAAGACAAAACGCCGCACTCCATGGCGAGATGCGGCCTGTGCGACGCGTAACGCACCATCAACGTTGGTCGCGCGAAACGCCGCGTCCGGATCCGCCGCCTCTTCGCGCATCACATGCACGCGCGCCGCCAGATGCACGACACAGTCCACTTGCAAGGTGGCCGGCCATGCCGCGTCGATGGCGGCGAAATCCATGCTGACGTCGATCCATTCGTTCACGTCGCTTTGAAGCTGCCCCGCGCGCCGGACAAGGCCTGTAACCGTATGTCCCGCGCCACGCAATGCGCGACACAGCGCTTGGCCGACAAATCCGTTGGCGCCAGTGATGAGCACATGACTCATAGCCACTTCCAGCCGAATCGGTTGAAGAACTTGACCATCGAAGCGACGAACAGGCGCACGTGCAGCCAGCCCTTGCGGGCTGCGCCCCCCCCGTGATGCACAATCCGGACGGTTGGAAGATAGACCACTCGCGAAAGCTCATTCGTGCGAAGTGCAAGGTCGTAGTCTTCAAAATAGAGAAAATACCGATCGTCGAATCCGCCCAAACGCTTCAGGACGTCTGTGCGGAACAGCATGAAGCAGCCGCTGACGATAGGTGGACTCCATACAATGTCGCGCTCGTTAATCAAATCGCGCATCTCATAGCGCGCGAGACGGTTCACAAACAACTTACGCAAACCAGCGGGCAGAAAACCTCGCACAAGCAGGTCCAGCAAGGTCGGATAGCGGCGGCACAGGTACTGCAGGCGCCCCTCATCGTCACCGATCCACGGCGTCAACAGTCCCACATCCGGGTGAACATCGAAAAAGTCTAACGCCTCGATTAGTGCGTCTCGGTCAAGGTCGATATCCGGGTTCAGCACGAGGTGATAACAGCTCGCCGACCGCTCGATTGCCAAATTGTGGCCTCGGCCATATCCCACGTTTCCGTGCCCAGTGATGATCGTGCAGTCTATATCGTGAGCAGCCAGTTCCTTGAGGACCACGGAGACGTCCGGTAGACCACCGTTATCTACGAGGATGAGTTCGACCGGAAGGCCGGGTCTGATAGAGCGTAGGGCCGCACAGGCGGCGCCAAGACTAGCCAGCGTCTGTACAAGTTGCGCTGGGTCCGGCCGATAGACGACAACTGATACGGATAAGCGCTCAAATTCTGAACGCGGCGCTTGTTTAGCGTTCATGCGGGCAAAGCGAAGTGACCGGGCGATATTTTCATACAAAGGGCGTGCGACAAAGTCGCAATTCTGCTCAAAAGCATCGACTTCAGCAACTTTGTTTGTCAATTGTTACTCGCGTCGGATGGGGGGTTGGCCGACGGCAGACCCTTTGAGATGCAATTTCCCCCTTGGAAAATAAAATTAGGGCCTTAACGACCAATCGTCGTTGGCCACGTATTTTCAAACACGCTACGGGGCGGCTTGGTCATCTGTGGTATATCTCACAAATTGTTACCGCAACTTTCATAGCCTTACGTATGCAACGAGACAACAATTTCGACATATTGCGCTTTCTTGCCGCAAGCCTCGTTCTGTTCAGCCACTGCTACCCGCTCACAGGTCACGAAGCCGCCGAACCGATTGCTGCGCTGACAGGAATCGATTCCGGGGGCGGTCTGGCCGTGGCCATTTTTTTCGTCATTAGCGGCTATCTGATCACCGGCTCGTGCAAAAATTCGAACGGCGTTGCCGACTACGCGATTAAGCGCGTGCTTCGATTGTTTCCTGGACTGGCCGTTTGCGTTGCCCTGACAGTGCTGGTGCTAGGCGCTTTTCTGACAACGTTGCACATGTGGGCTTACCTGCACCATCCGCTCACGCGTGCCTATTTGAGCAATATCTGGCTATTCATTCGTTACACGCTGCCGGGAGTCTTCGAATCAAATGCGTATCCAGGCGCAGTGAACGGCTCTCTGTGGACCCTGCCTGTAGAAGTGCTGATGTACGTGATCGTGCTTGCATTGGGTATTGTTCGCGCATTGAATACACGCGTGATGGTGATATTTGTCGGCGCATGCTGGCTCTTTTATTTTCGGGGCATTCCGGCCTTCGGACTTCAGTCTGCGGTCTGGCACAACAATTTTCCCGTCGCCGAGTCTGCCAAACTCGCGTGCTTGTTCTTCGGCGGCGCTCTTCTTTACCTGCACGGTTTGAGCAAGCTCAACAGAGTTGACCTTGTCATGCTGGCAGTGTTCGCGATCGTTGCCGTGCGCGGCACGGATGCACAGCACGCGGCGTACATCATGCTGGCTCCGCTGATTGTGATCACGCTCGCGTTTGCGTCGCTCGGACGCGTGGCACAATTCGGCAAACACGGCGACATCTCCTACGGAATCTACATTTACGCGTTTCCGGTCCAACAGACGATGGTCCATTTTCTCGGCAATGACATATCACCGCTCGCTCTCTTTTGCGCAAGCTTGCCGGTCACTTGTCTGCTTTCTGCCCTGTCCTGGCGGTTCGTTGAGAAGCCCGCATTGGGGTTGAAGAAACATCGAGCTGTACTTGCGTTGGAACGAAGGTTGAGTCACCTGATTCCAGTCGCCACATTGCCAGCCAATAAGCCAGCGCGTAACTGAGGATGGCATTTGGCGCCGCGCGGCACGAATGTCCGGCAAAGCTATCGTTGTCGAGAAGGTGGAGCGTGGCTGGAAGGTCAGCTCTTAGGTTTGCAGAGTCTCGCATGCGACGCGGAGACTTGCGAGCGTGCTGGCCAATTGTGTGAAGTCTGGCCAGCAGACGACGCCAGAGACGGACAAACGCTCAGCTTGAGCGCGCGGGGCGCTTGTGGCATTCATGTGGATAGAACTACGGTAACCGTCCGACCGTGACCGTATAGACGCCTGATGAAGGTGCCGCGATGCTTTCGTGGGGCACAAATGTGACTGTGCCCACAAAGGAATCATGGACACAGTGACCGAATGCACCGAAGTCAAAGCCGACCGGAAGTATCCGCGGCGTACGCCGGACGAGAAGCGCCAGATCGTTGAGGAGACCTTGTCCAGTGGACGTTCCGTGGCGGAGACTGCACGCAGTCACGAAGTGAACGCGAATGACGTGTTCGACTCGCCCAAGCAATATCTCGAGGGACGCCTAG